>CALOFA010000023.1:0-46769 GCA_942492545.1 uncultured Cryomorphaceae bacterium | reverse complement strand
GGTCTCAACTCGGTTATTTATTATACCTACAAGTATAAGAAATCTCAGGATACGTGAGGTATAAGCAGTAAATTATTGCCTTACCTCAAAGCCCGTAGCCGTAGAATTGAATTACACGTTTAATTATACGTATAATTATACGTTTAATTGGATTCTACGCTTTTTTGATTGCTTCACATCCTCATATCTGCTTGTCTGGAAAAGAGAAAATCAAAGGAAGGGTCGATAAGCTCTTTTGTGATAATCAGTGCAAGTCGAGCCATCCACTCCATATGCTTTGACCCTCCACGCAGACCGATTGTATTTCGATTTTTTTTATATTCACGATATTAAACCGACCTCGCATCGTGGGTATCGCAGAAGTACAGACGCAGCAGGAGATTTAGAGAGAGTACTGAACTTTTTTGAACAGGGATGCGCAGCATGCGGGTAGGTTAGCTGTTAACCAAAACCTGCTGAGCATGAAAGACAAAGCATTATTCCTGATCTACAAGTCAAAAGAGGGCGTGGAGTTCAGTTTCGGATCCAAAGGCGGACACACCTGGCTGGACTGGACAAAGGTAAAAGACGAAAAAACCCTTAAAAGAAACCTGCGCTGCATCCGACGAGCCAATAATGTGGATTGTTACGAAAGGGTATTGACTACCCGTAAAACCAAAAAAAAATGGGTTTATGTCTAGTAAAACAGCGACGGAGAAGAGATTCTCAGAAGCAGACCTTGCTCCTCTCGGCAACGCTGTGAGGAGGGCCTGGTCAACTTCATTGAGCAAAAAAAAGCCGCTAAGGAATGCTACGTTTCAGAAAAGTTTTAGCAGTTGAGTTTGATACTCTTTCCTACGTCCGCAGGTGGTAGATAGTAGCTGGTACGCTGAACAGGATGATTTTTTCGCCGTCATCGGCGGAAGGTGATTACGGTGACCCATTTTTGGTAAATATTTAATTTACTGGTTAGATTAACCTTCTTACATCTTTACTTTGTGTAACTCATGCTTGCTTTAATAGGAATTTGTGAGCTCAGCTGCATGCCTTTTCGGTTGATAAAAAGTGGAGACAGCTTTAAGGATGGGGTGTAAGGGAGAATGGTGCTTCGAAAAATTTTCTTTCTCTTTACTTTGTCTTGAAACAAAGTAAACAAAATTCAAGGCCGTCGAAAGGCAATTTTTGCGCAAGTTAAAACGGACTTGAGGGTACAATCCGTTAATGCGCAAAACCCCGGATAAAAAGGGACGCGCGCAGTGGCTAACTTTATTCCACATGATTGGAAAATTGCTCAACCATATTCAGCTTGTCTTGATACCCTTTTTACCGGTATTGCTGCACGACGTCCGAATCATCTTACAGTGACACTTTAGCTATAGACATCAGAAGCACAGGCGCAATAACAGATATTGCGCAATGCTGAAAGAAGAATTCGAGCTACTATCTCCACTATCGACTAGCTACCAAAGGGGCTATCACTCGCTTCGCAAGTTGCAACTTATCGACAAGGGGGCGATCTCACCGAAGGTAATCCCAGCAGAGCGATGGTTGATAAAGGTGTCAGGGCAATTTGCGATATAGTTCCGCAGGGTTGCAAACCCACGGAGTGATCTTCTACAGCGACGCAAGGTAAACCCAGCGGAATGGATAATCACAGCGGAGCAGTGACGCGTCTTCCTGAGGAGACAAGCTGCAGTTTCCAAGACCATTTAACACGCCTCATCTTAATACTTTGTACTTAGTACTTAATACTCTTTTAGCCGGTATTGCTGCACGACGTCCGAATCATCTTATAGTGGCACTTTAGCGATAGACATCAGAAGCACAGGCGCAATAACAGATATTGCGAAATGCTGAAAGAAGAATTCGAGCTACTATCTACTATCGACTGGCTACTAGCTACCATCGACTAGCTACTATCGATACTAGCTACTAGCTACTAGCTACTGCGGCTGCAACACAGCTCGAGAAGCTGAATATGGAAAATGTAAAAACCAAAACCCCCGAACCGCAAATCGCCATTCAGGGGTTTTAGCATAAGAGGAGAACGAGGTTTCTCCGTAGCAAAAGCTGTCAGGCAGCCATGATTTCTGCAGATTCGCTGAAACCACTCTTGTCCGTGCGGCCTACTGCCTGCACTTTAAACCAGTAAGTCTGCCCGCGATTAAGGTTGCTTATCTCTGCTTTGCTTCGCGAGGTCAGCGCCACAGCCGTCCACTCCGATAAAGGCAGAGCCGGGTCGGTAGACATCAACACCTGGTAATTCAACGCATTCTCCACACGTGACCAATCCAGCTCTATCATACCCCTGTGGTCGGTGTACATAGCCTTAAGCGATTGGGGCACGCTAAGCGGCGGCACGGGCTCCGACGCATTTCTGATTTTAAACCCCGATGACAAGATGATGCTACCATTGCCGGCTGCCACCATACTTACGTAGTTTGCCAGCACCCGTATCATATCCTTCAGTTCAGTGGCCGCCTGATTGCGGTCAAACCTGTCCTGCCTCGTACCGTCGTCAGCTGCTATCACCAGCGCGTCGAGCTCATCCTTCTTCGCGGTAAGGTCTGCGAGCGACGGTTGCGGATCGGGAAAGTTTGCATTCCCCGTCATCCGTGCGGTTAATTTTTCCGTGAATTCAATCAGCGCTGTTGGGTTGAGCCGCGCTATATTTCACTTTGTACATAATAATTTGTGTAATAAAAGCTTTGGCTTCATTTGCCGCCGCAGTTGCCTGATGAAACGGGAAGGGCTGCAAGACGGTTACGCATCTACCTGTAATGCAGTGCTTTGCGCAAATCCTAAAATCCACGTTTCCAATCACTGTTAAATTTTGACGTCAAAATTTAACAGTGTTTTGTTTTATGGATCTTCATCTCTGCTATGCCTTCGCGCCCTAGACTTTCAGAAAATCAGACTGTTAAATCGCATTTTTTTTGACCGCCCGTATTGCGCTCTTTTCAGGCCCGCTCAGAAGGGCCCATTTAACAGTTTGCATCCCGAAAAAAAATTCATTTTTTTTTTGAAACCGTGCATCTGCTTCCGCAAAAAAAGCCTCAAATCCCCTCCCTATTTTGCCTCTTCCATGCCTCCCATTCCATCCAAATCGGGTTCCGATTCGATCAAAAAAGCACTTTTTCACACGTTCAAAAGTGTTTTGCATACGTTCAAAATGTTTTTGAACACATTCAACCCCCCCAAAAGTCTTTTTGCACACGTTCAAAAAGTCTTTGAACACATTCAAAAGTTTTTTGCACACATTCAAAATGTTTTTGAACACATGCAAAAAAGTTTTTTTGCACACGTTCAAAAAGTTTTTCACACATGCAAAAGTTCTTTTCACACATGCAAAAAAGTTTTGCACGCATGCAAAAGTTCTTTGCACACATTCAAAATGGCTTTGAACACATGCAAAAAGGCTTTGCATACATTCGTCAGGATTATCACCCAGGTAAAAAGACGGTGCATCCATTCAAAACCGCTTTGAACGAATGCCATCGCGAGATTGGCTTGGGAGAATGGGCTTGGCCGTTAGAAAATCTGTGGATTATCAGAGGATCGAGGGAAAAAGGAATTGGTATTTTGTGGGGGGATGGAAGCTCTGAAAAATCTGTAGATATTACCATCTTTGGAGATTTCCTATTTTGTAAGCGTAAATTAATTCAGCAACCACAAGGGGGAATTAGCTGTTATTCCATAAGGCAGGATAATGTAGTGGGATGCGCTTATTTAGTTGTTAGACTTAATATTTAATAACATGAACAAACTAAAAACAAAAACACCAATCTACTTTTGGATCGTCTCAATCCCTATTTTACTTTTTGGCCTGTTAGGGGCGGTACAAATGGTTGCGGATTTTTCATACAATCCTGATCCAATTTGGGTCAAAGTTCTTTATGTCATAGGGATTATTGGTCTCTTTATAGGAAGCATTTTTACTTGTTAATGCTGCGCAGGAAAGTAGCACTCTACTTTTTCCTTTCCTTTATTGTGCTGATGACATCTCACAGAATTTATATGCTCACATATACAGAAAGGGCTTCAGAAGCTCCACTGATCCCTTTCATTCCAATATTCATTGTTGCCTTTTTTAGCCTTTTTTCTGCTTTTGTATATAGAAAGAACTGGATGAAATAGAATAAAAGAAAAACTAAGCCTAACATTGAGTAAAATGCATAAGCTCCTATCGTCGCTTACGACATCTTACTCTGAGCGTTGTATTTAATTATTGGAAGATGACCATTAAAGTGAGATATGAAGCAGATGAATTCAAAGATGATTTTAGAAGGTATCTGATATACGTGCATAAAAGGCAGTGGATAGAAATTCTAATTGGTTCAATTGTTCTATTCATTTTCCTCTTTGTTGACCATTTAAACTCTGTTGAATATTTTAATTTTTACCCTATGGTCTTTCAAATTGGACTACCTGCTGTGGCTGTAGGTGTTGGGATACTCGTGATATTTGGAAATCGTATACCTTGCCACTGGAATGATTGATATACAGAAAACAGCGAGTAATATCCCAACAAAAGATGAATCAATAACACTTTACAAAACACATATTGAGTTCAGTTGGAAAAGTGAAAAATTCAGTTGTTTTTGGAGTTCATACAAAAAAGCCGTTCTCTTGAAAAATTCTATCTTCCTAATCCCAAAGTCCCGAAAAGGAATGCCCGTCAGAGTTAACTCAAAAGAAGTTGGGCAAGGGGGATTTAGTTTGATTCTGGGTGAGATTCGAAAACACTATAAAATAAAAGACTGAATACATCAGCATAAAAAGAACCCGCGAAAACTTCCCGAAAATGACAGGTGGATTTTTTACTTTTCTTCGTCATGGAAGGTCGAGATTTTAGGGAAAGATGCCGCGGGGTTATAAACCATGCGGAGCAGAAAAATTGAAATACACATATGAAATATCATGTTATACAGGTGGGTGTATGAATATCTTCATTATTAATTGAATATGAGAACACGACCAATATGGGACGAGGTTTATCAAAATGAAATTTTGAATGTCTTGTCGAAAGGATTGACGATAATTCTATCCTTTCTTCTATTGCAGAGAGGAAGGTAAAAGATGAGCATTATACTTTACTTCCTTATGAACAATACGTAATGAGTGTTTATCACCGAATTCAAAGTTTAATCAATTGTATTGAGATTATGCTTCAAATTGGAGTTATTCATAAGACGATTTCGGATAAGACTTTTTTCTCATTATGGTTTAATGAAACACACTATCTTGAGTATCATACTAAAAACGCAATAGTGCAAATGGTTTCTTTCAGGATTTGCTTTTACATTTGACCAATGATCTTTTAGAATTTGGCATAAAAAGCAATAAAGTGACAAATCTAAATGTCAGAAAAAATTGGCAAGCGCTCATGCGTAAAAAACTAGTACCTCTGAACGATAAAGGTGGTAAGTTCCTTCAGCTGTTTGAAATGATTATAATCTGCAACTACAAAAATTAAAAGGTATTTGGGAAATTTATATATTCATGAGGGTAAATTCAATGATGGAGAATTAAGTGAAGTAAACCAGTACCTTCAATTAGTCGGGATGTCGAATCGCTAAACGAAGAAATTGAACCTTGGATGATACGGCGGTATCATATTGCGAAGTGGAAGTTGAAGAAGTACGGAAAAAGGAATTGATTAGAATGATCGGAAAATCAGAGAGACAGGTTATGGAACAGTCATTTATTGTTTTCACCAAAATGACGGCAGGAGAGTTTTGGCATAGACTTAAAGCAAAAGTCGATTGAATAGATAGTCAACCTGTTACGTTCTATCTATGACCTTGCAGTATTAATTTAGTTCCACTAAGTTGCAAGCCAAGCAGTTCACAAATCATAATTCATTTAACTTCACTAGGCTGAGCCATCGGCTCACAATACTGTTTGTTTACCACTTTAGCTCTCAATTCAGCTTTAGATTTGAAATGTCTCGATATGGCAAAACTCTTTTGTTCGTAATCATCTCCATTTTCAGATTTGTAATAAAATGGTTTAATGGAAATGCATTTTTCATGTTCAAAAATGGTATTCAATAAAGTTCTGTCCGACAAACCTCATGAATGGCCATAAATATGTACTTGAAAAGGTTTGGCTTCAATAAATTCAAGCAAGTCTCGATAATGTCTTGACTGTAAATACTTGAACGATTTTATGTGTTTAAATAGCTCATCATTTTTTAGGTCTTCAAACTTTAAATATTCCTTATCCAACTCATCTCCAAATCCGAAAATCGGATCTTGTTCTGGATATACATGACCTGGTAACTGCCCATGAATAGGAATATAACATCTAGAATTAGAGGTTATATTCTCAAAATATAGTACCGCCAATTTAGTGTAGTTGAAGTTAGGGATGCAATAAGATGATGCATTGACTTCACCTTGAATCGTCCGGGCTTGGTTGATTTATTTTTATAGACTGAGTAAATTGTTCAATAATATCTGGGGCTACTTCTAGTTCGAAATTTGTCAATTCACTTCTCAAATATTCACAAAACTTATTCTTAATAATTTCTAAACTCTCGTTAAAGTTTGGCTATCCCCTTTTTTCGAGGTGAGGACATAATCTCAACTAGTTGCTCAAAGTAAATCTGCTCAATGTCTACCCAATTATCAAGCTTTAAAAGGTCAATAATTAATTTAAAGAAAGTCGACTTCAACGAATTGAAGTGTTCGGTATTTTAGATAGACGTTCAAAATAGAAACGCACATTTGTTCTTATCTCTTCATTTGGCCTATTTATCAATAACTGAACAGGAATACTTATTTCAATTAAATCATCTGAATAACCGAAAGTTTGTTCACAGCAAGACAACGCATTATACAGGTAGTCATCCACAAAATGATTGAAACTGGATTTTAATCCATGAGCAAGATCAAAACCATTACCGATAATGATAACTCGATTGACATCGGCAAATTCATCAGGCGTAGTATTTGTTGTTCTCAAATTCTTTCAATTTTTTAAGTTTGGAATTTACAAACAAAAATGCTCTCATAGCTCCGCCAAGTCCGTAAGCTGGCAACATATATTTTAGTGTTGAGGGGCTTCAGCATAGAAGAGCCGAAGGAAGTCCGTATCCAAGCCTGAAATTCTAGAAAAGCTCAACTGAATCCAAAAAGAAAGGCCAATCAAACGGGCTTATATGAGGTGGCATGTACGGTCTTAAAGGATTGCACATTGGCTAACCGTGTTGGCAGAAATTATTTTAAATTATATTGCTCTTTCAATTGCTCCCATTGTTCAGATAAATAAGGATTGTATTTAGTATATATAGATTCACTAATCAACAAGTTAAATGTCGAGAGTGTTGTTTCATAATTTAAAACTGTCAGAATGATTTCAGGCTCTTTTTAAGAAGTAATCTGTTCTTCTTTCAAATCATTATATAGTCTGCAAAAGCTGTCGAGAATATTTTTTACTCTTAGACAAAAAATGGAATTTATTTACTGCATCTGAGATTAGATAAGTTGGTAAAGTAAGTTGAAGAACCATAAGTTAGCACGGTATTGTAGCCTTGAACGGCAAGCGTTAATATTATTACTGCAACAATTAGATTAATAATCCATTTTTCTTTCAGACCCTTAATTGCAAGATTGTAGCTAGTAAAATAGCAACTCTCAAAGCTGTTAGCTCCCATTCTTAAAATCCCATTTTCGATAGCATCATTATTATAATACTTGTTAGATTTATTTGAAGAGTAATTTGTTCCAAATGAGTTATCTACAAAATCTGAGCGTTTATCAAATGAGGTATGGTAAATTATGTAATTGACTGCAAATCTGAGAAGTGCAAATAAAACAATTACAACTGTGTTTGCATTACTTAAAATTTCCGCCCACTCTTTAAGGCTGTCAACATATTTGTTAAATAAAAATTGAGCAGAGTCAAGACTGCCGATAAAATGAGAAGTTTGAAAGCTATTGAATCAATTTTCTTCGCAAGATTAAATGATTCTTGTAATGGGTTATAATATTCATTCATAGGAAGGAAATTTGTCTCCAAAAATATTTTGCCAATTTTCAATTGCCTTTTCTTGATTCTTTTTTTCGATTTCAAAATCAAGGGCAATCATTGCAGTGTCATAGCAAGACTTAGCTTTATTTGAAATTCTATCCCTTTGTTCAATTGTAAGATTGTTTATATTTCCTTGAATTCCCTTTGGGTCTTGAATATCATAACGAATAGTAGAATTCAAATAATAAAGGAAGTCTTTAATATTAATGTCATTATAATATCGTTCTGACTTCCCTTTGATTTTACAAAGTTCAGTACAATTACTTCAAATAGGTATGAGCCAATTTTTGGGCTTGTGAAATTTGCATTCCAATACTTTAAAGTCCTTACTAATTGATACACTTTCCCACCGTAATTCAGATTTATTTCTTTTATGTTGTCTTGGTCTTTGATTGGATTTGAAGCCTTCCAATTTCCACTTCCATCTGGAATCAGATAAAAGTTATTTACTGTGTAGAAGCAAGGAACAATGTCATAACTCCAAGAATATGAGACCAAATTAAGCACAGCTGCTTCACAGTTTCTTTTAATGTCAGCGTTTGAATATTGAGGAACGGTTTCTAATGCTTTTACTAACTTATTAACTACTTTAATTGAATTTAAGGTGTTATCGTCATTTGAAAGTTTCTTTAAGCTATCAATTGCATTCTCTGTATGTATATAATACTTTTGTTGTCATAAGAGTCAATTTGATAATACGCCTTACCTGCTCCTAAACAGTACATAAGATCCAATGTCGTCAAGAGGTCTTATTTTGGTGTTACGAGCGAAAGAGCCAAATTTTATATGCTTATCGGGATAATCATTCAGGAAATCTTCAACATTCTCAGGAAAAGTCAATAATTGTGTAATTAACCAATCTCGACTGCTTCTTGCGTTGTCTGTGTTTTCTTTGATAAGGTTTACTACATCTTTATTAAACTCTTCGAATGCTTGATTTACACTTTTGGCCATATTGTTCTTATCTGTGTCGTTTTTCATAATCATTGCCAACATCTTGACATACCCACCAATTCACCGTTTTATTCATTGTATCCCTCCACTAGAGCGGCTGTAGTGAATACGGTCATTTGGCTATTGTATATATCCCTTTTGCAAGTTCTATTTTCATTTACGCGTAAACCCATTCAAAAGTCTGCTCCCAAGATACCCCTTGTCTTCCAAACCCTCTACAGGAGATTTCCTGTATTTTGAGAGGAAAATTCCTGATGTTTCTGAGAGTAAAAACCCTGGATGTTTGAGGGGTGATTTACTCCGGCGGGTTAGAAGAGCCGAAGCGGTAGTTTGTGGTGTCTGTATGTGATTCCTCTACTCTGAGCTTTGTAGTAATGAGCCGTTTACAGCTTTTCCATTCGCTCTCAATAATGGAATAGACTACCGTATCTCTGACTGTACCGTCTGTCGTGATTTGATGATTCCGTAAAACGCCATCTTGTTTAGCGCCAAGCCTTTCAATGGCCTTTCTGGAAGGAAAATTATACCAATGCGTCCTGAACTCCACGGCTATCGCTTTTAACTCTTCAAAAGCATGTGTTAACAAAAGCAGCTTGCACTCGGCGTTTACGAAGGTTTTTTGAAACGTCTTGGCATACCAAGTAAATCCGATTTCCAATCTTCTGTGTTCGGGATTGCCATTGGTATATCTGGTAGATCCGATAATTTTGTTTGACTTTTTATCTATTACCACAAAAGCCAAGCCTTTATCTTCTTCATAATCATTGATGGCTTTTTTGAGATACGAATCTATGTTTTCATGGTGTGGTACAGAGGTGAACCATAAATCTGATAAATTCCCATCTTCTGAAGCGATCAGCAGATCATCTTTATGGTCAGTCTTGAGCGGAATGAGTTTTACACTTTTGTCTGTCTCTAAGACTAATTTCTTAAACCATTTATTCATTCTTTTGCTTGTTCTGTTAGTGCCTTTGTTCTTACCTCTCCTCCATTATTGACTTTCCTTCTGATTGATCTCCGAATGTCTACTGCACACTTTCATGCAGTCTGATTTTTCTACCTGCTCTGCAGGGTTTGCAATGGTGCAAACCGTTTTGCCGTTGTAATCAATCATAGTAGCTGACTTTAAATCTGATGAGTTGCATAAGACAAAGCGCTGTATGGGGTCTTGATGTCCAAAAGGTATATCCAATATTTTTTATCGTATCGAGTGAGTTCGCGGACAATTTTAAAGCCAAATCCTTCATAAATATGTCTTGCTGCGTTCATAAATTCCGAGGTGTGCAATGCTACAAAGCTTTCTTTGGTTTCACGGGCAAAATCGAGACAGATTTGGGTCAGTCTTTTTGCAATTCCCCTGCCTCCGAAATCAGGATTCACGGCAACCATGCGTATATAACTCCATTCCGCTTCAAACATTTCGGTAGGGTGTCCTTTAGAAACGAAGAAAGCCATTCCAATAATTTTATCTTCATGCTCGCATAAGAAGCACGTTGAAGTATTCATTAGATAGGTATACGTTTCAGGATTTGACATAAAGGAATTGAATTTGTGCCAATTTTCAGGTGTAAGTGCAGATTGGTGCTGAGAATAAGACAAAACGCCCAATGCTTGCAATTTAGCTTTGTCTTCCGGTGTTCCTTTTCTGAAAGTCAAATTCATTTTTTGGATTTTGTATCCCCTTAGCCGCTAACCTTCTGTATGAGATGCCGCAGCCGAAGGTAGGAAGCTAAGCATTCTTATACCTGGTAGCAAAACGTCTTTTTTTCTTTTTCTGATTCTCCTACCCGCTCCTGTGAATGACCTTCGGTAAGATCGCTCCTTTGTCGCTAAGTCGCGATCCTGCGGTATTTATTTTAGCCTTGCGAAGCATCAACCCTTCAGCCCAACTACCAAAAAATACCGTCTCACGACCGAAGGAAGTAAATAAGACGCACTGAGTGCGTCTTTTCCGCCGAAATAGGGAATATTAGTGCACTGGTGCGTGTTATTTGGTTGTTGTGTGCAAGTATAGAAAGAGATGACTAATGGGAAAAAGTGGTCGGCCATATAAAGTCCATGAAGAGCTTACTGAACTGAGACCTTTAGTCAGAGAAGCAGACACAAAATCAATTCGAATGATTCTCAGTAATCATGGAATGGATGCTTTTGACGGAGATAAAAAGAACGGCATTAATATGGAGTACATGTTTTGGACAAGTAGATTTAGTGAAGTGGTTGATTGAAAATGGGGCTGATATAAATTTTCAAGACAGAATTGGATATACCGCACTACATTTCTGCTGAGAAAAAGAAAATCTTGAAATTGCGACTTTACTACTTAATAATGGTGCCAACCTGAATTTGAGAGACGAACATGGTAACTCGCCTCTTTGGACAGCTCTTTTCAATGCAAGAGGAAATTTCAAAACGGTTAAATTGCTTATGTCTTTTGGAGCCGATCCAGAACCAAAGAACTTACATGGTCGAAGCCCGAATGATATGGCATTGACAATTTATAAAACCGAAATTCACGAATTGATAAAATAGAAATCCAGCACACAACATCACCTATACTGCATACCCTTCGGGATACGCAGCATAGCCATGGCGTTATGTGCAATCGAAAAGAAAATGGAAAGTTTAAAGATGATATTCGGATATAGTTCTTTGCGCTTGTTTCCGACCCAAAAGGCCGCCTAGTGGTGGGGGATACCGATTCCCCGGCGGCCCCTCCGGAATTGTACTGCTTCTGCTTCGACTTTTCGTAAACAGCTTTATTTACAATAAATTTGAATGGTACAAATCGCCAAGTTCTATTACCTGTTGGGAGAAGGGCTCAATCAGCCATGACAGTAAATCAGTTCTGACATTCCATTGGAAGCTTAAGAATGATTACGGAAAAGCGACCACTTTGTTAGAATCCACCTTAAATCGGGAGAGAAAATTTATTTTAATTCATTTGTCTGTGAACCTGATTTTTTCAAACATGAATTTAAGGATATACCGCTGACAACGACGGTATGGAAATTAAAGGACTTGAAAGGACTACTGAATAAAAAGTAAATACGCCCCGCTCCGCTGCATTTGCAATGCTGCGGTATATTGGCTCCTCTGAATTTATCTGCCGTGAGATCCTCCGTTGTGGTTAAATTGCAATCCTGCGTATTATTTTGGCCTTGCGAGCATCAACCCTTCAGCCTTAACTATCAAAAAATACCGCACCATAGCCTCGCCTCTTGGGAGATTTCTATTTTGTGAAAACAAAGAATGATCCTGAGCAATTGGGCGAGTATTTTGTGTGGAGCACTTTTCGCAATGTATGCACTAACTATTGTAATTGAAAAAGATGGGAGACTCAAGCTGATCATACTTCTGACCTTTTGCGCTACCGTATCGTTCGGACAGGAATTCTCGAAGAAGGATTTCAAAGACACCTATTGGTTCACTAATAATTTGGATAGCCTGTTTTTCGAGGCGGACACTATTTCTATGATTAAAGTTTTGGATAAAGGGCCTTAACGGATGAATTATGAATACAAGACGTAGCCCAACATTAGACATTGTTAAAATGCATAACACTTGATTCGTCGAGGCGTAGTTCGTTTTGGTCGCTCGGTGCCGGCGCGGTTCGGGAGGTTATGGCTTTTGTGAGCGTGCTTGCGCGAAGCCCGTTTTTTACCCGACCTGGACTGAAGTTCTGGACGCTCCCGGGCTGGCCCCGTGTTGGTCTAATCCAACACGGCGTAGTATGCTCGTAACCTCGCTTACGACACCATACGCAGACCGTTGGCATGCATTCAAAACGAATCAATGATTAAATGTTTCCAGCATTCAAACTTCTCTTCTTATTAATTTTAGCCCCTGTGTTATTAGGGCTGTTGGTGGTAGGGCTAATATCAAGAAAGAACCTCTTGGGTAAGTTTGTTTTAGGGTTGTTTGGACTTGGGATAATTCTCATTTCATCACTAGCTTTTATCAGTTGGTGGAATAGTAAAACGATACTAGACAAGGATGATTACTATGGTGATTATATTATTGATCGTCAGTATTTTTCGGGAGAACAAGCTGATTGGCAGTACAACCATTTCAGGTTTAAAATAACAGAAGACGATTCAATATTCTTCTTTGTGACAGAACAAGAAAAAATTTTGAAAACCTACAAGGGAACGACACAGAATCCCAAATCCTTCAGTTCAGCCAGACTGGCAATTAGAATGGAGCAACCAACTCATCATGTTGTCGAATGGAACCCTACAACCTATCGAGACTCTTGGGGTTTCTACCTTGTTTTTCGTTCCTCGGAGTATAGTAATATGTATTTTAAAAAAGGAATCTGGGAACCAATTAATGACTAAGAAATAGAAAAAGCACGACATGCCGATAAAGGCTTAAATTCACACCAGTGAAAAACCCAGTTGCAAAACTTTAATTAGGTCGTTGCAATGCAATAGAAAATGGCGATCAAAATAAACGATATTGATGACTTGTTTTCCATGTTTCACGACTTTGAAATCGTTGGACTCAAATTGGACAAGGATATCCTAACTATAGAAGTACTTCTTCCATGGAGTGAAATGTGGGACATAGAAGATTATAAAATGACTTTTCGCTTTGACGGATGCCTTGGCTTGAAATGCCATTATTGGAAGCGGACAAGTAATGAGCTTAAAGAATGGGAAAAAGGAGTTTATTACCCAAGTGAAGAGCATGTAACGACTGACCCGAATGAAATTGTAAAACTTGAGTTAGACGTTCAAAGACATGAGTTTAATGAACCTGACCAATTTACACTTCATTGCAACAGTTCAACTTTTGCGGGAAGTGAAATAGGCGGCATTGAATATGGGAGGATTGAATTATCGGCTGCAGACTATCAAATATTTGACAACGAAATGAATGAAATAACTCTTGACAAAATGAAAAATTGGGCAACCGAATGGTGGGATGAAATTGAAAAAATGTGGGATGAGCAAAAAGAAAATTAAAAAGACGACATACCAACATTACCTATACTCAATACCCTTCGGGATACGCAGCATAGCCAGAGCGTGGAGGCAAGCAATAACCCACACTCCGCAGAGTAGCAACAAAGCGATGAAAGAGCGTTCTCAACGAAGGTAATCACTGCCTTAATCTTAAAGCCAACACTCCATCATGCTCTTTCTTTTGCGGTACTTCCTCGCGGTAGCTCTCTACGTGGAAAACAGAAAAGAGAAACCCGACGTAACGCACCCCTATCGTTCCGAATTCATACTCGTAGACGCTGAAGATGAGATACGATTGGCGGCGGCTCTTGCCCATTTGAAGCAAATCTGCTGTGCTGAAGTTTGCCCCGCCGTGCACTGCTCCGTATTCAGAAGAGACTTTTTCCAAAAACTTCTGTTCGGAAGGATTGCTCACCGCCATAAAGATGATCCCGATGATGATGACTATTCCGGGTCGAATGATTCGCTTTAGCATATTTCTTGAACCAAACAGAGGGTGAAAAGGTTTTGACTTTTGTGAAAACCAAAGAATGCCATACCTGCAAGAATCAGGGTGAAGTGATGTACCGCGTGCAAATTAAAAAAGGAAAGGAGTGGATTTTTGTCTGTCCCGATTGTCAGCCGAAATATGAGAAAGGAGAGTTTTATCGGTATGGCGGGACGTGGAAGGGGTATCGGCATTGAAGAATTAATGAGCTGCGTTTATTCCACCAATTCTACTAAGCCAGCGTTATAGGTGATCATTCCGTAAGGGTCTGCCTTCGTTAAAAACGGTCCGTCCAGATCGGCGTAATCGGCAAGAGGAGCAATAGCTCTGGCCACCGCCACGGATACGCTCGATTCGGCCATGCAGCCCATCACGGTTTTCAGGCCGAGGCGCTTGGCTTCCTTCAACATCTCGACGGCTTCGATGGGCCCGGTGCTTTTCATCAGCTTTACCACTACTCCATCGAACGAGGCGGCGTGCTGTTTCAAGTCTTTCAATCGCTTTACGGACTCATCGGCAAAGATGGGAAGCTCCGTTGCGGCCTTGAGCTTGGCATGCGAAGCAATGTCTGCGGCGTGAAAGGGCTGCTCGATAAAAAGGCAGTTCATCTCTTCCAGCAAGCGGACGATCGGCATGG
This sequence comes from uncultured Cryomorphaceae bacterium, assembly GCA_942492545.1. Taxonomy (GTDB): domain Bacteria; phylum Bacteroidota; class Bacteroidia; order Flavobacteriales_D; family Cryomorphaceae; genus JAKVAV01. Next base: position 31,708 of record CALOFA010000023.1, on the reverse strand, counting down.
CCATTTCCAAACTGCTCCACCCTTGGTTGACATCCACCGAAAAAGGTTTGTTTGTCAATTCCTAAAATTCCGCAGCAATTCCAAGTCATCGTCTGAGCCGAGTTTCAGCTTAAGGGTCTTGAAAGGTGCAGCCTCTTCGATCTTCTCCTTTATCTCGGCTTTTGAGGAAATGCCGATGGTGTAGGATGTTTCGATCGGTCGGTCGATGATGCCGAAAAATTCTCCGACGGTTTGGTTCCGCATTTGCGCCGCCATGGAAACAAGTGCCATCTCCACTCCCGCTTTTGCGGCGAGATTTCCCTCGGCAAAATGATCGAGATAAGTTTTGGAAGCAGCTAAGTTTTCTGGGTTCAGTTTGGCGGGATCAATGCCATTGGCGAAAGCCAAAACAGAGTCTACACTCTCGCCGAGGTAAGGCGGCAGAGAAGATTCACCGACGGTGGTAAGGCCATTTGCGGTAAGCCGAATGTACACCACATCGGTATGGCTGCGAGTTCCGATGGCCAACTTAAAAGGCCTTTTCAGCTCCAGCCGATAGGGTTCTGCCTCGATTCTCATTTCACCCGAAGGACGGTAAACTCTCCCGAAAAAGGGTCGAGGTTGTCGATTAGCATCGGCACCAAATCGGCGCCGAACTCTTCGTACAAAACGGAAAAATTGAGGTTGCGCTCTTGGAGACCATCACGGGGGAAAAGAGCACTGTGCACCTTTTGCAATCGCCCGATGAGAATGTTATGTTTCTTCTTTTCGGCACGAAGCATTTTCTTCTCGAGGTTCATCACAATGCGCTCGGAGCGAACGTAGCCGCTTCTCACGGATTTCTCCAGAAGCTTATCCACCTTTCGCAGTTTTGCTTCCATATCCAAAAAGAGCGCTTCCAGTTTTTCGCGGGCTTCCTTGAGATTTAGCTCTTCTTCGCTGGTCTCTTTTACCAGTTCCTGCTCCAATTCGAAAGCAGAGTTGCGGAAAAGCTCTTCGGTGGTCAAGCCCAATCTGTCCATGCGGTGCGAAGAAGCTCGATCGATCACCATGACCGAATTGCGCAGCATGAGAATAGGCATCGGCACCTCGAAGGAATCGAAAACTCTCTTTAACTGAAACCAGTAATTCAACTCGCCACCACCGCCGATGTAAGCGAGATTGGGCAATATCATTTCCTGATAAAGCGGGCGCAAAACCACATTGGGACTGAATCGCTCCGGATGATGCTCCATTTCCTCTTTAAGCTCTTCTGCCGAAAACCGGATAGGGGAATTGAGTACCTCGTAGGTCCCGTCTTCGGCCTCAACGATCCGCTCGCGCAATTGATCATGGAGGTAAAACAAGTTGATCTCGCGAGGAGTCACTTGCAAATTGTAATTCTCTTTTAGCTCTTTATTCGTTTGCGAAACGGCCTTGAATGATGTCTGTTCCACGATCTCTTTGGCGAAAGCCGGAACCATCGCACCTTTAAGAACGGCATCATCGCCATCCAGGCTCACCACTCCATAAGATCCAAAGAAATGGTGAACGAGGTAACGGGTGGCATCGGCCACGTTTTTGTGTTTGAGGTAAGCCGATTTGAAGATCTCCAGAATCTCGCCCGAGCGGTAACCGATACCGAGTTTTTCCTTCATCAATTCGAGAATCTCCTCCATACCCACGAGTTCCATTCTACCAACGGCGCCGCCTTGGCCACTCTCCCACTCTATTTTTCCGTTTGGCAAAAAGAAGTGATTGGCCTCTTCAAAATCGTGGTCTTCGGTGGCCATCCAAAAAACGGGAACGAAGTGGTATTCGGGATAGGTCTCCTTGAGTTGGCGACAGGTATTGATGGTGGAGATAATCTTGTAAAACGAATAAAGCGGCCCGGTGAAAAAACAGACCTGATGTCCCGTGGTGACCGTAAAAGTTTTGTCATTGGCCAAAGCCTCAATGCTATCCGACTTTAGCTTGGCCTTGGCATATTGGTCTTTGAGGGCACTCACCAAAAGGTCGCGAAAGCCGTAACTCGCTGACTTCTCTTTGAGTTGAGCCTCGAAGGATTCGATCTCAGGCCGTCGGCCGTAAAAGGGCTTGAGCTGATCAGCATCTCGGAGGTAGTCGAGAATGGCTTTTCCAAAGTATCCCGTCTCTTGGTAAGGGATGGACTTTCGATCGATGGAAATAGTGGCTGGGGTCGATTCGGGCATGATGCAAAAATAGACAATCTGATTGGCGATATGTTCGACACAGGAATCGATTTAGTCGATCGGGGTTAACATGATAAAGGTTGAGCAAGCCTGTTTGCAAAAGATCAAAGCGCCGTTGGATGGAGTTCAGAGTGAGGGAAGGATGGTGCTTTCGAACGTTGCCTAGTACAGTAAGCCGCAGCGCTGAAAGAGCCAATACAGCTTTACCACCATCGGTCTGTGTGGCAGATGACGTTTGAATCCAAGGGTTAAAAGGCGGAGCAATTGTACATATGCCCGGGTCGTCTGACACGGGAATTAATCGCAGAGTTGCTTCGCTCTTTCAGAGCTTTGCGTACCGCATTAAACATTCTCGAGTTCGCTGAGGCTCAGGAAGCTGCGCTCTTCAGAGCTGGTAATAGAGGTGAGTTGATTTTTACCAGACATTGAATTTCAGAAGCAGATCGATTATTAAAGACGAAATATTCTCCTTGGCATTTAGCACCAACCGAAGCTCGCACATAGCGCTCCTCGGCACAGACCAACGGTCTAAAGTGACGTCCGACCCTTGAAGGGCGGAGCAATTCAACAAATGCCCGGACGTCTCGAAACGGGAATTGAACTCAGCGTAGATCATAAGAGCTTTGGTGTAAAACCTATTCTCGGGCGATGCTGAGGCTAGCTGGCTCTCTTATCAACTCGCTTTGATCTACCGATTGATTTCTTTCCAACACACCGCCTAAAATGCTTTTTCTGTAAATTGGCGTTCCTAAAATTCAAAAAATACATGCCTAACAAATTTATACTCGGAGCCACCGCTCTGGCGATTGCCCTGAGCGCGAGCGCGCAAGATGGAGAAACCATCAAAATTAAACCCGAAAGCGGCTATTCATTCACCGTAGTGAAGGACATTGAAGCCACGCCCGTTCAGAATCAAAACCGCACGGGAACCTGCTGGAGCTTCTCTGCTCTGGGCTTTTTTGAAAGCGAACTCATTCGCACGGGAGCAGGTGAGCACAACCTGAGCGAGATGTACGTCGTGAACAATACCTACAAGGAAAAAGCGGATCGCTATGTGCGCATGCACGGCAACACCAATTTTGGTGCGGGTGGCGCTTTCGTAGATATCGCCCATGTATGGGACAAGTACGGAATAGTACCCGAAGAAGTGTACGACGGACTGAATTACGGAACTGACGAACACAACCACTCCGAACTGGACAATATTTTGACTGCCTATGTGGAGGCAGTAGTTGAAAACAAACAAAAGAACCTAACCACCAGCTGGAAAGCTGGCTACGACGCCGTGGTGGAAGCTTATCTCGGTGAGGTACCTTCCGAATTTGAATACCGCGGAAAGCGCTACACACCGAAAACCTATGCCGAAGATTTGGGCTTGGATATGGACGATTACGTGTCCATCACCAGCTATACGCACCACCCGTTTTACGAGAAGTTTGTGCTGGAAATTCCCGACAACTGGTTGCACGTGCAGAGCTACAATCTGCCCATCGATGAATTGATGCGCGTGATGGAAGAGTCGGTGATGAATGGCTACTCATTTGCGTGGGGTGCCGATGTATCGGAAAAGGGATTTGCCTTCCGCGAGGGATTGGCCATTCTGCCCGAAGACGAATCGACCATTGACGTAAAAGGAAAAGACAATACGCAGTTCAACGATGCGGGTGCCGACAAAATCTCCAATGCTTTTGAAACGCCCGTGAAGCAATTGGATGTGGATCAGGAAATGCGCCAAGAGCAATTTGATAATTGGCAAACTACCGACGACCACGGCATGCAAGTAACGGGAATCGTTGAAGACCAAAACGGCGACAAGTACTTCCTCGTAAAGAACTCTTGGGGTACGAAATACAATAACCTCGACGGTTACTTTTTTGCCAGCGAAGCTTACGCAAAGTTGAAAACGATGAATATCTACCTCCACAAAGATGCCATCCCAAAAGACATTGCAAAGAAATTAGGACTATAAAAGAAGGGCACCGAGAGGTGCCTTTTTTTTTTTGAAATGGCGCCACCTAATTCGATGGAATGGCGACTATGGCGTAATCATTGGCCCCAAAATTTCCCAGACATTCTCGCGCACAATGATATTTCCTGCAGGATTAGGGTGTATCCCGTCGTCTTGATTGAGCGAATCTATTCCTCCGACTCCTTGCAAAAGGAAAGGTATTAGTTCGATGTCTTTTTGAAGAGCGATTTCTTTAAAAATGGGATTGTAGGCCGCTATGTATTCGGGGCCCATGCTCGGCGGCACCATCATACCCGCCAGAATTACTTCTACATCCGCTTCCTGTGCACGCACTTTATCGATGATTTCCAGAAGGTTTTTTTGAGTCTGCCCCGGCGGGAGGCCGCGCAAACCATCATTGGCGCCGAGTTCGAGCACGAAAATATCCACATCGTAATTGTCGAGTACCCAATCGAGGCGGTTGAGGCCCGTAGCCGTTGTTTCGCCGCTTACGCCCGCATTGACCACCTCATAATTTAAGCCGAGCGAGTCGATGCGCTGTTGGATTAAGGCAGGAAAGCTTTCCTCGGTTTTCACACCATAACCCGCCGTGAGGCTATTGCCAAAAAAGAGAATCACCTTTTTGGCTAGAGCACGCTCCGAATTTACAGTGGTAGATTCGGTCGTTTTCGGGTTCTCTTTTGGAGAAGCGGTTTCCCCGCAAGCTGCAAATGTCGCGAGTCCCGCCGTCAGGATCAGAAGTTTAATATTGTTAATTCGCATAATCGATATCTATCAAACAAAACATCCGGTAGCTTTGTCGGTTTTGAAACTATTCCTTTTTATCCGAAACCCCACATTTCCATGAAAAACGAGCCCATTTTACGGATACGCGAACTTACGAAGAACTACAAAAGCGGATCTCGAGAGTTGACCGTACTCAACAATGTGAGTCTCGATGTAGAACGCGGATCTACTTGCGCCATCGTGGGGCCTTCGGGAAGCGGAAAGACCACACTGCTGGGACTCTCAGCGGGACTCGATGTACCTTCCTCGGGCTCGGTTACCCTCAACGGCATTACGCTCGACAAGCTCAGCGAAGATGAAAAAGCACAAGTACGAAGTGCTCATGTGGGTTTTATTTTTCAAAGCTTCAACCTACTTCCCACGCTTACCGCATTGGAAAATGTCATGATTCCATTGGAATTGAAAGGTGATAAAAAGGCGCGAAAAAAGGCTAAAGATTTACTCGAAAAAGTGGGGCTGGCCGATAGAGGTGGCCACTACCCCACCCAACTTTCGGGCGGGGAGCAGCAAAGAGTATCGATTGCGCGGGCTTTTGCCAATGAGCCTTCCATTCTCTTCGCCGATGAGCCTACGGGAAATCTGGACGGCGAGACGGGTACCACCATAGAAGAATTGATCTTCCGACTCAATACCGATGCGGGAACGACTTTGATCCTCGTTACCCACGACCTTGATCTGGCGAAACGCGCCGGACGGATAATCCACATGAAAAACGGAAAACTGTTTTCCGACACCTTAGCCGACTCCGTATCGTGATGGGAACGAATAAAGCAGGATTCGGTTGGTTGACAAAAATGGCTTGGCGCGACAGCCGCAGAAATGCCTCACGACTGCTTCTCTTCATGAGTAGCATCGTTTTGGGTATTGCCGCCTTGGTGGCCATCAATTCCTTTGGCGAAAACCTAAGCGATGAGATCGATGGAGAAGCCAAAGCACTGCTCGGCGCTGATCTCGAAATAAGTAGCCGCACGCCGATTCCTGATGAAGTGAGGCAACGTTTTGACTCGCTCGGATTTGAAATGTCTGAGGAAATGAGCTTCGCCTCCATGGTTTACTTTCCGAAGAATGACGGCACGAGACTCATTAACGTGCGAGCGGTGGAAGAGAACTTTCCCTTTTACGGAGAGATCATTACCGAGCCTGCCGGCAAAGCGACCAAGTTTACCGAGGGGCAAAAAGCCTTAATAGATAAAACGCTCTTGCTCCAATTTGACGCCTTTCCCGGCGATTCGGTGAAAGTGGGTGAAGTGACCTTCCTCATCGAAGGCAGCGTGCTGGAAGTACCTGGGCAATCGGCCATTACCACTACCGTTGCGCCTCCCGTATTCATTCCCCTCCGCCTGATGGAAGAAACGGGGCTGAATCAATTGGGAAGCCGAATCAATTATAAAATTTATGCCAAGTACCCCGAGGGATTCGACAATGCCGTTTTTGAAGACTACCTCTCGCCTTGGCTCGAAACCACTGAGTTGAGTTTCGACGATGTAGCCGAGCGAAAGGAAGAAATCGGCGATGCCTACTCTGACCTTACGGGCTTTTTGAACCTGACGGCTTTTGTAGCCCTCATCTTGGGATGTATCGGCGTGGCAGGTTCCGTCCATATTTACCTCAAAGAAAAAACCACATCGGTGGCGGTTCTGCGTGTGCTAGGCGCTTCGGGCCAACAAGCGATGGCCATTTTCTTTATTCAGGTGCTTGCCATGGCAATTATCGGATCGGTGTTGGGAGCAGCGCTGGGGGCAGCTATTCAGTATTTTTTACCCGCTCTTTTCGACGACTTCCTTTTGGTGGATGTCGCCATTAGCCTAAGCTGGTCTTCTATTTTCGAAGGCATTCTCACGGGCGTAATTGCCGCCGTGTTGTTTGCCCTTCTTTCTCTGGTGCGCTTGCGAAAGATCTCGCCGCTCAGGGCTATCCGTACTTTCCTGGAGCCAGCAGTTACCGATAGAGCGCCGTGGCTGGCAGGAGGAGGCATTCTCGTTTTTATCCTCGTCTTTTCGCGATTGCAACTCGACGAATGGAGCAGCGCACTTGCCTTCTCGACGGGCATTCTGGTGGCCTTCGCCATCTTGGCAGGTCTGGCGCGACTGGCCATCTATTCGGCTAAGCGCTTTTTCCCTTCGAGGAGTCCTTTCGTGTGGCGGCAGGGTCTGGCAAATCTTTACCGCCCCAATAATCAAACACTCATTTTGGTAGTCACCATCGGACTGGGAACCGCCCTGATCACAACGCTTTTCATCAGTCAGGAGCTCCTCGTTGATAAAGTAAAGTTGACATCGGCACCCGAGAGCCGCCCGAATATGGTTCTCTTTGATATCCAATCAAATCAGGTTGACGATGTAAGGAAACTGACGCAGAAAAGCGGCCTGCCCGTCATCAGCGAGGTGCCCATCGTCACCATGCGACTGGAAGGAATCAAAGGCCGCAGCGTGGAAGAATTAAGGGCGGATACTACTTCAGACGTGCGCGACTGGGTGCTGAGTCGGGAGTACCGCGTGAGCTACCGCGACAGCCTCAGCGAATCTGAAACATTGCTGCGCGGACAGTGGCAGGAAGCTTACCGAGGTCGTGACGACAGCATATTCGTTTCACTCGAGAAAGGCCTGCGTGAAGACATGAAAGTGGATCTCGGCGACGAACTCATTTTCAATGTGCAAGGCGCTCGCTTGACGACCTACGTGGGGAGCATTCGAGAGGTAGATTGGCAGCGCATGCAAACCAATTTTCTGGTGATGTTCCCCGAGGGAGTTTTGGAAAACGCCCCGAAATTTCACGTCCTGCTGACGCGATTTGAATCTCCCGAGCAGTCGGCTTCTTTTCAGCAAAAACTGGTAAAGCAATTCCCGAATATATCCGTCATCGATCTTCAGTTGGTGCTGGAAACCATCGACACGGTGCTTTCCAAGGTGAGCTTCGCCATTCGCTTCATGGCCTTCTTCAGCATATTTACGGGCTTATTGGTGCTCACTGGTTCGGTACTCATCAGCAAGTACCAACGCATGCAGGAGAGTGTTTTGCTGCGCACCCTCGGCGCTCGGAGAAATCAGATCCTTCTCATCAATGCCATGGAGTATTTTCTATTGGGAAGCTTAGCAGCCTTGTCGGGTATTGTGATCGCCTTGATTGCTGGTAGCCTTTTGGCTTGGCTAAGTTTTGAAACGACCCTCACTCCCGATGTTTCGGTTCTTCTCGGGGTATACCTCACCATCACGCTGCTCACCGTATTGATCGGACTCAGCAATAGCCGCAGTATTTTGAGCAAGCCGCCTCTTGAGGTGTTGCGGAAGGTGGTGTAAGCAGACTATAGATGCAATCCCGAAAGACATTTCGCAGAAATTTAGGACTGTAATAGAAGGACACCGAAAGGTGCGTTTTTTACTTGTCGGAAATGCCGCTACTATTTCTACCAAGTTCGAAACTTACTTTCGTGAAGTGTCTTTGTATGTCAAATACCAATCAAAATGCTCGATGAGTATTCTTTGCTTTTCGGCTCTGACAAAGTCGAGATAGGTGCGCGCTACGGGAGATAGCTTTTTGCCTTTGAGCCAAATCAATCGCCATTCCGTCGTGATGGGCAGTCCATCAGCTTCCAAAATGTGCATCTGACCATTGAGCAGTTCATTTTGAATTCCGATTAATGGCATAATAGAATAACCCAGCCCTGCGATCACGGCCTGTTTAACTGCCTCGTTTGAGGTGAGCTCCATTTGTTTGCGCTGCTGCCCTTCCCGAGAAACAAAATACGATTCCATTGAAGCTCGTGTGGCAGACCCCTCTTCACGGTAGATAAGTGGTTTATTCTCCTTCCTTTCCACCTGATTTCCGATCAAGTAGAGTTTGTTTTCAATCAGAATTTCTTCTTCGACGCTCAACTTGTCGGGAAGTACTGAAACCAAGGCAAAGTCTATCTCATTCTTTTTAAGGCTGTCTATCACCTTTGATTTATTGGTCACGTCGAGCAAAAGATCTATCCCCTTGTGTGTTTCGAGAAAGTCAGTTAAAAAAAACGGAATGACATACTTGCCGGTAGAGGCAGCAGAAATGCGAAGCTTTCCTGTAACAATGCCCTGGAAAGCCTGAGTTTTGTAATTAATACTTTCCAATTCATGAACCATACGCTCAGCTATCACAGCTATTTCCTTTCCGAAATCGGTGATGTATAGCTGCCGACCTATCACCTCCGTGAGTGGAATCTCAAACTGATCTTGCAGCTTTTTTAGCTGAATGGATACAGCAGGCTGGGTCATAAATAGCTCCTCCGAAGCCTTGGTAATACTGCGTGTTTGTACAACCTTCAAGAATATCTGAAGTTGATGAATGGTGTAGTTCATAAACTATCGTTTATACACATCATAATAAATATAAATGCAAATATATAGATCAACTTTTTAACCTTTGCCACGCAAACAAAAAAAAGCGCCATGATAAATTCAGCACCCGATTTAAATGGAAGAAAAATGGTTGAAAAAGCAGACTATGATTTGATAAAAGGAGACTTCACACCCGAAGAAGCCTTGGAAATTCTGAGCTACTTAATTGACAAGAAAATCAACTTCCACGAATTAAAGACTTTTAGTAACGAGATAAGGTTTGGCCAAGTGGATCAAAAATCCTTGACGCGTTCTGAAGAACTGAAGCAAAGCAAAGCGGCCATAAAAGAATTCATTCAAATTGCGCAGGAGCAGGGAAAGACATTGCGGATCAAATCAAGCGTGACAGTCGAAGTCATTTAGGCATTCGACGCATCTAAAACACCTCAGCAATGAATCAATATTTTCTTTCTCTATTAACAATAGCATCGCCGTTGTTTTTTGCAGTCACTGCTCTTACTTCTTGGTTTGAGCAAGGCCTGCGTCCGACGCTCGTGAAAAAAATGGCTGTAGCATCTACTTGGATAAGCATTTTAGTAGCCGCCATGAGCGGTTTTTTTGTGTTCGAGTACGGAGTGCTGGAAACTACCCTTATTGGCATAGAAGGACTTGGCCTTAGCTTGCGCTTGGATTCCGTAAGTATCCTGATGTTTTCGATGATTGCCCTCATCGGGTTTATCGTAGTTCGCTTTAGTCTTAACTATTTGGACGGCGACGACCGACAAGGTGCCTTTATAGGCCGACTTGCAGCTACAATGGCATCAGTTCAACTCTTGGTCCTTTCGGGAAACCTTGGAATCCTTTTCCTATCGTGGGTGCTCACGAGCATGTCGCTCCACCGCTTGTTGATATTTTACAAAGAACGTCCGGGAGCCATCATATCGGCACGCAAAAAGTTTATCCTTGCGAGACTGGGTGATGCCTGCCTATTAGCAGCTGCCGTTTTACTTTACACCCAATACGAAACGGGTAACCTTGAAGTGATATTCAATTCGCTTCAAGCTGCGATAAGCACCGGACAAACTCCTGCAGGAATCGAGACTATAGCCGGGCTTCTCGCCGGAGCGGCATTACTAAAGTCCGCACAATTCCCTACGCACGGATGGCTGATAGAAGTGATGGAAACCCCGACTCCCGTGTCGGCATTGCTGCACGCAGGATTGCTCAACGCAGGTCCTTTTCTTATAATCAGAATGGCTTATGTCATGGACGCGAGCACTTATGCTTCAATGGTGTTGATCGGCATTGGAGGTTTCACAGCACTATTTGCATCAGTGGTGTTCCTGACCCAAACGTCAGTCAAGACCGCTCTGGCATATTCCAGTATTGCTCATATGGGCTTCAGCCTAATGACTTGCGGCTTGGGCGCTTACGCCGCAGCTATGCTTCACTTAGTGGCTCACTCCTTTTACAAAGCACATTCTTTCCTCTCGTCAGGGAGTGTGATTGACCTCATCCGATCAGCCAAAGTAAAATCGGCCAAAAGGATAGGGAGTCCGATAAGGATTGGACTTGGAATACTTATGGGACTCGGCGTTTATACGGGATTTGCCATCCTTTGGGGAGTAGACCCGATAAAAGAGCGTTCGCTTTTGGTAATCGGTGCAATCATCGCACTAGGTCTTTCCAGGCTGTTTACTTCTGCGCTGGATTCTAATGGCAATGTGAAACTTATTTTGAGAGCCTCTTTGCTTTCGCTTCTTGTAACGACGGCGTTTTTCACCTTGGAATCGGGAATGCACCATTTGCTTTCGGGAGAACTACCCGCATTAGCCATTCCCGGGACAATGGAAACCATTTTGATCGGTGGGATCCTGCTCATCTTCGGAGCTACGGTGTTTATTCAAATCATTGCTCCTGTTATTTCGGCCACGCCATTTACAAGAGCTTGGGCGATCCATCTCAGAAATGGCTTGTACGTAAACACTGTATTTGACCGAACGGTGCGGTCTCTTTATGCGCACGGAACGGAACCGAAACCTCAGGTAGTTGAGAGCTTAGAGCAAATCAGCCACCAACCAACGGCAGAAATAAAACAACCTCAAATAGAGACCGTCTAGCACCATCTGTTCATACCCTTTTTCAATCTGAATCTTATGAAAGACATCAACATAGCCAACAGTCAAGCTGACATCTTGGAAAAACTGAAGGCTGATCAAGAGAATCTTGTGACCATCTTGAGAAAAGCGTGTAAAAAAATTGCACCGGTGTGGCCGTTGGAAAACTTCGTAGCAGTAAATCCTTTCCTAGGGTTTACCGACAAAAAGTTTGATTCAGTAGCCCAAGAACTGGCAGCAGCGGGAGGCATTCAGATGACTTTGCCGACTTCATTTTACCTACAAAAGATCAAGGAGGGCCGCATTCAAACGGATGATTTGGCCACTGCTTTGAAGAAGAGAAGAATTTATACGGATGCGCAGGAATTCATCAAGGGATTAGAAAATAATCCGAACAACGAAGAAGAAACGACCACTTTTGCTACTGTTGCTGACATAGCCACTCAGGTGACAAATAAAGACTGGAACCGCTTCATCATCGGAAGAATTTCTACCTGGGCAGCTTCCTATTTTGACAATGGTCAGGCCATTTGGTCGGCTGCAGATCAAAAGTCGGGGCTTTTTGGGGCATGGAAGGATGAAGCCACTGTCGACCGCACACCTGAGTTGAGTGGACTGAAAGGCTTTAGAAAATTAATCAATGCCTTGCCCGATCATCCCATCGAAGCGACTCAATTAGCATTAAAAAAATTGGGGATTTCTGAAGACGAAATTTCGCTATACCTCCACCGCGTGCTGCTCCGCATGGGCGGTTGGTCGGCGTATGCTGCTCGGCTAGATTGGGACAGCGAACTCTACGGTGGAAAAGACGGAAAACTAATCGAATTTTTGGCAGTCCTTGTTTGCTGGGAAGCCTGTTTGCTGGAAAGCCTGAACACACCTGAACTCTCAGCAAAATGGAAAAGTGCCCGCTCCATGCTGACGCACGTCAATGTAGAAAAAGACCTCAACCAAAAATTGGTCAACAAACTCATCCTTCAGGAAGCATTTGATGCAGCCGCTCAGCGCAATCTGGTGAGCAAGTTTCAGGGTGAGAAGAAAAGTGCGGAAAAGAAGACTGAACAAGCAAAAGCGCAAGCGATTTTTTGTATCGATGTGCGCTCAGAAGTATACCGCAGGAATCTCGAATTGGCAGATAGCCAAATTGAAACCCTTGGATTTGCAGGATTCTTTGCATTCCCGATCGAATATGTGCCTGTAGGCCATGACCACGGTGAAGCGCAATGTCCGGTGCTACTGACAACGGGGCCCAAGATAATGGAGCAATTACCCGATCAGGATCAAAACAATGCTGCGCTAAATGATCGCATCCTTAACAGACACGTTCATCAAGTCTGGAAGTCTTTCAAATCGGGAGCGGTAACCTGCTTTAGCTTTGTAAGCCCCATGGGTCTCTCCTACTTGCCTAAGCTGTTCACTGATGCTTTTGGTTGGACCAGACCCGTTCCTAACCCAAACACTGTGGGGACGAAAGGTGAGTTTTCTGAAAAGAAAGGAGTAAGCCTGGCCACCGACAAAAATGATCCTGCCTTGGGGATTTCATTGGATAAACAAATTGAAATGGCCAAGAACGCTTTGAAGGCGATGTCGTTGGATAGTGATTTTGGCAAATTTGTAATGATTGTCGGACATGGATCTACCATGGTCAATAATCCGCATGCCACCGGGTATGACTGTGGCGCTTGCGGCGGACACACGGGTGAAGCCAATGCCAGAGTAGCGGCAGCTGTGCTAAACAATCTGAAAGTGAGAGAGGCACTGCTCGAAGCAAATATTTCCATCCCTTCCAATACAGTGTTTCTAGCCTGCCTTCACGATACTACGACGGATGAAGTGAGCATTTTGAACGCAGCAGATGTGCCTGAAGATAAAACCGAAGAGTTGCTCGACCTCAAGAAGTCGCTGGCCATGGCAGGCAAAGCCACCAGAACGGAACGCTCTTTAAGATTAACCTCAGGTAACGTCCCTCAAAGCGACAAAGCAATGATGGCGAGAAGTAAAGATTGGGCGCAATTGCGACCCGAGTGGGGACTAGCCGGATGCTCAGCTTTTGTGGTGGCGCCGCGCGGAAGAACGAAAGGAATCGACCTTGAAGGCAAGTCGTTCTTGCATTCGTATGAATGGAGGAAGGATACTGAATTCTCTGTATTGGAATTGATCATGACTGCCCCAATGGTCGTGACCAGCTGGATTAACTTACAGTATTACGGATCGACGGTGGATAACAAGAATTTCGGGTCGGGAAATAAAACGCTTCACAATGTAACTGCAGGAGTTGGTGTATTGGAAGGATATTCAGGAGACCTGCGAGTAGGATTGCCATTGCAATCGATACACGATGGCGAGCAATTTCAGCATGATCCGCTCCGCTTGAATGTTATTATCGAGGCACCTATCGAAGCGATGAATAACATCTTGAAGAAACACAAGGGCGTAAAAGATTTATGCGACAATGGCTGGATATACCTGATGGCAATGGATAATGAAGGGAAGGTATCGCATCGCTACAATGGAAATCTGACTTGGGAAGAAGTTCGTAAAAACGCTGCTTAACCCAAGCGCTCAAACTGGCAAATCAGTAATCGATATTTTCGGATAGGCCCTCTGCCCAAATTTCAAACAGAACAGCACCTTATTCCTTTATCACTCTGAAATAGCCGGTAGCAGAATTTGCCAGCTCAACCTTGAGGAGATAAAGGCCAATGGGAAGATTCTCGAGATCAATCGAATTTTCTTCAGGAGCATGCTCTTCTAACATACCGCCGGTAGAATTGTAAACAAATACTCGAGCAATCTCAGCTTCCGATTTTATCTGCACTTCGCCACGAGTTGGGTTTGGGTAGACAGAAATCGTGTCGGACAGTTTATTTCTTACTAAACCGAGCGTGCTGTCTACAATCACATCAACTGTTGCCGCGCAGCCATAAGCGTCGATGATCGAAATGGTATATTCTCCCGCTGCTACACTTGTAATCGTAGTGCTTACGGTATCTCCTTCCAACAGGACAACATAAGGAGCAACTCCACCAAAAATGGTGATAACGATCGAACCATTGGACTGATCTACATCTTCGGGACTGCTATTCGTAAAAACCAATAAATCGGGAGGATCAATTACAGATGCTGTCCCTGAAGTAACACATCCATTCACATCAGTGAAAACATAGGCGTAGTCACCGGAAAAGAGGGAGTCAATCGTTTCTCCTGTCATTCCATTGTCCCAAACCACAGAATCTGCCGAAGTGCCCAAGAGATTTTCCAGGCTAATTGTCGCAATCGAATCTCCACGGCAAGCATTTGGCGAAATGGTCTGCGCGATGATCGGGACAGGTAGGATTTCGACGGTTATGTCATTTGATGCGGCTATACCAAATTCATTCGTCACCGTAACGGAGTATACTCCTGCAGTGTCTGTTGAAATAAACCGAGTCGTTTCTCCCGTATTCCACAGGTAGTTCAAATGGTCGCCTGCGTCTAAGTTTACTTGTTCTCCAAGGCACACCAGCGTATCATCTGCCAAGACATTAACTTGGTAGGTCTCACCCTCATAAAAGTGATAGGTCGAGTCGGCAAGTAGATTGTAGTATGCATCTGTATGTCCCGACGGATACCAGATCGTGAGCGAATCAACCACTGTGGTTTCCTCACCTAAACCGAAAATGAGGTGTTGTGAATTTTGAGAAATATAGCCCTCGCCACACAGTGTGAAATGCACGTATTCATTGCCATCGGCATATAGTTTTATCCAAGATCCTGTGGCCATGGAGTTGGAGACGGTGCCATGCGGAGTGATTTTTATAAAATGGTTTTGACTTTCCTGATTTATCAGGAGCTGCGGTAAATTCGGTGGCCGACTTTGAATAATTATGTCATAGAAGCCATCATTATCAAAATCTCCTTTTGCAGAGCTGAAAGAGGGCACATCATTCCCCAGTACCATTTCATCTTGATGATCTGTAAACGTGCCTTGATCGTTCAAGAAGAAGTAATTGGGATCATTGAAGCGGTTTCCAATGAATAGAGATCCTGCCAACCATCGTTATTCGCATCGATCCAAATGGCTCCCCAGCAGAATTCAAAAACTTCAACTCCCGCACTTTGCGCAACATTGGTAAATGATTCTCCTTGGTTGTTTTTGAGGAGGTAAGATGGTGAATTAGCTACTCCATTATTACTCATGAATATATCCAGATAGCCGTCATTGTCGTAATCAGCAATTGAGTTTGACATAAAGTCATTATTGGGAAAAGAAACCCCGTAGTCCTCTGTAATATCGATAAAACTGCCCTGGTCATTCAAGAATAATCGATTGCCGGGAACCCGATCGACGATAGTATGATTATCAGGCCAAAGGTCATTATTAAAGTCAAAAAATACGCCTTGAAAAACAGTAGCGGGCTCGATTACAAATCCACCGTCAATGGTGAAATCAGTAAATGTTTCATCGCCATTATTCAGGTAAAGCCGAGTCCACCATTCGGGCTGTATGGATGGGCTTTCAGGAATGGTAAACCAATTTTGATATCGACACAACTGCAAATCAACAAAACCATCTCTGTTAATGTCGGAAAAGCTTACCCCCCAATTGGTTGCTACATCATTTGAAATACCACAAGACTCTGTGATATCTTCGAATTGAAGTGATCCGTTATTTTTGTACAATCTGACACCACCCAAATAAGAACTCAGGAACAGATCAAGGTTTCCATCGTTGTTTATATCCGTCCAAATTACTACTTTAGAACTCGCCCGGCGGGGTTTCTATACCAAATCAATCAGTTGAAATTGACCCTCGATATTTCTCATAAAAAAGCACATTTCCATTGCTACCGAGGCTAAGGTCATCGTCACCGTCCTGATCAAAGTCAATAGTTGAAACACCCGGCCCACCCAAACCTGACGTAGTGATAGTTGAATCCAATCCCCAACTTATACCTTCTTCTACAAAAATCTGAGCACTTATGGTTCCGTATAGCAAAACGAAAAAAGGAACTATAAGACCCAAAACTAATTGATTTCTGAGCCTACCTCTTGATTGGGTCATTGGATTATCAATTTGCCTGTGTAAAATTTACTATCGAGAGCTAATTCATAGATGTACACTCCTCTGCTGAAATTTGAAAGTGGTAGGACATGCAGACCTACTGAAAGGTCTCCCAAGTTATTTTCCTGCAGTGTTTTACCATGTACATCTCGAATTATGAAACGGGCTTTGGCAGCACTGCGCATGAGTTTGATATTCACTTGGTCTCCCGAATGAAGCAGTGTCGGGTAAACCATCACTGCTCCATCTTCCAAAATGTCATTCACTCCGAGTGTCCCCATGTCTATCGAGAGGATATTTTCAAACTCGAATAAGTTCATCGCATTTCCTGCCAAATCGAATGCATTGCCAGCCACAACATCAACAGATGGTACGATTTCCATAGACTCAAATACGTCAAAGACGATTTGGTACGTAAACGGATTGAGCATAACAGATGCATCTTGATTGACCTGCAAAATAGAATTCACAGGATTTTGCGGAGAAAAGGTCAAATCAACGGAAGCATTGCTTTCCATTTCTTCATCAAAAATCAATATGAAATTAAATGATTCATCTCCCACATCTGACTGATCAATAAAGTAATCTGAAGAAGAAAGAGATATGAGTTCAGGGTTTTTCGTATCCAAATCAAAAACTTCCGCCTCTTCGTAGGCATTTTGAGAATTCCCGTTTGCATCCAATGCAAAGTCAACTTCTACCGTGATATCTTCGATTTCAATGTTCTGATCGCTCACGTCGAAACGCGCTCTGAAAATCGTATCGTTGATCCATGAGCTATTTAAGAAATTGACATTCATGGAGTTTTCTATTCCGTCGCCATTTAGCAAAACCAAAGCCGGCTGATTTATATCCATGGTTCAGAAAATTCAACATCGATGGAAAATTGCCCGGCAATGGCATTTTGGTCTGAAACTATAGGACTCTCGGTGGTCATTGATTCAACGCTCGGTCTCTTAGTATCTATTGAAAATAAGCCTGATTCTCAGGCTGATTTAGTCCATTTCCATTGATATCCGCAAAATTCTCCAGAGAAACATCGACTCCTATGAATTCAGCCTCATTTTGCTCAAAGAAGTAATGAATTTCGCAAGTGTTTTCAGAAATCCAAGAACTGCTAATCTCATTAAAAGTAAGACTTGTTTCGAGAGGGTTTTGGTCGGTAAACAACAATTCAGGAAGTGCATCGCCATTCATTGGCTCATCAAATTCGATGGTGACCGTAAGATTGGTGTTACCATAATCTTGAATGGTAAGGAGGTCGTCGTTGACGTCAATATTAGCTACAGCCGGATTTTTGGTATCCAGAACGACGACATTCTCTTCAAGTGCCCCGTTCATCTGATTTCCGAGCAAATCTTCGCAAAGTGAAACGGATAGATTTATATTCTCAGCCGAGATATTTTCGTCAGTCAGATCATAAACAGCGACATAGGTTTGGCTATCTATCCAACCACTGCTGCCTGAGTTTAAATTGAAGCTATTGCCAAGATCAGTTGCGGATTCCAGCTCAATGGTTATGCTCTCATTCTCAATACATGGCTCACTAAAGTTGAGTGCAATTGAGAAATTGGAATCATTGATTGTTTGATCATTGATAATCAAGTCCGTGATTTCAATACCCAATAGCTCAGGTTTTTTGGTGTCGAGCAAAAAAGGATTCTGAATAAGGAAAGGATTTTGATCTTCTCCGTTTAATGCTTTCGCACCCTTAACGGAAACCGTGGTCGGGATTCCCTCGATTATTACATCCTCCAGAAGCAGAGTATACTCAAATTGAAATGAGTCGATCCATGTAGAACTCAATTCAGTTAATGCAGCCGCGACTTCCGATTGAACAAAAGTTAGTTCCGGTAAAAAGCCTTGATCCATTTCTTGATCATAGGTCACTGTGAGTATCAAATTATTACCAATAAAGTCCTCATTCAGTTCGTTATTGTCAGTCACTAATTGAGCGACGTAAGGCCTTTCTTCTTGTATAATCTGATTGGCATGGTTGAAAGACTGCGGCCCCAATTCCATTCCGATTTTTCTTCCAGGTATATCGTCAATCGGCGGATGAATTCCACCCCAAATTCGAGACAGACTGCACTGATCAGAAGCATCTTTGTACGTTGCCCATTCAAGTTCGAAGCTTTGAGAGGGTCCTTCTTCAAAAACCAGAAATTCATTCTGTTCAACTACAAAACCACTCATCCCTCCGGGAAAAAATGCTGAGCCCGTCATTAATTCCATCAGCTCTGCTGCCGTTCTGGAGTAGGTAGAATGGCCTGAAACATAACCGCAAAGGGCGGCGTAACAAAGCTTGGTCTTTGATACGGCCACCAGTTTTCAGCTAAAATCCAACCAACACCGGCTTCATCAACTTCCGGATCATCGATATAATCAGGCCCTCGCCATGTGTAAAGTTTAATTTTTCCAAGGTGCTCATTATTCGGACCTGCAAGCGGATCACCTGGAGTTACCTCTTCAATATATCCCGTAATCAAAGGCACTCCTGCCCTATTAAAATTTGGGCTCAAAGAATTAGTACACTGTCCCTTATCAGCCATATATCTTACAGCCGAAACAGGCCTCAGATAATCGTAGTATCCTTTTATGCTCCAAGCCGCTATGGCTGCATCGTGCATAGCTCCCCCAAGTGCAAAATAGGCGCGCACATCATATTCTAAGTCATTCAATTCGGGTCCGATTCCGGTCCAGGATCTTTCAAATAATTCATGATCGCTAACATGATTGTAAATATCAAACCAATGTCCCGGAGGGGTTACTGAATTGGGTCCGTCTGCCCAAAACTCAGCCAAGACTCTTGCGTAATCAGCTCGTTTCACAAAGACCGGTTCGTATGGCTCTCCCGTTACAGGGTTGAGATCGTATCCTGTGCTCCCATCGCCGCCATTGAAGAAATCGTAAAAATCCTCAAATTCTTCGTCAAGATCAGGGTAAGTCTGAATATTGCCAACTGATGCAGGAGAAATATCCCAAACGGTGGGGTCGTTTACATCCAAGTGAGATTGCCAAATGGGAACCAATAGAAAATTCCATTTGTAGAATGATTCAAGACCGGCAGGATCCAATGTATCAATATAAGCCGGAGGTCCCGGATCGAAGTATACCTTGTAATCATTTCCGTCTCGATTTTGAATGGTCATGTCCTCATCGGTCATCGAAAAAGGAATAACATCACCCCATTCAGGACTTAAAAACTCAGGAGTATTGGCCACTACCTCACCTGATTGGTCAATGGATTCAGAGAGCGTAATTTGTTGCCACCTGTTGGGATCAATAATCGTTGGATTTCCCGGCTCTTCAACGGCTATTGGGGGGTTTACCGGCTCGTAATATTGGTTGGCATAGTTACCTGATTCGTTTGCGCCATCTTGCATTCCGAATTCGATGATTTGAGCAGCAATGTAATTGCCCAACTCAGCAGGCCCTCCGTTCAGATAGTCAGTCGACTCATTGCCGGGATCGTATCCGAATTCATCCATCAAGGCATCGATGGAATTTGAGATAACGGCAATACCGGGCGATTGAGCATATCGGTGTTCAACAATCCGATAGACTGCATAGCTCATGGCCATTTCTCTCGCAGAATCTACATTTTCAGGAATTTCGACACCTGAAAATTCGCTTGTAAATGAGCCGATCGACTTGCCCAAAAGGTAGGTATTCCCTCCGGGCTCATATGCAGCCCACGAGTCGTACATCGCGATGGAAGTATGAAATAAATTTCTGGCATGAACCGTAGGCCGAGCAAAATCGGCACTGATGGCAAAAAGCACCTGTTCATTCCAACTTTTGGCAACAGATTCTGACTGGCAAAAACCAGAACTGCCTGAGCTGAATATCAAAATGAGGCTCAATAAAATGTAAAGTTTCTTCATAGTTAATTAGCTTATAACCAAGGTAAAGAAAATTAAAATCAGAATCCATTGGGATAATACCAAAGAGAAAAAATTAATTAAAATGAAGAAAAAGCACCCCGGACAAAACAAACTTATCATTCCGATAGAAAATTGAATATTAAACTGACTACAAGTTCGCACACCACATAAGGAGAACTGATATGCCTGGATACCAAAGGAATTAGCTTCGCTTCACCAAACTATTAACCTGCTGATCTTACTTGACTTATTCAACTATCCATTTACCAATCTGACTTCACTACGCCGAACTAATTAGGGACTACCTAAATAACAACTCATTAAAAATGACGTTGATCACACCTTCAAGCTTTAAGGAATGCCTATTTTTGCAGCCGCATGAAAGTGCTCAACAAAGTCTTTATTGGATTCGTCCGAATTTATCAAGTTGCCATTTCGCCTTGGTTAGGTGCCAACTGTAGGTTCACGCCTACTTGCTCCAGCTATACGATTGAGGCCATTAATGAATGGGGCGCGTTTAAAGGAACCTGGTTGGGTATAAAGCGTATTTCAAAATGTCACCCTTGGGGATCGCATGGATATGACCCGATTCCTAAAAAAGGAAAAACAGAAAAAACAGAAAGTTAATATGCGTTGGATTATCATTTTTATTTTGGGATTGGCCGTGATGGCAAGTTGTGGAGATTCAGATCGTGGTCAAAACCGAACCATAAAAGAAGCTGCTGCAATTCATGAAGAAATCATGACCAGGCACGATTCCATTTATTCCGCTTTGACACAGGTTAAGACCCGAGTGACGGCAGAATTGGAAGCAGGCATTTCTGACAAGGACAAAAAATCAGCTTATGATGCGATGATTCGCAGCATTGACAAGAGCTTTCGGGCTTTGGCCTCTTGGGAAGAATCGGTAGTATCAGTGCCGGGCTATGAGCACAAACACGTTGGAGAGCATCACCATAGTCACGACCCTATGAAAGAAGAAATAGCCGCAGGAATGAGCGACAAAGAAATTTTGGAACTCCAAGTGGCTCTTAAAGAAAGGCTCGATGAAGTGGCTGCGCAAATAAAAGGATTGTTGATCACTATAGACATGTACGACCAAAATGGTTAATCGCCCCAGAAGAAACCGAAAGTCGCCTGCGATTCGCAGTCTGGTGAGAGAAACTCGATTGACTCCCGATCGATTGATCTACCCGCTGTTTATCACTGCTGATAAATCGGCGTACAACCCCATCGCATCATTGCCCGGCCAAGCTCAACTGGGTGAGAAAGAATTGCTCAGAGAAATCGAAGAATCACTGAAGGTTGGAATCAACGCTTTCGTTCTCTTTCCCGCTGTAGCGGAAGAACTCAAAGATGAAACCGCATCTTACTCATGGGCAGAAGAAAACTTCTACCTCCACCGAATAAGATCCATCAAAGAGTGCTTTCCGGAAGCGGTTTTGATGAGCGATGTGGCCATGGACCCATACAGCTCCGACGGGCACGACGGTTTGGTCGAAAACGGAAAAATCTTGAACGACGAAACACTACCCATCTTGTCAAAGATGTCGGTAGCACAGGCGCAAGCGGGTATTGACATCATCGGTCCATCCGACATGATGGATGGGCGAGTTGGGGAAATCAGAACAGCACTTGATGAAAACGGATATACCGAAGTTTCCATCATGTCTTACACTGCCAAATACGCCAGTGCTTATTACGGCCCTTTTCGAGATGCTTTGGATTCTACTCCTAAATTCGGAGACAAGAAAACCTATCAAATGGATCCCGCCAATTCCAAAGAAGCTTTGCGAGAAGCTCTCTTGGATGAGGAAGAAGGTGCGGACTTTTTAATGGTAAAACCCGCTCTTTGTTACCTTGATATTATAGCCAAACTAAAGGAATTCAGCTCACTACCCATCTCGGCTTATAACGTAAGCGGCGAGTACGCCATGATCAAGGCTGCTGCCGAAAAAGGCTGGCTGGACGAAGCAAAAGCAGCTGACGAGATGCTTCTCAGCATAGCGCGTTCGGGAGCAGATATTATTTTAACTTACTTTGCGAAAGACTACGCAACCAGATTCCTGAATGGAAATATTCACCATTGATATCCACACGCATATTCTCCCCGAGAATATTCCCTCCTTTCGGGAGCGTTTCGGATACGGTGGTTTTATACACCTGGACCATCACATGCCTTGTCGTGCCAGGATGATGATGGACAATAAATTCTTTCGTGAAGTAGAAGACAACTGCTGGGATGCTGAAACCCGCATGAAAGAGTGCAATGAACACCATGTGGATGTACAAGTGCTCAGCACAGTGCCTGTCATGTTTAGCTATTGGGCCAAACCCGAAGACTGCCTTCAGGTTTCTCGTTTCTTAAACGATCATATCGCTGAGATTGTCGATCGATACCCAAAGCGATTTATCGGCTTGGGAACCTTGCCCATGCAAGATCCTGAACTAGCTATCCAAGAATTGCGGAGGTGCAAGGAAATAGGCTTAGCCGGTGTAGAAATTGGCTCTCACGTAAATGATTGGAATCTCAATGATCCAAATATTTTTCCCGTTTTCGAAGCCTGTCAAGATTTAGACATGTCTGTCTTCATTCATCCTTGGGATATGATGGGCAAAAGTAAGATGGAGCGGTATTGGTTGCCTTGGTTGGTGGGAATGCCTGCAGAAACATCGCTGGCCATTTGCTCCATGATATTTGGCGGTGTATTTGAAAAATTGCCAAAACTGAGAGTAGCTTTTGCTCATGGCGGAGGTTCTTTTCCCGCTACCGTGGGCCGCGTGGAGCACGGCTTTAATGTTCGACCTGACCTTTGCGCCGTTGACAATGCTGTTAATCCGCGAGACTACCTCGGCAAGTTTTGGATCGATTCTTTGGTTCACGACCCAAATGTGCTGGATTACGTGGTGAAGTTGATGGGAGCCGACAGAATAGCCTTAGGGACCGACTATCCATTTCCTTTAGGAGAGCTTCAACCGGGACAACTCATTCACTCCATGCCCTATGACGAAACCCTCAAAGAGCAACTTTTGAGTGGTTCAGCATTGTCTTGGCTCAATTTAGCCAAGGACAAATTCAGCTGATTTTTCCCTACCCATCTTCCGCTAAAAAAACATCTTAAATACCAGCTTGTTAAGAAAACGACATTGTTCATTTTTTTGACGACTGTTTGTCAAAATAGCTCTTAGATGTAGTTACTATTGTATGCACAACAAAACCCTCTCCGAAAATCGGAGCAGCCAAAAACCTAATGTTAATCGCCTTATTATGAAAACACTAAAGACTATGTTCATGGCTTGCATGGTTCTTTCAAGTTTTGCCTTATTTGGCCAAGCTGAAAATTCCCTGACCATCCAAGAGAATGGAACTTTTGAAATTCCCTCTGCCAATCTGAAAGAAGTCTATTCACTCGACATTTCCTCTCTGGAACTGAATTCAATCGAAGAGGCAGTGGAATTCTTCTCTGAGAAAAACACCGACTTAATCATGTTCCGACCCAATGCGGACGGAACAACGGCAACGGTATTCTTACAAATCAGCAGAAAACCGCAATGGACTGTTTCCGATTGGAACGATACCATCTCTGACATCAACCTTCTTGAACAATAAATCCTAATCAAAACCAAACATGAAACGAATTTTTACCCAATTCTTCGGAATACTAGTGGGTTGTCTTTTGGTAAATACAGGGTTTGCTCAACTCTCAGCAACCGAGTCATCGGATGCAAATGAATTGATTGACCTCTTCCTAAACGACAACGGTAATTTGACATACTCCAACGCCACCCTAATCGGAGCGGAAGGAGCCTCAGGCACTTATGTAAATGCCGACTTTGGCGAAAGCCAAGGAGTAATCCTCTCTACAGGAGTGGTAACGGACGCAGCGGGTCCAAACAATACTATTGCCACAACCACTGTCAATGGTACACCGGGCGATGAAGACTTAGAATCGCTGGCAGACAAGTCAACGAATGACGCAGTTTCACTTGCGGCCGACTTTGTGGCAGAAGGAAATACCATCAGCTTCTCGTACCTCTTCGCATCGGAAGACTATAACGCCTATGTATGCTCTCCATTCTCTGATGTTATGGCCGTATTTATTAACGGCGGCGAGTACGACAATCAAAATATTGCTTTGGTTCCCGGCACTGATCTATTGGTTACTTCAAACACCATTAATGACGGAAATGCAGGTGGCGTTTGGAGTGAAGAAGGCTGTCCTGAAGGAGGTCTGGACAATAGCCCGCTGTACGTCGATAATACTGATGGCCTTAACTATGAGTACAATGGCCGCACTGTAGTTTTAAGCGCAGAGATCACAGTAACACCGGGTGAAACTTACAGCATAAGATGGGTCATTGCTGATGGAAGCGATGCTCTATTCGACAGCGCTTTGCTTTTGGAGGCCGGTAGCTTGAGTTCTTCAGATAGCGAGTGCACAGCAGTAGGCGGCGAACTCACCGTAGATGGTCCGACCACTGTTTGCAAAAGCGATGGAATCGATGACACCTTTACACTTCAAGTAGAAGGTGCCGAAGGAGAAAATCAAGTTTTCGTAGCGACTTTCGTCAACGGCGAAATCATTCTCATTTCTGAAGATCCTGAGTTCAATCTTAGAAGGAATTCCGGTAACGGAACTTGCCTTTTCTGGAGCTTGAGTTGGGATGGTGAAATAGAAGGAGCTGAAGTCGGCTTAAACGCCAATGACCTCTCAGGAGATTGCTTCGAGCTTTCCAATCCTGTGCCTGTGACGGAGTACTTCACGAATGGTGGAGAAATTTCTACTGACGACGAAACCACCATTTGCGTGGGCGACGGAATTGGTGATCCGATCAACGTAACACTCGAAGGTGAAACAGGACAAAACATGGCTTGGGTAATCACCGATGCTGATTTAAACATCCTCGACCTTCCTGCCGGACCTCCTTTCGATCTTGACGGAGCAGGCGTTGGCGTTTGCTTGATCTGGCACTTGAGCTGGAGCGGAGAACTTGAAGGTGCTGCCGTAGGTGCTAACGCGGGAGATCTTTCTGGTGACTGCTTTGACCTATCAAACCCTATTGAAGTTACTCGTGAAGAGTGTGATACTTGCACTGCTGTAGGCGGCGAACTCACCGTAGATGGTCCGACCACTGTTTGCAAAAGCGATGGAATCGATGACACCTTTACGCTTCAAGTAGAAGGTGCCGAAGGAGAAAATCAAGTTTTCGTAGCGACTTTCGTCAACGGCGAAATCATTCTCATTTCTGAAGATCCTGAGTTCAACTTAGAAGGAATTCCAGGTAACGGAACTTGCCTTTTCTGGAGCTTAAGTTGGGATGGTGAAATAGAAGGAGCTGAAGTCGGCTTAAACGCCAATGACCTCTCAGGAGATTGCTTCGAGCTTTCCAATCCTGTGCCTGTAACGGAGTACTTCACCAACGGTGGTGAGATTTCTACGAATGACCCAACGACTATTTGCGCACTGGATGGTGTAGCTGATCCGATCAACGTAACATTAGAAGGAGAAGTCGGACAAAATATGGCTTGGGTAATCACCGACGGTGACTTAAATATCCTTGATTTGCCATTAGGACCTCCATTTGATTTGGAAGGTGCGCGAAGGCCTCTGCATTATCTTTGGCACTTGAGCTGGAGCGGAGCGGAGGGTTGCTGTGGGTGCTAACGCGGGGGATCTTTCCGGAGATTGCTTTGATCTTTCAAACCCGATTGAAGTAACGCGATATGTTGCTAACGGAGGTGAAATCTCTACCGAAGATCCGACCACCATTTGCGTGGGCGACGGAATTGGTGATCCGATAGACGTAACACTCGAAGGTGAAACAGGACAAAACATGGCTTGGGTAATCACCGATGCTGATTTAAACATCCTCGACCTCCCTGCCGGACCTCCTTTCGATCTTGACGGAGCAGGCGTTGGCGTTTGCTTGATCTGGCACTTGAGCTGGAGCGGAGAACTCGAAGGTGCTGCCGTAGGTGCAAACGCAGGTGATCTTTCTGGTGACTGTTTTGACCTTTCAAACCCGATTGAAGTAACGCGTGAGGAGTGTGATACATGCACGGCTGTGGGCGGCGAACTCACCGTAGATGGTCCGACCACTGTTTGCAAAAGCGATGGAATCGATGACACCTTTACGCTTCAAGTAGAAGGTGCCGAAGGAGAAAACCAAGTTGTCGTAGCGACTTTCGTCAATGGCGAAATCATTCTTATTTCTGAAGATCCTGAGTTCAACTTAGAAGGGATTCCTGTAACGGAACTTGCCTTTTCTGGAGCTTGAGTTGGGATGGTGAAATAGAAGGAGCTGAAGTCGGCTTAAACGCTAATGACCTCTCAGGAGATTGCTTCGAGCTTTCCAATCCTGTGCCTGTAACGGAGTACTTTACCAATGGTGGTGAGATTTCTACGAATGACCCAACGACTATTTGCGCACTGGATGGTGTAGCTGATCCGATCAACGTAACATTAGAAGGAGAAGTCGGACAAAATATGGCTTGGGTAATCACTGACGGTGACTTAAATATCCTTGATTTGCCATTAGGACCTCCATTTGATTTGGAAGGTGCCGGCGAAGGCCTCTGCATTATCTGGCACTTGAGCTGGAGCGGAGAACTCGAAGGTGCTGCTGTGGGTGCTAACGCGGGAGATCTTTCGGGAGATTGCTTTGATCTTTCAAACCCGATTGAAGTAACGCGATATGTTGCTAACGGAGGTGAAATCTCCACCGAAGATCCGACCACCATTTGCGTGGGCGACGGAATTGGTGATCCGATCAACGTAACACTCGAAGGTGAAACAGGACAAAACATGGCTTGGGTAATCACCGATGCTGATTTGAACATCCTCGACCTCCCTGCCGGACCTCCTTTCGATCTTGACGGAGCAGGCGTTGGCGTTTGCTTGATCTGGCACTTGAGCTGGAGCGGAGAACTAAACGGTGCTGCTGTAGGTGCAAACGCAGGAGATCTTTCTGGAGATTGCTTTGACCTATCAAACCCGATTGAAGTAACGCGTGAGGAGTGTGATACATGCACGGCTGTAGGCGGCGAACTCACTGTAGATGGTCCGACGACTGTTTGCAAAAGCGATGGAATCGATGACACCTTTACACTTCAAGTAGAAGGTGCCGAAGGAGAAAATCAAGTTTTCGTTGTGACGTGGCTTGATGGTGAAATCATTCTCATTTCTGAAGATCCTGAGTTCAACTTAGAAGGGATTCCAGGTAACGGAACTTGCCTTTTCTGGAGCTTGAGTTGGGATGGCGAAATAGAAGGAGCTGAAGTCGGCTTAAACGCCAATGACCTCACAGGAGATTGCTTCGAGCTTTCCAATCCTGTGCCTGTGACGGAGTACTTCACAAACGGTGGAGAAATTTCTACTGACGACGAAACCACCATTTGCGTGGGCGACGGAATTGGTGATCCGATCAACGTAACACTCGAAGGTGAAACAGGACAAAACATGGCTTGGGTAATCACCGATGCTGATTTAAACATCCTCGACCTTCCTCCTCGACCTTCCTGCCGGACCTCCTTTTGATCTTGACGGAGCAGGCGTTGGCGTTTGCTTGATCTGGCACTTGAGCTGGAGCGGAGAACTTGAAGGTGCTGCCGTAGGTGCAAGCGCAGGTGATCTTTCGGGAGATTGCTTTGACCTATCAAACCCTATTGAAGTAAACAGAATAGATTGTACCGGAGCAAATGCCTCGAACTATGAGTTGCAAACAGGTTGGCAGCCACTTTTTTCTGTGGCACCAAATCCTACTACAGGTTTCTCTCAAATCACTTTCGAGACAAATGAGACCGTCAGAACCTCAATTGAAGTTTTTGATCTAAGCGGAAGATCAATACAGACTTTATTTAACCAAGAGGCTTTATCAGATCAAACTTACCGCATGGAATTCGAAGGAGAAGGTCTGCCAAATGGAGTTTATCTAGTGAGAATGACCAATGGAATAGAAACCAAATTTTCGAAGATTCTAATCGCGCGATAATAATTCAAGCACACATAAAAGCCCTGTCGAAAATTCGGCAGGGCTTTTTATTTGTCTATGAGAATTTTAATCTCAGTCCCTGAGCCTGTAGAATGAATCTCGAATGTACCTCCGAGTTCGGTACTTCTTTTTCTCATGGTATTCATACCATTTCCTTGAGACACAACTTGTGAATCAAATCCAACACCATTATCAGAAATCACGACGGTATATGAATTCGATTGAACGGTTATATTGAGGTGCACTTGAGTAGCACGAGAATATTTAGCCGAATTATTTATGGCCTCTTTCAAGATGAGCAGCAAGTTCTTGCGCTGCGCCTGATTTAATGCGATTTGATAAAACCCTTCATCAATATGCACTTTGAAAACGCAATCACGAGCACTCAGAATTTCATATCCGAAAGAGCGAATTCGTTCAATTAATTTTTCGTTGGAATCGTTGAGAGGATTGGTGGCCCAAACCAAATCACTCATCGCGTTGAGCGTCTCCTCGGCATTGCGTTTGATATTCTCCAACAATTCGGCTGCCTGCTCTGTCTTTCCCGAAAGTAAGCTCTCCTTGGCGGCGTAGCTGTAAATCCCTATGCTACTTAGTGAGCTACCTACATCGTCGTGAAGGTCACTGCTTATTTTATCTCGCACTTCTGCGAATTCTGCTTGAATGGACTGTCTGCTTTTAAGCTCACGGATGTAAGAATTCTGAGCTTCTATTCTTTCCAGGTCAGCCTCTTTTGCTTTAAAAAGCAAACCACTGTTGAATATGATCACTTCTATAATCACTCCGATCATCGTGATTTCGAGTGGTGTTATTATAAAGCTGGAACTGAAAAAACCAGGGGTAACATATTGGCAAGAAGATGCGATAAGAATGCTATGGCACTTCCAACTACCAGAAACCAAGCTATTCGCCGTCTTTGTTGTGCAATTCGAACAAGTGCGTAAATATTCACCGGTACCTGCACGATCAATGCAATGGTAACAGGGGTTAACTTGTCAAAATCATTCGGAAAGGAAAGCAATAGAAATTGAGCAATTACACACAACAGTCAAAATGGCAATCAAGGACATTGAGCACCCGATATAGTTTCCTATCACGGGTGCGTAAATCCACAAATGCACTTGCAAATAGCACATAAAAAATGGAAGGAACGATTAACAATATGTGATTGAAGTCGTGCATGTCGGCCGCATCGACTATTGCCCATGCCCTGTTTTCTGAATAAAATGCACTAAACCGCAAGTAGTAGTAAGAAAAAACTGAGAAAATGTACAGGACATAATAAAAGTATACCCTCTTCCTTACCAAGTACCACTGAATGAGCACATACAAACACTGAAAAAGCAATATCCCACAAAAAAGCAAAAACAAGTACCCTTCCCCGCCTTTACTTGGCCTGTACTTCATCTTCGTCTCATCAAAGTATTTTTGTGTGCCAAGAAGAGCGTAAAATAAACGCGACTTCGATATTTTAGAATTGTTTCTGACCGCCACAACTATTTCGGAAGAATCCCTCGATACCAGTACGGGTACTACCCTCTGATTGTAGTCTTCGAAGTAATAATTGCCGATGTCTGCAGAGCCTACTTTCTTTTCTCGTATGGTCTTTCCATCGCTTCGCACAAAGACAGAAACACTAGAATAACTAAGAATGGAAACTGCAATCGGCGCAGTAATTGAGTCGATTGCTTTTACCTTGAATTTGAACCAGAACTGTCTCTTTGTATTTTGCTTAGCGATATACTCGCTTGCCTCTTCAAGAGAATTGTCAAACGACAATTCTGCAAGCACTTCATCCAAGGTTAAGTCTCCGGTGTGATCGATAAAGCAGGTTATCTCTGAAATCTGAATCGAATCTTCTATACTCTCGTGCACAATCACTTGAGATGAACTCTCTGAGACAAAAGCAATGAAGAGTAAAACGAATACAAAGTGGAAGAAACCCTTTTTCACATGTGAAAGATACGAGGCCCGAACAATTTCTAAAGAAGTCTAAACGATTCTTTCTTTCAGCGCTTTGGCTACAGCTTCACCCAAAGAATGAACGTGGAGTTTCTCGTATACATGACGTATATGTGTATTCACGGTATTGTACGAGATATTCATTGATGCCGCGATCATCTTATAGCTGTTTCCCTTCACCAGTTCTGTAAGGATCTCCTTCTGCCTTGCGGTAAGGCCATAATCGGGAGTCTCGATCTCTTCTTCCGCTTTCGCGGGAACAGGCATATTCCTAAAAAAGTTCAAAACCTTTGAAGCAATGGCAGGACTCATTGGCGCACCGCCATGATATGCTTCCCTCACTCCTTCTATGACTTTATCGGGAGTCCCCTTTATTAATAAATAGCCTGAAGCTCCTGCTTTCAGCGCATCGAAAATCATCGATTCATCATCGAAAATGGTTTGCATCAGAATCGAAACTTCAGGAAATGCTTTTTTGATTTCAGTGACTGCCTCAATACCAGTAACACCCGGCATTTCGATATCCATTAAGATAACATCAGGCTTGGTTTCCTTCACTTTCCGCACCGATTCTGTAGCATCGGGAAAATCGCCGACAAACTCCATATCAGGCAACATGCCAATGAGGTATCTGAGGCTCTTGCGTCTTTCTTCATTGTCGTCAAAAACAGCAACTCTGATAATAGGGGAATCAGCTCTAGTCATAGGACTCGAAAGATATGGCAAACCTCCGAAAACTCAGATCACCAAAATGAGTGATTCAGTTCTGATTTTCTCGCCATTAGAAAAAAAAGACCATTGGATCTAATTCACTAGAATTAGTGAGCACTGACTCTAACTGCTAAGAAGGTAGTTTTGTATCGATGAATTACTATATTTATACGTCTAACCATTAAAATCACGTGTAAAACAATCTAACATTAACTGCCCGAGCGGATTTGCTTTTAGTCAAAAGAACGTTAACCAATTCACCAATCTAATCGCCATGAAAAAATTATCCTTTCTACTAATCGGCCTTGTAACGGCCTACTTTGGCCATTCACAAAGTTTAGACCCCGTAACTCTTTCGACCAACGGAACTGTAGAGGTAATCGAGAAATCAGGAGACACACTTTTTGTTGGAGGTAGCTTCACAGAAATCGGCTATTCTGCTTCTTACGTTTCTTTGATCGATCCCAATACAAATCTTCCAACAGGTGATGCTCCCTTCTTGAACTCTTCTGTTTATGCCAATATTTCTGATGGAGCGGGTGGTTGGTATATCGGTGGTTTTTTCACTTCAATAAATGGTGAAACCACCAATCGTGTGGCTCATATTCTACCAAACTTATCGGTAGATCAGAACTTCAATTGTGACATGAATGGTTTAGTGGAGAGTTTCTTCTTGGATGGAAACGATTTGTACATCGGCGGGTCATTTACCAATGTCAACTCTATCGCAGTAAACAGACTCGTTCGTGTTAATGCAGC
>CALOFA010000022.1:0-12668 GCA_942492545.1 uncultured Cryomorphaceae bacterium | reverse complement strand
CTACAACCACGGCAGGAATTCCGGAGAGATTGTTCTTCCATCCTCGTTGATTTGTACTTCATTTTCCAACTCCTGAAGTGAATGGGTTGGAACGCTCTCAAAATACCTGTACTTCCTTCTACTAAGTAGACGAATCCGCTGGATCCTACACCCACAGTGAGAAGTTGTCGGCAACAACTCGCTAATTCGGTAAGAACCGAGCCGCCCATGTCAAGCAAATCTACTGCGTAAAGAATATCAGTACCCGTTCCTTGCGCATTGAAGCACATAGTAGGTTCTGTAATCATCACATCCTTCTATTGAAGTGCTGCGCTCTGAACAACCCGAGATCATGTCGCCATTTCCGAGTGTAAAAGGCTCATCGTTTAAGATAGCATTGTAGGCCGCAGACTCAGCAAATCCGTCGTTCACAGTATAAGTAAGAAATTGATCATTGCCATTAGACGATACAATTACTCCTTCGCCGTCTTCTAATGTAGCCATCCCGGTTACCTGAGAGTTAACATTCCCCAATTGCTCATTTGCGAAAAAAGGAAGATTTACTTCATAAAACTTTCCTTGTGGTTTAGAAGCCAGATAAAGAATTCCTGCTTCGCTAAACGTTAAGTCTCCACCTGAAATGTTATTTCCTTCTGAGTATACTGAAACTTCAATCGGATCAGAAGCTAGATCGTCTACTACATAGATTCTACCATTTTCAGAACCTAAGAACAGAACGTTTTCAGCATTAAATGCAGCAGTGGTTACTTTACCGACATTAAGACTTACTTCGGTTGTAGAGATAAGATCTCCCGTAATAGGATCTACAATACTTATCTCGCCTGTGTTGTCATTAATTGCATAGAGCAATCCGTTTTCTGTGTTAAAGGCAATGTGAACACCAACTTCAAGCGATCCGATGGGACTTAATATGGCATTCTCTCCTTCTAGTTGAACCGAGTAAAGATCTGTTTGTTCACCTCCATTTGGATAGGTAATATCCGCGTAATAGTATGAAAACTGCGTACAAACCCCTGGCTGAACATGGTTAACCCTGAAAGGATTGCCATGGCTGTTAGCAAGGAATTTTTAAGGGATAATTTTTGCATAGCGAATTTAAGATTTATGTTAGGATTGCAAAGCTAGATGTCTTTTCGATGAAAGTCAATAATCATTCGACGAAACTGTTTTTAATCTCATGTTGAAATTAATTGATCCGCGTCGGGTTTTACTTGATATTAATGTAAATTAACCAAATGCACAAAGGGTTCTTCTTATTAATACTTCTGGTTGTACAAGTACATTGCTTGGCTCAAGTTGAAGAATGGTCTATCGAAAAAATCTCCAAAATGGAGTCAAGGCGATTCGGTCAACTTGATGTAAAAAGTGCCACATCTGAGGTAGGACAATCGTATGATTGAAATGTCTGATTTACCAAGTGGAGGATTGACCCTTGGCAAAGACGAATTGAAGGTGATGTGATTATTGCTATTGAGCTATTTTCTCAGACAGACTCTATTGTTTTTGATTTCAGTTCAGGGCTTGATGTATGCGGAGTTTGGGTAGATGGGGAAGAAGTAGGTGATTATGGTTTTACTGGGGAAAACTCATTTTCATCAAATCCAATTTGTTGCAAAGTGGTTTGAGCCATGAGGTTCGTATTTTATATCAGGGCAATAGGCAAAACAATTACCTCTCTTTTAATCAAGGATTTCACGGAAATAGTATCCCTGAGATATGGACTACTTTCTCAACCTTTCGGCGCGGCAGATTGGTGGCCCTGTAAGATGTCGCTGAATGATAAACTCGACAGTATCAGGGTAGAGATCACCGTTCCTGATGGAAACAAAGCCGCGTCTCAAGGAGTCCTTGAAGAAGTGGTACTAAATACTGATCAAACAAGTACCTATGTTTGGGTGCATCGTTTTCCCATTCCTGCTTATTTGGTTTCCATGGCCATTACCAATTATGCTGAGTTTAGCTATTACGCTGAATTGGAAAATAATACGGTCGAAATATTAAATTATGTTTACCCGGAAAGGTTAGACGATGAAATGGATAGAGGATTGGAAATAGTGCCATTGATGGAATTATTTTCTGATCTCTTCGGAGAATACCCATATGCTTCTGAGAAATATGGGCATGCCCAGGCCAGTATTCCCGGAGGGATGGAACACACCACAATGAGTACTATGTCGGGCTTGTCATTTAATCTCTCTGCTCATGAATTAGCACATCAGTGGTTTGGCAACAAGGTGACTTGTGGGAGCTGGTCTGATATATGGCAAAACGAAGGTTTTGCCACGTATTTGAACGGAGTAGCTATAGAATACTTGAAGCCCGATGAGTTTGATGAATGGAAAGCCGCCAGAATATCCAGTATTACTCGTCAGCCTGATGGGTCAGTTTTTGTTACGGATACCTTGGATCGGGATCGAATTTTTAACGGACGGCTCAGCTATAATAAGGGCGCTTATGTCCTGCATATGTTGAGGTGGGTTGTAGGGGATGAGGCTTTTTTTGAAGGCTGCCGAAACTATTTAAACGACCCGGACCATTCATTCTCATATGCTCATACTGATGAGTTTATTCAAATCATGGAAGAGGCTTCGGGAAAGGATCTTTCGGAGTTTTTTGATGATTGGTATTATGGTGAAGGTTTTCCAAACTATAAGATTCGTTATGCTCAGGCCGACGGTGCAGTGATTGTGCGAATCAATCAGATACTTAGTCACTCCTCGGTAGACTTTTTTGAAATGCCAATTCCGCTGCGACTGCTTGGTGAAGAATCAGATACCAGCTGTGGTAGTGGATAATCTTATTCAAGACCAAACTTATTTTTTCAAAACAGAGTTCCTTGTCAATTCACTGGAGTTTGATCCTGATCGAAGGATATTGGCGTTAAGCGAAATAGAAATTGATCTCGGACTGAATGGTGATGAGCCTTTTTTTCAAGCCTATCCGAATCCTGCTTCTACCGAAGTGCGGTTTTTTTCTTCTAGTCCCATTAGCGGATTGAAGAGTGCTGAAGTATATAACGTCAAAGGTAAGTTGTGTAAAAGCATAGAGCCGGAAGGTGGAATTCTCAACGGTTTTCTACTGGATATTTCCGACTTAGAAGGCGCAGTCTACCTGGTAAGATTTCAAGGCCTTTCGGAGCACTCCGTGAAATTCGTAAAAATAGAATGATGAATGAAGTTCTTCCTTGCGGTTAAATATTCACGGACTCATCCTCAACTTCGATAAGTGTAGGATTCTCTCAAGTACAGAAATCCTTGTTGAACAGATTGCTACCAATATGGATTTAGACTAACTTCGTGTTTGAATCTTGTAGCATTAACTCATTCATATGAAAAGAATTATACGTAAAGATTTTATAATCATAGTCTTATTGTTGTCGCTCTCACATGTAGGACTAGAGCTAATGGGACAGGCCGATTATGGCTTCCTGGATCAGACTTGCTACGTTACAAATATTGATGGCGATACTGTGAGTACCGGTAATCTCCTGATGGAAGATATCCTCACCGAAGATCAGCTTGATATTTTCACTTTCCGTTATGATACGGATACAGTCATCACAAATCGAAACGGTCAAGAAGTTCCCGTTTCGCGCAAATTTGATATTTATCTCCCTGACGACTCACTTTCGTTCGCATATTCGGGAGGTGATATTACTGCTCTTCCCGTTGTGGTCATCCTTCATTCCGGACAGGGAGATAAAGACAGTGCAGCGCCGAACGGATTGGCATGGGCGCGTAGGGGGTACGTAGTGGTTATACCTTCGATACGTTCTGATAGATTGGGTGCAGATTATTGCTACATCTACACAAAGTCATTGTATTTGGCTGCGCAAGATATTTCAGCCGTAGTGCGATCTTTTAGTTTTCTATACGACGATAGCTTATTGCCCGAACCATTGGTTGAAGATAATCCTTTGGCCGGCAGACCTGTGGATGGAGAATCAATATTTTATAGCGGATTCAGTTATGGAGGTTCTGCAGGGTTTCATGCTGCCAGCAGAATGACCCAAGAGCAGTGGGAGCCATATTTGGGCGCGGGAGATGAATATCAAGTTGATGGAGAAGATGGCTTGGTAGAACTTGGTGACGGAGGTCTTCTGCATTCGACGGGAAGAGTCTTTATCGATGATTACGAATTTCCTTATGAGCGCATTAAAGGAGTAATGTCACGAACAGCGGCCATCTTCAAACCAACACAATTAAGTTTTGACTTAAGTCCTGTGAAGGTTCCCGTGCAGATCATCTGTGGAACGTGCGATCAAATTATTCCATACGAACAACGGACATTTGTGAATGACGAAGGTCTTTGCGATGCGCGCGTTTCTTTCCCTGACGGGACAAGCGATACCACAATAACCTTCTATGGCCCCCAGTACATATCAGATGTGATGGATGAGGCAGATATCTATCACGAGCTGATTACATTTTGCAATGGCGGCCATACTACCAATCCTTGTGTTTTAGATTATATCAATGCAGCCGAGGTGAGGTTTGTAACATCCATATTGAAAGAAGAAATTGATCATACAGAGGTATATGATGAGGTGTATCGGTACCAATTTGAGAACTACTCAAATCAATGTTGTGAGCTCGGTGAAGGAGAGTATTCCTACCTTAATAAGTGCAGTTGCGAATCTGACAATCCATTCGAAGTACTTGACTTACCATATATAAGCATGGCGGGTTGCCAGTTTATGAACGAATGTGATTTGGATTCCATATGCGAGCTGATACCTCTTTCAGATGACTTTTTTGAACAGAGTAGGATCACTTCAAATATCGGGCTTGTAAAATGCGAAGGGGGGCTGTGCTTGCAGTTCTCATCCGATGAAGAACATGTGGTAAGTTTTACCTATTACTCGGAAGAAGGAAAAGAGCTTCTTACCGTGAATGAAAGAATTTATTCAGGAATAAATACCATTCCGGTTCCAGCCATTTTGCCGCGCAACCGTGCCATCATATTGCGACTAGAAGGTTACGAAAGTATCAGATTCTTTTTGAGAGCTTTCTAGCTCTTTGATATCTAAAAATTGCAAGGGCTGCTTTCCTCGAGAAAGCAGCCCTTTTTTACTGGATATTGGTTCTTTTTTTTGACCTAAAGAATGGGTTTGGCTCATTTCAATTTACTTTTTCTTCTTATGCTTGTGCTCATGATTGCCCTTTTCAGTTTTGCCTCTGGCTTTAAGAGGGTCAATTTTCGCCACCACATTAATAATACCCGCTTCCAGCCCTTCAAACCATTGAGCCATGAAGGCCTTTCGAACATCTCTCTCAACGAAGAAGGTGCCCTTTCGGTATTCTTCATGTGCAGGATTATCTTTCCAAAATACCAAGCCCCCTAAAACGGTCGCCAAGGCATTCAACATTTTCTTCTCTTCTCCCGTCTCCTTGTCTACTGCTGCAATTGAAAGGTCGCGATATTCGAAAATTAATTCTCCCGAACAGCTATACTTGTTTCCTATCATATCTAGATTCAGTCGGTTTAACTCTCCCGCCTTAATTTCTATACCGATAGCTTTTTGAAGGAATTCACTCATCAAATCAAGTTTGCTATTTTCCATCATAATAGAACAAACAAAAGGTGAGTCATCTCCGAAATAATAGGTTGTTTCAATTCCTCCCGAGGCTTTTCCCATTAACGAATGTCTTGCGTTTAAAATGAGGGCGGGTTCTGCCTCATTAATATTTTGTACTGCCACAGTGGCATCAGCGTTTTGAATATTCAACGATGCTTCCTTGCCATTTTCTTGAATTAAATTTATGATCACCTCAGCCTCAGTAATTGCAAGGGAATCCAGCCTAAATTTGAATGGCAACTGGGAAAGCATCTCTTGAGGCATTAAAGTGACTCGGTCAGGAAATGGCCAACGGTTATCCTTATTTACATGGAGTTGAGCCTGTTTTACCGAGCAAAAAGGAATTCGAATAGAATCAGGAAAACTAGTTAGGTCTACTCTCGTCTTAATTTCAGGAATATGCGCTTCGAGCATTCCTTTGTTCCAACCATAATACTTCGTAAACGCTCCCAAAGATAGAGTAGGGGAAAGAGAAAGACTATCAATAAACAGGCTGTCTCCGTGCGGTTTGCGAATGGATCCAATATCAACTGAATAAAGAGAGTCTTCCGAAATCAGCTTATCCAAATGGATAGCGAATTGCGAGTTCAAAAAACTGAGCCTTAAGGTCTATAGCCGCGGATGAATCTCTTCGAAAATCGCTGAGCGAAAAGCTAAAACGCCCTGACACTTCTGTGGGTCCCGGCGGATCGTAGTCAAAATTTCCCGCAGAGATACGGATGCCATTCACCTGAAGTGGTGGCTTTTGTTTCAATTCAGTTTCAACAGAAATGCTCTCCTTATTTGTTCCATTTTTTGGGTTTTCATTTAAAATAGCGTCCACACCATAAAGGATGATAGAATCTATTTTAACCCCTTCACTGCGAATCAGAGAGATTACAGAGAGCTCTTTGATAATCAGTTGCTCCACTCTGGCACTCCATGCAACGATTCCTGAATCACTTTTGAATACCTCAACTTCATCAATTTCTGCTGATTGAGTTAAGGCATTGATGGAAATACTTTTGAAGTCGATATCAAAGTCTTCTTCTGTATGAAGTTTAATTTGCTCTCTGAGAAGATCTTCCAGATGAGCGTTTAAATAAAGAACGGCTGACGTGCCAATAACTATGACCAGTCCCAGTAATATCAAAATCGCCAATCGAAGTTTGCGGTGCTTTTTCACTTCCACAAAATAGGTAAAGAATAGATAGATAATCAATAAAAAATGGCCCCAATAAGGGGCCATCTATATTTATTCTCAAAAAAAGTAAGTTCTCTTTATTATCGCGCAGACAATTCTTTAACCGATTTTTCAGTCTCACCGATGTACTCGCTTAGCGGGCGAATAATTCGGTTGTTGGCTTGTTGCTCCATGATGTGGGCGCACCATCCCGTCACACGGCTCATTACGAATATGGGTGTGAACATGTCGATTTCAAATCCCATCATATAATACGCTGGGCCTGCAGGGAAGTCAAGATTCGGGTAGATGTTCTTTTCAGAAACCATCGTTTCTTCCAAAATATTGGCAATCTCTAACCACTTTTTCTCGCCGGTGAAATCCGCCATTTTTTCCGTGTACTTTTTCATGGTAGGTACACGCGAGTCGCCCTTGCGGTAAACGCGGTGTCCGAATCCCATTACTTTTTTCTTCTCTGCCAAAGCTTCCAACATCCACTCTTTGGCTTTGCTCGGCTCGCCTACTTCTTTGAGCATGTGCATTACCTGCTCGTTGGCTCCTCCGTGCAGCGGGCCTTTCAAAGCACCGATTCCACCAACTACCGCACTGTACATATCGCTGGTGGTAGAAGTAATTACACGAGTAGCAAAGGTGGAAGCATTGAAACTGTGCTCTGCGTAAAGGATCAATGAAACGTCAAAAGCTTTCACGACTTCCTTAGCAGGGACTTTCCCAAAACACATATGGAAGAAGTTCTCGCTGATCGATAGCTCCTTGTCAGGTGCGATGAAATCCAGTCCTTTCGAATGGCGGTATGCCGCTGCAATCGCAGTAGGGATCTTCGCCAACAGGCCGATGAACTTATCCATGTTCGTCTCTGGCGAATCGTCCCAAATGCGTGGATCTTCCATGCCCGATGAAACTCACCGCCGTTCGCAAAGTGTCCATCGGGTGAGCTTCCTTTGGAAACATCTTGATGACCTTGAGTAAATCATCGGATAAATCGCGGTAGCTTTTTTCCTTACCGGCAAAATCAGCCAATTGCTCAGCGTTTGGTAAGTCAGGGTGTGTCATTAAGTAAGCTACTTCCTCGAAAGAGCATACTTCTGCCAAATCCTGAACCTTGTAGCCTCGGTAAACCAACGAATTGATTTCGGGCATTACTTTAGAAATCGATGTCTCGTCGGTGATTACTCCTGCGAGACCTTTTGGGGCAATTATTTTATCACTCATGTGTAAGTGTTTTTAAGTAGGTGGTTATAATTTGAAGTTATAAAGGGAACTATCGTAGGCATTGTAGTCTTCGTAGTGAAGCACTTCGTATAGCCTCTTTCGAGTTTGCATCATATCGAGGGCACTCTCTTGACTGCCTTCGGCAGTGATGATGTCCAAACCTTTTTCGACGGCATGCATCGCCAGGCGTTGGGTGGTAACCGGATAGATCACCAGGTTGTAACCCAAGCTTTCCAGTTCTGTTTTATTCAAAAGGCGTGACTTGCCGAACTCGGTCATATTGGCCAAAAGTGGTACATCTATCGCTTTTCGGAAAGCCTCAAATTCTGATTCGTCTTTCATCGCTTCGGGAAAAATCATATCGGCTCCCGCATCGACGTAAGCTTTGGCTCGGTCGAATGGCTTTGTCCAAACCTTCCACTCCGCGGGCATCGGTGCGAGCAATCAAAATGAAGTTCTCGTCGTTTTCGCGTCAGCCGCTGCGCTTTACCTTTTGAACCATCGCATCAACCGCTACCAGTTCCTTATTGTCTAAGTGACCGCATCTCTTCGGGTTGATTTGGTCTTCCATATGGCATCCGGCCATTCCTAGGTAAGTCAACTCCTTGATGGTTCGCGCCACGCTCATGGTCTCTCCAAAGCCGGTGTCGATATCCATGATAGCCGGAAGGGAAGTAACCCGTGCAATGGCCGAAGCAAATTGAGAGACTTCCGTCAAGGTGGTCATCCCAATGTCGGGAAGGCCCATAGAGTTTGCCATTACGGCTCCCGAAACGTAGACGCCGTCAAAGCCTTTTTGCTCGATGAGCATGGCTACCATCGGGTTGTATGCTCCGGAAATTGAAGAAGCTTTCCGAAGTCAAAGCTTGTTTAAACGCAGCCCTCTTATCAGCAGGTGATTTATCGCTTATGATCATTAAAATATTCCTTTGGTGTTTGGAGTGTTCTCTTTCACTTCGTCGAAAGGCATCTCAACCGTCAAATCAATAACTTCAGCAGGAGAGAGGTCTTTCAATCTTTCGGCTACTGCAATGAAGCGATCTCTTTCTTCTTTTGTGATTAGCTTCTCGGTCAGCATGTCAAACTTCCCGATGTAATTCGGCCGCACGAAAGGACGAGCTCCCGCAGGGTGTGCATTCGCTCTTTCGATTTCGTCTTCTATCACCTCGCCATTTTTCATGGTGATGATCACCTTGCCACCAAAGGCTTTTTTGTCGGGATCAATGTCATGATAAAGTTTCGTCCACTTTTCCTTTTCAACAGTAGAGATTTTCTTCCAAAGCTCGACGGTCTCAGGTCGCTGAGCGCGCGAGGGAGCATACGAAAGTTCGTGATGCCAAGTACCATCTTCCAGCGCCACGGCAAAGATGTACATGATACTGTGATCAAGCGTCTCGCGTGTTGCGTGCGGATCGAATTTTTGCGGATCGTTTGATCCCGTTCCGATCACGTAATGTGTGTGGTGTGAAGTCTCAATCAGTATACTTTCAATTTGCGAAAAGTCCTTGATTTTTTCCTTCATTCGCGCAGCCAGATCAATCAATGCTTGCGATTGGTACTCGGCTGAGTGTTCTTTCGTGTACGTTTCGAGAATCGCTCTTTTCTCTTCACCGGCCTCGGGAAGTGGAATGGTGTAATGTGCATCGGGGCCATCGAGCACCCAGGCAATTACGCTGTCTTCTCCTTCGTAAATGGGAGAGGGGCTTTTCTCTCCGCGCATGGCTCTGTCCACAGCTTCGATGGCAAGCTTTGCGCCGTGACCGGGAACGTAAGCTTTCCAGCTCGAAATTTCTCCTTTTCTACTTTGACGTGTCGAAACCGAAACGTGGAGTGCTTGCTGTATGGCTTGGTAAGTCGTTTCAGTATCCAAACCGAGAAGAGCACAAACTCCTGCCGCTTGTGCCGGGCAAAGGTGAGCAACGTGGTCGATTTTGTGTTCGTGCAGGCAAATGGCTTTTACCAAATTGACGTGCACTTCGTAGGCAGCAACGATCCCTCTAAGGATATCTTTTCCGCTTTTTCCCATTTGTTGCGCCACAGCGATTACTGCCGGAATGCTATCGCCCGGGTGTGAATAATCTGCGGCGAGGAATGTGTCGTGGTAATCCAATTCTCTCACGGCAACGCAGTTGGCCCAAGCGGCCCATTCTGCGTGAACTTTAAAATCTCTCGGCATACCAAAGATGTTGGCGCCTTTATCAGTTCGTTTATGACACAAAGCTTGAGCTCTTGCATTAACCACCGGTGTGCGATTAACAGAAGCTATAGCTACGGAAGCATTGTCGATGATTCGGTTGATAACCATATCCTCAACTTCATCGCTGATCGCTACGTCATCGGTTACCATTTTGGCCAGTTTGTAAGCCAATTGTTCTTCTTTTGGAAGGTTTGCTTTAGATGGATAAACTTTAACTGAATGATTTTTCATGTACGGTGGTTTAAGCTTAGAAATTTGCCGCAAAGGTAATGAATCAAGGAGGAATTTTTAGGGCACAAAAAAGCCGGATCGAAATCCGGCTTCAGTTTTTAAATCAGAATTGATTACTGTGTCTTAACCAATCTTTCTTGATGGTTTTGACCGTTCGCATCTGTCCATTTTATCAAATAGATACCTTGAGACTTGTCAGAGAATTCCAACATACCTCTAGGGCCGTTTACCACGATCTGATCAATGAGAGCACCGGTAATGCTGAACACTTGAATCGTCTGAATGTCAATTCCCGACATAGAAGTTAATTCTACGTGATCTCTTGTTGGATTTGGGAATAACACAAAGTCACCATCTGCGGATGCAGATGATAATCCTTGAGGAGAAGCTGCGCTGCCACAGGCATCGCCTTCATACAATCTGATGTTTCGGAAGTAAGAGTTGTTTCCCGGTGTTCCGTTCACGTTCGCTGAAACCACCACAAGAGCCAAGTTGTTCGCTGTGTAGTAGCTCCCAAGATTGATCACATAGGATTGATACGCTGATCCTGAGTAGTTATTGAAGTCAGAGATCACATTTGGATTATTCAGTGTACCATGCAATTGGAATAGCGCGGGAAGGGTAAGGCTCGTATTGTTTTCCATACCAATAGCATGAATCGAGCCTTGAACTGTGCTTCTGAATTCGAAAGACAACTTCGTGTTTGGAGTTACATCGTAATTAATAGGGATGTATTTCAACGAATTGTTTTCTAAGAAAATTGCCGTTCCTCCTTCTTGAATAGCCCAAGTTCCATTGTCTCTTGCAGGGATGTAGGAAGACACAGAATATTCATTAAAGTTGATAAAGTCACAAGCAGCAGGATCAGCCAAACAAAACGATGAGGTCTCGTTGTCCAAGAATTCTCCACCTGAGGCAAGCACCGTACCGGCAGCATCGGTCAAGTTGTAACTTCCCGTTCCAAATCCACAGCAAATACCATCTCCGAATGAATCAAAGAAAGTCAAGTCATAGCAATCAACGGGAAGGCAGATGTCTTCCACTACGGTTGTAAATTGATTTGCATATGGTCCTCC
Source organism: uncultured Cryomorphaceae bacterium (assembly GCA_942492545.1). Taxonomy (GTDB): domain Bacteria; phylum Bacteroidota; class Bacteroidia; order Flavobacteriales_D; family Cryomorphaceae; genus JAKVAV01. The sequence goes on along the minus strand of CALOFA010000022.1, from coordinate 1,191 downwards.
TGAAGCAAGAACAGTTGATCCGCTGGTGATTTCCCAAGTTGTTTCTCCGGGATATTGGTCTAGCGCTATGGTGAGCGTTAAGCTTTCATTTTCGCATTCCACCGGTGGCTGGGTAACACAGGTTGTTCCCAAGCAAGAACGCGAGTTAATGTAATTCGTCATCCTTGTTGTTGGCTGAGGTCCAAAACCCAAGTTGAAATTAACACCTGTACTTAGTAAGTGGCAATAACTCATTATTGTACCGCCGTTAGATGGGATAGGGCCTGAACAGCCTTCGCTGTATCCGGCTTGAGGTCCGCATCCGTCAATTGCAGTATTGTTTCCATTCCAAGAGCACGCATGAGTGTGAGGAGAAGAAAGGTTGTGGCCAATTTCATGCGCCGTCACATTTACGTCCCAAGAATAGCTGGGTACATTACTGAAAAATCCAAAAATTCCTGAAACACTAACACCTGTGGATGAAGAGCAAAGTCCGGATAGGTAAGCTATACCTCCGCCTCCGGCACCTGTGATCAATTGCGTCAAATCAGCATTGGGGGAGTTATTAGTCATTTGATTGAGCCTATTGCTAAGACTTCCCGAATAAGGGCTGGAACCTACGAAGGCGAAAATTTCTGAAACAGCAATGTCAATATCATCATTTGCAAATAGAGTTACTACTTGGTTGAAGAGTGCTGTGGTATAGTTCGTTGCTCCTACGCTTCCTCCGAAGTCAGCAACAATATCGCTGTCAATTTCAATGCGCATTCTTACACATTGTGTGGTTTTAGGACTTCCGAAAGGATCTGCTTTTGGCGATTCATCGTGATCCTCTGAAGGAATAGCTTCACAAGAGAAGGTCTCATCAAGGAGAAGGTCTTCATCTTTGTACCAAACATGAGTGTTGGTTTTAGAATCCTTGATTTTTCCTATTACATATGTTTCGGCACCATAAGATACCAATCCATTAACTTCATCATCTGAAATGGTCATTGCCACAAGCGAATGCTCTTCACCTACCACAATACCTCGGTAAAATTTAACATCAGGCAAAGCTAAGTTTACATCAGGCGCTTCGCTTGTTGAAATTTTGGCATCGCTAGTAAAGATGCTCTGCTCGTAAAGCAAAACTTCAATAGGTTCATCACCTGCCGGAAGTTCCATTTTTACAAAACCCGACAAGTCGGATTTCAAAGATTTAGAGTTTGCTTC
>CALOFA010000021.1:0-16710 GCA_942492545.1 uncultured Cryomorphaceae bacterium | reverse complement strand
CTTCCATTGTAGACAATGAATGAATTACTCTTGCTCCAGCTTTAGAAGTTCCGAAGAAAGGTTGGATTCGGTAATAGATGCATTGAGCACATTTCCTCTGGAAAATCTGAACTCTCCAATGGATAAGGCAAGTGGCTGATCGGATTGAATATTGAAGAAAAGGTCGTTTCGAAAGGCCGAGTCGTAAAGAGCATCGATCAAAAACGCTTGACGCTCACCTGCTTCGTTGTGAATTTCGCAAATCACATCAGCCTCTTCCATCTCTTCTGCTGCGATTACAGGAAGGAGGTAATTTTCTGTGTTTGATGTCTGAAATACAATCTCTACAAAAGTATGAAGGGCCGTTCGGCCATTTTGCAACTTGTAAGTCAGCGCATTCTCAATCGAATATTGCTTGATGTTTCCCGTCTTTGCGCCAAACCAGCGCATTTGGTGCAAATAATCGGGAAGGATTTTTTCGAATTCCTCCGAGGCTTGACCTTCAGCAAAAATTTCTTTCCAAGACTTCGATATGGTTAAGGTATGATTGCTCATCCTTTTACGATCTTAAAGAAGTGAAAAGGCAATCCGTGTGGGTTAAGCTCAACAAAATTGAATTCACCTCTCCAGGTGTAGGACACTTCGGTGATCAGGTCTTGAACGACATAAGACTCACCAGCGGCTATACCTAAGTCAGCAAGAGGCACTTGAACCCAACCCGCCTGCGTGTAGTAGGCATCCATATTTACAATGCACAGCAAATGATCGTTGGCAGCTTTATTGCCTTGTCATAAGGCGCTCGTTATCTACAGCGCATTTTTTATAATTGAACGTGTCTTGCAAAGCGGGATGCGACTTCCGCGCAGCGTTCACCATCTTGATCACCTGCTTCAGCTTGCCGCGAGTATCCCATACGTGATTTTTGATCTCGTATTTCTCCGAATCCCAGTATTCTTCCTTGCCTGGAACGGCTTGGTAGTGCATGTTTTCGTAAGCGGGACCGTACATTCCGTAGTTGCTGCTCAGCGTGGCAGCCAGGAAATACCGCTGAATAAATGCGGCTTCGTTCGGTTGTTGAAGTTCGTTGGGTAGAATGTCGGGAGTGTTGGGCCAAAAGTTCGGGCGGAAGTACCACGGACTTGGTATTGACCAATTCATCCATGTATTGCTCCAGCTCGTATTTGCTGTTCCTCCAAGTGAAGTAGGTGTAGCTGTGGGTGAATCCGACTTTGGCCAATTGATGCATCACCTTGGGGCGAGTAAATGCTTCGGAGAGAAACATCACCTCGGGATATTTTTCGTGGACATTGGCGATCAGCCAACGCCAAAAGCGATAAGGTTTTGTATGCGGATTGTCCACTCGGAAGATTCGCACTCCCGCGTCGATCCAGTGAAAAACGATGGCAATTCATTCCAGAGGTTCTCCCAATCCTCACATTCGAAGTTGATCGGAATAATGTCCTGGTATTTCTTCGGCGGATTCTCGGCGCATTGAACCGTTCCGTCCGGGCGCCACTTTAGGACCATTGAGGATTGTCGCCAACGTACGGGTGATCGGGAGCACACTGGATGCAAAGTCCAAAGCTATTTCGATGCCCATATCCTTTGCCGACCTCACCAATTCTTTAAAGTCTTTCATCGTTCCCAATTCGGGGTGAATGTCCTTATGGCCACCCAACTTTGATCCGATGGCCCACGGCGAACCTACATCTCCTTTCTCAGCTTCAGTGGCGTTATTTTTTCCTTTTCTGTTCTTCTCCCCGATCGGATGGATGGGCGGGAAATAGAGAACGTCAAAACCCATTTGAGCCACGTGGGGCAATCGTTTGATGCAGTCTTTAAAAGTTCCGTGGTGTTTGTGCACTGATTCTCCCGCACTGCGCGGGAAGAACTCATACCACGTGCTAAAACCCGCTCGCTCGCGATCCACTTTAACGCGGTAATCTCGCGAAGCAGTTACAAACGTTTGGTAAGGATATTCTTCGAAAATTTTCTTGAGCTCATCTGATTGAGCTACTTCAATTGCCTTCTTGTAAGACTTCTTTGTCTCAAAGAGCTTTTTGGCTTCGGCCAAAAACTTTTGGTGCTTCTTGGCCTTAACGGCATCGAGGTATTTCACTCCATCGTGCAGCTCTGACGAAACGTGTTGATCATCCTGAATCTTTCGCTTGATCTCGTGCTGCCAGTTGAGCGCATAATCCACTTATGCCTCAAGTTTATACGTGTAGAAGCCAATCTTCTTCACCTCAAACTCCACTTCCCAAAGGTCATTGACCAATGCCGGTCATCGGCACTTTCTTCCACGTCTTCTCAGAATCGTGCTTAAATACCAAGTGTGCGTTTACGATGTCATGTCCGTCACCAAATACATCAGCGGTGAGCTTTATCCTCTCGCCGACTGTTCTTTTTATTGGAAACTCACCACCATTGATGGATGGCTTAACATCTTCGATTACCGCACGATACCTTAATTCTTCCATAGTAATTGTTGATTATACACTTAGGCTGAGCAAAAATAGCAAAAAGGCTGAGCTCTAATGAATCTGGTATTCATGAGAATTGGGTTGTATTCGATTAACATAGAGACCACAGAGGAAAGACGTAGAAAAGCCTAAGATGAGAAGGTCACCTGAATCGCAGTCGCGATTGATGAGATAAGCTAAACCCTCTCTCTTGAACGCTTCAGCGTTCCTCTGCGAACTCACCATGGCCAAAACTCGCTTCAAAGCCTCTGCGAACTCGGGGAACTAACCCCAAACATGACTGTTAGACCAGTGCGAAGAACATCTTAAATTCGCCAAATGATTTAGTCACCGGTGCCACGGGAATTGTAGGTCTTCGCATTGTTAGCGATCTGCTGGAAGCGAAATGAACAGGTCAGGGCTCTGAAGCGCTCGAGTAGCGATATGGCTTTCGCCGAACGGGTGCTTCGATTCTACGGTGCTGAAGATACCGAGCTTAACAACATCGACTGGTTTGAAGGCCATTTGCTCGACATATTCTCTCTGGAGAAAGCCCTCGAAGACATCAAGACGGTATACCACTGCGCAGCGCTGGTTTCTTACAATCCGAAGGACGAAAAGAAGCTCTTCCAAATGAACGAAGGAGGAACGAAGAATCTGGTCAATGTCTGTATTACGTCTGGCGTCAAAAACCTCTGCCATATCAGTTCGGTAGCGGCCCTCGGAGTGGAGAAGGAAGGCCCGACCACGGAAGAATCGCATTGGCGGCGTGACGAGAATCGATCGGTGTACGGTTTGACAAAGTTCCTCGCCGAGCGGGAACTGTGGCGGGCGGGAGCCGAAGGGTTGAACGTCACAGTGGTCAATCCCTCGATCATTTTAGGCCCGTCAAAACCCGATCAAAGCAGCGGTATGCTGGTGAGTATGTTGCGGAAAGGTTCGAAGTACTATCCTTCGGGCGGTGTGGGGTTGGTAGATGTGAGGGATGTTTCCCAAGCGTGCATCACGGCGGTGGAACAAGAAAAATTTGGCGAACGGTACTTACTCAACTCTGAAAATCTTTCTTTTCAGGATCTTTTATCCAAGGCTGCGTTGAGTTTCGGCAACGAAAAGCCAAAAACCAAACTCCCCGATTTTTTCTCTTAGAATTGGCTTGGCGATTTGGCTTGATCGCCCGATTTTTTGGCATAAAGTCCATTTCAAAAGAAACGGCTCGAAGTGCTCAGCGACAAACAAGCTACGGCAACGCAAAGGCTAAGAGAGATTTGGGAATGGCGTTTATTCCGGTGGGTGAATCGCTGGAATGGCTGAAAGGATTTTAATTTCTAATTGAAATCTGTCTTATCCGTTAAGCCCACCAAGAAGGCACAAAGGACACGAAGAAATCCCGTCAAAGCGACACCCCTCCGAATTGCCCCATTCTTAATTTTTAATTGATCACTGAACTCACTTCAATGGCTGAAACTTCCTTTTGGCAGATGAACTCGAAATGGAATCAAGATTCAATGAATCTTTCAAATTCTTCGGGGTATTGTGAATCTTCTTCACCTCCACGTCCAGTTTGGAAAGGCTATCGAGCACTTGCTCATAAATCAGCTCCATCTCTTCGGGGCGCGCCTTGTAGTAATCGTAAGTGGCATCAAAGCCTTCTTGAGTGATGTCATACTTCGCGAAGATATTGGCGTACATCGCCTCCATATCGGGACTTTTCTCTCGCTTAGGGCCAAGCTTGTGCACCTTCATTCCTTCTACGAGCTGAACGTCTACCATCACCTCTGTAAACTTATCCTTGTCCAAAAGACCGTCGGGAGCCACTTCAACTTCGGGCTCGCCGCAACTTGCTATAGCCAATATCAGTGCAAGGAAACTGACAGAACGAATTACCATCATTTGAACCGCATTTTAACCACTCCGAAAAATGCCTCGGTAAAGATGTTCATACTCATCTTGCTTTGCCCCACTTGTCTGTCGATAAAAGTGATGGGCACCTCGACAATTTTAAAGCCCCTTCTAATGGTAGCATATTTCATTTCAATTTGAAAGGCATAACCAACAAATTCGATATCATTGAGATTGATGGTGGCTAGCACCTTGTTGCGGTAACAGACAAATCCTGCGGTTGCATCCTTTACCCCGATCCACAAAATCATTCGCACATAAAGCGAAGCGAAATAAGAAATGAAGATTCGAAAGAGCGGCCAATTGTCCACTTTACCACCTGTGGTATAGCGAGAGCCTACGCTCATGTCAGCACCATCCACACAAGCTTGGTGGAGCCTCACCAAATCTTTGGGATTGTGAGAAAAGTCGGCATCCATCTCGAAGATGTACTCATAACCCTCCTTCAACGCCCAGCGGAAACCTGCGATGTAAGCCGTTCCCAATCCCGTTTTCTCTTTTCGCTCGAGCAAATGCACCAGCATCGGGTACTGCTCTTGCTTTTTTCTCACCAGTTCGGCGGTGCCATCGGGACTGCTATCATCTACCACCAGCACATGAAAGTCTGCATCGAGATTCATCACTGCATCCAGAATGTTCTCAATGTTTCCGTACTCATTGTACGTCGGTATAATGACCAGCTTTTGGCTCAAGGCAAAAAATTTCGGGCTAAGATAAATTAAGTTTAGTATTGGGTATAGTGTATTGGGTATTGAGATTGTCGGTTAGCTGTTAAAAGTCGAGAAATTGAGTTTTGAATTTTATACGAAGTATTAAGACATCAGTATTATGCCAGACTCTGCATCTAATTCCTAAAGATCTTAATACTTGATACATAATACTTAATACTTCCCCATCAAATACTATCTGATTACCATCACCTTCCCATTATAAAACCGCTCGTCCAGATTAAAATCCGGTTTGGCCAAAAGGTGCCATTGGTAAAGGTCTGAACGGCCGTAGTATCCTGAATTATTCTCGGTACCATTCCACTTTTCCTCGGGATCATTCGTTTCAAAAACCACGCGTCCATTGCGGTTGGTGATCCAAAAGCGGTACTCTGCGATGTCAATTCGCGAGAGTTGAGGGGCGAAAAGATCATTCAAGCCGTCGCTATCGGGGGTGAAAGCGGTGGGGATGTAAACAAAGAAGTCATCGGCTACCGTGACAGTTTGGCAAATGCTATCGACACAGCCCTCCGCAGAGATAACTTCGAGGCAAACTTCATACGTTCCGCCAAAATCGGAGGGAAACTCGTAGGTAAAGAAATCTCCTGATCCCGAGTCAAGGGTGTCAATTTGCCAAAAGTTGAACTCGGCATTTTGAGTAAGGCTGGTAAAAGTCACCTTCGGACTGGAAATGGAAGGCTCTTCCGGAAAGAATGAAAAATCAGCTTCGGTGGTGTAAACAGACAAACCTCCAGCCAATTGACTCGTTCGGCTACAACCTGCCGCCGATGTTACTTCCACCGCAATGGCGTGTTGCCCGGTTGTGAATTCTCGAGAAGCATTTGGCGACGATGTCCCGATTGGCTGCGAATTGAACCTCCATTGATAAGATGAGCCTACAGTAGTATCGGCCAAGGTGAAATCAACCAACAGCGGATCGCAACCAGCTGCCGTGGAAGCGACTATTTCTACTTCGGGAATGGGCGCCACCTCTATCTCCCAATACATTTCTGAAATGCAACCCGCCACGTTTGTTCCGGTCAAACTAATTTCGACACTGGACGAAGAACTAAACCTTGTTTGGAACGAATCAGAAACTGAGAACAATTCAGGCGGCGACCAAAGCAAGTCCGGCGCACCGAAACCGATTGCATCCACCGAATCGCCCTGACATAAAACGCCGGAGCAATAATCTGCAAATCGGGATGACTATAAACGGAAATTAAAACGGTGTCTCGGTCGGTACAATAGATAGTGTTAGCCGTTAAAATCAGCTCATTTTCCTGTGGCACGAAACTTTCATTTGACGCAGCAAACTGAGTCAAAGAGAGCGATTGATTCAAAATGTCGGCATTGGCACTCCAACTATACGAGACTCCTGCATTGGGCGCAGCGCCAATCAAAATGGTATCTCCCGTACATACGATTTGATCGAGACCGGCATCAACTACAGGCAGAGGATATTCCTCCAATTCTATTTGAAAAGTATCGAGCAAGGGACACAACTGATCGGTAAAGTTGACGATGCTATATCTTCCACCGATGGTCAAAGCTAAAGCAGTATCGCCTGAAATGGTATAGGACTGCTGGCTTACCTGATCAGTCAGATCAAATTGATAAGGTGAAACACCGAATGGATTGAGAGTAAGCCACGACGTATCTCCCGTGCAAATTTCTTGATCCCAAGAATACTCCAATTCTGTTTCAGGATGGTATTCAATCTGGCCAATCCCGATAACATTACCCTGACAATATTGGGATAAAGTAGAAATAGACTGCACTATTCCTGAGTCATTGAATGCCAATTCCAACGATGGCCCCTCCACTTGAATGGTAGTTTCGATATCATTAAAAAAGTAAGTAAACGTTTGCGGCAAATTCCCTGCAAATTCAAAAGTCAAAAAAGCCGTTTCCGTGGGACAAATGATCTCGTTATAATTCAGCGAAACAGAGGGCTGCGGAAGAAAAATAATAGGCTGTCCTGCCGAAACCGAAACTTGAGGATGGGTCAAATCAATTTCGTCGCCGAGCGGATTTCCCACCACGGCAGAAACAAAATAAATCGTATTGAATTGCAATGTCTGATTGTAAGTAAACTCAGGGATATCAGACCAAGCCGAAATGTTTCCGAGCACATCGGTATCACTGTCGTGCAAAACGTATTTCAACACATCATTGCCATCTAATGCAGAGGGTGTGGTTTGAGTTACCACTGCCAATTCGTCTCCGCACACCCGTAAGGTATCAAGTGCCATCTCACCTGCTAATGTGATTACCGGGCAAGTAAAACTACCCGTCAAGTCAACCTCAGAACAAATAGTACCGTTGCTCATAGAAAAATCGACCTTCGTTCCCGTTTCGATAAAATCTGAAATAAAAATATTTCCTGAAAAGGCTCCTTCCAGAAATGAAACCTCAAAGCCATTTCCATAATCTCCTTCTGCCTCGAAAGTGATTTGATAGGTGGCATCAATTCCCGTGCAGGTAAACTCAGGATTGAAAATTTGCGGGGCAGGCTCAAAACTGACCGTTACGGAATCCGTCGAAAAGCAAGGGCCATTCAACTCAAGAATAATCGCCGTAGCTTCGCCAAAGTCAGGGACAGAAAAATCGGTGGTCGCCTCGGCAGGATCGGAAAACGATGCTCCCGGAACCGTCGTTTCCCAAATCAAATTGCCAACGGAAGGAGTGGCTTGAATTTCGGTATTGAGCCCACAAACTGAAAAATCTTCCGGCACAGAAATGACAGGCTGCTCATAAAAACTAAGCGCATAAATGGTGGTGTCGAAGCATACCTCTTGACTGTTGGCAATCAAACTCACTGAATAATCTCCTTCTGCCGCGGATGTGACTAGTATTTCGGGACTGGTTGATGAACTAAGGTTCAGGTCGTCTGAAAGCCATTCGATGGTAAAATCGGCAATCGGACTAATCAAGGTAGTTTCAAACCCACAAACCGAATCGATCACTGAAGAGGGCAAAACAGGCTGTTCAAAAAAGTGAGATTCAGGGTATCAGAGGCGACACAGCCGAAACCATTGTCAGCTGTCAGGCGCAACTCGTAAACTCCCGGATCGGCAGTCACTTCAACTTGAGCCAGTGAATTATCGACGATTGTTAAGCCCTCATCTCCCTCCCAAAATAGGTCACCCATTGAAACATCAGAGCCAATCTCAGCGACTGATCCACAAATTGAGGTATCAGCCAAAGTCGAAATGACCGGCACTTCGACAAAACCTACCTCAAGGGTATCCGAATCGGTGCAAAATCCCTTGTTCGTTTCCCGCCAAACGATGTTGTAAAACCCATAAATAGTGGCAGTTATCTCAAGACTGGGGCCTCACCGGTGTACCAAATGGAATGAGCTCTTCGGGCAAAAGCCATACTCCCGTCCCCACCGAAGTTGAGGCAAAAACGTTGATCTCATCACCACAAACAAAATCGCCTTCGCCGGCATCGGCAAAGGGCTGATCGATGAACTCTACCATCGCGGTATCAGCAGCCACACATGGCCCATTGATGGTTTGGTAGATGATTAGCTCCAATCCTTCGCCATCCGCGACGGCGATTACGGGATCGGAAATGGTATCTACAAGAGAGACATTTGCACTGACTTCCCAATTCGAAGATCCATTTGTGCCGGACACAGTCAATTCTACATCGGACCCGCAAACCGAATCAATCGCCGAAATAAATGCGGTGGGTTCATCAAAAAATTCAATCTCCAGAGTGTCACTGTCCACACAGCCACTCCCGTCATTCTCCGTCCATATCAGCTCGTACAGTCCCGGAGACAAGGCAGCGATTGAGGACGTAGGAGACGTAGGGTCTAAAATGGTTAACTCGAGATCATCCGTGGTCCAAAGAGTTTCCCCAAAACTGGGAATCGCCTCCAACTGGTATTCCGTTCCACAGGCAAAATCATCGTCACCTGCATTGGCATCGGGCAAAATGAGATTTTCGACAATAAATGTTTCGGAGGTGGCGCAGCTGTAAGTATCGTCGGTAATGGTTACCGTGTAAGTGCCTTCGTTGAGATCGGTTCGAACTAAAGAGCTAGTTGGGTCATCATCCCAAACCACGGTGTAGTTTCCCGAGCCGGTTAGAATGGCAATATCAATGATTCCGTCATTCTCCAAACAAGTTTCGGGGGTCACCTCATTTTCCAAACTTAAGGGGACATCCACATAAACCGTATCAGTAGCAGCACAAACGCCGTCGGTAAATTCTCCTTGAACGATGTAGACGCTCGATGTATCGGCGGTGATCACTGGGTTTTGCACATGGATTGCACGAAAAATCGGGCCCGACCGGAATTTGATTTCCATCCAAATCAAACCAAGTGTAGCTCGTATCATTTTCAGCGAAAAGCTGAACACTCTCACCCGCACAAATGGTGGTGTCGGGTCCTGCCAGCATAGGTTCGCGGATCACAAACTGAACGGCGTAAAATGCTTGACCATAGATGGAACAAAAATCATCAATGGCTGAGATCACAAAAATTACCACCATTGAAATTGGCGGGAAGAGTTCCACAAAACTCGATGGTAGCCGGATTGACTCCCGATTGGATAAACGTAGCTCCGGGAATGGCCTGAGCAATATCTGCCGAAAGGGTTAGCTCCAGCAGCGGATCGGTTGAAATAAAATCGAGTTCGAGACAAAAGTCGTCGCCCGCACAAATGCCGATTTGGTTATCGCTAATGGGATATCCGCCACCACTTACGTGCACGAGCGAGCCCACCACCAGAGTAGGGGGAGGCACGGCACAAGGAATAACGATAACGTTAAAATCGAGGTAAACAATTCCGATCAAGACGCCATCTCGGTATTCGCGCACTTCCACCACAATGGTATACTTGCCTTCCATGTTAGGCGTCATATCCATTTGACCCGTTTCGGGATTGAATGTCAGATTGTCAATAGGCGCGGTAGGTGAGTACCCGGCTCATAGGTCATAGCCATCGGCATATCAGCCTGCGTGGACGTAATCGCGGGTGTCAATGCATACACCAAGCTATCGCCGTCGGGATCATTAAAAGAAAGGTTGTAGAAAAAATCACTGTTTACGCAAACAAAAGGCAGATTGAACAAACCCAATTGCGGTGAAGTATTACACTCTCCTGAGGCATTATTCAAAAAAGCCTCGACGTGTATGCGGCTGTCGCCAAAAGGATCGACGAGGTTTAGCACCGCAGCTGTTTTGCTCCGCCACAATGATTTGCCAATCAACACAAGGTTGCAGGGTGATTACTCCACTATAAACACTCAAATTGACACCGGGCAGGTTTCCCCCGTTGCAACTACTCGATGGGAGCGAATCGGGGCAGAGTTGGGATACTTCTTGACTGCTGGTCAAATCAATTTCCACGAATCCGATGGTTTCGCAGGAAGAGGTGAAGAAAATATCCAGAAAATCAGGTGTATCGGTGAACTCGGCGCAATCTCTAAACAAATGCACACTGACCAAGTAATCATTGCCGCCAAGGCACTCGTACTGTACATTTATTCTTCCATTTCTTCCTGCCAAAACGTCTTCTGGCATTGCAAGAAAGAAGGTGAAAAGAAAAAAGAATAAGTTGAGAAAAAGACCCTTCACGGCCTCAAAGATAGGGCGAATAAAACCCACAGTTCTGAATAGTACGAGAGAAATCAGCACCACCTTGTTGACGAAAGAATCATAGGATGAACATTAAGTTTAGATTAAATCTTATCCACAACGTACCACCAATTTAATCTAGAGCCTGTCAAATAGTTACTTTTGCTCCACGAAATCTTATAACAAAACACATGAGAACACTTCTACTTTCAGCAGCAGTAATAGCGGCTACATTATCTGCCTCAGCGCAGTGTGACAGAATTTTTATTTCTGAATATGTTGTTGGAACAGGCAACAACAAGGCTTACGAATTGTACAATCCTACTGACGCACCAATCGATTTGAATGGTTACATTCTTGAAAGATGGTCAAACGGCGAACAGCAAATGACGGATCAAACGATTCTTAATGGAACGATCGACGCTCACGGAACTTGGGTAGTTGCTAACGGACAAACGGAAGATATCGACCTCGGTACATTTATCTCTCCTGCTTGTGACCCTGAATTACAAGGTCTAGCTGACCAACTGGACAACCCTTACCCGGCACCTACTTTCATGAACGGAAATGATGCTTTGGTTTTGGTAAACTACGGTATCTCACCTCCTGTTTTCGATATTTTCGGAAAGCCAGGTGAAGACCCGGGACAAGCGTGGACAGCGCCTGACGGGACTTTTATAACGAGTAACCAAACGATGGTAAGAAAATTCGATATCACGGGAGGAATTACGTTGCCCCCTGCTGAATTTATTCCACTTGCCGATTGGGATACTTTAGGAACGAATGTTTGGACTAACTTGGGTATTCACGACTGCGCTTGTTTGCCATTGAGCAATGAAAACCAAGTACCTGTGGATGTTCAACTATTCCCGAATCCACTGGTAGATAACGCACCAATGACGGTGACTACAAACAAGAAGATTAATGCTATTGAAGTATTTGACATGAGCGGTCGTTTAGTCGCTACAGAGGTGAAAACCGTCAATGCAGAGCAAGCAGAAATCACTTTCGAAAACTTGCCTGCGGGAACGTACATTATCAATGTAAAAATGGAGGGTTCAGTAGGCTTTTCATCTCGATTCATAAAACAATAAGTCACCAATTTATTTTATCCCACTGTCGATCTCGGCAGTGGGATTTTTCTTTCCAAAGACACCCGTTGTGAAAAGAGGAGTAATCACCGCCATACTATTCATGCTTTCATGGACTCTAATGGCTCAGAATACAGGAATTATTCGTGGTACATTAAAGGATAAGAGTACAGGTGAAACCCTAATCGGTGCGGCAGTGGTATATGCGGACGGTAAAGGTGTTATCACCGATATCGACGGCAAGTATGAGCTCAATTTAACCTACGGAATTTATACACTTACTGCTACCTACGTGGGGTACGAATCAATTGTCAAAACGGTAACGGTAGACAGTAAATTCAAACAAGTAGACTTTGAATTGGGAACCACAACCTTAAGAGAGGTGGAAGTGGTAGCCGATTTGGCAATAGCAGCAGAAACGCCCGTTGCGTTCTCAAATATTACCCCAAAGCAGATTAAGCGAGAGCTGGGCTCAAATGACCTTCCGTTACTTCTCAACACCACTCCGGGTGTATACGTATCCCCTACAGGTGGCGATGACGGAGGAGCCAGGGTATCCATACGTGGATTTCAAGACCGTAATATCACCGTGATGATTGACGGGATTCCGATCAACAACATGGACGATGGAAACGTGTTTTGGGCCAACACTTTTGGGATTGACGCAGTACTCGCAAACATGCAGGTACAGCGCGGTATGACCTCATCGAGGTTGGCCATTCCTGCGGTGGGAGGAACAATCAACTTTATCACCAAGAGTATAGAAAACGAGGAGAGCGTATTCTTAAGACAGGATTATGGATCATTCAATACGCTGAGAACATCTTTCGGATATAACTCGGGGCGAATGAATAAAGGTTGGGGATTCTCAGTCGCCGGATCTTTTAGAAAAGGAGATGGTTTTTCTGAGCAACAGTATCGTGAGGAGTACTTCTATTATGGCAAAGTTCAAAAAGAAATAGGTAGTCACATAATCAGTGCGAGTGTATTGGGCTCGCCCGTCGAGTATGGATTGAGAAGAGATCGACAAAAAATAGCTACTTACGATGCAGAATATGCTGCCGGGCTCTTTAAAGGTGACGATGATCTTTATCGGATACTTTCTGATTACAATGTTACGGCAAATTTGGCCCGAGAAAGCTCACCAGGTGCCCGAGAAAGGCAATTCGCGCTCGGACAACAAAATGGTTGGATAGACCCCGACTTGACTTATTCGGAGTTTGATCAGACTACTCAGGAAGGTAGAGACCAATTAAACTCGATATTCTCAATGGCAAATCGCGAATTCATAGGAGTTGCTTCAGGTGTTGATTTCATAGACACTACAGGAGTAATTTCAAAAGGCTATCGCTACAATAATCACTGGGGTAATCTGAACGGTGGAATCCAAAACGAGCGGATAAGGCAATACCACAAACCGATCTTTTCCTTGCGTGATTTTTGGAGTATCAACGAAAACCTGTATTGGTCGAATGTGGTCTACTACAGCTTTGGCCGAGGTGGTGGTACGAGCAGAGTCCCTTCTTTGGGTTTTGGAGATTATGACGACAATCTTCAAGTCGACTTTCAAGATGATTACGATGGAAACACGGTTGGAGGCCTTTTTGGCCCCCCCGTATTCCCCGAAATAGTGCCTGATGAATTAAAAAGTGGAGTGATTCTCAATAAAAGTTTTGACAACCACTCTTGGCTTGGATGGCTTTCGACAGTGGACTGGACCATTAGTGAAAACCTCACATTTGCGATGGTCTTGACTTTAGAACCTATACCTCAGAGCAGTATCAGGAAGTACATAATTTATTAGGTGGTGATTATTATGTTCCGTCGAACGAGGATTTGCCCTTTGACCGCAGCTTTGAACCGCCATCAAATGTTTTCCGAGTTGGGGATCGGTACAACTACAACAACGAGAACCTCATGCGTTGGGGAGCTTTCTTCACTGAATTAAAGTACAACAAAGACGACTGGCGTGCTTTTGTGAATGTTTCGGGTGTCGTAACAGGCTACAAACGAATCGATTACTTTAATCGCAGAGACTTCATTGTAGGTGATGAACGATTTCCGAATGCTATTGGCTTCAGTGATGTACTGTTCTATAACGGCCAAGACGTTCTTGTCGCTGCCACGGCACCTAGCGGTGTAGCACCGACAATCACTACCTCAGGCGATACTACTTTTGTCAGAAACCCACAGAATAACTTAAATGCCTACGCCCCTGGTGGAAATAGCTTTATAGTGGGTGCCAGACGTGTAGAATACAATGATTCCGAATCTCAAGTATCAGAAGTTCCTTGGAAAAATATTCCAGGTTTTACCGTGAAAGCAGGAGCTAGCCGAACAATTGAAGAAAACCACAACGTATTTATTAATGTAGGATTCATTAGTCGAACTCCTCGTTTTAGAAATGTGGTTGACTTAGGAGTTTTGAATGAATTCTTGAGAGATGTTGAAAATGAAAATATCGCCTCGATCGAATTGGGTTATGGCTACCGTACCTCGAACTTTTCGGCAAGTGTGAATGCTTACTACACCGATTGGCAAAACAGACCCATTGATGGTGGAATCAGGGTTTTTCTTCCGGATCGAGGAATTAGTGTTCGAGCCAATTTGAACGATATGAGCGCTGTCCACAAAGGGATTGAATTTACTTCCAGATACGTAATTAATAAAAAAGCTCAGCGCCGATGTATTTGCCTCTTTTGGAGATTGGAGATGGAACAGCGCCAAAACGGTCAATTTCTTTGATGACCAAGGGAGACCGTTGTCCGCGGTGGATACAATAATCAACCAACGGATTCCCTCATAACCATAAAATTTGATGCAAAAGGTGTTTTTGTAGGTGATGCCCCGCAAACGCAAGTTGGTGGATCGCTCCAGTGGGATTTTATAAAGAACGCTTACATAAAGGGCCGTTACACGTTCTTCGACAAGCATTATGCAAATTTTGACCCCTTGCAGCTTCAAGATGAGGATGAAGGTCGACAATCGTGGAAAATTCCCGGTTATGGCTTGATGAGCGTCTTTGCGGGTTATCGCTATGACTTTGATAAGGTTTCATTGGAATTTAAGTTTATCGTTGACAATTTACTTGATATCAGATACATTGCAGATGCTACTAACAATGCCGGCGGAGCGCTTGTTACAACCAACTATTTGGACAGTCCGCCTCAAGCCACTGTGGCCTTTGATGCCAACTCAACGGCTGTTTACTTCGGTCTACCGAGAACCTTCAGTATATCACTAAAAGCAACTCTTTAAGCAACTTTTATGAAGATTCTAAAATCTATTTTTTCCGCTTCTTTAATCGCACTTTCCGCGCTGGCATTTGGCCAAGATGACATTGCAGATTTGAGGGAAAACTTCAACGTAGGTCAAACGGCTACAGTGACCGGCATTGTGACCAATGGCCCTGAATTGGGAAGCATTCGCTACATTCAGGACGAGACGGCGGGGATTGCTATTTATCCGAGGTTTAATTGGAATAATTTTGACTTCGTCCCTCAACCAGGTGATGAGATTACCGTGACGGGAGAGATTACCGAATTTGCCAATCTGCTCGAAATCGGGCCCCGCATTTCGTCCATGGTCCTAGAAAGTAGCGGTAATCAACTTCCTCAGCCATTTGAGGTTACGCCAAATGATCTTAACGAAACCTACGAAGGTATGCTCGTCCAAATTTCAGGAGCGGT
Source organism: uncultured Cryomorphaceae bacterium (assembly GCA_942492545.1). Taxonomy (GTDB): domain Bacteria; phylum Bacteroidota; class Bacteroidia; order Flavobacteriales_D; family Cryomorphaceae; genus JAKVAV01. The sequence continues at coordinate 1,284 of CALOFA010000021.1, read as the reverse complement.
CTTCGCTGGGGAGGTAGCACTTTCTCTAGTTCAACGTTCAATTTTGAAGCTTCAGGCGAAACGGGAATCATTTATGTTCCGTCAAGCTCTCCCCCTGCAAGGTGAATTAATCCCACTGGGAGAAGTAGAATTGATCAAATTCTTTCTCAGTTCAGTTTTGGCGATCCGTTCAGTGGTTATCAGTTGCTACCTAGAACTTTAGAAGACCTAGTCTCTGACAGCAATATCAATTTTGGTTCGGAAATCGAACAAAGCGATCTTTCTACCACGGGATTTACCCTCACTTGGAGCACCGACGTAGCCTCTACTAGTGAGGTTGAGTACGGACCAACAACCGATTATGGTCAAATCACTTCGGTGCAAGAAGCGGTAGCTGATCACTCGATTGAGCTGTCGGGCCTTGAGCCGGGAACACCTTATTTCTGCCGCGTTTTTTCGGTAAACGGTGAAGACACCGCCAGTACCACGGCGACGTTTAGTACCGTTTCTGAATCTTCAGGAGATATAGCGGTTTACTTCAATCGCTCAGTTGATACGTCGGTTTCGACCGGGGTTGATGCCATCAGTCTCGGCAATCTTACCGACGATACCATTGTCGCACAAATTGATCGAGCAATGAATACGCTGGATATGGCGGGATACAATATCAACAGCGGCACCATTGTGCAAGCCTTAAACGATGCCTTGGATCGTGGAGTAGCCATTCGCTACATCGCCGAAGGGCAAACAGCTAATACTGCTCTTGCCAATCTAGACGATGCCATTCCTGTGCTCATAAGACAAAATTCGACGGGTAGCGGGATGCACAACAAGTTCATCATCGTAGACCGCAATAATGTGGATAGCGCCTTGGTGCTGACGGGATCGACGAACTTCACCACAGGCAATCTCTTTACGGATCCAAACAACATGATCATCATAAAAGATCAATCTTTGGCCAGAGCCTATACCATTGAATTTGAAGAAATGTGGGGTGGTTCAGGACCTCAGCCCGATCTGGAGAATTCGCGTTTTGGTGAACTGAAATTCAGAGACACTCCCAAGAAATTCATCATCGGTGGTAAGAACATTGAGCTCTACTTTTCGCCTAGCGACAACACCACAACGGCCATCGCCGAAGCTATTGAAACTACCGAGTATGATCTTGAATTTGCCCTTCTTTTAATTACCAATAATATTCTGGCAGATGCCATTGCGGACGTGGCCAATCTTTTCGTACAGCCAAGAGGATTGATCAACGATATCAATACGACGGGATTCGATTTTCAATACCTATTGGACCAA
>CALOFA010000020.1:0-34380 GCA_942492545.1 uncultured Cryomorphaceae bacterium | reverse complement strand
CATCGTACCTTTCGGGAAACAGTTAATTACATGCGCATTTTCATTTACGTCGGATTAGTCATCATCTTTCTCGTGTCTCTTCTGATTGCACAAATCACAACACCAAAGAGAACGCCCTTCAGAAAAGTATTTACCAAGGGTCTGTACTACTCCATTATTGGTTTGGTCGGATTCTTAATCGCCATCGGAATTGTCGCCTTGGTCAACGACGTGCAATCGCGTAAGGGCAGTGGTGATGACTTTGCGAGAATGACTAAGGAACAAAAAACAGTCTTGCGCGATTCCCTACGAAAGGCCCTGCCAAATCCCACTTTCAAAGAACTCCAATCCACCTTTGTGGACTACAACTTCAATGGTGTTTTGATTCCATGCTATGAAACCGTGCACAAGCTGGACATAGCTTCTCTACAAGAAATAAAATCATTCCAAGTGGGTGACTCAGAACTGTCGGGCAATCTCTACGAAATAGAAACAGAAGCCGAGTTGACCGTCAATCAACCCGTCACCGACTTTCATTTCAAAGGCAAGTTCAATGTGCAATACGAGTTCTATGAAGGAGATTCCGACATCGATCCCGGTTGGAAGTTCTCCAAAATCTTAATCAGTCATTGCCAAGTCATTTCAGCTCCCGAAAAGGATAAAATAATTGGGAATTCTGAATACTATCCCGATTTGAACAGAGATATGAAATAGACTGAGAGATCAGCACTGCCTCATTTCTTAGTCAGTGGCCGGTTGGGAAGTGGTCTTCAATCGATTATTCTTTTATTTTTGGCTGTCAATGCAGTTGAAAATGAAAAAGCTAACCTTGGGCTTGCTTTCCCTTATTGCACTGTTCTCGTGCAAAGAAGAACAAGCACCAACCCCGCCCCCACCAACCGTTCAAGTCGTATCGGTAATTGAAGATACCGTTAAGATCGAGAAGGATTTTGTCGGTCAGGTTTACGGCATCAAGGATATTCCGATTCGGGCCAGAGTTGAAGGGTTTCTCGATGATATCCATTTTCAGGAAGGAATGAAGGTGAAAAAAGGACAGCTCCTTTACTCCATCGATCCTCAGCCATTTCAAGCATCCCTCACCGCAGCTCAAAGCAAATTGGCGGAAGCGAAAGTAGGAAGAGTGCGTGCTTCGAATGACTTGGAGCGAGTGGTGCCCTTAGCAGATATGAAGGCTATAAGTGAGCGAGATAGGGATGCCTCTATTGCCGAAAAGGATGCTTCTGAAGAGATGGTAAATGCGGCTGCGGCAAACGTGGAAATTCAGGAAATTCAATTGAGTTATACCCGAATTAAGTCTCCCATAGACGGATTGATCGGGAAAACCCAAGCCAAGGAAGGTGAATTTGTCGGACGCAGCCCAAACCCCGTAATTTTAAATACCGTTTCTAAAATTGACTCGGTCAGGGTAGAGTTTTTCGTGACGGAAAACGATTACCTAAGATTTGCTAAAGATTACCGAGCATCGGCACAGAAAGGAAATCGCCCGCGAGATAATGCCAATTTGCGTTTGATTCTTTCGGATGGAAGCGTATTCGAACACTTCGGGAAAGTGGATTTTGTGAACAGGGAAGTAGACGCAAGTACGGGTGCCATCTTAATTCAAGCTTCTTTTCCGAATCCGGATGGCCTGATTCGTCCGGGTCAATTTGCTCGCGTACGTGCGGTTGTAGAAGAGCTCGATAACGGGCTACTGGTCCCACAACGAGCTGTTTCTGAATTTCAAGGCAGGTTCAGCGTGATGGCGGTGACCGATAGCAATACGGTTATGCAAAAACCGGTAGAAATACTGGGAAGCTACAGAGATTACTACATCATCTCCCAAGGGTTAACGACGGGAGAAGACATCATTTTTGAAGGAATTCAAAAGGCCCGTGAAGGCGAGAAGGTAAATCCGGAAGTCATTGACTTCAAGTCGCAGTACGTCGAACTGAAAAGCACCAACTAGATGAAGGATCAGAACGACATCTTCTTTGTCAAGCGGCCGATTGTAGCTATCGTCATTGCTCTTTTCATGATCATCATCGGCGGTATCTCGATCTTGGGATTGCCAATAGAGCAATACCCGAACATCACCCCGCCCGTGGTTCGGGTAAGTACGGCCTTTACGGGAGCCAATGCAGTCAGCGTGGAGCAGTCGGTGGCATCGCCTCTTGAGCAGGAAATTAACGGAGTAGAGAATATGCTCTACATGAAATCGACCAATGCCAATGACGGCACCATGTCCTTGGACGTGACATTCGACTTGGGGACAGATCCCGATATGAATACGGTTTTTACCCAAACCAGGGCAGCGGCAGCTACTCCGAAATTGCCCGAAGAGGTAAAGCGAATCGGCGTCAAGACGCAAAAGTCGATGCCGAATATTTTGATGCTGATTTCGATGACCTCCCCCGATGGGCGTTACGATCAGAATACTTTGGGAAACTATGCCATCATCAACGTAAAAGACGAATTGGCTCGGATCAAGGGTATTGGTCGAGTAGACGTCTTGGGAGCCAGCGACTACTCCATGCGTATTTGGGTGAAACCCGACAGACTGGCCAAATTGGGAATTACCATTCCCGAAATCACCAATGCCATTCGCGAGCAAAATGTCATTTCTCCCGGTGGTAAATTTGGCGCCGAACCTGCACCAAAGGGAACGGAGTTCACCTACACGGTTCGCCTTCCGGAAAGGCTCGTAACAGAAGCAGAATTTGAGGACATTGTCATTCGCTCTGCCCAAGATGGTAGTCAGGTAAGAATCGGAGATATCGCTCGCGTAGAACTCGGGGTGGAAAGCTACAATGCCTTCACCCGTCTCAACGGAAATCAATGCGCCATTCTTTCCATCTACCAAGCTCCCGGATCAAATGCTGTAGTGCTGGCCGAGGACGTGATTGCCGCAATGGACAAAATGGCTGAAAATTTTCCTGAAGGGGTTGGATACACGGTTTCGTTGGACGCCACTGAGCCCATCACGGCCGGTATCGATGAAATCATCGAAACGCTGATTATCGCCCTGATACTTGTAATCTTGGTCGTTTTTGTTTTTATCCAAGATTGGCGTGCGACACTCATCCCTACCTTGGCTATTCCCGTTTCGTTGGTCGCTGCCTTTATGTTCTTTCCTCTTTTGGGCTTTACGATCAATACGCTTTCATTGCTAGGCTTGGTGCTTGCCATTGGAATTGTAGTCGATGACGCCATCGTGGTGGTGGAAGCCGTGCAGGTCAATATGGAAAAAGGCATGAATGCCAAACAGGCAACATCGGCTGCCATGCGTGAGGTGACCGCACCGATTATTGCAACCACCCTTGTAATGATTGCGGTATTCGTCCCCGTTGCAGCCATGGCGGGAATTACCGGAAAGCTCTACCAGCAATTCGCTATAACCATTGCGGTTTCGGTCGTATTTTCCTCTATCAATGCCTTGAGTCTATCACCTGCGCTTTGCTCGCTCATTCTCAAACCTTCCGACAAGGGGGCAGGCGAAAAGAAAAAAGGCCTTCTCGGTCGGTTTTTCGATTCTTTTAATCGAGGCTTTGATAAAACGACCGAATCCTACTCTGCCACAGCTAAAGTTTTTACCGGCAAGTTCAAACGAGGGATTGTCTACGTAATCATTGCGGGAATTGCTGCGGGTATATTCGGATCGCTCGTGCCGGGTGGCTTCTTGCCCGAAGAAGACCAGGGATATTTCTATGTGAACATTCAACTCCCAAATGCAGCGTCATTGCAACGCAGTGATGCCGTCTGCAAAAAAGTTGAAGACATGCTCATGGAAAGGGATGACGTGGAATATGTCACCACAGCTGCGGGTTTTAGCCTGTTGGCGGGCGCCATGATTCCCAACACGGGATTCATGTTTGTGAAATTGACCAATTGGGACTTAAGAGATCAAACCGTTGCCGAGGTGATGCGCGAAGTGAATGTAATGCTTTCTCAAAATGTAAATGAAGCTCAGGCAATGGCCTTCGGGCCACCTGCCATTCCAGGGCTGGGAAATGGTTCGGGTTTTAGCCTCATCTTGCAAGACCGTGGCGGAAACGACCCAGCTTACCTGGCTCAGAATACTTACCGCTTCATCGCCGAAGCGCAAAAACGCCCCGAAATCGCCTCGGCTTTCACCACTTTTCAGGCCACCGTTCCACAGCGTTCGATGGAGGTAAATACCGACAAGATTCTGAAGTCGGGGGTGGCCATTGGCGATGTCTACAGCACCTTCGCCGCGTTTTTGGGTGGCGCCTATGTCAATGATTTTAACCGGTTCGGCAGGCTCTATAAAGCCTACGTTCAAGCCGAACCGGAATACCGTCAAGACGAACACGGTCTGGAACTTTTTTACGTGAAAAATAAAGAAGGCTCCTCGGTACCGTTTCCACCTTCGTTACCGTTAAAAACACCGCGGGCCCCGATTATACGAATCGATTTAACCTCCTGCGCAGCACCGAGATCACGGGAACACCTGCCCAAGGTTTTAGTAGTATCCAAGCGCTAGATGCTCTGGAAGAAGTGGCCGCCGAAGTGCTGCCCGACGACATGACCTACTCGTGGAACGCGATGAGCTACCAAGAAAAAATCTTCGGGGCAAGCGGGTATTGTGTTTGCATTCTCCCTTCTATTCGTATTCCTTATTCTCGCTGCGCAATACGAAAGTTGGTCGATGCCCTTCGCCATTCTTTTGGGAACGCCGTTCGCCTTGTTCGGAGCCTTTTTGTTTTTGTGGTTCTTCAGGCTCTTCAGCGAAAGCTATTTGACGAATATTTTCGCACAGATATCGTTGGTGATGCTGATTGCAATGGCGGCGAAAAACGCGATTCTGATCGTCGAATTTGCCAAGATGAAATTCGACGAAGGCTTATCGCTAATGGATTCTGCAGTGGAAGCAGCGCGATTGCGGTTCCGCCCCATCTTGATGACTGTATTCTCCTTTATTCTCGGAATCTTGCCGCTTATTCTAGCAACAGGTTCGGGAGCCGAAGCGCGTAAGGTAATGGGGGTTGCCCTGCTGGGAGGAATGGGGATAGCCACGGTGTTGGGATTGGTATTCTATCCCATGCTCTTTGTGCTGGTGGGTAAGGTGGCCAAATACGAGCAAACCCGCGATGCTGACTTAGTAAAAGAGGGAGGAGCATCATGAGAAGGTTCATATTGATATGCTTGGTTCTTGTCGTTGCTTCTTGTAAAGTAGGTCAAAACTACAGAGGAACGGAGTTGACTGTTCCCGACTCTTACCGCTTCTCGCAAGTCGATTCCATCCCGGAAGAATTCTTGGTAAACACGGATAGCTTGGTAGCTGATAGTCTAGTAGATTTTGATTGGTTCAGCCTATTTAATGATCCGGTGTTAGACTCATTGGTTGATCAGGCGCTTCGATACAACCAAGACTTGGGGATTGCCGCTGAAAACGTTATACAAGCGCAATACAACATCGGTATTCAGCGATCGGAGATGTTACCTCAATTGAGCTATCAAGGTGGATTTCAACGAGGTAATTTTCAGCAAAACCAGATTTCTGCGACAGAGTCAAATCTATTTTTCGGTTTTGGTGCCGTTTCTTGGGAGATCGACTTTTGGGGAAAACTACGCCGATTAAATGAGGCAGCGAAAGCTGATTATATTAGCAGTGTTGAGGGATATAGAGCGACACAAATCAGCCTATTGGCTACCGTGGCAACGCTCTACTTTCAGTACCTGGAATACGAAATGCGCGTCGACATATCTCAAGAAACCATCACATTGAGAGACAGCATGCTCTCTATCATCGAATTGCGTTTTGAAAACGGAATTATACCAGAGATCGACGTGAATCAAGCTCAGATTCAGTTGGCAATAGCCCAAGGGCAACTGCCTGTTTGGGAACGTCTGGTGGCGCAAACGGAAAATCAACTAAGTGTTCTCACCGGTCAAAACCCACGGAGCCTTGAAGTTGGTGTAGCCCTGATCGATCAAGATACGAGCATCACTATTCCCGAGGGGCTGCCGCTCTCCATTCTTACCAGACGTCCCGACGTACTCGTGAGCGAACAACAACTTATCGCGCAGAATGCACTCGTTGGTGCCGCCCAAGGTAATCGGTTGCCTTCCATTAGCCTCACCGGATTGCTTGGGGTAGCGAGCAATGAATTTAGCACCCTAGGAGATGCAGGGGCAATATGGAACTTAGGAGGATCACTGCTCGGACCCTTGTTTTATTTTAATCGCTTTAAACGCATAGCTGATATCGAAAAAAGCAAGCGAAATCAAGCCCAGCTCTCCTACGAGAGGACCGTGCTTGAGGCATACCGCGAAGTAGAGGACATACTTGTGGGGATTACTACCTTGAAGAAAGAACTCATCGCTCGTCAAAACCATGTAGAAGCGGCAATTAATGCGCAAACTCTTTCTCAAGAACGATACAATCAAGGAGTAACGAGCTATTTGGAATACCTGGAATCGCAGCGACAAGCCTTTGAAGCTCAGCTTAATTACGCGGGCACAAAACAGGAACTACTGACTTCGTATGCCCGGCTCTACAAGGCCCTCGGTGGCGGTTGGAAGATTAATTAATAGGTCGCAGTGAGTAGCTAGTAGATCGCAAATCGTGGCTTGAGTGGGCAAGATGTGTAAAAGCCAAACGGTTTCGCATCACGCACTACACTATCTAATAACTAAAAACGATCGACCATCTACTATGGACTATCGACCATTTACTTCTTCTTCAAGCTCTCATTCAGCCTACGGCGCATCTCATTGTGTTCTGACCGAATCTGCGTGGTCATTTCCATGACATATTCGTGATCGATATCCATGTGTTCGTGATCGTGTTTCATGGAGTCCAATTTGGCTCTAAGCTCATCGTCAGAAATCTTACCGCCATCGTATCGCTTTTTGAAAGCCACATGATCTCTCATGATTACCGAATGGTTCTTCATGATATTCTCATGCTCTTTGTAAAATTGAGTGTGTCTGGCCACGTCATTCAATAAAGCCGTATCGGGTTTCTCCTGAGAATTCAAAAAATTCATAAGCTCTTCATGATTGGCAAGCATCACTTCATGTCGTTTATATACTAATTCATGATAGTGATGGCTGCTATCGTGCTTCGCCAGCCAATAAGTGTATTCTTTTTGAACGGGAGATTGAGATGGCTCACAGGAAAAAAATCCGCCAAGAATTACAATCAGTAAAATGGAAATCGCAGCCGTTTTCATGTCGATGGGTTTTAATAGTACAATATGAAGTTACACCTGACCCGTCGAAATCAATATGACATAAGTCATATTTCAAAACGATTTATGATCGTATATTCGAAGGCATGCCGGAGCAAAAAGCATGAAGAATTTGCTCCATTATTTTTTTGTGAAGGAATCGTCAATAACTAACCGCTCCGCACCTAACTAATAACCAACTTGAAACAACCCATCATGAAAAATCTTCTACTCTTAATCGGCACGATTGCAGCAACGGGGCTGTTAGCTCAACCCACATTAACCTTTCCGTTTTCCAATGACCTCTTACAGTCTGAACCGACATTTAATGTTGGTGATGCTGTAGACCCCGGTCCTAATGGTGAAAACCAAACATGGGACTTTTCGACAGGGAGTTTCCCCGATGTACAAATGACCACTTTTGATTTGCCTGCAAATACTCCTTTCGCATTGGCCTATCCCAATTCAGACCTTGTTGGGATTGCTGAAGCAACAGGAGGTAACACTTATATCTTTTATAATTTTGAATCTGATGGGGTATACACGGCTGGCTTGGAGGTCATCAGCTTTGTTTCACAAGTTTATTCAAACCCTAGACGAGACTTATCCTCTCCGATGACGTATGACGATTCCTATACGGATATAGCTGAGTTTACAACTGAATCATTCGGTTTTGAAACCGAGGGGGTTTCTGAATATGTACTGGAAGTGGATGGATATGGAACACTTATCACACCCGATGCTACATACCAAAATGTCCTTCGCATCCACACAGTGGAAACTACTGAACTCACTTTTGACGTAGGTCTCGGCGAGCCATTTGTAACCGAAACGGTCCTTGATAGCTACGGTTGGGTAATCGACGGATATCCGGTGCCGATTTTCCTGACCTTCCAACAAACGACTGATGGTATTCCTGATGGTGGAAATGCGCGATACCTTTCAGGAGTGCCATTGCTTACTTCAGATTACAATACATTGAAAGGAGTTTCTCTTTACCCTGTTCCGGCCACTGATTTTGTCAACATCGATATGGGAGACAATCAAATCGGAACAAGCACCATCAGAATCTATGACATTCGTGGTGTGGTAATCAAAGAATTCACCCAAGGAATGGCTCAGGTTACTCGTTTTGACGTTTCTGATTTACAATCGGGTTTCTACTCGATCAATATCCAAACAGAAGAGGGAATGGCGACGAACCATTTCATGAAGTAAAAATTTCAATTCTAACCGAATCAAAAACGATAATGAAAAGAATACTACTAATTGGGCTTATTTTTGCAATAGCGAGGCTTACAGCTCAACCCATTTTAACTTTTCCTTTTTCCGAAGGCTTGCTCGATCAAGCGCCTACCTTTAACATTGGGGGCTTACTAGATGAAGGCCCATCTGGCGATAATCAAATCTGGGATTTTTCGGCAGCTGTCTTCCCTCAAATTCGAAGCACTGCGTTTGATCTCCCTGAGAATACATTGTTTGGATCGTTCTTCCCTGACGCTGACTTAGTGGTTATCTTCAATCAAGCTCCTGGCACTTACTACAACTACTACAATTTTGAATTGGATGGAGTGTATACAGCCGGCCTGAAGGTCACCGGAGATCTTGGGGTATTTCAGACATACTCCAACACAAGAAAGGATTTATCATCACCTCTGCAATATGAAGATAGCTATATCGACATCGCAGAATTTCATTATAATCCATCAGGTCCATCAGGCCCATCAGACGGAGTTTCCGATTTTTCGCTTGAGGTAGATGGATACGGAACACTCATTACTCCTGATGCCACCTACAATAATGTCTTGCGTATTCACACTGTTGAAATAACGACACTTACTTTCGAAGACAGCGGAACAGTTAATGTATTTGTCCTAGAAACCTATGGCTGGGTCATTGACGGATATCCTTTTCCCCTCATGACTATCTCCAACCAATCTGTTAACGATGTACCAGGTCAAACAATTTCAAAATACCTTTCAGGAGTTCCATTGCTTACTTCAGATTACAATACATTGAAAAGAGTTTCCCTTTACCCTGTTCCGGCCATTGATTTTGTAAACATCGATATGGGAGACAATCAAATCGGAACAAGCACCATCAGAATCTATGACATTCGTGGTGTGGTAATCAAAGAATTCACCCAAGGAATGGCTCAGGTGACACGTTTTGACGTGTCTGATTTACCATCGGGATTCTATTCGATCAATATCCAAACGGAAGAGGGAATGGCGACAAAGCACTTTACAAAATAGAGCAGATTATTCTGCGAATATGAAGAGGAAGGCGTGGAGAGTCATCTCCACGCTTTTTCAATTTCTATTAACCAGTTCCTGATAAATTTTCTGACACTTTTCTAAAAGAGGCTCCAGCCTTTCGGGAAAATCAATCTCCTTTTCGAAGTATGGCTGAAACCCCGTCGACTTGTGCACATTGGCATACCAGTACTTCGCCCAGATCCCGTCTTCAGGAATCGGGCCTGCTTCCCACGAAAGCATGGATTCTTCAAAGGGAATTTCAATAGCATCGCAAAATTTGGTCAGCACAGTTTTAGGATCAAGCAATATCTCCTTTGAATCCAAAACGATGGCCTTCTGCCCTATTCGTTCCAAATAATCCATCAACATCAGGTGAGCTTCGTACCCGACATCCTGCATAGTAGGATTGGGTATGACTTTGTCAAAAGACACCAACATCTCCCGCGGATCGCGAGTGAGGATCACATTGACACAATCTTTCAGAAAGTCGAGATTCAATTCGATCAGGTGGTGAGTCATGTGTTTAAAAAATACCACCGGCTTATCGTGCGGCCCCATCATCATTTCCACCACCTTCTCGCCGTCGTTTTCCATGGTAGGGAGTATGTCTTTTGCTCCGGGATGATATTCATCAGCATCGGTGTGGTGGAGGTAATGCGCGTAAAGGGGTTCGTCAAAAACCCGACAATCACCTCGCTGCGCGAAAGAGTACATCAGCGCCGTTGAGACATTTCGCGGTCCCGACCAGAGACAGATTCGTTTGGTATTGTCAGCCATTGCTTACTTCTTCTTTGATCAACGATTGATAGAGTTGATGAAGTTTTTTCGTCATCGGGCCATACGTGCCCTCACCGATTATTCGCCCGTCAATTTTGGTCACGGGCGTGAGTCCACCGAAAGTTCCCGTTACGAAAGCTTCGTCCGCACCGTAAACATCAAAAAGGGAAAAGTCTTTTTGGTGGCAAGTGATTCCGTTTCTTTCCGCAAACCTCAATGACCTTGGCTCTGGTGATTCCGTTCATGCAATACTGACCAGTCGAGGTCCACACTTCTCCATTTTTCACGATAAAGAAGTTCGTGGCATTGCAGGTGGAAACAAAACCGCGCACATCCAGCATTAGCGCCTCATCGGCACCTGCTTCCAGAGCTTGGATGAGTGCTTGAACTTCGTGTAGTTTGCTGTGGCAGTTCAATCGAGGATCGAGGTAATCAGGCGAACCACGACGAATCGTAGAAGTGAAAAGTGTTATTCCTTTTTCTCGTGTTTCTTCCGAAGCCTTTTTGTGCTCGGCAATGATCACCAAGTTTGGTCCCGAGATCGTCAAACGCGGATCTTGCGAAGGGGTCTTTTTGATTCCACGAGTTACCATGACGCGCACGTGGACGTCGTCTTCCATTTTGTTTGCCGCCAAGGTCTCCTCGATTTTCTCAATCAACTCTTCCCGCGAAAATGGAAGCTTCATTCCGATGGATGCGGCACCTTCCCAAAGTCGGTCGAGGTGATCGTCGATAAAACAGAGCACTCCGTGATGAAGTCGGATACCTTCCCAAACTCCGTCGCCGACCAAGTAACCGCTGTCAAAAACGGAAATCTTCGCGTCAGCTCGCGGCAGAAGTTCTCCATTGATGTAAATCAAAACCTCCTCGTTTCGGGGATCAGCCAGGGCGTTGTGGGTTCCGTGTATCATAGAGCGAATATACCCGGAACCTTACTAAAATACGGTAAGATTTTCAGCCGGAGTTTTGAACGATCTAAACCCGATCAAATGACCTTCTCTCCGATTATGCCAACCAAAAACCCAATACAATCTCCGGTAGAAGCTAAGTAGCTCTTTTCGTATTTGCTCGTTGGAATAATATCCCTAACCAAAAGATATAAAATCCCACCCCGAAGCAAATATCATTAACAGGGCAGTGATCTCAGGCATATCGGATAAGAAAAAGTGACCAATCAAGGCGCCTCCTATTCCAAAGAAACTCAGAAAGAAAAAAACGATGAGCGTAGTGAAAACTGAAAAACCACTTTGCACTAAATCCCGAAAGGAGTTGAACGCTTCGGGTAAGTTTTGGAGACCAATAAATACGGAAAGAAGATAAGCAGTATTTGTATCGATGGCAAACAAAGCTCCGAGTGCAACAGACTCGGGAATGAAGTCCGTGAGCATGGCAATCAAAGTAGCCGTCTGCCCTCCCTTACGAGACAAGAATTGATCAAGTAACATAAACAATATGGTTCCGGAGGCAAAGGCAATCGAAAGAGCCGGCCAATCAAGAGACTCCATACTCTTTGGCACCAAAACCAATGCGACTGCAGACAGAAGAATTCCCGCACCGAATGACATCAAAGTATGAATAACCTCGTATTTTACAGGAGTATCATCCATATGATGATTGAAAAGGTTAGCGGCAATACCCCCGATAAATACCGTAATTCCTGCGCAACCCGAGAAGAAAATAAGACTTGTTAGCATGGTGTATGTGTCAGGTTTAGACAAATTTAAAAGAATGTAAACAAGAGTTTCAAATTTGTAAAAACTAATCCTAAGATGCTCCTGATGGAAAAAGGCAATATTAAACCCTTCGAACATTAATCCGGAAGAATTCAAATCAGGATACAGATAATTGGGATATCCCTATATTCAGCCTGTGAAATCTGCAAAAATTCCAAGATTGAAACCGTGGATCAATCTGCTGCCGGTCGTATTCCTCCTCTCTTCGTGCCAAGATGAAAATCAGTATACGCTCTTGCCTGTCACACCAACTGATGACTTGACAGAATTTGTGAACCCATTTATCGGCACGGGCGGACACGGTCATACTTTCCCGGGAGCAACTTTGCCTTTTGGAATGGTTCAGCTCAGTCCCGACACACGGCTCGATGGCTGGGATGGTTGTGGTGGTTACCACTACAGCGATTCGGTGATTTACGGATTCTCACATACGCATCTGAGCGGAACGGGAGTGAGCGACTATGGCGACATTTTACTGATGCCCACCAATACCGTTGTCTTTAATAATGGCGCAGATGGAACTGAAGGTTACTCTTCTTCTTTTTCTCATGAAAATGAAGAAGCCAAAGCCGGGTATTACCGAGTAAAATTGAATGAAACCAATATTGAAGTGGAATTGACGACAACGTTAAGGGCGGGAATCCACCGCTACCAATTCCCATTGTCGGAAGACCAAATTATCATCTTGGATTTGGAACACCGCGACAAGCTACTCGATCACAAAATGGAGAAAACCTCTTCCACTACCCTTTCGGGATTTCGATTTTCAGAAGCATGGGCAGAGGATCAGCGACTGTTTTTCTACATTGAGTTTTCACATCCCATCGCCGCTGAAGTTTTCAACCGCGAGGCAGATCCTACCAAAGGGGCATTCACATTAGAGAATCCTGAAAATGATCCTGTAACTGTAAAAGTGGGAATTTCGGCGGTAGACGAAGAAGGTGCTAAGCGCAATATGATCGAAGAGATGGGCAAGATCAGCTTCGATGAAGTAAAGGCGAAAGCGCAAGATACATGGAATGCTCAATTCTCAAAGATCGCAATTGAGGAAAGTGACTTGGACAGAAAAACGACCTTTTACACCGCGCTCTACCACACCATGATCGCACCCAATCTTTACCAAGACATCGACGGGCGTTACCGCGGAATCGATTTAGAAATTCACGAAGCCAAGGATTTTGACTACTACACGGTATTCTCCCTATGGGACACCTACCGAGCGGCTCATCCCCTCTTCACCATCATCGAGCAAGAGCGCACCAACGACTTCGTTAAAACCATGCTGGCGAAGTACGAAGAAGGCGGCATCATTCCGATTTGGGATTTATCGGCTTGCTACACCGGATGCATGATCGGCTATCACGGAATCCCAGTAATCGCCGACGCGTATCTCAAAGGCATCGACGATTACGACACTGAGCTGGCCTTGAAGGCAATGCAGCATTCCGCCACGCGGGAGCACTTGGGACTCGATGGCTATATGAGAAACGGTTTTGTAGCGGTGGAATCCGAAAGCGAATCGGTTTCCAAAACCTTGGAATACGCTTACGACGACTGGACCATTGCCCAAATGGCTAAGGCAATGGGCAAAACAGATGTGTACGAAACCTATCTCAAGCGGGCGCAGTCTTACAAAAACCACTTTGACCCTTCGACAGGGTTTATGCGAGCTCGCTTTCGCAACACGTGGTTCAGCCCTTTTGATCCTTACGAAGTCAACTTCAACTATACCGAGGCCAATGCCTGGCAATACAGTCTCTACGTGCCTCAAGACATCTCGGGACACATTGAATTGATGGGCGGCAAGGAACAGTACCAGGCTCATCTCGACAAACTCTTCAGCGCTAAAAACGAAACCGCGGGAAGGCACCAAGCCGACATTACCGGACTGATCGGCCAATATGCGCATGGCAATGAGCCGAGTCACCACATGGCTTACCTCTACAACTTTGTCAACAAACCTTCTAAAACTCAAGAGAAGGTTCAGGAGATTCTTACTACGCTTTACTCCAATACGCCCGACGGTATTTCAGGGAATGAAGACTGCGGTCAGATGAGTGCGTGGTACGTTTTCTCGGCATTGGGATTTTACCCCGTCACGCCCGGAAGCAATCAGTATATCATCGGTTCGCCATTGGCTAAAAAAGCCACGATCAATCTGGAAAACGGAAATCAATTTACCATCTTGGCCAATGGAATTGAGCAGGACTACACGTACATCAAGTCTGCAAGCCTGAATGGAAAACCCTTGGAAAGAAGCTACCTCAACCACGACGAAATAATGGCAGGAGGTTCTTTGGTTTTTGAGCTTTCACCGACTCCTACCAATTGGGCTACAGCTGATGACAACATCCCGAAAACCGAGATCAGCGAACACCTTATCCTTACTCCTCCATTTATTGCAGAAGGCGAGTCAGCCTTCAAAAACAGCACAACCATCAAACTTGGACATATCGACCCAAAAGCTGAAATCTACTACATGTGGAATGAAGGTGAGTTCACCCTTTACACCGAACCTTTTGAACTTTCTGAAAAAGGAATGCTCAGCGTTTATGCGAAAAAGGATGGACAGCAAAGCATCAGATTAGCAACAGAATTTTTCAAGATCGACCCGAACGTGACCATTAAACTGGGCAGCGAATTTGCCAATGAATACAGCGCAGGTGGCAACGATGCCCTAATCGATGGAATACGCGGAACGAGTGATTTCCGCACGGGGTCGTGGCAAGGATACCAAAATCAAGATCTACTGGCTACGGTAGATTTGGGAAAAGCGAAAAAAGTAAATCATATCGAAACGGCTTTCTTACAAGACCAGAAAAGCTGGATTTTTTATCCAACTTTGGTGACTTTGGAAATCTCGGCTGACGGGAAACTTTGGGAATCCGTTAAAACGATGGAAATCCCTTCAACCGCGCAGAGTGACGAAATTGCTGTGAAAGAAATTGAAGTCGATTTCCCGGAAAGGGAAATTAAGATGGTGAGGCTTACCGCCAAAACGGTGGGTCCTTTACCTGAATGGCATATCGGATACGAATACCAAGGAACAGCTTGGATCTTCATTGACGAAATAAGCATTGAATAATGAACCGTAGAAAATTCATTCGCTCGACTAGCCAAGTTGGATTCGGGCTCGCAGTGGCGAGTTGCGGAGTCGGTCCCGAACCCGAGCAGAAAGCAGCGATCGCTAAAGTTGCTTCAGGAGGCCCTGTCTCCATCTGCACTTGGGGGTTTGAAAATGCAAATCAAGCTTCGGGCGATGCCTTGGAAAAAGGAAAATCGGCACTTGATGCCGCCATCGAAGGTGTTTCAGTCGAAGAATCCGACATCAAAAACACAACCGTTGGAAAAGGCGGAGCTCCCGACCGCGAGGGAAGAGTAACCTTAGATGCGTGCGTTATGGCACCGGATGGAAATGCAGGAAGCGTCGTCTGTGTTCAGAACATTACTCACGTGGCAGCTCTCGCAAGATTGGTTATGGAAAAAACTCCACACGTAATGCTGGCAGGAACGGGAGCAGAAGAGTTTGCATACCAAAATGGTTTCGTAAAAGATGATCTTCTCACTGAAAAATCAGAAGCCGCCTACAAGGAATGGTTAAAAGAAAAAGACTATAAGCCGATCATAAATATTGAAAATCACGATACCATCGGGATGCTTACGATCGATCAAAACGGTGACATTGCAGGTGCATGCACCACTTCGGGATTGAGTTATAAAATGGCAGGCAGAATCGGAGACTCACCCATCATCGGCAGTGGTCTTTACATAGACAATGAGGTAGGAGGCGCCGCAGCTACGGGATTGGGAGAAGAAATTATGAAACAAGTCGGCAGTTTCCTGATCGTAGAGTTGATGCGAAACGGCATGAGTCCCGCAGAAGCTTGCAAAGAAGCCGTGATGCGTACAATTAAAAAATCGAAAAATATCGATGAGTTTCAAGTAGCCTATATCGCCATCAATAAAGCAGGCGAGACAGGTAGCTACAGTCTTCAAGAAGGATTTTCCAGAATGGAGTTCCGCGACGGCAAAAACAAGAGAATAGAGTCGGAGTTTTACTTGGGTTAACTTTTCGGTGTTACGTGTTTTGCTAGTGGTTACACCGAGCCCTCTGAGATTTTTTTGACTGATGTGCTATTCAATGTGAGCGCACAGAATCTCTGTGGCCTCTCAATTAACACGCCATAGAATCATCACAATCTCGGCGGGCTCGGTGTAACCGCAGAATTGCTAAAGTCTATATTTGCCAACACTTAACAAGATAAACTTTTAAAATTGACAAATAACTCCCAAGTGAAAAGCAACAAATACGCCGTCCCTTTTGCGATTATTACTTCACTCTTCTTCTTATGGGGTTTTATCACGGTTCTGGTTGACAGCTTGATTCCTCGTCTGAAAGACGTTTTTGAGCTTTCGTATTTCCAAGCCGGATTGGTTCAATTTGCCTTCTTTCTGGCTTACCTCTTGCTCTCCATTCCTGCGGGAATGATCCTGACCCGAATCGGTTACCAAAAAGGAGTCGTGCTCGGTCTTTCGACAATGGCGATTGCTTGCCTCCTCTTCTACCCTGCGGCGGGAGAGCGAATTTTCGGGTTGTTCATGCTCGCCTACTTCACCCTGGCGGGTGGAATGACAATTCTGCAAGTGGCTGCGAATCCCTATGTGGCTGTTCTCGGTCCCGAATCCAAAGCCTCCAGCCGACTCAATTTGGCGCAAGCGTTTAATAGCGTCGGCACCACCATCGCTCCGATCGCGGGGGCAGCTTTCTTGCTGAGCGACACCATTAAAACCCAAGCTGAAATTGATGTATTGGACGAAGTAGCTCAAATGGATTACTACATTTCAGAAGCGAGTGCGGTACAAGGGCCCTTTCTTTGGTTGGCCGCAGCCATTGGATGTTTGGTTCTTTTCTTCATCTTGGTTCCACTCCCTAAAATCATCAAAGACCACCCACAAGGAGGCTACAAGGAGGTGCTTCAAAACAAAAGGACACTTCTCGGAGCACTGGGAATTTTCCTCTATGTGGGCGCCGAGGTGGCTATCGGGAGTTACCTCGTAAGCTACTTTTTGGACATGAATCTGGTGGAACCCATTCGCGAAAGCGCTTTCATGAACAGCATCGCTTCGGTCTTCTCGGGAGGAAATCTACAGGAGATAGATGGAAAAGCGGTAGTGGGTAGTTTTGTCTTTATCTACTGGGGTGGCGCTATGTTGGGGCGTTTTATCGGGAGCTTGCTTACCAATGTTCTCGCGCCGGGGAAAGTGCTGGCAGGATTTGCAATTATGGCGGTATTGATGG
This sequence comes from uncultured Cryomorphaceae bacterium, assembly GCA_942492545.1. Lineage (GTDB taxonomy): Bacteria > Bacteroidota > Bacteroidia > Flavobacteriales_D > Cryomorphaceae > JAKVAV01. Next base: position 17,141 of record CALOFA010000020.1, on the reverse strand, counting down.
TGGTTATTTCCATGAGCACAACTGGTCTCGTTTCAATGTTTGCCATCCTATCGGTGGGACTTTTCAATAGCATCATCTTCCCGACAATCTTCTCACTCACACTCGAGGGTCAAGGCGATTTGAAACCGCGGATTTCGGGAGTGCTCTGCACCGCCATATTTGGTGGAGCATTGATCTCACCTCTCTTTGGCGCATTGGCCGACGGGCTTGGGTTTAAGTTGGCCTTTCTATTGCCGATTGCTTGTTATGGGTATGTGTGGTGGTTTGCAAGAGGAAGAATAACAAGACCATTGTAACTGCCTGAACTGCGCGAAGGACGTATTCAAAAGAACTTAGTCCGAAGTTTTGACAAACTTTTGTGACGCCGAAATACCTTGATCGTTTGACAATTGAATCATGTAAACTCCGACAGGAAGATTTGAAATATCAAGGTTTTTTTTCGCTTGAATAATTTGACCTTCGCTCCATCTCTTTCCTGCCAAATCCAGCACCTGATAAGTGTATGTTCCTCTGCTGTCTTCGAGCTCCAGCCAAATCTCTTTGGTAGCAGGATTGGGAAATAGCGAAAAGGAATTGTTGCCTTCGGCTTCCGATGTGGACAATATCCCTGAACAGCCCCCTGCACCTGACCAAAGAACCTCTCCATTCTCGGTGGCGCAACCCAATATGGTCCCGAGCCCGCTCAGATAATCAACTCCGCCATGTTGTATTCCATTATTAGGGCCAATACTCTCAATTGTACTTTGCCAATTCTCGTAATTCAGATTCTTCCTTATATCACCATTGTTGAGAGACACGGCATCAACGGAAGTGACCACATGGAATGTGCCGTACTCAAAAAAGTCTCCGCTATTCGGATCGATGAAAAGGGTATCCCCCACTTCGAGACCAAAATCGTATAACAAGGTCTCATTCACAAAGTCCCACCTGATAAAAACTCTCCTATTCTCCACTTCCTCACGCAGCAAGAAGTTTGCTCTGTAAATAGCTGAAGAATCCTTGTAATAAGGAGGACAATTGAGTTGATCCAGTGACACAAGTGGTATCCCCATGACTTTCTTATAGACCGTATCTGAGATGATCGTATCCTGACCGAAAAAAAAGCTTGCCCCACCTGTGGTGACACATATAGAGTTGACATCGGTATTGTGGACCTCCCATTCAAAACCATCCCTGATCATAGGGTAGTATTCTTCTTGACCGTAACTGAAGCTTGAAATGGCAGTGAAAAGGAGTAAAATGAACGACGTTCTTCATGCTTAGAAGGAATTGGAATTCATTACTGTCTAAGATAAGACTATAAAATTTCAAATCGATTGACGCAGAGCTAGTTCCACTTCGGCTAAATTCCCCAACCGCATGCGGTGGTGGCGCTGAAGAATCACCGGGTAGAAATTCCCAATGAAATTAATACCCGTTGCTAAGACGGCCATGAGATAGTATTCATGAGATACCAGAATGATGCTCAGAACACCAATCGCGATCAAAGCCGCCAAGTGTCCGAATTCCGACTGTTTGGTTTGGTAGACAAAATTCTGAATTCCCGATCGGGTTCCATTGAAATACTTCTTGCGGTTTTTCTCTTTTCCCCAAAAAAAGAACATCAGGAACTTTCTGAATACCTCAACTCTCAGCATCCTATAGAGCTTTGAAATGAGCGTCGGATCTTTTATAGAGTAATACTTATTTGGCAAAAGCCGATGCGTAGGAAAACCAAAACCAACCAAGGCAAAAACACCCGTGGCAAAGAGATTGATGAAACAAGCAAACAAGAAGTCAATAAACCAATTGAAGTTTTGGCCCGAGCTGGACAGTAAATTCTCCATCAAATGCCACGTCTGATAAAAGAGGAATGCCGACCCCGCGACTAAGGCGGATTTTCGAAGAATTTCCAATCTGTGAATTTCCTGCAATCAACCACTTCTTCTCGAAACAGAGAAGTTTTGAAGCAATTAATTCGATCGGGAGCCATTAAAAAAAGCAGCATCAAATGGCGCTGCTTTCTATAAGTGTAAGTTGATCCTGCAAGACTACGGCTCCATCAGCATCATTTGATCTCCGCCACCGATGATTAGCTTGGCATTTGGAGATTTGGAAAGCTCACGGTACGCTTCGATGGTCTTGTATTGAATAATCTGAGGCGTGAGTCCTTCTGAGATAATCGTATTGGCATCGCGAATCCCTTCAGCTTCAATGGTGCGACGTTCGGCTTCCTGACGCTCTTTCTGCAGTACCCACTCCATTCGTTGGGATTCCTGCTCGGCTTGAAGCTTGTCTTCGATGGAGGCGTAAAGCCCTTGAGGCAGCTGAATGCTTTTCATCAACACGGCCTCAATCACAAAACCGCGATCTCCCAAGATCTTCATCATTTGATTTTTTATGGCCGTTTCAATTTCCAGCCTGTTCCCCGTATGCATATCCTTCGCCATGTTCTTGGCTGATACGTCCGCCGCCGCCGCTCGAAAGACGGGCAAAATCACCACATTCTCGTAGTCCATACCTATATTTCCTATTACCTCTGTGGCTTTTTCCTGCTCCACATGGTAAAGAATGGATATTTCGGCATTTACATTTAAACCTTCTTTAGAAGGAAGATCAAGACTCACTTCTAGATTTTCCGTTCGAACAGGAACGACGATAATTCGAGTGGCAAAGGGATTGTACAATCTGGCTCCCGGAGGAACCACATTTTCATCAATTTTTCCGATGGTTCTTTTTACACCTACGGTGCCTTGACGAATGGTAACACAACTTGAGAGAAAAATACTCGCTGCGAATAACAGCGAAAAACGGATGGCATTTACTTGCATGGCATTTATGGTTTTAGGAAAACACGACACCCGAAAAGATAAGTCCTCAACTACGGACCATACAATTAATCTATATCTATGTTTTCAGTTTATAACATAACTTATTTCATATGTATTATCAAAACGGATGCCAATATGTAAATGTTTAGGAAACGCTTCGAAATCATTAAAATAACTCATGTATCTTAGCTTCAGCTTTTCACATTCAGGGCCTACCGCATCAATTACTTCATCATGAAAAAGACCTTACTTTTCTTCTCACTTCTTTTTTTCAGCTACCAGGCACAATCGCAAATCCTGATTTCTCTATTATTCGGTGATAAATTGAATTCACCTGACTTAGAATTTGGATTGGAAGGTGGATTGAGTCTGGCTGAGATCAATTCTCTTGACGCAAATAAGACCTATGCCGGATTTAATTTAGGTCTGTATTTTGATATCAGGGTGAAAGAAAATTTATGGGTTTACACCGGACTCTTGCTTAAATCAAACACAGGTGTGAACGGACTATCAGAAAAAGACCTGCAAACGATCGATGCCGCCATTTACGCCGAAAGCGGTGATTACAGTCAAGACCTGAACTATTTTATTGCGCCTGCATTTGCCAAGTATAAGTTCGACAATCATATGTATCTTACCCTTGGTCCTCAATTTGGATTATTGCGAAAGGGAATGGTAAAATTCGAAAATGATCAGGACGATATTGCAACCTTTCGTGAGCAAACCAATACAGATCGGCTCAATCGCTTTGACATGGGATTCACCGCGGGAGCGGGTTATACTTTGTTGAAAGGAAAAGGAATGTCAATTGGAGCAAGGTATTACTACGGTCTGCTCGATGTGTACAAGGATGCATCAGGATCAAACAACAGCAACTTGTACGTTTTGGTAAACATAAAGATTGGTGCCGGAAAAAAAGATCAGGCTCCAAAATAAGAACCGAGTCCGGCTCGGCTGATTAAGGCTGAAATAATTTAAAGCGCACTTAAGAAAGCATCTATCACTATATTCGTAATCCGGATTTTTTGAACAGGAATTCCAAAATCATTCAGGAATGAAAAAGATACTTGTCTTTGTAAACTTTATTGAAGCATCACAGCGCGCAGTAGATCAGGCCATAGCTTTCGGCAAAATGCATGGAGCGGACCTTTCTATATGTCACATTTCTGACGGCAAGAGTGATTCCGAAAATTTAAAATCTCGATTGCAACCGTATATTGATCAAGTAGAAATGGCCGGACTGAAGTCCGAATTCATTTTTGAAATGGGCGGATTTTTCGAGACTGCTTTGAAAGTGACAAATGAGCTAGTTCCCGATTTGGTGATTGTGGGCACTAGAGGGGCCGAAGGATTTGATATGAGCCTGCGTGGATCGGCCATTTACAAGCTGGTCAGCGAAATCCCATACAGCTCGCTGGTTCTTCCCACTGACTCGCAATTAGTTGAGAATGGGTACAAAAAAGTGATGCTTCCCGTTTCACCTCACCCTAAGTTCTTGAAAAAACTTAGCGAGACGAGAAAAGTCTTAGCCCAGGACGGCGAGATTGTTGTGCTGACCGTACTCAGAAAAGGAGAAGAATTGGAGAAAGATTTAAAGACCAATCTTGAAGCTGCCAAAGCTTATCTGAAAGAAAATCAGATAAAATCCAGCGTAATGGAATACGAAAGGGAAAACAAAAGCCACGGGTACGCTGACATAACCTTCAAAAAAATCAAAGAAGGCGGAATGGATTTGGTTTCCATCATCTCTAATGTGTCAGAACGCAATAAGCACTTCGGCAAAATGGAAAAAGAGGATGTCCTGCTTAACGAAGAAGGCATACCCGTGTTTTGTGTGAATACGGCGGTAGACAGCTAGTATTTAGTAGCTGGTCTGTAGTATCAAGTTGCCCCCCTCCCTCCTCACTTAAATAGGTGGTTAAATCTGCTGTCGCTCCTTCCCTTGGCAGCTCCTTTTCTCCTGCTGATACTGAACCCGTACCTATGGATACGAATTTATAAACGATCCTGATACTTCGGAAATTGACCACAGGTCTTCACATACCCCTGGGTTATGGTACGATTGATAATTTTAAGTTAGAAATGTCTGTTTCATCTCAAAATTCAAACAACCTTCTGTCTTCTTATGTCAACAGGGTTTCAGATTTTTTACTATTATAATCTTTGACTCTGTATCATCTGAATTAGAAGTAGATGATGTGCTCTTGGAACTCGTGAAACGTACCTGACCTTTACATTTTCGGTACCTTTTCAATTACCAGATACTACGCCTGCTCGGCCTGCTAACGTCTCCTCTACCTCGTTGTCCTTGACCACCGCCTTTGGCTCTGTTCTTATTGCGATTGGCAAAGAACTCTTGCTTGCGGCGCTGCTTTTCCTTCTCAGCTTCTTTCTTTTCCTGAGCGTTCATCGGTTTATCCGTTTGCGGAAAGGGATGATCTTGAACAACGTCAATCCTTTGGTTGATCAACTTTTCAATGTCCTTAACATAGTCGAGCTCTTCGGGCTCACAAATCGAGATGGACACTCCTTCCTCGCCCGCTCTTCCGCATCTACCGATTCGGTGAACGTAGGTTTCGGATTCGTTGGGAATGTCGTAGTTGATTACATAGCGCAGTTTATCGATGTCGATACCACGTGCGGCAATATCGGTTGCCACCAAAAGACGAAGCTTACCATCTTTAAATTCTGACAAAGCGCGCTGTCTTTGTCCCTGACTTTTGTCACCGTGAATGGCCGCGCTCTCGATGTTCTTCCTACGAAGGTCTTTTACGATTCTATCGGCACCGTGCTTGGTACGTGAGAACAACAGCACCTGATCCATATCTCTATCCTTCAAAAGATGAAGAAGCAACTCTTTCTTAGTAGACTTATTGGTCTTGTACAGCTTCTGCTGAATCGTTTCGGCGGTAGACGAAACGGGACTTACTTCTACTTTCTTCGGATCTTTCAGGATTTCCTGCGAAAGCTTCACAATGCTCTTCGGCATGGTAGCCGAGAAAAACAGTGACTGACGATTGCGGGGAAGTTTCTTTAAAAGCTTTTTGATGTCGTGGATAAAACCCATGTCGAGCATGCGGTCGGCCTCGTCCAAAACGAAGTACTTCACATCATTCAACGAGATATAGCCTTGATCCATCAGGTCGAGTAAATCGCCCCGGAGTGGCCACCAATACATCCACTCCTGATGCGAAGGGAATTGGTTTGAGCTGCCTGTGAGAAACACCACCAAAAACGACAGTGGTTTTTACGTTGGTATACTTTCCGTAAGTGTCAAAGCTTTCGCCGATTTGTATGGCAAGCTCTCTCGTCGGGGTTACGATAAGCGATAAAATCTTACGTCTTCCGTGAGCTCTGTCCTCATCCAGCTCCAGATGCTGAATGATGGGTATGGCAAAAGCTGCCGTCTTTCCCGTACCCGTTTGGGCACTACCCAGCACATCGTGTCCGTCTAGAATCAGCGGAATGGCTCGGGATTGAATATCTGTAGGTGATGTATAATTTTCGTCCTGCAAAGCCTTGAGAATCGCAGGAATTAAATTTAATTGTTCGAATGTCATTTTTGAAATTGAGAGTTAACCCGCTTCTAATTCTTTATCCTCCCTATAATCTCTGCGAGCAATAGAATTGTTATGGGTATGAGAGATAAGAAGTCTGCAATGGAGATCGAAAAACTCTCACTTAAGGAGGCACAAAGGTAGCAGAACTTAAGAGATTCAATACAAATAAAGACAGACAGGCTATTTTCTTGGTAAAACGCCCGACTCAATCAATTGCTCAAACCCCTCGCGCATGGTTTCTTGCAGTGGCCTGTAAGTGACGCCCAACTCTTTTCTGCTCTTTTCATTGTCGGCTCTCCACGGCATATTGACGTTATTCTTTACCCACTTTCGTGTCACCACTTTATTGACCATCGGTCCTACAAGCATCAGCAACCATTTGGGCAGTGCTTTCTTGGGAACGGGATACCGATCGCCGAAATCGGCGTGGAGAATCTGCGCCAATTCCAAAAAACTCGTATTGTGACCACTTACGATATGTCTTCCCTCGGCACCGGGCCTGAAACCTGCCTGATAATGAGCTTCGGCCAAGTCGCGCACGTCTACCACACCTACTCCTGCATTGGGCACACCCGGCTTTAGGGAACCATCACCCATTTGCTTGAGCAAGTTCACACTTTCAGAAGTATTGGTCTTGGCATTTAAGGAAGGGCCCATGACCATGCTCGGGTTCACCGCCACCAAGTCCCATCGGTCCTGCTCGGCCTGTATTCGCCAGGCCTCTTTCTCAGCCAGGGTCTTTGAATAGGAATAAGGCTGATGGTCCAAGGAAGCAGTGGTATTCCAAATTTCTTCCGTGAAAACGCCGTTTGGCGTGCGCTCAGAATCGCTGCAGTCGGTATAAATGGCAACACAGCTGCTCGTCAAGACAACCCGCTTTACGGAAGTCAACTCATTCGCTTGCTCCAACACGTTTTGCGTGCCCTTCACCGCAGGGTCGATCAGTTCTTTTTGAGGGTCTTTTACGTTTGTGGTAAAAGGTGATGCCGTATGAAAAACCAGTTCGCAGCCATCCATTGCCGCGGCGTATGACCCTTCTTCGGTAGCAAGTCTGACTTGAAATACTTGATGGAGCCCTCAGAGCCTACCGCCAATTTATCCAAGTGAGCCAACTTAGCTTTGCTATCGGGATTCCGAACTGCCGCATGAACGGTGATTCCGTCTTCCAAAAGACGTTTTACAATCCAACCGGCCACATAACCCGTGGCGCCTGTAACCAATACCGGTTTCGACTTATCTATTTGCATGCGTTCCATTTGTTCATTCTACAACAAAGGAAACGGATTAATGGCAATGTCGATGGGTTAAAAAAATGATTTTCCTCTTTAATACAAGAACTACTTTATAAATACTTTCTGTTTTGTTGTAGAACAATTAGTGATTTGGAAAAAGCTGTCTGTGAGTAACAACTTTTCTTTCAACCTCCTTTTACAGAAAGTCATTGTTTAAAAACAACTTCCATGAAATTTTGAAATCCAAGCCCGTAAAGACTTCTTTGAAAAAATCTTGGATACGAATGGTGAATTAGGTTATCTTTCGGACTCTTAAAACTTTGTGATGAACCGGTCTGCGCTGATTGCCATTTTTTCCTTCTTTTCTTTAATTGCTTTTTCTCAAAACTCCCCTTACACCCAATTGGTGTGGGCGGATGAGTTCAAAGGGTATGGTGCCATAAATCCTACGAAGTGGCACCACCAGACACAACTGCCAAATGGCAACAGCTGGTTTAACGGAGAACTTCAGCATTACACGAACCGCATCGAAAACTCCTCGCAAAGCGGAGGTTCCCTCTTCATCAATGCGATCAAAGAACCCTTTTCCGATCAAGGAGTCACCAAACAGTACACATCGGCAAGACTCAATTCCAAATTTGCCTTTACTTACGGCCGCGTGGTGGTAAGAGCCAAACTTCCCCAAGGAGCAGGTACTTGGCCGGCTATTTGGATGCTGGGCAAAAACATTACCGAACCGGGCGGATTCTTTTACGATCAATTTGGTACGACAGGATGGCCCGCTTGCGGCGAAATCGACATTATGGAGCACTGGGGAGTAAACCCCAATTACGTATCGGCTGCCCTTCACACGCCCTCATCGTTTGGAGGAACCGTAAATGTAGGAGGAACGAGTCTGCCTGACGTTTTCAATACCTTTCACATTTACGAGATGGAATGGAGCCCCGAGCGCATCGTTTTCAGCGTAGATGGCAACGAATTTTACACCTACGAACCGGCAGTGCAAAATCCCGATACCTGGCCTTTTGACAGCGATCAATACCTTCTCTTAAATGTGGCGATAAACGGAGACATCACTCCCGGTTTCCAAGAGTCGGCCATGGAAATTGACTACGTAAGAGTATATCAGGAACCCACTGCCGATCTGAGTTTTAACCCTACTTCTGAGGTTTTTGTTAATGGAGTCTTACTCAGTTGGGATTTGCCCGAAGGAGCCGTAGGCTGCGAGGTACGCGGCGGACCACTTGGTGGAAACGACGGTGCGAGTGTTACCGTTCTCAACTCAAATCCCTCCTTTGCATTTGTCAATAGCAATGCACTCGGCAATGGCCAATACCAATGGAAAGTGCGCTGTGCTACGGCTATCAATCCGCCGCAGGGCATCACGGAATTTTCGATTTACGACACCTTCTCTTTTCCTCCCACCTTAAACGCCATCGAAGCACCCACGGAGCTGTATAGGGAGACCATTGGTAAATGGTAGCAAGAGTCGGCCTTTCATATTTACGCGCTCGGTAGGGCGGTAACGGCAACTGTATGGTGCGTATCCCGAAGGGTATGCACTATACAGAGTGTTATCTACTTTTTTTTATGTTTCAATTTAAATATTTGGTCAGACTCCATATCAGCTTTCAAATCATCAGTTATCAAGTATTCGCCAAACTTTTTAATCTCAATGTCCTTGCTCTCAATTGCTCTTAATATTTTTTGGGCTATAGGTTTGAGCTGAGCATGATAGAATTTAAAATCGCCTTTTGCTTTTTTCAGTTCAACTTGCAATCCACCCTTATTAAAAGTACTTAGGTATCCTTCGTCCATCCAATAAAAATAATTCAGCCCGAGATTTCCGGAGAAACCTATATCCTTTGACCATCTCACCCTGTCTGTTGCATGTGCCGTAGAACATTGAATAAAACGTGTCAAGTTTTTTGTCAATATCAACTTCGGTTTCTATGAACTGGTTGAGTAAACTACTCAATCTCCAAGTTTCAAATTCCGCTTCGCAAACAAGTCTGTCATAAATAAATTCTTTTAACTTGTCTGTTGCATTTTTATCTTTGTAATTGAAGCTAATTAAGTTCATATAATTGTCCTCATCCAGCTCTTCTTCAAGAGACTTCTCAGCGTATACACCTCCTCGAATTGGGACAAGGTAAGCTCCCCGTTCAAATATTTGTAAACCGCTATTTTATTGGATCTGGTTACTTTTGACTGTAGTGATAACAACCGATAAGCGTAATAGTTACGCTTATTTACTTCCTTCGGTCGTGAGACCGCTTCGCTTAGTTGGCTTATGGGCTTCACAATAGCTATGCATTTTGTCCTAGCTCGGGTTATCTATTTCCATTACAAGCAGAAATCTCAGGCTATGAGGTTTTGTGCAGTAAATTATTGCCTTACCTCAAAGCCCGTAGCCGTAGAATTGAATTACACGTTTAATTGATTCTACGCTTTTGATCGTCAGCATCCTCATATCTGTTGTCCGTAAAATGAAAATCAAAGGAAGGGGTCGATAAGCTCTTTTGCGATGATCAGTCCAAGTCGAGCCATCTACTCCATATGCTTGACCCTTCACGCAGACCGTTTGTATTCAAAAATAATTATAGGGTTACCCATTTAGATCTCAAAATTCAAAAAGGTGGATTTAGACCATTCCGTTTCTATTCGAGTTGAACGAGATAGCGCTCGGTTCTCGGTGCCTTTTTTTAGCACTGTAAAAGCGATTGACGCAGAGTTCGCAGAGAAAATGGACCAGCAAAGCCCAATATCACGAGGTCGCAGAGGATCGCCTAGCGGTCTTTCCGATGAGAGTAGGGCGTGTGGTTCTTCGGTTCTCATCGATCGCTAGCGATCCTCTGTGTACTCGCCAAATAGGCTTTGGGCATCCATTTTCCTCTGCGAACTCGGTGCTTTTTTTGCGCTCCGAAGTAAATAGATAAACAAAGCTCGGTAACAACAAAAACAATCCTGAGGTTAATGAATTGAAAACCGGCATTTCTATACTAGCCTATCAAATTGTTCCTTGAGATCTAAATGAGTAACCCAAAATAATTATATTCACGGTATTAAACCGACCTCGCATCGTGGGTATCGCAGAAGTACAGACGCAGCAGGAGATTTAGAGAGAGAGTACAGAGCTTTTTTGAACAGAGATACGCAGCATGCGGGTAGGTTAGCTGTTAACCAAAACCTGCTGAGCATGAAAAACAAAGCATTATTCCTGATCTACAAGTCCAAAGAGGGCGTGGAGTTCAGTTTCAGATCCAAAGGCGGACACACCTGGCTGGACTGGACAAAGGTAAAAGACGAAAAAACCCTTAAAAGAAACCTGCGCTGCATCCGACGAGCCAATAATGTGGATTGTTACGAAAGGGTATTGACTACCCGTAAAACCAAAAAAAAATGGGTTTATGCCCTGAGAAACAGCGACGGAGAACAGATTCTCAGAAGCAGACCTTACACATCCCGGCAACGCTGTGAGGAGGGCCTGGTCAACTTCATTGAGCAAAAAAAAGCCGCCAAGGAATGCTACGTTTCAGAAAAGTTTTAGCAGATTGAGTTTGATACTCTTTCAACATGCACAGCTTGGTGCTGGTAAACGCATGGTTCGCCCTTCGGCGAAGTGTGATGACCCATTTTTTGGTAAATATTTAATGTATTGGTTAGATTAACCTTTACATCTTTATTTTGTGTAACTCATGCTTGCTTTAACAGGAATTTGTGAGCTCAGCTGCCGATGCCATTTACGGTTGAGTGGAGACAGCTTTAAGGATGAGGTAATTTTAAGGACGAAGTGGTGCTTCGAAAAATTCTCTTTCCACTTTTTCTTGATAGTGGAGCAAAAATCAAGGCCGTCGAAAGGCATATTTTGCGCAAGTTAAGGCGGACTGGAGGTCAATCCGTTAATGCGCAAAACCCGGATAAAAAAGGACGCGCGCAGTGGGGGTTTATTCAAATTGGGAAATTGCTCAACCATATTCAGCTTGTCTTGATACCCTTTTACCGGTATTGCTGCACGACGTCCGAATCATCTTATAGTAGGGGTGGCGATAGACATCAAACTCACTTCGCGGCGCTCGGGAGCATGCTTCGAAAAAATTTTCTTTCTCTTTACTTTGTGTTACTCATGAATTGTTGGCTTTAATCGGTATTCGTGAGCTCAGTCGGTTGCACCGACTTCGGTTGAAACAAAGTAAACAACTAAACGGAGTGACCTCATGAGTTCTTATAAAACAAACAAGCCACGAATAAAATTCAAGGCCGTCGAAAGGCAATTTTTGCGCAAGCTAAAACGAACTTGAGGGTGCAAACTGATTAATGCGCAAAACCATGGATAAAAGAGGGACGCGTCTCAGGAGACAACCTGCAGTGTCAAGACCATTTGGAAACGCCTCATACTACTAGCTATCTACTCTAGTACTTGGTACTCTTTTACCGGTATTGCTGCACGACGTCCGAATCATCTTGTAGTGACACTTTAGCGATAGACATCAGAAGCAGAGGCGTAATAGCAGGTATTGCAAAATTCTGAAAGAAGAATTCGAGCTACTATCTAACCGTCTGAAGCGGGCTTTGCGAACTATCGGACCAATGGGTGTATTCATCAGCTCGAATTACGCTGAGAAGGATGATGTAATTTTAGACGAAGTGATCTGTATTCCGCAAAGGTTGATTACGGTGTGAAGGCAATTTGGGAAATAGTTTCGCAGGGCTCAACTCAGCGACACTAACGATCTCACCGAAGGTAATCACAGCGGAGAGGGTATAACCTCAGGAGTCATACCCCCTTTGGTAGCTTAGTTGAATGATTTGATATCGTGAAGTTTGTGAAAAATGAATCAAGAAGATTCACCGGAGCTGGTATTTTCACCAAGAGGTTCCTATCTTTATAGCCGTATTAAACCAATATTTTAAACCAACAGACGATGAAAATCAACCGCACCATCGAAGGCATTCTTTGTGCCTGCTTACTATTATTTTCAAATAGTATTGCTGCTCAAAACGATGGTTTATTACCATCTCAATCTATCATCTGGGAAGACGACTTCTCGGATCCTACTAAATGGGTTGTTTATAGCGAGAGTGATCCGGATGCTGATTGAGTTGTAACTTCTGAAGATTCCTGATTCCTATACCGCATTTATACCCTTAGAGTTGCCTTCGGATAGCAATGGATTCGCTTTGATGAATGGCGATCAATATGGCAGTGGATCTATACAAGACGCTTATTTGGAATACGCTGAAAGCATCGATCTAACCTTTGTCGATAGTGTAAGCTTCGAATTTTATCAAGCTGCAAGGGATATTGACACAGAAGCCTTCTTTAGTGAATTTTATGTCGAGTTCAGCATTGATGGAGGGAACAATTGGGTTTCAATAGAAATTAACAATCCCATATCCCAAGATGATAGCCCAAACCCGGAGTTGATTACTCTGGATTTGCCCGAACTCCTAGACGGCCAAAGTAACGTCAGGCTGCGATTTCGATATTTAGCGGAATGGGGCTTTTTCTGGGCCGTAGATGACTTGTCAATCAAAGGCTTTGATATTTTAAACTTTGTAGAAGAGTCAAATGTTTTGGATTTCGACACGGTCTTTTTTTGCAATGAAGATCAAGCCGTTCTTTCTGCACAATCAGGGTTTACTGATTATTTGTGGTCAACAGGTGAAACAACCCAATCCATAACCGTTTCCAGTGATGGAACGTATTTCGTAAGTGCTTCTTATACTCCTGAGAATTTTGAATTCGATACCCTCATAGCCGAAGTTACTGTAGCAGACAGCGTTTTTGTGAGCTTACTTTCCGTAGAACTCACGTTCGGAGATACCACAATTTCGAACGGAGAGTCGGTCACTTTAGAAGCACTGGTTAATACCTTCGAATTTTCGGGAGTCGCTAGTGGTTGCGATGATCTTTTTATTTCCGAATATTCTGTCGGAATCGGGAATAACCGCGCTTTAGAATTTTATAACCCTACGGCTCAATCTATCGATTTAGATAATTATATTGTTATTCAGCGCTGGTCCAACGGCGAGCAAGGAGCTGGGCAGATCAACTCGAGCTGCAGGAGTCGTTGCTCCGTTTAGCACCTGGGTAGTTGTGAACGGTCAAACAGAGGATATCGATCTGGGTGTCTTTATTTCTCCTGCTTGTGATCCTGCTCTGCAGGCATTGGCAGATCAACTGGGAAATCTCTTTCCCGATCCATTGTACATGAATGGCAATGATGCCTTGGTGCTCGTAAAAGGAGAAGGTTCGACACTCTGGGGTATGTCGATATTTTCGGGAAACTAGGGTAAAGATCCTCGTGACAAGCATGGACAGATGATAATGGCAATTTCATCAGCTCTGGTCAAACTTTGATCCGAAAGCCAGAAGTACTTCAAGGTGTAATACAACCTCCTACTCAATTCATACCGCTACAGGAATGGACACCAATCGGATTGGACGTTTGGACCAATCTGGGAACCCATGAATCCAATTGCTCACTGGAGCCTTCCACCTTATCTATCGAATGGTCTACGGGTGAATCGGGATCAGTCATTACAGTATCTCCAGACACCACCACCACTTATACCGTGGAGGTAAACAATGGGATTTTCTCTTGCTCTGAAAGTGTCACTATTACCATTGATACCTGTCTGATCAATTCGGGAGTTTTGAGCCTCACTTTTGGCGATGATGCCTTTTGTCTGGGGAATGGAAATGCCAATGTGGTGCAGGCAGAAGTGGTCGATAATCTTGGGCTTGGACGCTTCGGTCTGGCTGATGCAAATACTTTTGACATCCTCAAGGGAAGTAAGACAGGGGTTTTTAACTTGAACGCATTTCCTCCCGGAGATTATCTGATTGTTGGTCATGTCTCATTCAAAGAAGAAGGTTTTTTTAATGGAGTAAACAACGTCGGGGGATTTTGACGGCTGTTTTCAGGTTTCAAACGCAATTGTATTTTCAACTGCAATAAACAGTGCCGGCACAATAGCAACATCAAGTCCCACGGCTTTCTGTGTGGGAGATGGGGAGCCTTCCTTTTTATCGCTTCAGCTGTTTAATAATCCCTCGGGTTTTAATTTTAGGTGGGTAGTCGTGACTGCTGAATTAGACGAAATAGTCATAATCAGTGATTCGAGCAACTTCTCACTTGAAGGGCTTTCTGCCGGAAGCTATCGGCTGTATCACGTGGCTTATGGCAATGGAGTAGACTTAAGCGAAATAGATCCTGAAAACATCGGAGCCTGTGTGGCTGTATCCAATCGTATCGACCTTTTGGCCATTGAGTGTTCGCCCGCTGCAATTTCAGTTTTTCCCAATCCGGCTATTTCAAATACTTCGGTCACATTTTCTACCGAAGAAGGCGGGATGGCTTTGCTAGAGCTTTATGACCTTACGGGAAAGATGATGCGCAGTCTCTATCAAGGAAATGTTTTAGCAGGTGAGGAGAAGCTCATCCATAGCGACCTTAGTAATCTTCCTAGTGGTGTATATATCTTTAGGTTGACTACGGATCTGGGCGTGACCCAAGAGAAAATAGTCCTGACGAGATAGTGGGAACGATTTCTCAATTATGTTGAAAATACTTAATTCCTGCATTTGCAAAGCGTAGATTTTATCTAACTACTATGGCAATCAATAATCCTAACCAATAAGGCAATAGCCTACACGGATGGGGCAAAGTAAAAACCAAAACCCCCGAACCGCAAATCGCCATTCAGGGGTTTTAGCATAAGAGGAGAACGAGGTTTCTCCGTAGCAAAGGCTGTCAGGCAGCCATGATTTCTGCAGATGCGCTGAAACCACTCTTGTCCGTGCGGCCCACCGCCTGCACTTTAAACCAGTATGTCTGTCCGCGGTTAAGATTGCTTATTTCCGTTTTGCTTCGCGAGGTAAGCGCCACAGCCGTCCAGTCCGATAAGGGCAGAGACGGATCGGTAGACATCAACACCTGGTAATTCAACGCATTCTCCACACGTGACCAATCCAGCTCGATCATACCCCTGTGGTCGGTGTACATCGCCTTAAGCGATTGGGGCACGCTAAGCGGCGGCACGGGTTCCGACGTATTTCTGATTCTAAACCCCGATGACAAAATGATGCTACCATCGCCCGCTGCCACCATACTTACGTAGTTTGCCAGCACCCGTATCATATCCTTCAGTTCAGTGGCCGCCTGATTGCGGTCAAACCTGTCCTGCCTCGTACCGTCGTCAGCTGCTATCACCAGCGCGTCGAGCTCATCCTTCTTCGCGGTAAGGTCTGCGAGCGACGGTTGCGGATCGGGAAAGTTTGCATTCCCCGTCATCCGTGCGATTAATTTTTCCGTGAATTCAATCAGCGCTGTTGGGTTGAGCCGCGCTACGCTCATCTTCACTTTGTACATAATAATTTGTGTAATAAAAGCTTTGGCTACGTTGCCGCCGCAGTTGCCTGATGAAACGGGAAGGGCTGCCAAACGGTTACGCATCTACCTGTAATGCAGTGCTTTGCGCAAATCCTAAAATCCACGTTTCCAATCACTGTTAAATTTTGACGTCAAAATTTAACAGTGTTTTGTTTTATGGATCTTCATCTCTGCTATGCCTTCGCGCCCTATGCTTTCAGAGAATCAAACTGTTAAATCGCCTTTTTTTTGACCGCCCGTTTTGCGCTCTTTTCAGGCCCGCTCAGAAGGGGCCATTTAACAGTTTGCATACCGAAAAAAAAATTCATTTTTTTTTGAAACCGTGCATCTGCTTCCGCAAAAAAAGCCTCAAATCCCCACCCTATTTTGCCTCTTCCAAGCCTCCGATTCCATCCAAATCGGGTTCCGATTCGATCAAAAAAGTACTTTTTCACACGTTCAAAAGTGTTTTGCATACGTTCAAAATGTTTTTGAACACATTCAAAAGTGTTTTGCATACGTTCAAAAAGTCTTTGAACACATTCAAAAGTTTTTTGCACACATTCAAAAGTTTTTTGAACACATGCAAAAGTTTTTTGCACACGTTCAAAAAGTTTTTGCACACATTCAAAAGTTCTTTGAACACATGCAAAAGTTTTTTGCACACGTTCAAAAGTTCTTTGCACACATTCAAAAAGTCTTTGAACACATTCAAAAAGTCTTTGAACACATGCAAAATGGCTTTGCATACATTCATCGGGATTTTCACCCAGGCAAAAAGCCGGTGCATCCATTCAAAACCGCTTTGAACAAATGCCATCGGGGGATTGGCTTGGGAGAATGAGCTTAGCCGTTAGAAAATCTGTGGCTTAGAATGGCATCCGGGAAAAAGGAATTGGTATTTTGTGGGGGATCAAAGGCTCACGAAAAATCTGTGGAATAGCCCTGCATCTTTGGAGATTTCCTATCTTGTAAGCGTAAATTAATTCAGCAACCACAAGGGAGTGTAACTGTATTATTCCATAAGGCAGGACAATGTAGTGGGATGCGACATTTTAGTTGTTGGCCAACATTAAAACTCAAACATATGAAACACCTGTTTACAATAATTCTGAGCTTATTGTCAAGCTCTTTCCTATTCTCTCAATTTCCGCGTGACCC
>CALOFA010000019.1:0-57649 GCA_942492545.1 uncultured Cryomorphaceae bacterium | reverse complement strand
AGGCTGCATCCTAGGAGAACCGCCGTTTTCAACCCGATCATTTCAATATATCGCTCTTCCGAAACTCCTTCCTCTTCTTCGAAATCCATATCGTACTGCTGACCGAGGCAAACCTCAGCCGAAGTGCGGTTAAACAAGTCCAAAAGCTCGGCAAGATGCTCGGCACCGCAGAGAGCCAATTGTTTGTAGGCCTCAATGACCATGGCATCGCCTGAAAGTATCGCGGTATTCGTATCCCATTTCTGATGCACAGTCTCTTTCCCCCTTCGCAAAGGGGCTTCATCCATGATATCATCGTGAACCAAGGTGAAGTTGTGAAAAATCTCTACCGCCAAAGCTGCCGGCATGGCTCTTTCAACGGAGCCACCGAAGGCATTTGCGGAAAGCAAAACCAAAGATGGCCGAATGCGCTTGCCACCCAAGGACATTATATACTTAATGGGAGTATGGAGATTGTCTTCGGGGAAGATTTGAGAAGTATAGGTCGCTATCCACTCTGAATCGAGAAGGCGAATCGCAGCTGATCGAGATTTAGAATTCATTTAATCAAATTGGGCAGGTACTGTCCGTAGCCGCTTTTAACAAAAGGTTGGGCAATTTGGTTGAGCTGATCGGCGTCAATAAATCCTTTTCGATAAGCCACCTCTTCTATGCAACCGACTTTGAGCCCTTGACGATCTTCGATTACTTCTACGAATTGGCCTGCTGCCATAAGTGAAGAAAACGTACCCGTATCCAGCCAAGCCGTTCCTCGATTCATTACAGATACCTGCAATTTTCCTCGTGGGCCAAATACGCTTTGTTCACATCTGTGATCTCATATTCACCTAGCGCTAGGCATAATTTTCGTCGCTATCTCCACAACACTGTTGTCATAGAAATAGAGTCCTGGAACTGCGTAATTCGATTTAGGAATCTTCAGGTTTCTCCTCTACTCGATAAGGGCCTCATTGAATGCTGTGATCGAACTCCACTACTCCATAGCGTTCCGGATCTGAAACATGATAGGCATACACCATCCCACCATCAGGATCTGTATTATTCTCTTATAGCAGTTTTCCCAAGCCCTTACCGTAGAAGATATTGTCACCTAGAATCAGGGCTACTTTGTCCTTTCCAATAAACTCCTCTCCAATAGCGAAGGCCTGAGCCAAGTCCGTTGGGTTCCTCTTGAACAGCGTATTGAAAACGACATCCCAAGCTGCTACCCATCGCCTAAGAGGCGTTTGAAATCTTCGGTAGATCGTGAGGAGTAGTAATGATGAGTATCTCGCTGATGCCCGCGACACATTAGTGTAGACAAACGGATAATAGATCATCGGCTTATCATAGACAGGCATCAACTGCTTGCTCACGACCATGGTGAAGCGGATGGAGTCGGGTTCCGGATCCTCCGGCAAGAATGATTCCTTTCATTTTCTAAATTTTCATTTGACACTTTGCTATTTCTCGAATCACCAAGTCATCTAGATCGATGTCCTCTTCTTCATTGAATGATTTCGAAGAGCAGCTCCTGGAACGACTTTCGGTGACCAATGGCTGCGTCGAATGAGAGCAGTAAACTGGCAACAAGACCAGGTTGGACTCAATCATAGCAACCAAAAGGGTCACGGAGACCAAGCGTACCAAGGGCGCGCGTGCCATCAAACTCGGATGCAGTGAACACCCCGAAACCAAAGAAAAGGATGACGGAAGTGTAGATCATGCTGACTCCTGTTTCAGTAACTGCGTTTAAAACACAGGTGCGAATATCCCAAGATCTGGTTTTCAACTCCTGACGATATTTTGAGAGGAAGTGAATCGTATCATCGACGGAAATACCGAAGGCGATACTGAAAACCAAAATGGTAGAAGGCTTTATGGCTACCCCAAAATACCCCATCAATCCTGCGGTGAAAAGCAGAGGCAACAAGTTCGGGAAAAGTGAAATAATCACCATTCGAGCCGAATTGAAAAGGAGAGCCATTAATATGGAAATGACAAAAATCGCGATGGCCAGACTGATGAATAAGTTTCTGACCAGGTAATCAGTTCCATTCAGAAATACAATGCTCGTTCCCGTAAGGGTAACCTTGTACTCATCTCGAGGGAAAATTTCATAGACCTTCGGCTTGAGGTTTTCCATCAAGCTGTCCAACTCTGTGGTTCCGATATCAGCAATCTGAGCAGATATGCGGGTAACCGTTTGAGTCGAATCCAGAAACATCTGCGATATCTTGCCTGCATCAGACTCATTGCCTCTCAAGTAAGGCCCGACAAATGATCTTTCGTAATTGGAAATCAAACTATACCGATCTTCTAAACCGTTGTAATAAGCCTGCTTGGCAAACTTGATGGCATCGGTTATCGCAAGCGAACGCGAAATCTCAGGGTAGGCCTCCAATACTCCTTGGAGTTGTTCGATCTTCTTGAGTGTCTTGGGCTTTGTGACTTGGCTGCTATCCAGCGAATTGACCAAGATTTCAAGCGGCATAACTCCGGCAAAATTATCTTCAAAGAAATTGAGATCAGTGATGATCTTATCGTCTTTCGGCAAGTCGTCTACGATGTTTCCCGTCGCCTCAACAAGCGTGGCCCCGTAGATGGAAATGCAAAGAATCACGACTGTACCGATATAAACCTTTCGGCGATGGTTGCTCACCAATCCGTGCAGAATGGAAACTACTTTATCAACCCATTTGCGGTCTAGATGTGCCACATGTCTTTCTCTGGGCGGAGCAATAAAGCTAAATACACAAGGAATAATGATCAGCGATAAAACGAAAACGCTGAGAATATTTATAGAAGCTACGACACCAAACTCCTGAAGTATGGCACTTTGGGTAAAAATAAACGTGGCAAAACCCATTGCCGTAGTGGCATTGGTCATAAATGTGGCATTTCCCACTTTATGGATCACCCTGCTGAGCGCCTTGATCTGATTTCCGTGGTGACGGTATTCGTTGTGGTACTTATTCAGCAGGAATACACAATTGGGCACTCCGATTACGATGATTAATGGAGGTATTAACCCCATCAACGCACTTAGCTTGAAGCCAAGAAGTCCGATGGTTCCAATGGACCAGATCACACCTATGATTACCACCAAAAGGCTGATAAACATGACTCGGAAACTCTTAAAGAAAAGGAGCATGAGCAGAGCCGTCACACCTGCCGCAAGGCCTACGAACATTCCGAGCTCTTGCTTGATTTTGGCCGTTTGCTTGGTGCGGATGTAAGGCAAACCGGAATAGTGAACTTTGAGTCCTGTCTTTTCAGAAAATGCTTCAACTACTACTTCTACTTGCTCCAATACCTCCACCCGTCTATTGCTGTTGAATGCATCTCGATTTACGAAAAGCATCATCAAGCTCGCATTGGTAGAATCGTTGTAAAGTAAGTTTCGGTAAAAGGGAAGGCTATTGATTTGCTTTTTTAGACTGTCTACCTCTTCTGAAGATTGGGGCCTTCGCTGAACGAGTTTGCGAACATCAAACTTTTTTTCCTCAGCATTCTTTTGCAAAGTGTACAGAAATGGGCTTCCGAGAAAACACTGTCTATTCCATCGATATCTTTGAGGTCGTAACCCAAAGTATACCACTCTGCAAAAGTCGGGTATGTATGGAGGTTTTCTCCTTGAACTCCAAGAACTAAAATATTCCCGTCTTCTGAGAAACGATCGGTGAAACGGTCGTATTCTATTTGGGTGCTGTCATCTTTTGGAAGAATCCCGCCGAACTTGTAAGTCATGGTCACTGTTCGCGCCTGAAAGGCCATAAAAACAGTAACTACCGCAACTACAGCCAATAGCGCAATTCTGTTGCGCAAAATAAATCCGGCTGTTTTTTCCCACATGTATCGCTAGTCCTAAGTGAGGAGCAAATATAAGATAGAATGGTAAACGGCTAAGCTATGACGTATATCTTTGGCGAATAATGCTAGCGGACTTTCACGAAACAGGCTATTTATTGAAGCACCTGACAAGGCGTCGCTTCCAAAATGCGTGGAAATTATACCGCTCTTTTCGCAAGAGCAGAAGGTCGGGGCCTCCCACTTCGCACCCCATGCCCATCGCCCTTTCAGTAGAACCCACTACTGCTTGCAACTTGGGGTGCCCCGAATGCCCCAGCGGTTTGAAGCAGTTTACACGGCCCACGGGAAATTTAAAAGAAGGATTGCTCGATCAACTCTTAGACGAAATAGGAAAAGACCTGGTCTACTTGACTTTCTATTTCCAAGGTGAGCCTTTCATCCACCCTGATATGAATCAGCTCATTGCCAAAGCCAACAGCCGAGGAATCTTTACTGCCACTTCCACCAATGCGCATTTCATCAATGAAAAGAGTGCAGAGGGAATCGTGAAATCAGGTCTAAATCGATTGATTATTTCCATCGACGGTACGACTCAGGATGTTTACGAGGCTTACCGCCAAAAGGGAAAACTCGAGAAGGTAATCGAAGGAACGAAGACGATACTTGGCCAAACGGAAAGAACTTAATAGCTTCTTCCCAAGAGTATACTTTCAATTTCTGGTGGTCAAGCCAAATGAGCACCAAATTGAAGACGTGAAAAAACTCGGGAAAGAGCTCGGGGTAGATGGAGTTCATTTCAAGACCGCCCAAGTCTATGATTACGAAAACGGCAATCCCTTAATCCCCACCATCGATAAATACGCTCGTTACCGGCAGAATGCCAACGGAAAGTGGGGCATAAAAAACCTACTCGACGATCAATGCTGGAAAATGTGGCACTCGGCGGTGGTAACTTGGGATGGACGCGTGGTACCTTGCTGTTTTGATAAAGACGCTACCCATCAGATGGGCCAAATTGGTGCGGATAGCTTTGAAGAGATTTGGAAGGGTGAGACTTATTCCAATTTCAGATCGGCACTACTTCGATCAAGAAGTGAAATAGATATATGCAAAAACTGCTCGGAAGGGACGAAGGTTTGGGCTTGACTATGCCTCCAAGAAATTCTTGAGAATAGTCTTACCCTCAGGACTCAAAATACTCTCGGGATGAAACTGGATTCCAAATACAGGAAGATCCCGGTGATTCATCCCCATAATTTCACCTTTTGTATCGCGACAAGTCACTTTCCATTGATCAGGCAAGCTTTCTTCATCTACCACCCATGAATGGTAGCGACCTACATTGAAGCTATTGGGAAGATGATTGAAAAGCGGTTCTTTCTTTTCAATGATGATTGAATGAGCAACACCATGATGCACTTCCTTGAGATTCTTCAGGTTTCCTCCTGTGGCTGCTGCCAAAGCCTGATGCCCCAAACAAACCCCGAGAGTCTTCTTGCCCAATCTTAGTGCTTCCGAAATTAAATTCAGCAAATTCTCAGATTCGGACGGTAATCCGGGACCGGGAGAAAATACGATAAACTCGTACTGCGCTAATTGAGAAAGCGTCAATTCGTCGTTTCGAAAAACATCGACATCCTCATAGGCGATAGCCTCGAGCATGTGAACCAAATTAAAAGTAAAGGAGTCGTAATTATCTACGACCAGAATGCGGTTCATCCTAAACCGTCATGATGTCTTTTTCTTTGCGCTCAACCTCTCCATCAACTTTTTCGGAGAATTGATTGGTGAGCTTTTGGACTTCTTCAATAGCATCTTTCGCCAAATCCTCGCTCAAACCATCCTTCTCCATCTTCTTGATTTCGTCGTTGGCATCTTTTCTCGCATTGCGAATCCCAACTTTAGCATCCTCAGCTTCGGATTTCACCTTTTTCACTAGGTCCTTTCGTCGCTCCTCAGTAAGAGGTGGAACGGAAATCATAATCAATTCTCCGTTGTTTTGGGGATTTAGACCAAGATTAGCATTGATAATCGCCCTTTCGATAGGTTCGAGTGTTGACTTCTCCCACGGCTGTACAGATATGGTACGCGCATCAGGAGTATTCACGTTTGCAACTCGATTAAGAGGAGTCTGAGATCCGTAGTAGTCCACCATTACTCCATCGAGCATTGCAGGAGAGGCCTTACCGGCTCTGATTTTAAGCAAAGCATCTTCGAGGTGTTTGATGGACTTCTCCATAGATTCTTTTGCCGTATCTAGAACAAATTCTATTTCTTCTTGCATGATTTCAGTTTAAAAGTTGACCAAAGTGCCCACATTTTCCCCTTCCACTAAGCGGCGTAAATTGCCGGGTGAGTTCATATTAAAAACTACGATGGGTAGTTTGTTTTCATTGCAAAGTGTAAATGCGGTGAGATCCATTACGTTCAAGCCTTTTTCATATACCTCGTTGAAGGTAATGGAACTGTATTTCGTGGCAGTGCTGTCTTTTTCGGGATCGGCAGTGTAGATTCCATCCACACGCGTTCCTTTCAATATTACGTCGGCTTCGATTTCAATGGCACGGAGTGATGCCGCTGAATCAGTGGTGAAATATGGATTTCCCGTACCCGCTCCGAAAATTACAATCCGACCTTTTTCCAAATGCCGCACTGCTCTTCGGCGAATGAAGGATTCAGCAATTTGCTCCATTTTAATAGCCGACATCAATCGAGTTTTGATATTGGTGACTTCGAGTGCCGACTGCAATGCCATTCCATTAATTACGGTAGCGAGCATGCCCATGTAATCTCCTTGGGTTCGCTCCATGCCACCTTCGGCAGCTTGAAGACCTCGAAAAATGTTTCCACCTCCGATTACAATGGCAATCTCTACTCCCAACTCGTGAATCTCCTTGATTTCGCTGGCGTACTGCGCCAATCGATTGTTGTCAATTCCGAACTGTTTCTCGCCCATCAGGGCTTCTCCACTAAGTTTGAGAAGGATGCGTTTATATTTTACGGGCATGTCAGGTGGTCCTTTTGGGGGCCGAAAATTATCAAAAAAAAAGGAGAGAACAACGTCTCTCCTTTTTCAAATAAATCCTATCAATTCTTAGCCCAGTGATGAACGTTTGAATTCAGTGATCGTCAAATCTTTGTCAGCATCATTAAGGTGCTGTTTGATCGACTTTTTGTTGTCTTTAATGAAAGCTTGATTCAAAAGAGTATTCTCTTGGAAAAACTTATTCAACCTTCCTTTTGCGATTTTCTCTGCAAGGTCAGCCGGTTTTCCTTCTTGAATAGCTTGGTCTTTTCCAATCTCGATCTCGTTGTCGATGATTTTTTGAGGAACACCCGCTTGATCTAAAGCAACAGGAGCCATTGCAGCTACTTGCATTGCGATATCGCGACCAAGGTCGTTGTAGTTTCCTTTGTTAAGACCTACCAATGAGGCAAGCTTATTACCCGGGTGAATGTAAGCCACTACGCTGTCGGCTTCGATTTTCTCAAAACTGCTAAGGTCTAGCTTCTCTCCAATTACTCCCGTTTGCTCAATAATCTTTTCTGCAATCGTCAGATCAGAACCGGGGAATTTCATGGCATTCAATTCTTCCAATGAACCTGCTTTCTCTTCGAGTGCTTTATTCAAAATGGTTTCCGCCAAAGCGATGAAGTCAGCATTCTGCGCAACGAAATCTGTTTCGCAATTCAAAATAAGGATTGCTCCCAGATTTTTGCGTCGTTCGTTTTAGCAAGAACAACACCTTCTGTAGCGTCTCTATCGCTTCTCTTGGCAGCAACTTTTTGACCTTTCTTACGAAGAATGTCAACAGCTTTATCGAAATCACCTTCGGCTTCCACCAAAGCTGTTTTGCAATCCATCATGCCCGCTCCTGTTTGCTTACGGAGCTTATTGACTTCTGCTGCTGTAATTTTCATGATCTTAATTTGTCTTTAACTAGCTTTTTCTGTGCTTTCAGCTTTTTCCTCAGCTGCTTTCTTGTCAGCGACCTTTTTCTCAGCTGCTTTCTTCTCTGCGGCTTTCTTATCAGCTTCTTTCTTCTCGGCCTCTTTCTTTTCTTGAGCCGCTGCTTTGTCTTTTCCTGCTTTGCGCTCAGCCATACCTTCGTTGATTGCATTGGCAACTTTGTCCAAGATCACCGCGATGATTTAGAAGCATCGTCGTTTGAAGGAATTGGGAAATCAACTTTCGTAGGGTCAGAGTTGGTATCAACCATTCCGAAAGTTGTAATGTTCAATTTTTTCGCTTCAGCCAGTGCAATGTGCTCCTTGTGAATATCAACGATAAAAATGGCTGCAGGAAGTCGAGTCAATTCGGCAATACCGCCCAATGTTTTTTCCAGTTTGTCGCGCTGACGAGAAATTTGCAGACGCTCTCTTTTTGACAAGGTGTCAAAAGTTCCATCTTGCTGCATCTTGTCGATGCTTGACATTTTGCGGATTGCTTTACGAACGGTAGCAAAGTTGGTCAACATACCTCCCGACCATCTTTCAGTGATGTAAGGCATTCCCGTTGGCTTGATCTTCTCGTCAACGATTGCTTTCGCTTGTTTCTTGGTAGCAACGAAAAGAATTTTCTTTCCTGACTTAGCTACTTGGCGAATGGCTTTACAAGCCTCGTCAAGCTTCGCAGAAGTCTTGTTCAAGTCAATGATGTGGATTCCTTTCTTCTCATCGAAGATGTAAGGAGCCATGTTTGGATTCCACTTACGAGTTAAGTGGCCGAAGTGAACGCCCGCATCGAGCATTTCTTTAAACTGTGATTGGTCTTTGTCAGACATACTTAATTTGGTTTACATTCTGTTAAAAAAACAATTGACGGGTAGCTCTAAAAGAAAGAGATCCCGTCAATTTAGATACTAAACAAGCGCAGTAAAAATTAACGCTTACTAAATTGAAATTTCTTACGAGCCTTTGGCTGTCCGTATTTCTTACGTTCTACCATTCTCGGGTCACGCGTAAGAAGACCTTCTGCCTTAAGGAGTGGCTTCATCTCTTCATCTATCTCAACAAGAGCTCTGGAAATGGCCAAGCGAACTGCTTCGATCTGACCTGTAATTCCTCCACCCTTCACGACTACTTTTACGTCGTACTTGCCTTCAGTTTCTGTCAACATAAATGGCTGACGGATTCTGTACTGAAGAGGCATTGTAGGAAAATATTCCTTGAAGTCGCGGCCGTTTACAGTCACATTACCTGTTCCGTTGTGCATGTAGATACGGGCAACAGAAGTCTTGCGGCGGCCTAACGTATTGGTTACTTCCATTATTTTATTGTGTTGAGATCTATTTTTACTTTGGTTTCTGTGCTTCAAGAGCGTGCTCAGGACCTTCAACTGCGTAAAGGTTGGTGTAAAGCTTTGCTTCCCAATTTATTCTTTGGAAGCATTCCCTTTCACTGCTTTTTCAACAAGAGCAATTGGTCTTACGCGCAAGAAGCTTCAGCGGTCAAAGAGCGACGTCCACCCGGATATCCCGTGTGGCGGATATAAACCTTATCGGCCATTTTATTACCAGTGAGAACAACTTTCTCTGCATTGATCACGATTACATTGTCACCACAATCTACGTGAGGTGTGTAGTTTGTTTTGTACTTACCACGAATCAGTTTCGCGACTTTGGTGGCCAATCGACCGAGGGTTTGACCCTCTGCGTCAACCAGAACCCACTCTTTTCGAGCGGTTGCTTTGTTGGCCGAAACGGTTTTATAACTAAGTGTATCCACTGTCTTAAAGCTATTTAGCTAGATTACTCCCCTAAAATGGGGCTGCGAAGATAAGATGTTTTTCTTTACTCACAAAGATGGAGACACACTTTCTTTCACCAAGGTATTGAACAGGAAGGGTGTGAGCCACATGGGAGAATTAATCTGATGCCAAAATGCGCATTTAGACCACTGCTTTTAAAACCCCCATTTCCTTGCCAACTTTCTCGAAGGCTGCTATCGCTTTATCCAAATGTTCCTTTTCGTGACCTGCAGAAAGCTGAACTCTGATGCGGGCTTTTTCTTTTGGAACAACCGGGTAGTAAAACCCGATCACGTATATCCCTTCTTTAAGGAGTTTATCAGCCATGACTTGAGACAGCTTGGCATCGTAAAGCATAACAGGCACAATGGCAGAATCTCCTTCTACTATATCAAAACCGAGCTTGGACATTCCATTTTTGAAGTAATTGACATTGTCTTCCAGCTTATCGCGAAGATGAGTGCTGCTCGATAGCAGGTCAAAAACCTTAATCGATGCTCCTACGATAGATGGCGCCAAAGAATTGCTAAAAAGATATGGTCGTGAGCGTTGACGCAATAGCTCGATGATTTCTTTCTTCCCCGTAGTGTATCCACCCATGGCACCACCGAGCGCTTTCCCGAGGGTTCCGGTAATAATGTCCACGCGATCCATAACCCCGTGAAGCTCAACTGAACCTCTCCCGGTTTCGCCGATAAACCCGGCTGAGTGACATTCATCCACCATCACCAATGCATCGTACTTATCGGCCAAATCGCAGATTCCTTTCATATTGGCCACGACCCCGTCCATACTGAATACGCCGTCGGTTACGATGATCTTAAATCGAGCGCCGTTTTCATTTGCCGCTTTGAGCTGCTCTTCGAGGTCGGCCATATCGTTGTTTTGGTAACGATATCTAGCCGCTTTACACAAGCGCACTCCATCAATAATGGAAGCGTGATTGAGACTATCACTGATGATGGCGTCTTCACTTGTAAACAAAGGCTCAAAGATTCCGCCGTTGGCATCAAAACAGGCAGCATATAATATGGTATCCTCCATTTGGTGGAAATCGGCAATCTTTTGCTCGAGTTCTTTATGGATGTCTTGTGTTCCGCAAATAAATCGCACGGATGACATCCCGAAACCTCGATTGTCCAATGTTGCTTTGGCTGCGTTCACCACATCGGGGTGCGATGACAGCCCGAGGTAATTGTTTGAACAAAAGTTCAAGACCTTTTCTCCCGTGCTCAAAGTAATCTCCGCACCTTGCTCGGAGGTGATTACTCGTTCTTTTTTATAAAGGCCTGCTTCTTTGGTTTCTTCTATTTCTTTTTGCAGGTGTTCTTTGAGTTTGCCGTACATGTCGATGGATTTTTTACAAAGGTAATAGTTAGTTGGTATTGGGTATTGGGTATTGGGTATTGGGTATTGGGTATTGGGTATTGGGTATTGGGTATTGGGTAAAATATTAAAAATCACAATAGGACGTTTGTAACGAATGTGCTTTTTTAGTAATACGTACATTCAAATCTTGAAACCTGCAAAATCTGTTTCCATGAAAAATTTCGGACTTCTTTCAGTATTCATTCTCGGAAGCTTTTTAATTAGCGCTGGCTTTGGCAATAAGCCTAAGGACAAGGTGAAGCTGAGTAAATCCTTTACTTCAAAATACGCCTACGTGCCAAGTGGCTTTGTATCGATTGAAGGTACGAAGAGCGAAGTGGGTGCTTTCTATATGTTCAAAACTGAAGTGAGCAATTTAGAATATACTGAATTCTTAAGTGACCTTAAAGATGAATCGCTCAAAGAGAAGTATTCGGTGAAATCGGAAAATTGGACAAAGAATCTTATGCGTGGAGAACCTTATGCGGAGCACTACCACACACATCCTGCTTACCAAAACTACCCTGTAGTAAACGTTACTTCAGAATCTGCCAAAGCCTATTGCGAATGGCTAACTGAAAAGTACGCCTCTATGGACATAGGTCTTCCCGATGAGATGAGAATTGTTTTAGGCTTCCTAGCAGAGCGGAATGGGTGCATGCGGCAAACGCAGGATTGAAAGGGCCCTATGCGTGGGGTGGTCCGTACCTAAGAAACAAAAGCGGTCAATTTTTGGCTAATTTTAATCGGATAGGCTCTGAAAACATTCACCGAAATCTGGAAACGAATGAATATGAAGTCGTTCCTCTACGTCGATTTTTATGGGACAACGGGAGATATCAATGAAATTGCTGACGTCTTACCGCTCCTGTTGAATCCTATGCTGCCAACCAGTACGGATTTGGCTAAGGCAAATGAATGGCAACGCGGCGGAAATGATTGTTGATTCTGATATGGCTGCGGGTGGATCTTGGAGAAGCCCGGGATATGATATCCGAAATGAAAGTCTTATGAGCTTTAAAGAAGCTTCTCCGGAAGTGGGCTTTCGCCCGATTGCAATTTTGACCAAGAAATAAAACAAATCGAGAAATTAACATTCGTTCACACCGCCTGTAAATTTCTGTGATCGTTCATCCTAATTTACTGTAACCCTGCAATGTTACAGCCGTATGTTTGTGTCGGTTAAAACAATAAACACACTAAACACAAACTATTATGAAAGCTCTCATTGCGGCCTTTACATTGGCTCTAATGCTCGGAGGGCAAAGCTTTGCCTCCGGGATTTCTTCAGAAGAAGGAAAAACCAAAAAGAAAAGCATCGAAAATCGCGAATTGCTCAGCCCTGAAATGGACAAGCTATTCAAAGAGGGAAAGTTGGCAGAGACCATCGTGAAACCTATGTACACAACGACTGATCAACTGGTAAACACCGAAATGATCAAAAAAGCCAAACAGAAATAAAAACTGATTTTTCGCAACTATCGGTTTACAAGAAAGCCCCGCTCAAACGTGAGCGGGGCTTTTTCAATTAGTTGGTTTCTTATTTAATTCAAAGTTTCAGTGTAAGTGTAAGTAACACCCTGATCAACAAAAGGTGAATTCCCAGACCATTTCTGTGGAACTCACAGAGATCACTTTGCGTTCTTCATTATCTCCGGACACTTCAAATATGATTCGTGTTTGATCTGAATTCCATAGCCAATCGCCGCTGGCAATAACCGACGGATCATTGGGGTCACATTTAGATGCACCTTCTTCCAGTGTGAAGGTTCCATCAGCGTTCAAATCCCAAAAATCATCCAAGTTACAAGCTGTAATAAACGGAATGAGATTATTCTCTTGCGTTCCATTTCCATCAATGTCGATTGCGGGCTCAACATTCAACCCTGTTGTCATCCAATTTTTAGCTGTTACTAATTCACTCTTAGTGGGAGGAGTCGGGTCATCATCGTCGTCATCGTTGCAGCTTGAGAAACTCAAGACGCCAAGAAAAAGAACCATCGGTAGGAATTTAGATACTTTCATTTTGGTAGAATTTTATTGTTTGTTTCCCTTACATCGAGGAAATGTGAAGAGGTGAACAACAGAAAAAGAAACTTTAATGGAATCGAAGAAGGACTGTTCCTGAGGGCTTGAAGAAAAACCTTACCGAAAACGAAATAACACTTGACTGAAAAATAATCTGACTGTTTACAATTTCTCAACGAGACGGGGAAAAAATTCAGCCAATGAGAAATATAAAAGCTGCGGGGAAAAAAGCTCCTACAGAAGCAAGTACACGCTATTTATGGGCGTCAAAAAAGCCCCCGCTATTGCGGGGGCTTCGTTGTCCGACTAGGGCTCGAACCTAGACTCTTCTGGACCAAAACCAGACGTGTTGCCAGTTACACCATCGGACAATTTTGAAATCGGAGTGCAAATGTAATAATTCTCTTAATTACATGCAGCCATTCTACAAAAAAACACAAATTTCGCTTCTGCTTCTTAATCGATCCCAACCACAAAACTCAGGCAGGGTTATTTTCTTATTTTCGCAGCCATAATTGACCATTCAATGGACTTTAGAAAACTGAATCTGATTACGGGCTGGGGAGTTTTTCTCGTAGCAACCATCGTTTACGTAATGACCATAGAACCCACCACCAGTTTCTGGGATACGGGTGAGTTCATTACAACTGCCTATAAACTCGAAATCGGACACCCGCCCGGAGCGCCGCTTTTCATGCTCTTGGCGCGACTTTTTTCGATGTTCGTATCGACGGAAAGTGTGCCGATGGCCATCAATATTCTGTCAGCAGTTAGCAGTAGTTTGACCATTCTCTTCTTATTCTGGACCATCACCCACTTCGGAAGAAAAATGGCTCTTAAAGGAGAAGACGCTGCCAACAATACAGGTAAAATCATTGCTACCATGGCGGCAGGAGTTGTCGGAGCTTTGGCATACACCTTCTCTGATTCTTTCTGGTTTTCGGCGGTAGAAGGTGAGGTTTACGCCATGTCATCGCTTTTCACGGCTGCAGTTTTCTGGGCCATTCTGCGTTGGGAAAGCCTTTCCAATGGAAAGAATGAAATGCGCTGGATTATCGTAATTGCTTACCTGATGGGGCTTTCCATCGGAGTTCACTTGCTTAACCTTCTAGCCATACCGGCTATTTGTTTCGTGGTGTACTTTAAGCGAAACAAGCCGACCACAAAAGGAATAATCGTTACAGGCTTGGTCTCTTTGCTCATCTTAGGAGTGATTCAAGCAGGTATTATCCCGGGAGTTGTTTCTCTGGCGGGAGACTTTGAGCTTTTCTTCGTCAATACGCTCGGAATGCCTTTCAACACTGGAGTTATTGTGTATGCGATTATCGGAATCGCGGCTCTGACTTACGGATTGTATTTCACCCACAAGAAAAACAAGCCCGTATGGAATACGGTGATTCTTTCGGTAGTGGTGATTATTCTAGGTTACTCAACATTTGCGACCATCGTGATTCGTTCATCCGCCAATCCGCCATTGGACGAAAACAACCCTGAGAACGTTTTCACACTCCTCTCCTACCTCAACCGCGAGCAGTATGGAGATCGACCACTTCTCTATGGTCATTTTTTCAATTCACCCACTGATGCGCAAAACCCCCGTAGCGACGGAGAACCCTTACACGCTAAGGCATGGACAGTGCAAGCTAAGACAGGCCGAGTTGTAGAATGGTTTTCTGAAAAATTTGATGCTGAACAGTACATCGCAAATGCAGATCAGCCTTACGAGCTCTCGCATGAGTATGTAGTTTCTGATGACAGGAAGGCCTCAGTAGTAAACTACGACCCGCAATTTGAATCTGTTTTCCCAAGAATGTATAGCTCTCAGGGAAATCATGTTCAGTCGTACAAAAGCTGGTCAGATTTCAAAGGGAAACCCATTCGAACGATAGGTCAAGATGGACAACCCACCATCATCAACAAGCCTACTTTCACAGAGAACATGCGGTTCTTCTTCCGCTACCAGTTCAATTTTATGTACTGGCGGTATTTTATGTGGAATTTCGCCGGAAGGCAAAACGATGTGCAGGGACATGGCGATCTGCTGAGTGGAAACTGGATTAGTGGTGTAGACTTTATCGATCAGGAGCGACTAGGCACTCAAGAGAATTTACCGAGCAGCATTACGGGAAATTTTGCATACAATAGATTTTTCCTTTTGCCACTTATCCTCGGATTGGTCGGCTTGCTCTATCAGCTCTACCGCCGCCCGGATGATTGGTTTGTCACCTTACTCCTATTCCTCCTTACGGGACTGGCCATCGTGGTGTACTTGAACCAAACTCCGTTTCAACCTCGCGAGCGCGACTACGCTTATGCGGGTTCATTCTATGCTTTTGCCATCTGGATAGGTCTGGGGGTTTATGCCCTTTTTGACGCTGCCTACAATATCAAGAAAAAGCAACTCATCAATACTGCGGGAGCAGTTCTGGGAGCAGGTGGAGTCATTTACCTTCTTGAAAGCATACAAGACAATGGTCATTTCTTCTCTTACTCCGTATTTTATATGGGAGTAATCGGAGTTGGTGGAATTGCCCTGTTTTACTTTTTAGGAAAATCGGTAAAGTCAGCGACGCCCATTGCGGTGATTGCAGCGCTTATCACCCTTCCCGTCCCTATATTGATGGGAGCCGATGGATGGGATGATCACGACAGATCGCACCGCTACACAGCACGCGATTTCGCTGCAAACTATCTCTACTCTACTGAAGAAAATGCCATCTTGTTTACCAATGGTGACAACGATACATTCCCTCTTTGGTACGCTCAGGAAGTGGAAGGAATTCGTACGGATGTGAGGGTGGTAAACCTTAGCCTTCTAAACACCGATTGGTACATCAATCAGATGAAGCGCAAAGCTTACGAATCTGAACCGGTTCCATTCTCTCTTACCGAAACCAAGTATCGTCAAGGTACGCGCGACGTGGTTCTTATGGATGAATCATCTAATCCTCAACGAGTGCCCGTAGATGTAGATAAAGCAATAGCCTACATCTCAAAAGATGAAAACTTGAGAAGTATGGGTGGAGGGGCCAAGCTGGCCGTGATTCCTACGAAGAGCTTCTACATCGAGGTAGATAAAGAGGATTTGCTGCGCCGAGGTGTGATTAGCGCCGAGGATACCGCCTTCGTTTCTGATCGGGTGGAGTGGAGAATAGACCGCAGCTACCTATTGAAAAATAACATGATGCAGCTCGACTTACTCGCTACCAATAACTGGGAAAGGCCGATTTATTTTGCGGTAACAACCGGCCCTGACAGCTACATCAATTTGGAGAATTACTTCAAATTGGAAGGATTGGCATATCGACTCACACCGGTGAGAAGTCCTGACAATCGCAACCCAAACCTCTACGGTAAAGTGGATACCGAGAAGATGTATGAAAATGTGATGAACAAATTCAAATGGGGAGGAATGGACAGCGAGAACCAGATCTACATGGATGAGAACAACCTCCGTATGACGAACAACCTGCGTCTGCAATTCTCCAATTTGGCCGAAGAGCTGATCTTAGAGCAAAAGGAAGAGAAAGCGCTCGAAGTGCTGGATAGAAGCCTTGAGGTAATGCCCAATCACAACGTTCCATTTGACAAGTTGATGGTTCCGATTGCTGAGAACTATTACGAATTGGGTGAAAATGAGAAGGCGAATGAAATCACTAAAATCGTTTTTGAACGATACGCGGAAGATTTCGAATACTACATGTCGCTTGAGCCAAAATTTGCAGTTCAGCTTCAACAAGATATCCAGATCGCTTATTCAGTAATGAGAAGATTACGTGATGATGTGAAGCAGCGCTATCCGCAAGAAGGATTTGGTGATGAACTAGACCAGCGATTCCAAGAACTTGACGCGGCCTTTGACTTAAAAATTCAAGAGCTGGAACAATACCGTACTCAGCCTACCATGAGATTCTAAAAAGTGTATTTGGTAAAAACACCCGAAGTCTTAAAGCCCTTGGCGGCTGATTTGCTCTGGAATAAGAGCAGAGATGAGCGGGTGGTTTACCTAACCTTTGATGACGGACCCACGGAGTCGATCACTTTAGAGATAATCGATATTCTAAAGGAGTACGATGCCTTGGCGACATTTTTCTGCATAGGCGGAAACGTTGTGCGGTTTCCGAAAGCTTACCAAGCTCTTCTTGATGCAGGTCACAAAACGGCCAACCACACGTGGAACCACATGAATGGCTGGGAGTTTTCAGACTACTCCTACTTTAAAAATGTTTTGGAGTGCGGATCAGTGGTGGATTCAAAGCTTTTTCGGCCACCGTATGGCCGCATTACACGAAGTCAGGTACAGGCGTTGAAGTCGCGATTTAAAATAATAATGTGGGACGTTCTGGCAGCCGATTGGCGCAGCGACGTTTCGCCCGAAAAGTGCTTATCAAATGTGGTAGATAATACTTCTTCGGGAAGCATTGTCGTTTTTCACGACAGTGATAAGGCTTACAAAAATATGATCTACGCTCTTCCTCGAAGTCTCAAAAGGTTGAGTGAAGAAGGATTCTCGTTTTCGGCTTTAGCTTAAGCTAATATTGACTCTCAAGAGCTTGCAGCAACACACTTTTTGGCATTGCTCCTGACTGTCGCCAAACGGATTTACCATTTTTGAATATCACAAAAGTTGGCACTCCGCGAACTTGAAATGCCTGAGCCGCCTGCGGATTTTTATCCACGTCTACCTTGAGTATCGTAGCCTTTCCTTTAATATCCGAAGACAAATCTTTCAATACGGGAGCCATTGTTTTGCAAGGCCCACACCACTCGGCAAAAAAGTCTACCAAAACAGGCTTATCACCGTTAATTATTTCTTTGAAGCTAGCCATATCAGTCTTTTTTAAGAGGTTCTCCTGCCTTTTCCCACGCAAGTATTCCACCCTTCATGTCATAAACTTTGGTGAATCCATTCTCAACCAAATAAACTGCCGCCTGGTGAGATCTACCTCCCACTTTGCAGTATACCATTACAGGTTCGGTCTTATCCAACTGATCTACTCCGGCCTTGAATTCGTCCCATGTTGAAATATTCAAATTCTGAGCCCCATCTATGTACCCTTGGTTCACCTCTCCGGGAGTCCTAACGTCCAAAAGAAGCACATTGCCCTGAGCAATCAATTCTGAAGCTTCACTGACTTCTACCTCAATAGGAGCTGATTGTGCTTCTTGTTCTTGAGCAGGTGCAGAACAAGATTGAAAGATAAAGAGGAGAATAAACGCGTAAAACTTAACAAGCTTTTCCATAGGATTTATATGAAGTTGACAGACAAAGGTAAATCATGAGTCACAGAAGAAACGGTGAGGTAGGTCACAAAAAAGCCCCGAATGATTTCGGGGCTTCAACAATTCGATTCAAAGTATCTCTAAAAGTACCTGGGATTCCTGGTCTTGACATCCTCTTTAAAGAAGTCATAGGTCAACATTATTTCATGAGATCCGTTGTGGTACGTGTTCAAGTCGCTTGTACCAAAGTCGTAGGAATACCCCGCCTGCAAGTGATCTGTAAAGTTGAATGAAACGATGGCCGCAATGGCATCTTGGTATCGATAAGACGCTCCCACCCATAGTTTCTGCTTGAGCAGAAAGTTTGCAGAGATATCAAAACTAATTGGGGCACCATTTACCGCTCGAATCACCGTAGATGGCCTGAACATAACAGAACCACTATCTGCGCTGATATTGAAGACATAACCCGCGAGAAGGTAGTAATGTCGGTTATTCAAATCCTCAAAATCATTTCCGGGAGTGTTATTCCCTGGGTTCAATTCGTTTTCGATGATACTCGGAGATGCTATTCCCACATAGCCTCGATCAGAATAATAGTACGCTCCAAATCCGAAATTAGGAGTGACGCTATTGCTTACGTTTTGGTTGAAGGCAGGATCATTGGCATCACCCGTCTGGAGATCCCTGAGGTCTGCTTGATAAACGCTAAATCCCGCTCTTAAGGCCAACGAAAGTTTTGCCTTTTCGGTCACTTGCATGCGATAGGCGAAATCTCCCCAAATACCCGTGTTGTTCACAGGACCCACATTGTCATTCTGAACAGTAAACCCGAGACCGATATTGTCATTAGGCAGCGGACTGTGAATACTCAATACTTGAGTAGACGGTGCTCCTTCAAGTCCAACCCATTGCTCTCGCAAAACAGCTGAAGCGGTCAAGGCCTCACGACTTCCTGCATAGGCAGGGTTAATCACCAACTGGTTCCACATGTACATAGTGTACAAAGGGGTTTGCTGAGCAAAGGCATCTGCAGTCATGAAAACTACGGCAAAACCCAGCACTATTTTTTTCAAAGTCGAATAGCTCATAGCCATTTATTTTAAAGTTCTAGTTATCGATTTAAGTAGATAAAGTCCATAATCGGCTCAGATCCATTACCCAAATCGAGGATGTACCAATAAGTTCCTACAGGAAGCGGTTCTCCGGAGTTGAATCCGGTTTCGGCTTTTCCATTCCAATCATTGTTGTACGGAGATGCACTCAATACTTCGGCACCCCAACGGTTGAAAATTTGAAGTGAATTATTGGGGTATAGCTGATTGAGACCTACAATTATAAATTGATCGTTAATTCCGTCACCGTTAGGAGAGAATCCTTGTGGAATTTCAAATTCAAGAGGTATTTCGCAGTTTTCTTCAGATACATTGATAAAGAGGGTAGCCGAAATATCACCACACTCTACACTGCTCACTGTATAGGTGAACTCAAAGTCACCTTCTTCTGATGGATCGAAAATATTTGAAGTTGTATTGCCGTCGGCATCTGTCCAAACACCTCCGCCATCGGCATCTTCTAAAAATGAGAAGAGATTCTGGATAGGATCACCCAAACAGATATTAATCTGCTCGTCAGTAGGAACACCAGGGAATATCCCTTCCACCACTTCGAATATTA
The DNA here is from genome assembly GCA_942492545.1 of uncultured Cryomorphaceae bacterium. Lineage (GTDB taxonomy): Bacteria > Bacteroidota > Bacteroidia > Flavobacteriales_D > Cryomorphaceae > JAKVAV01. The sequence goes on along the minus strand of CALOFA010000019.1, from coordinate 37,812 downwards.
CCTCAGTAGAAACTTCGGGGCATGGCACTCGATTGATGGTGTAAGTATATGTCTGTGAGCCTAAAGGACCTGCATTAATGACATCCTCTGATTCAATTCCTTCCGGATCGAACCACTGTCCGTCATCATCTGCTCCAATGATCAAGTCATTTAGATTCAGTTCTTCTCCTTCACAGAAAGTTTCGTCACCTACTGATACTCCCGAATCGGGCACAGGGATTACTGAAACAACCACATCAGTTGAGCGGTCTCCGCATATAGCATTGTTCACAGTGTACGTCAAGGTAAAATCACCTGAACCAACAAATGTGTAAGAGTCTTCTACAACGTTGCCATCGGCATCCGTCCATACACCATCGGCATCTGCACCTACAATCAATTCGCCAAGCGATACTTGAGATTGATCGAAGCAAAATGATGTATTCTCGGCGGGAACACCCGGAACAGGAGCTGCGATCACGTTAACCGTAACATCAGCCGATTCAGCCGCACAAGGCTCATTGATAACTGTGTAAGTAAAGACATTGGAACCTATTGACGCAGGGTCAAAACTGTTGCCAACTACATTACCATCCGAATCAGTCCATACTCCGCCTGCATCTTCGCCTTGGAGAATATCGTTTAAGTCAACGATTTCCGACTGTTCGCAGACATCTGTTGCAACGTCTGCACCCGGAACGGGAACAGGTATGATAGTCACTACGGTTTCTGTAACTGTCGGACATCTTCCGCCAACAGTGAAAGTAACAGTGTAAGTTCCCGCATCACTGTCTTGTGGCGTGATCACTCCCGTCTCTGCGTCAATCGCTAAACCGTCAACATCAGTTGTAAAGATTCCGCTGCTCACTCCATCAAGTTCAATGGCTTGAACGTCGTCGCTGATACAAAAGCTCTCTGCGGCGTATTCAAATGTATTCGGGAAGAAACAAGTCAAAGTAGGCTCATTTTCTCCTTCCTCATTGGGTTCGCCATTTTCGTTAGGATCAGGGTTTGTTCCCACATGCGAGAAGTCCTGTCCGTTAAAAGGACCTGTTATTCCATCGTTAACTCCCTCGTCAATACTGGTAACGGTTACCTGATTGAAGAATCCGTCCTGCTCGGCAGCATTCATATCTACACGAATGGTAAGGTCGATTGCATCCGCAGCAGAACCGGGCAAATCACCTGTTCCCGGCAACAGACGACGATCTGTTACACCATTAAAAGTTGGGTTGAGACCTCCTGAAAGAATTCCGAAAGCCAAAGTTGGCGTTCCGATAAGTTCAGCTGTAGCGCCCACGGGCAATCCACCGGCTATATTTTCAATTACTTGAATATTCTGACTCGCACTTTCAGCTAGGTTCTCTATAAAAATCCTGTATGTAATATCAAATATTCTTGACCCCGGAGCCGTCTCTTGAACTACTTGAGCTTCTTTTGCAGCACCCAAAGTCGATGGACAATAGGGTATAATAAAGGGATTGGAAGGGAATCGGAATCCACAAGCAATATCAATTCCTTCTACGCTGTACTGACCGGCAAATTCAGGAACCAATGTATTCGAAGTTGCGCCTTCAATCTCTTCACCTTCAAAAAACCATTGATATGTATCAAAGCCAAATACCTGAAGCACGGCATTACCAGGAATACATGGTGTTGTTCCGCTGATTCCCGCGCTTAGTCCAACAACAGGCTCCAAGGTGAAACCTGAAAAATATCCTGCTGAACCCACAACACCATCGCGAGTTAGAAGTGCCACGTTCATTACAGAGTCACTTACAATGTTCACATTATCGGTTGGCGGATCGAACGCATAGGTCACCCATTCAGAATTACCTGTCACAGTTTGAGCACCTGTCAAGGGTGAAGGATTCTCGTTGACGAAAATCGAAGTTCCGGCTTTTGTGATAATGTTGATACGACCCTCTCCATTATTTCCCGCCAGACTGTTTACAAAGGGAAGGTTTACTTCTTTTGCCCCTACACAATTCAAGGGTGGGATAAAATTCAAACCAACGGTGGGGCCAATATTGGTAGCTGATCCGGAAACTGTCTGAAAGACGTATACTTTTTCAGTAGCTAGAATATACAAATTGTCATTCGCCGTGAATTTCGCAGTTTCGATAAAATAGAACTCTCCTTCATCCAGAACCGCAATTGGCGTTGTCTCATCATTTACAAAGACTTCCGTCCCATCCTCAATTGCAACGACCATCGGACGTTCGGTAGTCTCATCTCCAAGACCTTTTACCAGAATATATTCTTGTCCGGTCACCTCAGCGGTTACCAATTGGTCAGCTCCAATACATTGTCCGCTTTCATTTCCGGAAAGCCAAGATCCTGAATTACAAACGATAGGTTTATCTGAAGTTACCCTTGTACCATTTGCCAGATTTATCGTTGAGTTGTCAAAATCTGCATGATCCACTCCAATCACATAAGATTCAAAAGCATCTAGCGTAACTGTAATTGGTTCGCCCGGAGTTTGACCGATATAGGTAATCGGATCCTTAATAAGATCGAACGTAACCGTGGTATTGTCCTCTGTTGCCATCACCGAAACGAAATGAGAACGCCTGTCTTCATTCCAAGATTGATCAGAACTAGTGTTATAGGTCGTATAAATATGTCCCGTGAAAAACTTTGTTCCAAGACCTACCTGACCCTTAGAAGTCAAGGAAAAACCTTGGGAGCCGGATTTGTGACGCATGTTCACAAAGAACGGCTGGAAGCTTTCAAAATAAAGACCCTGAGACCTGATAGGGATGTTCAAACTATCCCTGGGAATAACGTTGAATGGGTATACGGATGTAGCGGGATTGCCCGTTGCATTTCCCGTTGGCCCGAAGGTGTACTCCTGTGGGCTCGCTTTAGAAATGAATACCGTATCAATCAAGTTACCGAACCCATCTCTTATGATTACGGGAATAGTATCGGTAGCAGGTGTTGAGAGACTAACAAAATGATCCCGAATGTTAGATGTTCCGGATTGGTCTTCAACCTTCGCAAAAAACGGAGGTATCCAGTGCTTGGTATCCAATTGAGCTGCCAGTTCAAAACTGAAGAAGAACAGCAGCAATGGCAATACGATGTATTTAGTTTTCATAAGGGGAAATTATTGTTCTGGTTCAATCATTTTTTCTTTTCCAAATCGAATTCCCACGAAAATCTCATGGGTTCCATTCGAGTAATTTCTCAAATCAGACGTTGTAAAGTCAATAGAGTAGCCTAAAGTGAGGTAATCCATTATTTGATATCCTGCAAATAAAGCCGCAGCATCATTGGACCGATACGAACCACCTAACCAAAGGTTACTTTTATACAGAACCCTGGCACTGATATCTACCTGAGGCTCAACTGGCGAGACATATTTCACTAATGCAAAAGGCTCAATATCAAATGTTTCTGAAACGGTAAACTTATATCCTCCCGTCAAGAAATAATGTACAGCCATTCTACCTTCCGTATCTCCCTGAAACAGATCAAGCTTATTATTAAAAAGTTGTACTGCAGAAACTCCCAAATGGAAATTTTCTCCGTACCAAAGTGCACCGAAAGAGGCATCGGGTTTAAGCTCGGCTTGCATCGAGTTGGTAAGCGCTTGATCATTATTATCCCTAAGCGTGATCTGCGTTCCGTCAATTGCAAACTGAGTCATTCCAAAAGAAATACCCAAAGAGATTTTAGAATTCTCGGAAACTTTGAGTTGGTAAGAATATGCTCCCTGAACTCCCGTTCTGCGTGTTGGCCCTGCTACATCCGTAAAGAGAGAGCCTCCAAAACCCATTTTACCGTTTGCACTTGGTGCATGCAATCCTAAGAAATAAGTCCTCGGAGCATCGGTAATTCCCGTCCACTGTGTACGGTGAGTTGCCAATGCATTGAAATTTTCTGTAGTTCCTGCAAATGCAGGATTAAAAGCAAAGCCCGACAAGAAGTACTGCGAAAACTGCTGTACTTGCTGTGCATTCAAACCCTGAAGGCAGAAGAGAAGAAACGATATGACTAAAAGTCTTTTCATTATCTGTGCAGGGTTAGTGGTCCCGTAATCGGATCAGGGAAACGCGGATCATTTAATTCAAGAGTGTAGTAATATGTACCGCTCGGCAGAATAGATCCCTCATAAGTTCCATCCCATGCAATAGTCGAGTTGTATCCTTGTGATTCAAATACTTCCACTCCCCAACGATTGAAGACATGTACGACCATCGAAGGGAAAAGTTCGATGTTGTCAATGATCCATGTATCATTCACTCCATCCCCGTTTGGCGTAAAGCCCGAAGTCACCTCTATATCAGGCAAAACCTCAACAAATACAGTGTCGGTAGATCGGCATCCATTCTGATCCGTAACGGTAACTACGAAATCCTCACTTTCCAAAAGGAAACCCGTCGGATTAGCCGCAGTGCTGTCGAATACGGACATCGGATTCGGCACCCATAAGAACGTCACCTCATCAGGCGAGGTAGGATCACCGCCAAGGGTGAAGACTTCTTCAATAAATACACGCAGATCCTCTCCCGCATCTACTTCAGGACTGTCTAAAATTTCAACGGAAACCGTATCGGGTTCGGAACATGCTCCGTTTGAGCCGATAAGGATGAGATCAGTGATTCCTTCAAAGGTTCCATCAATGATCACCTCAGATGACGAGGAAATGGTATCTCCATCAAGCGTCCAATAGTATTGATCACCACCTGCCAACTCTCCAATTAAAGTGACGGGCAAATCTGACGGACAAATAGCCGCATCCAATCCCGCATTCACATCCAGGTCGAAAAGGACGTCCACAACCGTCGTATCAGAAATCTCACAATCATTGGCGTCTGTCACCGTCAAAATATATTCTCCTTGCGATAAGCCGCTAATGTTTCCTTGATCAGATTCAAATCCTTCCGGTCCCGTCCAGAGGAAAGTGTACTCAGCCGTCCCGCCGGTCACTATGGCTTCTATGGAGCCATCAGCAACATTAACACAAGTCGCAGCTGCACCGTTCAATTCTAGTGAAATTGGTTCGGGTTGATTCAGGATCAGGACTTCTCCAAGCTGACATCCTGCACCATCAATTATGGTAAGATTATACTCTCCCGCCAACAGATTTTCTATGGTATCAGTGGCCGCCTCAAATCCGTCAGGCCCTGTCCATAGTACTTGATAAGGAGCAAGTCCGCCACCAATTAATAGCTCAATGGCTCCGCTGGCAGATCCAAAGCAAGAGGGATCAATAGTATTGACGTCAAGAGATAAAGGCTCTACTTCAACAATCTCAATTGAATTGCTGACTGCACAGCCGGCCAGATCAGTAACGGTGTAATCGTATGTTCCGGCAGAAAGATTCACAATATCGAAAAGACTTGAGGTGAATCCATTCGGGCCTGTCCATGCAACGATATATCCTACTTGTCCTCCTTCAGGGAAAAGTGAGATTGCCCCCTGAATTAGGCTCATCTGAACAACCGGACGCAGTAACTTCTTCGATCACCACTAGCTCATCCGGTTGAGAAATAGTAACTGTGTCTTGTATTGAACAACCATTAAAATCAGAAATGGTCAACGTGTATTCTCCAATGGCCAGTGCACTAATATCTTCATCAGCGGAACCGAAACCATCAGGACCCAACCACTCTATAGTAAATGGAGGAAGGCCTCCCGAAAGCGTCAAGTCAATCGACCCGTTCATTTCACCAAAACAAACGACGTCTTGGAAAGTAATCTCCGTGATAATTTCAGGACTCTCGGATACAGTGTAAACATCACTAAAACCACATCCTGTATTATCAGTGACTGAGAGATTGTAATCCCCGGCCAACAATTCAGAAATCACCAATTCGGTCGAAACAAATGCATTCGGCCCAACCCAGCTTACGGTATAAGGTGCTTCTCCTCCTGAAATTTCGATTTCAATTTGTCCGCTGTCTTCACCGAAGCAAGTGTTTACTGTGGTAGCAAGCACCTGTATAGTTTCTGGCGAAGTCACTTCGAGGGATTCAGTAAATACACATCCATCTGCTCCTGAAACTGTATAGGTGTAAGTGCCTCCTGCCAGGTTGGTAATGTCTTCGTCGGTTGAAACATATCCGTCAGGCCCTGTCCAGGAAACGGTAAAAGGTTCAGCTACATTGGCAATCTCCAAACTTATAGCTCCGTCGAGTTCGCCACCGCAGGTTACAGGAGTAATCGTTGGGGTGATATCCCCTCCGGGGTTGCTCAACGTAAGTTCTTCTTGGTAAATACAGCCATTGTCATCAACTACAGTCAAACTATAATTTCCCGGTGCTAAGTTTTCAACCAAAGGAGCATTCGAAACAGGGTTACCGAATTCATCTTCCCACAAAATGACATAGCCCCCTGAAATGGTTCCTCCTGTGATGGATGCTTCCAATGATCCATTAGATTGATTGCAATCAGGTTCAGAGATGACAATATCAACCAAGATAGAATCTGGTTCCGTAATTGAAAACGTCAGATTTTCTGTACAAGTAGACTGATCCGTAACGGTCAAATCGTAGTCTCCCGGAGACAAATTTGAAATGTCTTCGGCAGAGGATATAAACCCATCGGGACCCGTCCAAGAAAATTGTAATGGCGGAACACCACCAGAAACTTCCAGACTAATCGCGCCATTAGCATCACCGGCACAATCGATATTTGTGACCGTTTCTACCACGGCAATGGGTGGCGCGGCGGTAAGTGAAACCGTTCCTGAAGTGCCGCAACCTAAAGCATCGAGAAGAGTGTAATCATAATCTCCCGGCTCCAAAGCGTTCAGAGATGTTCCATTTCCGACAAACCCATCAGGTCCTGTCCAATTGACATCAAAAGGATCGGCAGCATTTTCAATCGTAAGATCAATAGCGCCATCTCCACCTGCACAACTTACTTCCAGGATGCTAACCACGGCATTAATAGAAGGTGGATCGATAACTTCAAAGGATTCTGAGAAGACACAATTATTGATGTCGGTAATCGATAAAATATAGGTGCCTGCAACTAAATCGGTAAGATCTTCTTGATCAGAGGTAAATCCGTTTCCATCTGTCCACTCATAAATAAATGGTGCTGTTCCACCGATAAGTTCCGTATCAATTGCTCCGTCGGTACCACCTGCACAAATAGGATTTGACACAATACCCGATAGCGTTCCGTTGTCGTCAGAAATGACGGCGGTAGTTTGGATGGTACAGCCCAATTCATCAGTCACAATGACCTGGTAAGTGCCTGCCTGCACATCAATCAAGCTATCGTTTTGAGCTAGCTCAATTCCAAATTCATCTTCCCAAACGTAAGTCAGTACGCCTGTTCCTCCTGCGGCAGTTGCCACGGCTAATCCATCTGATTGCTGGCAGTTGGAGTTGAAAGTTTCAACGGACACAGTCAAATCAGCATTCTCTGAGATGGTCACTATATCGCTTACTGAACATCCGTTTCCATCCTCTACCGTCACTTCGTAATCTCCTGGCTCTAATCCCGATAAGTTTTGACTGCCCGAGATAAACCCGTTTGGTCCAACCCACGAGAAATCCAATGGTGCTGTACCTCCTGAAGTGGTCAGCGTTATCGTACCATCCGCATCGCCGAAACAATCGATATTCGTAGCTACGATGTTCAATACAATCTCCGAAGGCTCGAATACTTCTACCTGAGTTGTTTCGGTGCAGCCGTTAAAGTCTGTTGCCAAAACACTGTATATACCTGCATCGAGACCGGTTAAATCTTCATCAGATGAAATGAATCCATTCGGACCTGTCCAATCAAATGTGAAAGGAGCAACACCTCCTGAAGGTGTCAAGTCAATGGTTCCGTCTCCTGCCCCAAAGCAAGAAATATCGGTTGAAGCAGCGGACAGAATTACGTCGAATTGCTCTTGAATACTATAAGTTGCAGAAGTGGTACAGCCCACACCATCAGTCAAATCTATCGTGTAAGATCCTGCCTCTAAGTTGGAAATATCCTCTGTAAGCGCCGCAAATCCGTTGGGGCCTGACCACGAGAAGTCGTAGTCTAAAACTCCACCGGAAACAGTAAGGTCAATAGCACCCGTGAAGTCTCCTGCACAAAGTACTTCTGTAACACTCTCAACAAGCACAATGGCTTCTGACTCATCTACGGTGTAAGTAAAGTTGAAAAGACAGTCATTATCATCAGTAATCGCTACCGAATAATCTCCTGCTGAAAGCCCCGAAATATCCTGCGCTGAAGAAGAAAATCCCGAAGGTCCCGACCATTGGAATATGTATGGTGGAGTAGCTCCTGAAGGGGTAATTTCTATTGCTCCATCCGAACCACCAAAACACGGTACATCAGTAATGGTATTCAATACCGCAATATCCGTAGGTTGATTGATCGTGATCGTGAAAGTTTCGTCACAGCCGTTGTCATCACTGAGAATCAGCGTATAGTCACCGGCTTCCAAACCACTTAGATTCTGATCAGTTGATAAGAAGCCATTTGGCCCTGACCAAGCAAAATCATACGGTGCAAAACCTCCCGAAGGAGATGTCGAGATACTTCCATTCGAACCGTCAAAGCATGAAACTTCAGTCGTTGTAAATATGGCATCCAATCCTGTTGGTTCAACCAAGGTGTAAGTAGCGGTCTCAAAACAATTTCCCGCATCAGTAACTTCCACAATGTAATCTCCTGCCGCCAGGTCAATGATATCCTCATCAGTCGATGAAAATCCATTTGGCCCCGTCCACGAAACGTTGTAAGGAGCAGTGCCATTTGCAATCGTAAGGTCAATCGCTCCTGAGCTTGACGCTGCGCAACTTGGATTTGTAGTGGCAGCCGAGAGAGTAATTGGCAATGGCTCTGTAAGGTCATAGCTCCCCGCAACTACACAGTTATTAAAGTCTGTCACCTCGACAGAATAGGTCCCTGTTGAAAGGGCAGTGATATCTTCATCCGTTGACGTAAATCCATTGGGACCCGTCCAAGCAAAAGAAAAAGGAGCAGTCCCACCCGAAACAGTCAAGTCGATGGCGCCATCTGAATCTCCGTTACACGAAATGGGTGTTTCAACAAAATCCAGCATCAGCTCGTCGGGCTCCACCAAGTCTACGTCTGTAGTGAAAACACAATTGTTATTGTCCGTTAGGGTCAGAGTATAAGTTCCCGCAGGAAGTGCGATAATCGTAGGTCCCGATCCGAAAAATCCATTTGGACCTGCCCAAGCATAATTGTATCCGGGAGTTCCTCCTTGCGCTGATGCGGTAAGTTGACCGGAATTGTTTTCAAAACAAAGCAGGCTCGAAGGAGTAATGACTGCCGTCAATGGTGTCGGCTCGTCTACCGTTTCCTGAATGACCACCACACAGTTAGCTGCATCAGTAACCGTCACCTCGTAGGTGCCGGCAATGAGATCGGCGATGTCTTGGTCTGTAGAAACAAAGCCTCCGGGCCCTGTCCAAGAAACATCATAAGGTGACAAACCTCCCGCAATCGTTAAGTCGATTGAACCTGTATTGTCGCCGTTGCACAAATTATCAGTTGAGTTTGCCGAAACAAGCAATACAGGATTCTCTACGATCGTGTATGTCTCATCAACTGTACAACCATTGTCGTCCGTTACTTCTACGGTGTAAGCTCCGGGCTCAAGACCTGAAATGTCTTCCGAAACTGAATTGAATCCATTCGGACCTGTCCAACTGAATCCAAGATTTCCCGTACCTCCTGATGCAGTAATATCTATAAAACCATCATCTGCACCAAAGCAAGTAATGTCCGTTACTACCTCATCGATTACAATTGGATCGGGAATATTATTAAACGTCACGGTTGTATCTGCAATACAGCCTTCCGAGTCTTCAATAGTTAAAGTAAAAGTTGCACAAAGAGCAGAAGCGGTTGTTCCGGATTCGCCGCTCGACCACGACAGATTATAGCCACCATTTCCCCCGATGATGATCGGACTAGCCTGACCATTGCAAAGGTCTGCACACGAAGGTGCCGTCGGGTTAAGCGAAAATACCGTAAGAGGTCCCGGCTCATTTACGAATACGTCAATATTGCACGGCACTCCTCCCTGACCTTGATCAAATACCAAAACAGTATATGTTCCTGCTCCCACGTTTGCCCACTCTCTGGTAGTGGGCCCACCAATCCATTGATAAGTGTAAGGCCCTACACCTGTAGTGGGTTCAAGTACGGCTGCAATTCCATCATTGAAATCGTTGCAAGTAGGCGGTGTGGGATCAGGAGTTAAATCAAAAAACGGGCAAGACCCTCTGGTGCCGCCTGAAGTTGGAATTCTTTCGTAATGCTCAGGAAGGTCCGCCAGATGACTCTCAATACTTGAAGGAATAGAAACAGTCGGATTGGAATATCCTTGACCGGTAAGTTGAAGTTCAATGGTTGAACCCAAAGAAATCTCCTCTCCAAGGTTCAGGCTTCCGCCGATAATTATAGTAGCAGCTTGACCAGACTCCAGCGAAATGTGAGCAGAGTTCAACGCCGTTAAAGAAGCTATTTCAATTTCTTGACCTTGAAGGTTAATGGTACCTGCGCTTTGCGCAGAAAAGAACACATGTGTGTCTCTATCAGGAAGATGTTGTGCAGGCGTACCGTTAGCGTCGCTCCAATTTTCCAGATCGTTCCAATTCTCAGACTGTCCTTGCCAGTAGAGAGACTGGGCCGAGCCAAAGAAGGACAGCATCGTTGAAAAGATGATGACCAACGACAATCTGATATAAGGGGTTACTTTCATTTCAGGTACTAGTCGTATGCATTACAAGGCACAAAGCCTGCTTTTTGGTTTCGCGGACAAGCGCTTATTCCTAAAATAATCTCATGGCTGTTTGAAGATCCGAGACGAATTTTAGAGTAAGTCACGTCGTATGCGTACGCTACGGTGAAATAATCCAGAAAGCTGAACTTCAGCATTCCGGCTACCGCGTCTTCCGATCGAAACGCTACACCGAGAGCTACCACATCGTCGTAGTCTGCCCAGAAGTTTACGTCAAATGAAGGTGTAGAGTTACCCGTAAATTTCAGTTGAGCTGCAGGAATGTATTTCATCTTGTCACCACCTTGATAAACGCGACCTGCCATCAGATTAAAATTTGGCTGAATCTGAACATCCTCACCGATATCATTGAAAGTGGGACCCGTTAAGTTATGACCGCTCAGTCCAACAAACCAATATTTGCTGTAGAGCCAAATGCTCGCTTTAATATCCGGAAAAGCAAACTCCGCTTGAGATTCCTGAAGAATAGGATCCGGACCATTATTGGGTCCTAAAACTCTCACTTGCGAAGCGTCAAAACGATACTGAAGTGCTCCGATTCCCATCCCGAACGAAATACGCGTCTTGCGCGTAATCGGGAGGTGAACGGCATAGACCGCATGGAGCGATGTCCTGCCGGTAAAGCCTGTATTGTCACCTTCGATGATAATTCCCGCTCCGTGGATCACTCCCTTTTCTTTGCTGATCTTATCAATCCGTTGATGTGCCGAGATGAAAAGAGTTTGGGGATTGTTCTCAAAACCCACCCACTGATTTCGGTATCCCACTCTGGCATCAAGGCATTTCTGCATTCCTGCTTGTGCAGGATGAAGCGCGAATGAATTGAATAGAAAATTCGTGAACTGTGCATTTTGTTGAGCCTTTGCCATTGAGCAATAAGTCAACACGAAAATCAATATGAACAGCTTCCTCATCATCTTAGAATTGTTACAGAACCTGTAATTGGTTCAGCGTCAAAATCAACAGGGTTGAGTTCGATAACGTAATAATAGGTGGCAGCGGGCAGGTCATCTCCACCCCAATCGTTTTCGTAATTGGTTGCTTGGAATACCTTGTTGCCCCATCTGGAGTAGACAAATATTTGTGCGTTTGGCCAATCGTTAATTCCTTCGATAAACCACACGTCATTGAATCCATCGGCATTAGGGGTGAAAGTATTGGAGGCAACAATCGGCGGCAGTATAAAGACGGTCACTTCATCAGTGTATGTGCACCCTTCTATCTCTGCGGTCACCGTGTAAGTTACCGTGATGTCCACCCCTTCCGGATCGGCCGTGACTTGGTCACCCATCGTTTGATTGAGCTGAGGACCCGACCATTCCAAATCACCGAAATCGCCTGCGGCGGTTAAAACAACCGTCTCTCCTTCAAAAATCTCGACACTCGATGAGGCATTATTCGGATCGCGACCACTCTGATAACCCACGGCACCCAAGTCGTATTCCAATGCAGGTCCTGAAACATCCAGATTGAAACTACATTCAGAATCAGGCCCACCTAATCCATCGTTCAGTCCGGTGATCATAACGTAGTAAGTGGTAGCGGGCTCTAGTGCCGTCAGGAAAACCTGACCTCCACCCGTAGTGTCAGTTGTGCAAAAAACAGGAGTCGAATAGGTTCCTGAATCGCAAATATCAATGGCTTCAAATACGGCTATTCCGAGGGCGGTATCAGCGAGGCAAGAGTCTACGCTGAATTGCAGAGTAGCAGTGCTGTCTTGGTAATCAATGAACGGAAATTGATCGATGTCCTGCGTTTCGAATGAATAGAAAACCGCATTCGGGGCATCGGGAAAACAAAAACCAGAGCCTACGCCGGATGGTGCACCGTCTAAGTATGAATAGTTGGGAGAGCCTTCGCCCGAGCAGAGCGCTTCCGGATTGGTGCAGTCTTGAGCTGCCAAAATTGACCCTAAGAAAAGCAAGGGCAAAAGAAGAAGAGCCTCCGTAATCAGGAAGTTTCGAGTCATCAAGGGGAGTTGATAATTTATCTTTTTAAAGATACGCAACTGAGTGGGCGTAATGTTTCGGTAATTCATAGTTTTTCACAGTAAAATGTTGGAAATCGCGAAGTACGGGGGTTGCTTAAATCAAGTTTGCCAGCAAAAGACCGCACAGACAAGAAATTAGTGAAGCCAGAAGATTGGTAGTGCTGTTGTTAATCCGGTAAAAACCCCGCACAGGCCTTTCCTTTTTGTCTTGTGCGCTTTCGCGAATGGTGCCATCGGAACTCAGGTATTTTGCTTGGAAAAGATCTCCAATCAGGCTGTCGGCCAAATTTCCGAAAACTCCTGCCGCTCCTATAATCAAGCATTGCGTCAATGTAAAATCAAACACAGGCAATAAAGCGAGCGCCGCAGGGACAAAGGCGAATATCAATCCCGCCAAAGAACCGGGCAGCGTAACGGCTCCACTGGCACCCGATGCTGTCTTTTTACCATTCAATATTTTGTAGTGATTTCCTCCCATTCGCACACCAATTTCAGAAGCAGAGGTATCGCTCAAGGCAAATGCAAACCCTGAAATACCTGCAATCAAGAAAACGGAATCGGCCCAAATGAAGTATGCCATGAAGAAAACCGCCGGAATGCCACCATTGGCAAAAACTTGATTGGCATTGCGCACTGAGCCTTCATCCTTGTGTCCGGAAGCTTCGAAAGCAAAGAGCCGATCAGAAAAAATGCCGTCGGGAAAATGACAATGGCCGGATTCGGATTGATGACAAAAATCCATCCCAAGATGGCTGCCGCAAATGCACCTCCGGAGGTCAACCACTTTCGCCGAAAGGCAAAATAGGCCAAAGCGGGAATCGCCGGACCATAAACCAAAAACCCACCTGCCTCAGGAAGGATAAGCCAATAGGCCAAGGCGGCAGGCACCCAAAGATTGTCGAAGCTTCGGATGGAAAGCAGCTCCAGAACAGCTAGGAAAACCGCTATAAAAAAGGCCCACCTCAATTCGATGGCTTCAGTTACCTGCGGCATGACTTGCGCACTAAAAGCCAGAATAACAAAGGTGACCAAAAAGAAAGTGAGCCCTCCTTCCAGCGTTTTGCCTTCCGGCGAAAAATCAAATTTTCGCTTGCCAAATCCATAACCGACCACCGTGGCCAATCCGTCAGACCAAGCTAAAACCATCAGCGGATAAAAGACGAGATGAGGCCGATCATCGCCAAAAAAGAAGGTCAACGCGAAAAATGAAATGGCAAAATAAAGGATGCCGTAACTCTTGCGACCGGTAACGTCATCTTTGAAAAAACCCAATAAAACGGCTGCTGCCAATAAGGGAATGGCAATGCCGATGATCAAAAGCAAGTCTGATCTGTTGAGGTAGTAGATCGAAATCGCCGAAATGGATATTGCCCCGATGTGAAGTATCTTTCTCGCAAATACGGGGTCGACGACTCCGAGGCGACGAAGAACTTCGGCCACCAGTACAAACAACAACACTAAACCCGCGAGGAGAAAATCCAAATCAATTCTTTTGATCGACGGTAAAAATAAGAGAAAGAAGTGGCGACCCGCCGAATTGGAAGATCAGACTTGGTTTCCCACTTGGTTGCGCGCTTATCAAGTAGCGTTCTTGTCGGCCTTGGATCGAATCAGCCGACTCTACCTGCCCGTCAATAAACGCTTGGAAGACATCAGCCCCAAACGCATTGTTGACTTGGCTTCGGGCTCGGGAGAGTCGGCCATGAATGCCACGGCTGCCTTGAGAAAGTCGGGGACTTCCGTACTGCTAACCGATAAATTTCCTTCTATCTCCGACGGCGGTCATACAATAGTAGAATTGGATGTGCTCAAATCGCAATTGCCCCCTGCCGACCTATACATCATGTTTAATGCATTCCACCATTTCGACAGCCAAGAGCGGGCATTGATTGCGAAAAAAGCCAGCCAAAACAGCAGTCAATTTCTGATTATCGAGCCACTTCGACCGCGAATCGATGTGTTTTTAAAAGTCTTTCTCGCAACTTTTATCGGGCCATTTCTGTTGGCTCCTTTCATGCGACCTTTTTCCATCAAGTGGCTTTTATTGACTTACGTGATCCCTTTGGGAGTTTTGGCTACCGCTTGGGATGGATTGGCCTCGGTAGTGAAATCACTTAGTCGCGAAGAGTGGGATGACTTGGAAAAAGAATTAACTCTCAGCGGTCGAACCGTGGAACAAGGTCTGCTAACTTCGCGAATGGCAAAACTCAAATACTTCTTGGTGAAATGAGGACCTTGAAAACGCTGTGGGAATTTACCAGACCGCATACCATTATTGGTTCTGCGGTAAGCGTCACGGCCCTTTACCTGATGGCCGTTCGCGAGTGGGAATTCAGCTTCGTGTTTCTTCTGAGCTTAGTCGCGGCGCTGCTCTGCAATGTGTTTATCACGGGCTACAACCAATTGGTGGACATCGATTTGGATCGCGTCAACAAACCCGATCTTCCCCTACCTGCAGGAAACCTTAGCGTTCAATCGGCGCGTATTATTGTTTTTGGATCGCTGATCACATCCTTGCTAATCTCCGCTTACGCCTCTTTTTTCCTTTTGGGTTTGGTGGCGATCATTGCCGCCCTTGGGTTTATCTACTCTTGGAAAAGAATCTACTTGAAACGGCGGCACCAAACCGCAGCCTTTGCTATTATTATCGTGCGCGGCGTTCTCATCAACCTCGGCTTTTATGCGCTCTTCTCGGTCGGATTCGATTTCCCGGTTGAGATTTGGACGCTCACCGTTTTCGTGGTTCTCTTCAGCGCGGGCATTGCTTGGTTCAAAGACATTCCCGACATCGAAGGCGATGCGCAAATCGACCTCGGAAGCTTGGCGATCAAGCGCGGTGCTGCCAAAACCTTTTCAGCAGGAGTTTGGCTTTTGGGCTTCGCATATTCCACGGCAGCTTTTGCACCATTATTTTTTGATTTTCAAATGGGATCGGGTTCCGTCATTACCATGGGTCATGCCATTCTGGGAATAGCCTTTTTGGTCTTGGCATCGAAAACAGACCCACTGGAAAAAAAGCAGATGAAGCGATTTTACCTCAGTTTCTGGGTTTTGTTTTTCTTGGAATACCTGCTTTGGGTAGCTGCCGTTTTCGCAATAGCCTGAACCGTGAGTATTTTCTAATTTTGAACTTTTCCGGGCCCCGTAGTTCAATGGATAGAATAGAAGTTTCCTAAACTTTTGATCCAGGTTCGATTCCTGGCGGGGCTATTTTTTCGTGACAATTCTTCCATCTGTGGGCAGCCGCGGAATATTTCTCAAAGGCTTTGAATAGATCTTCTCGAATTTCGTCTTTCACAAAAGCTCGATTTCGTTGTTAGAGCTTCTGAACCAAAGATTCATTCCATGAGCTTCTACCAAGTATTTGACTTTCTGCGCGACCTCAACCAAAACAACCACAAAGAGTGGATGGACGAAAACCGAAAGCGCTACGAAGAGAACAGAGATTTTGTCATCAACTGGGCCAATGATCTAATGGCAAAAATTGCCAAAGCAGATGCGGACTTTAAGCCCGTGACGGGAAAGAAGGCCATTTCGCGCATCAACAATAACCTGATGTTCCATCCTGACAGACCCGTTTACAAAGATCACTTCGGAGTAGAAATGAACCTTTCGGGCGGGCCAAGTGGTTTTTACGTTCAGCTGGGACTTACGGGTAATTTCATCGGGGGAGGAATCTGGTCGCCGACCAAAGATCAACTCGAAAAAATCAGAGGCGCCATCGACTACAACGGTGATGAGCTGCAGAAAATCATTGACAAAAAATCGTTCAAAGACACCTTTGGAAAATTATCGGAGCAAGATCAGCTTAAAACCGCCCCACGCGATTACGACCAAGATCACAAAAACATCGAGCTACTTCGCCGTAAGCGATTTGCCGTGATGGTTGACATCACACAAAAAGACATCCTTTCTGATGATTTTGACAAAAAAGTAGTCGACTATTACAAAAAAATGATGCCTCTCGGAAAGTACATAAACAGAGCGGTGAGCTTTTAAGCGACTACCTCACCACACTCCCATTCGGCCAGCCCTCCTTAGGGCTTACAAAAGTCAGCTTCCCTTCTTCGTCTTCGGCCATCAAGATCATTCCTTGAGATTCAACGCCACGGATTTTTCTCGGCTCGAGGTTGACAAGCACGCTTACTTGTCGTCCCGACAATTCTTCGGGTTTGAAAAACTCAGCGATTCCCGAAACCACGGTGCGTTTGTCGATGCCCGTGTCCAGCGAAATCTTCAGCAACTTATCTGTTTTCGGGACGCGCTCGGCTTCCAAGATGGTGGCGGTGCGAATGTCCATTTTAACGAAGTCGTCGAAGGCGATATTTGATTTGGCGGGCATTAAGATTCGATTTGGGTTCTTCTTCCTTTTTGAGTTTGTCGAGCTGTGCTTGGATTTCTTCTTCCTCAATTTTTTGAAAGAGTAACTCAGCCTTTCCGATTTGGTGACCTGCCTTGAGAACGGAGGTTCTGCCGGCACTCGCCCAATCTCCCAATTCAATGTTGAGCATCTCGGCCATCTTCGCAGAAGTGTTAGGCAAAAACGGCGCACATACTATGGCCAGATTTGCCGCCAACTGAAGGCATTTTTTCGATGACTTCCGCTGCTTTGGCGGGCTCGGTTTTGTTCAGCTTCCAAGGTTCGGTCTCGGTGAGGAACTTATTACCGGCGCGAGCCAAGTTCATCATTTCATTCTGCGCGTCGCGCATGCGGTAGGCTTCGATGGCATCGGCTACTTTGGCTGGAGCCGAAGTAATCACCTCGTCGACTTGAGTCGTGTCAATGGTTCTTTCGCCCACTTCGGGAACCAGCCCGTCGTAGAACTTCTGCGTGAGCACCAAAGTGCGGTTCACAAAATTCCCGAAAACAGCCACCAGCTCATTGTTGACTCTGGCGCGGTAATCTTCCCAGGTGAATTCGCTGTCGCGAAACTCAGGGGAAATGGCGTTCAAAACGTAACGGAGCTCATCTACCTTTCCGGGAAAATCGGCCAAGTACTCGTGTAGCCAAACCGCCCATTCGCGCGAAGTTGAAATTTTTCTTCCCTCCAGATTCAGGAATTCATTGGCAGGCACATTATCCGGCAAAATGAAATCTCCGTGCTCCTTGAGCAAAATCGGGAAGATAATGCAGTGGAAAACGATATTGTCTTTGGCCAAAAAGTGCACCAACTTGGTGTCATCACTTTGCCAATAAGGCTTCCAATCTTTTCCTTCGGCTTCGGCCCAGGCCTTTGTGGCCGAGATGTACCCGATCGGCGCATCGAGCCAAACGTAAAGCACTTTTCCCTCGGCGCCTTCGAGCGGTACTTTCACTCCCCAGTCCAGGTCACGGGTCATGGCGCGCGGCTGCAGTCCGCCATCAATCCAAGACTTGCATTGACCGATCACTTGCTTCTTCCACTCAGCCGGATCGTGCTGCTGCTTCCCATCGAGAAGACCTTTTTCAATCCACTCCCTCAACCAATCTTCGTGGTTTTCCATCGGTAAGAACCAATGAGAGGTTTCCCGCAAAACGGGCTTTGATCCACTCAAGGTTGACTTGGGGTCAATCAAATCGCGCGGATTCAATGTCGAACCACAGTTTTCACATTGATCGCCGTAGGCATTTTCAAATCCGCACTTCGGACAAGTTCCCGTGATGTAGCGGTCGGCCAAAAACTGCCGGGCTTCTTCGTCAAAATACTGCTCGGTCGTTTTTTGGGTGAAGGAATTTTTCGAATTCAGTTTCAAAAAGAAATCCTGAGCCGTCTTGTGGTGAAGGGGATCGGAAGTCCGGTGGTAGATATTGAAATCGATTCCAAAATCAGCAAACGACTTCTTGTTGATCGCATGAAATTCATCCACGATTTCCTGTGGAGTCTTCCCTTCCTTTTTCGCTTTAAGCGTAATAGCAGCGCCGTGCTCGTCGCTTCCGCAAACGAAGACCACATCCTTTCCGGCCATTCGCAAATAGCGCACATAAATATCGGCAGGAACGTAAACTCCGGCAATGTGACCGATGTGCAAGGGCCCGTTTGCATAAGGCAAAGCGGCAGTAACTGTATATCGTTTTGGGTTATTCAATGGGAAAATGCTTGATTTGTGTGCGCAAAGATAATGACTTAACCATGCAGGCACATACCCCAAGCTATCTTCGACAGGGAGATGAAATTCGAATCATATCGACGGCCCGAGCCGTTGAGGAAGAATTCATTGACCATGCCACTGCTGAAATCGAAAAAAGAGGTTTCACTGTCTCTTTGGGTGAGAATCTGTTTAAACGGGATAATCAGTTTGCGGGAACGGATGCCGAACGATTGGCAGATTTGAACGAAGCGGTAAAAGACAAAAACGTACGCGCCATTTTTGCGGCTCGCGGCGGATATGGCACGGCTCGACTTCTGAAGGGCTTTGATGGTAAAGCCTTCAACAACGACCCCAAATGGATTTGCGGATACAGCGATATTACTGCCTTACACAGCCACCTTCTTAATGTATTTCACACGCAGAGCATACACTCGACGATGCCCGTGAACTTCTCTACAAATACACGGGATGCTATGGACAGTCTCTTCGATTTACTCGGTGGTAAGTCCTTGAAATACGAATCAGAATCTCATGAATTAAACCGCGAAGGAAACGGCGAAGGAGCCATGATCGGAGGAAACCTAAGCATGCTTTACAGTCTTTTGGGATCTAGCGCTCAAGCCTCAACAAACGGGAAAGTTCTGTTCTTGGAAGATCTGGACGAATATCTCTATCACGTAGACCGCATGATGCTGGCCTTGGATAGAGCAGGTATTCTTAAAAATCTCTCGGGACTGGTTGTAGGTAGCATGACCGACATGAATGACAACAAAGTTCCGTTCGGGAAAACGGCGGAAGAAATCATTGCCGAAAGGGTGTCAGCGTATAAATATCCCGTGGCTTTTAACTTCCCATCGGGCCATATCGATGACAATCGAGCTTGGATTCATGGAAAAAAAATAAGGCTGACCGTTAGAAACGGCCAGCCTTCATTGCTGCAGTAGTGGTTCTTAGCTTATTCTCTTTCGAATTTGGTGTAGTTCGCAGGAATCTCAAATAATGAGTCCGCCAATTCACCCTTTTCTACTTCGTTTACTTGAAGGTTAGTAAGTTCTACACCATCAGTCTTCTTTTCGACACCTTTCATAGGAAACATTCCCTCAATGTCGGGCACATTCATAAAGTAAACTGCGAGTTTATCTTTTCGGTTCAATGTTTCGAGCATTGGAACTAAGAAGTCAAAGTCGTCATCAGCAACCCAAAAAGTTACTTCACGACCATCTTCCTTACCGGTAACCTTTACCTGAGTACATTGGTAACCGTTGATCATTTCTGTCTTATTGGTCTTTTGTACATAGACTTCCGTCTCGCGAGCTGGTCGCTTATTTGGCACGTCGATGTACATTTGACGTTCAGGACTCAGTGCTTTCACGGTGTTGGCCTTAGTATCGACAATCATGATACCTTGGATTTCTCCGTTTTCACCAAGTTCTTCCACACGCACTAAGTCACCTTTTACATAGTAAACATAGTTTGCTGTTACGGGTCCAATCGTTTTGGTAAATTTGATCGTACCTTGGAAAGGTCCCGAGGCGAAGCCTGCGAATCCTAACATTACCCCCAGCATGATAGCTGCAATCTTTTTTGTAATAATTTTCATAACGAACAGTTTAAGGAACCTTTTGAGTTCTCAAGTTTTTTGTTAGTATGTCATCGACCAATTCAATCGGCAAACTGGGCGAATCTCTGGCTTCTACGCATTTGTTAGGTCGGGGTTTCAAAATTCTTGAACAGAATTGGAGATTTGGCAAGAAAGAAATTGATATAATCGCTGAAATAGAGGACTTTATCGTCTTTGTAGAAGTTAAAACAAGAGAAGAACCTTTTCCCGGAAGGCTGGAAGAATACATCAATAGAAAGAAGCAAAGGCACATTATCTCTGCTGCTAACGAGTACATGCGGCGAAATGATATTGATAAAGAAGGTCGTTTTGATGTGATTGCAATCGTACTAAATCGAGGAAATCACGAATTAGAGCATATAGAAGAAGCATTTTACCCAACTTTGTAGGCTGAAATAAATACATGAGTACAGATAATAAAGACGGTAACCGTCGAAGATCAAAAGGCAATTCATCCGAAGGAAGAGGTGCGGGTTCAAGAAAGCCTTCGGGAAACAGACCCTATGACAAAAGCCCCGGTCGCAAGAGATATGACAGCGACAGGGACGATAATCAAGAAAGAAGAAACGAGGGCGACAGACCCAGACCCAGAAAGTCATTTGACAAAAGTGAGCGCCCTTCAAGATTTAGTTCCGATACTGATAGACCAAAAGGTGGAGATCGCGAGCGAAGCGGGGATAGGCCGAGATCGGGAAAACCTTTTGAAAAGAGAGAACGACCAACAAGGTCAGGTGGTGATTCTGATCGAAGAGACGATAAATCAAGAGATAGAAAGCCTTTTGAAAATAAGGAGCATTCATCTCGATTTAAATCTGATGACAGAAGAAGTGATCGAGATGGCGGGAAAAATTTTGCCACGAGCCGCGAGAATTATGACAAACAACACGGTCGAAGAAAATTTGAACGCACCGAAGATACCCCCGTTTACAAATCAAAATTTGACCGAGACCGCGG
The DNA here is from genome assembly GCA_942492545.1 of uncultured Cryomorphaceae bacterium. Classification (GTDB taxonomy): domain Bacteria; phylum Bacteroidota; class Bacteroidia; order Flavobacteriales_D; family Cryomorphaceae; genus JAKVAV01. The sequence continues at coordinate 16,455 of CALOFA010000019.1, read as the reverse complement.
ACGCAACAAGCCTTACAAAGGAAAACGAGGTGGAGAAGTGCTCCCAACCGAATCTACAGAACGCGATAATAGAATCCGATTAAATAAGTACTTATCCAATTCGGGACTTTGCACTCGCCGTGAAGCCGATGAATTCATCGCGTCGGGAATGGTGGAGGTAAATGGAAAGACCATCACCGAAATGGGGTTTAAAGTAAATCCGGGTGACGTGGTTAAATATGCCGGAGAACGCCTTTCACCGGAAAAGCCGATTTACGTTTTGATGAATAAACCCAAAGACTTCGTGACCACCATGAAGGACTACAAGGGAAGCAGCACCGTGAAGCAACTAATGCGCGGCGTGGGAACTACAAACATTCTCCCTGTAGGAAAACTGGATCGCGGCACTACCGGGTTAATCATGTTTACCAATGATGGAGATCTGGCTAAAAAGCTCACCCACCCAAAACACAATGTCAAGAAGCTTTACCATGTGTTGCTCGACAAAAATGTGAAAGAAGAACACCTGATACAACTTGTGGAAGGAGTAGAGTTGGAAGGCGGAACAATGGCAGCTGATGTGGTTTCTTATGTGGGCGATGGCAAAGACAAGCGAGAAGTGGGAGTGGAAATTCACGGCGGTAAAAACCGAGTACTCACGCAACTTTTTGAAGGCTTGGGCTACAAGGTCATGAAATTGGACAGGGTGGTTTTTGCCGGTCTTACCAAAAAGGATCTTCCTCGTGGACACTGGAGATTTCTAACCGAACAGGAGATTAACAATCTTAAAATGCTGAAATAATCGAGGTGGTTAAGGCGTTTCTCTCATTCAGAATTTCATCCGTTTGAGCCGAATTTTGAAATATGCCTTAATCCTTGTTGCAGTGGTCATCCTGGCGATGGTCGCGGCATTTTACTTGGCTAAAAAATTCGAACCCGAGGTAAAAGACGCCATAGTCTATGAACTCAATCAGCACCTCAATGTACCGGTCGACGTAGAGGATATCAATCTCAGCTTACTGCAGAAATTCCCTTATGCCTCATTAAGATTTAGTAATGTGGTCATTCCCGAGGCAGTGAGCAATAATCCCGATACGCTTATATTCATAGAAGATCTCTACCTGCAAATAGGCTTGCTCGACTTTCTGAGTAAGAACTATAAGGTAAGCGAGGCGGAGATCAACCGCGGTTTCTTCGACATGCAAATATTCGAAGATGGCTCAGACAATTTCCACTTTTGGAAAAGCTCCGGTGACACCACAGAACAAACCTTTTCATTGACAAATGTGGAGGTGGAAGATTTCGAATACCGTTTGGAAACAGGTGCCGGATTGGCACTGGACATCCACGTGAATAATGGAGAAGCGAATGGGAATTTCGGGGAAGATATCTTTAGCCTTCGGTCGGATGTGGATTTAATTGCTCGCTCCATCATCTACGAAAAGGATACCCTTTACAGGGAAACAGCCATAGATGGTGAAGTAGCTCTAAACATTGATACCAAGGCCAAAGTCTATACGTTCGAATCGGAAAAGATTCTACTGGGAGAGGAAAAAATAGCCCTCAAAGGCTCTTACAACGACTCTTCAGAAAACGCGTTTTGGACTGTTCAGATCAAGTCTGAAAACACAGAACTGGAAAATGCAGTAGCCCTCACCCCGCTTCCCAATCAAAGTGTTTTTAAAACGTATCAGCCTTCCGGCAATGCGGACCTGGATTTAACCATCGACACGGAAAACGGATTTGAACTGACATTAAACTTTGATGGCCTCGAAGGAAAAATCACCCATTCTGAGAGCTCGGGGCGAGCCGATGTCTATTCCGGCCGAGGCACTTTCGAATTGGCACAAGGCAAAACCAACGTCAAAATCGAAGGTCTGGAAGCAGGAATCGGCCCGGGTCGGTTTTCAACCAGCGGAGAGATCACCAATTTGAACGCGCCCGATTTCAACCTGGCTCTTCAGGGAAGAATAGAATTGGAAGACCTCAAGGAATTCCTCAATATCAGCTTTGCCGAAGTTTTGGAAGGCCGGATTGACATCAAAGGTCAACTCAAAGGAAACTTCACCCAAACCAATCTCAGTACAGAGCGATTGTTGAGAGGCGTAAACTTTCTGGGCGAAATCGTTCTAAAAGATGGCGCTTTTAAAACGGCAGGGCGATCACAGGTATTCGAAAAAATCGAAGGCAGCTTCGAGATTGTCGAAAACTCCATCAGAACAAAAAAGCTAACCGCAGAAGTCGGAGACAATAAGTTTGAAATCGAGGGGCAAATCAATAATGCACTGCCCTACCTTACGGGAAATGGAGGCAGCCTAGAAGTATTGGCCGATTTAAAGTCGGAAAGAATCTACTTGGAGCAATTGCTCGGCGAATCTGAAGGAGATGATAATTCAACAGCTTTTAGATTACCCGAAAAAGTCGGATTCAACCTGAATATTGAAGTCGATCGATTGGATTACAAAAAATTCACTGCAACCGATCTTTCAGGAAAGGCTTACTACCGCAACGGCCTCTTTACACTGAATCCCGCCAAGATGACCTTTGGCCTCGGGAACCCTAAACGGGAGCCTCCGCTTAAATCAAGTTGAGGCGGGTTTTGAACTTGGCTCCAACACTACGCTAACTCAAATGAAGGTGGATGAGCTCTTTGCCAACTTTGACGATTTCGGGCAAAAAGTCATCGGGCATGATCAAATAGAAGGACTGTTTAACGGATCCGTTAACCTGACCTGCTTTCTGGATACCACTTTGGCCATTCGCAAAGAAAGCGTCAAGGCCGATGTGAGTGTAAGAATTGAGAATGGAGAACTGAAAGAAGTTCAATCGCTTATCGACATCGCTGACTACATCAAGGAAATGCCCTTTGGAATACCTTCATCAAAGTGGATGCATTGAAAAAGCGGTTGAGGAATATTGAATTCGAAACACTCGAAAACAACCTGACCATCGAGAATCAAATCATCACCATTCCCGAGATGAAAATTGCCACTTCCGTTTTGGACATTTCCGCTTCGGGTACCCACGATTTCGACAATAACATCGATTATTCCATTGGCTTTCGCTTGAGCGAACTTCTCAGAACCGGTCGAGAAAAAGACAGCGAATTTGGGTATGTCATCGATGACGAGACGGGTCTACTCATTTTCTTGCGAATGGCGGGAACGATAGACAACCCCAAATTCAGTAGCGACAAAGAAACGGCTCGCGAAAAACGAAAAGAAAAGTTCGAAGAAGAGACGAAATCGTTTAAAGGCATCTTGAAAGAAGAGTTCGGTCTTTTTAAGTCAGATACTACCCTCATCGCTCCTAAGGAAGAAGTAGATGAAACGAAGCCTGTTCAATTTGAAGTAGAGTTCGGCGAACCTTCAAAGACAGATTCGCTCAAAAGTAAGAAGAAGAAAAAGCCGAGTAAAAAAGATCAAGAGCTATACGATGACTTGGAAGACGATGATGATCTTTAAAAGATTCTTAAATTTGATATCAAACCCGATCCGCCTATAGCATAGATCTACTCAGTAATTGAGAGAAAAATCGAATGAATTTATACTCGCGGAAGCAGCGATGGAAGGCGGTACTGCTCATCTTCGCTGTTGTGATAGTAGGGTTATCGCTCTGGTACTCCAACTACATAGTAAATAAAATACGAGAAGAAGAACGCTTGAAGGTTCAGCTTTGGAGTGAAGCCGTTCAGCGAAGGCTCTCTCTGATCAACTACACCGAAAAACTCTTTTCAGATATGCGCCGCGAAGAGCGCAACAAGGCCGATGTTTGGGCACAGGCCACAGGTCGCATTTCAGTTGCCGACGATAGCGAACTTCCATTTTTACAAGACATTATTCAGAAGAATACCACCATACCCATGCTGGTGGTCAATGCTCAAAACAAAGTACAGTTCGATCGAAATATCGATAAGAAGTACATCTCTACTCCTGCCAGGACGGATAGCACATTAGCGGCAATGCGTGCTCAGTACAAACCCATTCAAATCAGCATAATGGGTATTGAGCAAATGGTTTACTATAAGGATTCGCGGATCATTACTGAACTCGAGAAAACTCTAGACGACCTCATCAATTCATTTATCAGCGAAACGGTAATGAACTCAGGCTCCGTACCCGTTTTGGTCACAGACTCTTCGGGTACTACGGTAATCAACTTTAGCAATGTCGATTCAACTTTGGTTGCAGATTCGACTTTGGCTATGGCACAAATTGCAGAGATGGGGGCAAAAAATGACCCCATCCAAGTAAGGTTTGGCGACAATGTCGTGAACTACATCTATTACACCGATTCGGTCATCATTACACAGCTACGCTACTTCCCATTTGTGCAATTGGTCATCATCGGGCTGTTCTTGTTTATTTCTTACCTCATCTTCAGCACCTTTAGAAATGCCGAACAGAACCAAGTTTGGATCGGATTGGCGAAGGAAACTGCTCACCAACTCGGAACGCCACTCTCCAGCTTGATCGCTTGGGTGCAACTTCTCGAAGCTCGAGGCACCGATGAGGAGACCATCGCCGAATTAAATAAGGACATCAAACGATTGGAGATCATTACCGATCGCTTTTCGAAAATCGGCTCGGCACCGGAGCTTACCGATACGGTAATCGCAGACGTGATGAACAGCACCATCGACTACCTCCGACCCCGAATCAGCAAGAAGGTAGAATTTGAGATCAAGCAAAATCAAGACGGCGAAATCAAAGCGATGATCAACCAACCACTATTCAGCTGGGTGATTGAAAACATCATCAAAAATGCGGTGGATGCCATGAGTGGAAAAGGCAAAATCACCGTCGAAATTTGCAACGAGATTCAAAACGTCTACATCGATATCACCGATACAGGGAAAAGGAATTCCCAATTCGGGACACAAGGCTGTTTTTCAACCCGGGTATACCACGAAGAAACGCGGCTGGGGCCTCGGGCTTTCGCTGGCAAAGCGCATCATCGAAATCTACCACAGCGGAAAAATCTTCGTTAAGCGAAGTGAACCCGACTCGGGAACTACTTTCCGAATCGTACTGAAAACCAATCAGTAGATGTCGGGAATCTACGTCCACATCCCATTTTGCAAGCAGGCTTGCACCTACTGCGACTTTCACTTTTCGACATCCAATAAACTCGTAGATCGAGTGGTTTTTTCTTTGTCCAAAGAAGCCGAGATGCGGAAAACCGAAACAACGGCGACGATCCACACCATCTATTTTGGTGGCGGAACTCCCGTATATTGACAATCGCTCAATTGGAAAAAGTCTTGCTATCCATTCGCAGCAATTATCAAATTGATCCGGACGCTGAGATTACGCTGGAAACCAATCCCGATGACGTTTCAAAAGAAAAAGCGGAAGGATGGGCACAGCTCGGCGTCAACCGATTGAGTATCGGAATCCAAAGCTTTTTCGACAAGCACCTGAGCTGGATGAATCGCGCACACAATGCTGCCGAGGCTGAGAATTGCGTCAAAATCTCACAAGCAGTAGGCATTGAAAACATGACGATTGACCTCATTTACGGCGTACCGAAAATGACGATGGATGAGTGGAAAGAAAACTTAAATAAGGCAGTCGACCTTGGTGTGAGTCATATCTCGGCTTACTGCCTCACGGTGGAGCCCGATACCGCTCTGGGTCACCGCGTGAAAAAAGGAAAAGAGAAACCCGTGGACGAGGAAGTGGCCGCCTTGCACTTTGAGTACATGGTAGATTTCTTGGCCTCACAAGGCTTTCGCCAATACGAAGTCAGCAATTTTGCCAAGACCGGATTTGAATCCAAGCACAACTCAGCCTATTGGGCAGGAGTGCCCTATGTCGCACTTGGCCCGTCGGCGCATGGCTTCGACGGAACATCGCGGTACTGGAACATCGCCAATAATCCGCGTTATTGCTCGGCAATTGAAGCAGGAGAATTTCCTACCACAAAAGAAACCTTGAGCCGAGAAGAGCGCTTCAACGAATGGGTCATGACAGGTCTACGGACGGCAAAAGGCATCGACTTGAAAAGAAGTGAGAAGGAATTTGGCGTAGAGTTCAAAAGAATCTACTCGACCGAAATCAAACGTCTCATCGCGGATGGCTCTGCCAAACTGGAAGGGGATCAATTGACCTCAACCAAAAAGGGGATGTTCCTGGCTGATGGAATTGCCTCAGATTTCTTTATTTTAGAACATGAAGACTAAAATTCAACTCAACGGCCAGGAATACCGGCTTGACCTAAGTCAGCCTCTTGACATTTCCATTCCGCTGTCTCCCGAAGGACCACGGGCCTGGTATGTTGACCCAATGACCATTGAGCCTGTTCGGAACGATCTGTTTATCGGAAGCATAGCCGAGGGCGGTAACGTGAATTTCAGAAACGTCTTCTTCAATCCGCACGGACACGGCACCCACACCGAATCATCCGGGCATATTGACGAAGTTGTGATTTCAGTCAACTCTATTCTTAAACAACACTTTTTCACTGCGGAGTTGGTCACATTCGAGCCAGAGATTTTCGGTGAAAGAGAAGTGAATTTCGAAATAAAGGCGACCGTATCATCACAAACGATCAGATAGAAAAAGCCATAACACAAAAAGGCATTGAAGCCCTTGCGAGGTACTGATCATTCGCACTTTACCCATGACAAGCTGACAAAAAATGGTTATTCCGACACCAATTTCCCTTTCTTCGAGCCCGAAGCTTTGACGTTGATGCGATCAAATAGGGATCAAACACCTCCTGTTGATCTCCCATCTGTAGACCGCGAAGTAGATGGTGGAAGACTTCAGGCGCATCATGCCTTTTGGAAAAGCGGTTTTGAAGGAGACAATACTTGTACCATCACGGAAATGATCTTTGTACCTGATGAAATTGAGGATGGAACCTATTTGCTCAACTTGCAAACTGCACCCTTTCGAAAATGATGCGACTCCGTCGCGACCCGTCCTTTTTAAATTAAATAACTAAGTCATGCACGTCGATGAATTTCGCGAATACTGCCTCGCCCGCAAGGGAGTCACCGAGAGTTTTCCATTTGATGAACACGCTGGTATTTAAAGTGATGGGTAAAATGTTCGCCCTGTGTAGCATCGACAATTTCAAAGGCTTTGCAATCTGAAGTGTGACCCAGAATACGCCATCGAACTTCGAGAAACCTATCCCGACCTGATTCAGCCGGGCTGGCATATGAGCAAGAAACATTGGAATACGGTGAAAATCGCAGAAGGTGTTTCAGATGATTTGATGCAAAAGAATTGATTGATGCACTCCTATGAATTGGTAGCCTCCTCGCTTACCAAGAAGTTAAAGCAGAACTGTTAACTTTGCCTCCGTGAAAAAGAATCTCTCACATGGAAGAAGCGATTATAAGCGGTTATTTCTTTCGAGGGTTACTTGGTGGTCGCTCCCATTACGCTCATAGCCTACATCGTTTATAAGCTTTTACTTTTCTCGATGAAATCATTCCCACCGATTATCCCGGCTTGGGTATTTTGATTCTCCTAGGAGGAATCACCGCTCTAGGATTTCTGGGATCCACATTCATTGCAGAACCAATTTACAAGCGCGCCAACCAAATGCTGGACAGGGTGCCTTTGGTGAAAACGATCTATACCGCTATCACCGATTTACTCTCGGCCTTCGTCGGGCAAAAGAAAAGCTTTTCGAGACCCGTTTTGGTGACCATGAACAAGGAAAACGGAATTGAAAAATTAGGGTTTCATGACCAACGATGACTTGAGTAGCCTGAATCTGAAAACAGGCAAAAAAATCCGTGTACTTGCCGCACAGCTTCAACTTTTCAGGAAACATTTATATCGTCCCAACCGAAAACGTGACCCCGATGGACGCCAATACGGGCGACTTTATGAAGTTTATTGTTTCGGGAGGCGTTACCGAAATCGGCAAGAAGCATGAAGACTAAACGCTAAAGTCGGAAACCTCCTGCTCCTGCATGTTACCGTTTTCATTTTCGGTTTCACCGGCGTTTTCGGAAAACTCATCGAAACCCCAGCCGATATTCTGGTTTGGTGGCGGATGGCTATTGCCACCATTGCCATTGCCCTTTTCGCCTACGGTACAGGAAAAATCAAAAGTCTAAGTGGCAAATGCCAGCGTATATCGCGCTGGTCGGGCTCATCATTGCCCTGCACATTGGGTTACCTTTTTTCAAGCCATCAAAATTCTCCAATGTTATCTGTGACTTTGGCTTGCCTTAGCTCAGCATCGCTCTTTACCGCGATTCTCGAGCCACTATTTTTTAAGAGAAAAATTGACCGTTTTGAGATTTTTTTGGAGCTATCGTTGTTAGCTGGATTGGTTCTCATTTTCAGTTTTGAAATTGAATATGCCGCACTTGGAATTGTCCTTGCTTTGACGTCAGCATTCTTGGCTTCTCTGTTCACCACCATCAATGGGAAATTGATTCAAAAAGACAATCCCTATCGAATCAGTTTGGTTGAGATGATTGCGGGAATGTTGGGGATTACCGTTTGGCTTGGCCTTTCAAGGAAAGTTTGGATCCAATATGTTCGACATTCCTTTCCAATTCCGATTGGATGTGGCTGCTTGCACTTGGCGTGGTTTGCACCGCATTCGCATTTGTAGCCAGCATCAAAGTGATGGAAGAACTCACCCCTTTTACCGTTTCCCTTTCCATCAATTTGGAACCAGTTTACGGAATCATCCTTTGGCTTTTTTAAACTTAGCTCCAAGAAAATGACGCCGGCTTTTACGTCGGAACTGTACTAATCTTAGGAGCTTTGTACTTGAATGCCATTCACCGCAAGGGAAAGTTACCTTCAAAAAGTACGCTGCGGAAAAACAAAGATTGAGCGAAAGCGTTACCTTCGTATTAAACCGAAAAACCTATGTCGGCGACCATCACAGACGAAAAATCTTATTGCCCGAATCCTCACCGCTTACGACCGCTTTCAAACGCGATCAGTGAAAATCGGATCGGATTGAAATGGGCGGCGATAACCCCATCCGAGTGCAATCTATGACCACCACCGATACCATGGATACGGAGGGCAGCATCGCCCAATCTATTCGCATGATTAAGGCGGGTTGCGAACTGGTCGAATTACCGCACCGAGCAAAAAAGAGGCCAATCAATCTCGGCCCAATCAAAGACGGAATTCGCGCTGCAAAGGATACGATACGCCTTTGGTGGCCGACATCCACTTTACGCCAAACGCCGCTGAAATTGCCGCTCGGATTGTAGAAAAGTTCGGGTGAATCCCAGGAAACTACGCCGACAAAAAGAAATTTGAAACCATAGAGTATACCGACGAGAGCTACCAAGCCGAGTTGGATCGAATTCGCAAGCGCTTTAGTCCGCTGGTGGAGATTTGCAAAGAAGAAGGCACTGCCATGCGCATTGGTACCAACCACGGTTCCCTGAGCGACCGCATTCTGAGTCGCTACGGAGATACACCCGAAGGGATGGTGGAGTCGGCGATGGAGTTCTTAAACATTTGCCGCGATCACGATTACCACGAATTGGTGCTGAGCATGAAGGCCAGCAATACCCAAGTGATGGTGCAAGCGTATCGCCTCTTGGTGCGCCGAATGATGGAAGAGGGCATGAATTACCCGCTTCACCTGGGCGTAACCGAGGCAGGCGAAGGAGAAGATGGAAGAATCAAATCGGCGGTGGGAATCGGGACTTTGCTGGAAGACGGATTAGGCGATACCATCCGCGTGAGCTTAACGGAAGAGCCCGAAGCCGAAATTCCAGTTGCCCAGACGATCTGGTCAATCGCTATGCGAAAAACGCATCTCGACAGACGGCATTCCACCTGGTTACCCACAATCCCTTGATCCCATTCGACTTTAACCGAAAGGGACAGCGCTGAAATTTTGAATTTTGGGAGATGGCCATGTACCTGTAGTGATTGGCGACTTTTCTCAGCGGAAGAAATCACCCCAGCGTCTTTCTTTGCCTTTGGATACAACTACAGCATTCCATTGGACAAATGGAATATCATGGACCAAGCAGCCGACTACCTTTACACCGGAGGAAACTCGATGTGAATTTTCCAGATTCCAGGAACCCTCGGTGTGATTGTAAATGCTGAAAAGTGGAAAAAGCAATCCGCCAAAACTCGGAAATATCCGCTTGATCAAAGCAGCAATTCATGGCAAAGGGAGAGCTTTCCACCGAATTGAATTTCATCTCTGCCGATGACGAAATGGTTTACGACGCCGAATTTATCGAGCTTTGAAACGCTCCAAGAAAACAGTTTTGATTTTGAAACGGAAAATGACCATGCAGTAGCTGCTCTGCAGCCGCGCTTTTATCGAATTGATTAACCAAGACTGTCAAACCCCCGTGGTGATTGAAAGCAGCTATTCGAATATCGACGCTGAGATCGTTTCCAGCTTTATGCTTCAACTGACATCGGGCGGACTTTTTGTCGATGGACTGGGAGACGGGATTGGCTTCACAACAGACGCCATGAATGCCAGTGACCATCAACGCGCTTTGAGCTTGGGAGTTTCCAAGCTACGCGAACCCGCATCAGCAAAACGGAATACATTTCTTGTCCATCTTGCGGTCGAACGCTTTGTTTGACTTACAAGAAACCACGGCCAAAATTCGAAAGCGCACCGACCATTTGAAAGGTTTGAAAATCGGAATTATGGGCTGCATCGTAAATGGCCCCGGCGAAATGGCCGATGCCGATTACGGCTATGTTGGAACGGGCGTAGGAAAAATCACCCTTTACAAAGAGAAGGAAGTGGTGAAGCGAAATGTATCTTCTGAAAATGCAGTTGACGAATTGATTGATCTCATTCGCGAGCACGGCGATTGGATCGAACCCAAAGAAGCCTAACCATGAAAGCAGTTATCGCAGGAGCGACCGGATTGATCGGCACTTTTCTGGTCGACCGAATGAAAACCGATAAGGACGTAATGACCGTAACTGCTTTGACCAGAAGAGATGGGAAACAAGTTGGAAAAGTGGCTTGGACAAAAGTCGACTTTGACAAATCAGCTGATCTTGAAAAGGCTTGTGCCGAAGCAGACCATGCCTTTTGCTGCTTGGGCACGACCATGAAAACGGCAGGATCTAAAGAGGCTTTTCGCAAAGTAGATCACGATTATGTCATTGCTTTCGCTAAAGCGGCCAAGTCTCAGGGAATTGAAAGTTTCAGCGTGGTGAGCGCCATTGGCAGCGATGCCAATTCGAGCGTTTTTTACAATAAAGTAAAAGGCGAGATGGAGCGAGATTTGGAAAATATCGGTTTTGAGAGCCTGCATATTTTTCATCCTTCACTATTGCTTGGCCCTAGAGAAGAAAGTCGGTTGGGAGAGAAAATCGGAACAGTTGGGATGAAACTCGTCTCCCCACTGATGATGGGATCACTCACAAAATACAAGCCTATTCACGTGAAAACGGTGGCAAGCGCCATGCTCAGATTGGCGAAAGCCCCTCAGAAAGGGGTTCATCATTTTGAGTATGATGAGATGAATGAGGCGTAAGCTTTTCCCGTGAATCGGTGCTGTTCAGTCTAACCGCAGAGAGCACGAAGGAGGCGCAAAGATCGCAGAGAGATTTTGGCGAATTAAGACCCTCCAAAAAATTGGATGTAATCTTCCTGCGAAATTATTGAGGATCAAAAGGGAAAACGTCGTCTTCCCGATCAATTTTATTGAGTCTTGTACAACTCCTCTCCCGCTTCGTAGTACTTATCCCCTTCCGTCCAGTAAGGTCTTTCGGGCATATTTCCTACCAATCTGCAGGCATGCACATAGGCCTTGGTGAATTTGAACAAGTAGTCATAATCCACCGAATCAGGATTATCACCAGCTTGGTGATAGTACTTTAAAAGTTCGTCATCAAAAGCCGTCGTACCCATGGTGTACATCACCGCAGGAATACCCTTTGCGGCAAAACTCACTTGGTCAGAACGGTCAAAAAGGTTTTGATCGGGCATTTGATCTCCGATAGTACCCAGTCCATATGTGTCACCCGCAGTCACGAACGCTTCCGTCGCAGTAGTGCGCTCCAAACCAATAATGGTGGTGATACTCGTATCATTGTAACCGGCATTGTCGCTATTGAAGCACATGACAATACTTTCTAAAGGAACCACGGGATGTTCCACAAACCATTCACTTCCGAGCAATCCTTTTTCCTCTCCGGTGAAGAAGATAAACATCGCGGTGCGGTCGAGCGGGTATTTGGCAATATTGTGAGCTGCTTCCAAAACGGTAATGGATCCGATTCCATTGTCACGGGTTCCGTTGTAAATAGTATCGCCATTAGCATCGGGCTGACCCACACCCACGTGATCGTAGTGCGCCGAGTAAACCACGATTTCATCTTTCAGGTCAGGATTGGTTCCTTCCACCATTCCGATCACATTGTAAGCGAAAAATCGTTCAGTCGTTGCTCCACCGATATTTAATTCGGCCTTTTTTACCTTTTCAGCAAAAAATTTGGCGCCTGTGTTGTACGAATCGTCCAACCACAGATGAGGAATCCCCTCTTCCTTTTCGTCTCCCATATCCAACGAAATGCTGGGTCCACCGATATAATTCCTAATAATCTTCCAGCTAATCTGAGTGGAAGAATACAGCTCGACTAAAGCCAAAGCTCCATTCTCAGCTGCTCTTTCTCGTTTTTCTCTTCCGGCTCTGAATGCCTTTCTGACATTCGGCTCTCCTTTTTCGCCAAGCCGAACAACCACAATTTTACCTTCCACTTTGGTATTTGCAAAATCTTCTTCACTTCCGTAGTCTAGGAAAACCACCTTAGCTTCTAAGTTTGCTGAACTTCCGTCGAGCAATAAAATATCCTGACCTAGAGCATACGTTGAATCTTTCACGATAAACTCACCTGACGCAGGCGGAGTGACGTTTTTAAAGTTCACCTTTTGACGGTAGTCATCCATGCCTGGGGCCATTTTCACGCCCCACTCTTTCATTCGAGTGGCTAAATATTTGGCAGCAATGTTCTGCTCGGGCGAAGGAGTATCTCTTCCTCTTAGTTCATCTGAGGCGATAAATTCTATTTTGGCTTGCACTCCTGAATGGGTTACCGTCTCCTCAACCAGCGATTGGGTGTTTTGGGGCGAAGCCCCGAAAGCTCCAAAATGAAATAGACTTCGGGAAGAAGCGCGGAAATAGCAAAAACCAAGGGCTGATATTGCTCCATTTTTGCTCAAAATAGCCTGAGATGTCTTTCACATAATTTTCGCACAGCCTTCTCCCTTTCGATATTCCACATTTTTTATTTCTTTTGGGCGTGGATTCTAGTCTTCATATGGTGATTATTTTTTATCCTCTGTCAGGTTCTTCAGTTGAGCACTGATTTCCTTGGTGGCTCCGTTTCTTCTGTGATAAATCGCGAAAATTCTGGACTCAACGTCCCCACCAAAAAGCTTAAGGCAAGCCGCAATTGAGAGTGTAATAAAGGATCTAAGGTGTAAAAGCCATTTCGTTTTCTTAATGAGACTGTCAATTCTTCAATTGAACCGCAATCAGCTAACTAAGCACTTGCAAGATCTATTCTTTCCAAAATGAGAGAAATAAGAAAATGCGGTGACGGCATCGTTCGTTCCTGCGGGCGCCAACCAAGCAATTATCAAACTAAGACTGCTGACGCCGAAATCAGCCTTAAACTCTTCGGGAATCCCCGACCCACCGCTCCTCCCCCCCCCCCCCCTCCTCGTCGCGTGCGCGCTTCACGTCGGCGCCGCACTTGGTTCGCTCCCCTCCCCCCCCGGATCGCGGGAAGATAATGAATTCGGTGATCCACAAGGAGCGCACGAAAATGCTCCACCCCAAATAAGATAAAATCCGGATTGATGCTTTGATTTGTCGATCGTATATTGAGGATGGTCCTGCTTTATTTCAATCATACCACGATTGTACCGTCTTTGTCATGGATTGACACACAATATAGTTTAGTTTATTGTAAAACCAAAGTAGAAAAACAACTAGCTCACTTCGCCGATGTTGCGCTCCAAAATACAGCCTAGCTGTCACTGACACTCGAACTCGCCCTCCCCTTGTCATCAGGAATCGGACACTGGCGAAGGGCTTCGGTTGATAGGGATCAACTTGTTTGCCATTGACCCAAAAGCGGTAGCAGACATGTGGCCCCGTGGCCAATCCCGTTGAGCCGACGTAACCGATTAAATCGCCCTGACGAACGTAGGCTCCGTTTTTCACCGCCCGTTTTGACATGTGCAGGTACTGAGTGGTATAAGTGCTATTGTGTCTGATCTTCACATAGTTTCCGTTGTACTTCCCGTAAGCCGAAGCGATTACTTCTCCATCTGCCGTAGCCACAATTCGGCGTACCTTGAGGAGCTGCATAATCGCTCCCAAATGTGCTTTAAACGTCGCTGCACAGGTGGTAACGCTTCATGGTATAGCGTGAAGAGATTCGAGAAAACTTAACGGGTGCTTTGAGGAAAGCTCGGCGCAAATTTTCACCTTCCAAGTCATAGTATTCGCTTAACTCTCCCTCTTCAAAAAGGAAGGCGTGAAATACCTCATCGCGATGGCCAAACTCTGCAGCCAAGACCTCTCCGACTCCAATGCGCTGGCCTTCAACAAAACGTTCTTCAAAAATCACCTTGAAATAGTCTCCCTTTTGGATGCGGTAAAAATCTACCGTCCAAGCATAAATCAAACTCAACTCCATGGCGAGGTCGATTGGAAGGTCATTATCGGCTATGGTTTGATAAAGGGAACTGTTGATTAATCCACCCGCTTCGCGCATCCGTGTTTCGATGGGCTTTTGGCCCAAATAGGCCGAAATGGAATCGCCCAATTGGTAAACCACGTAATTGGCGGGACTTGTCTCTACTACAAAAAAGCTGGCTTTCTCGGTGCTATCTCGATTAGTGAAAACGGCATAATTGTCACCTGCCTTTAACTTTCGTACGGCGTGTACATCCTTGCTCACTCCTTCCAAAGCTGCAATATCTCCGTAAGGCACACCGTAACTGAGAAGAATGTCTGCCAGAAATTGATTCTTCTCGATTGTGCCTTCGTGAATCTTATAGGCGTGCTCCTCGATGCCGTAGCGCTTCGGCACCTCATCTGCTTGGATGGAAACATCTTGAGGTTCCAACTCTTCAATATTTTCTTCCTGCTCCGAACAGGAATAGGAGAGAAACAGAATGGATACTAAAAGGAGAGAATTCTTGAAACGCATTTGCATCGGGTGCGAATATAGAAATCGAAGTCCGAATCAGTCTATTTTTGCAATGGGATTTGACAAGATTTGGTATTCGACCAATTCCATTTTTATGGAACCTACCAGTACTTTGGCTTGTGCCAAGACGGGAATTTTGTTCTTGTCGTCGGTGATCCAAACGATCATATCTTCCTCTTCCTCAAATATTCTACCCTCTTGAACAACGGGCACAAACTTAAGGCAACGGTAGGTTCCCGTCCTCGATTTGAGGTTCTCTTTTCCGAGGTACCTGATCTTTAGCGGAAACTCTTCTCCATCGACGAAAGTCGGAATGGTGAAGACATCGCCTGCTCGTGCATTGGAAAAATCGATGGTTCGGGCGAAATAGAAGGAAGAGAGCATGTCTTGCGACAAGGGTGGAATCTTAAACGTGTCGCCCTTATTGGTGCTTACGGCAGCTTTGTGCTGATGAAAACTGTAGGTTTGGTACTTTTCGTAGCCGCCTTCGCGAATGTCGCGGACAAACTCCCAAGGAAAAAAACTGCCTCTACTCATCGAGATAGGTCTCTTAACGATCACACTTCTAAAGAACCAGTTGAAAGCTCCGAGGTCTTCCCTGTGCCTACTACGTGCAGGGCTTCGCGGCCTTCGGTATTTTCTTTATGCTCTTGTAGATATTCAGTTCGGCCTCGCCTGCATCGATCGGTCATGTAGTGATAAACGAAAACGGGTACTCTCCTTCCGCCAAATGCGGTTTGGTCAATTGCCGGCAGATCCGTTACCGGAAGGGTATCCAAACTAGCCTTGGGCGGTTTCTTCTGTGAGAAACCTGACAAGGTCAAAAAGACGCCTAGGATAAGAAGTGCTGTTTGCTTCATGACAGGGGTTAGTCAAAATCCAGTCCAAACGGAAGACTGACTCAATGATAGACGTTTGCGGAAGCAAAAAATTGCCTTTAGATGACTACATTCACTATGCGCTTAGGCACAACGATAACCTTCTTAGGCGTTTTTCCTTCCAAGTATTTCGCGGCTTCCGCCGAATCGAGTACTGCCCTTTCTACCTCTTCTTTTGGCATGTCAGCTGCCAAAGCCATTTTGAAGCGCATCTTTCCGCTAAAAGAAACAGGGTATTCGAACTCATCGTCTTCCAAATACTTCTGTTCGAAAGCGGGCCAAGGCTGCTTTAGCACAGAGTCATCGTTCCCGAGCTTCTCCCAAATTTCCTCAGCGAAGTGAGGGCCATAAGGGGATATCAAATAGCAAGGGTATCCAGAACTTGCTTATTGTTGCTCTTCAAGGCTGTCAGTTCATTAACGGCAATCATCAAG
>CALOFA010000018.1:0-45406 GCA_942492545.1 uncultured Cryomorphaceae bacterium | reverse complement strand
GGCCATGACAAAGGGAAGATCAAGATTAAAAAGATAGAGGACAACACTTCGGATAAGGCGGAAATCATTATCCACTTGCCTCCGAATATATCTCCTGACAAAACGATGGATGCCCTATATGCATTCACCGACTGTGAAGTGGGTATTTCTCTAACGCTTGTGTCATTGAGAAAAGCCCGATTTGTTGGCGTAAATGAAATCCTCAAAATCAATACGGAACAAACTGTAGACTTGCTCAAGCAAGAGCTGGAAATCCGTAAAAACGAGCTTGAGGAACAGTGGCATTTTTCATCGCTGGAAAAGATCTTTATCGAAAACCGAATTTACCGCGACATAGAAGAGGCAGAGACTTGGGAAGAGGTTATCGGCAATATCGACAAAGGGTTGAAGCCGTTTACCAAACACCTCAAGAGGGCGGTCACAGAAGAGGATATCGTTCGCTTGACGGAAATCAGAATCAAGAGAATCTCCAAATTTGACAAGTTTAAAGCAGACGAAAAAATCGCGGGCTTGGAAGCTGAACTGGAAGAGGTTCAGGGGTACTTGGATAATTTGGTTGACTACGCCATTGATTATTACAAAAAACTCAAAAAGACCTACGGTCAAGGTCGAGAGCGTAAAACCGAAATCAAAATTTTTGATAGCATTGAGGCTGCGAAGGTTATAGTGGCTAATAAGAAGCTTTACGTCAATCGTCAAGAAGGTTTTATCGGACATGGACTGCGCAAAGATGAATTTGTGTGTGACTGCTCTGATATTGACGATATCATCGTATTCCGCAATGACGGTACCATGATGGTGACAAAGGTAGATGCCAAGAAATTTGTCGGTAAGGATATCGTGCACGTTGGTGTATGGAAGAAAGGCGACAAGCGCACCATTTACAATATGGTGTACCAAGATGGATCGCAAGGTGCTGCATACGTGAAACGTTTCCCGGTGAATAGCATTACGCGCGACAAGGAATACGATCTAACTGCCGGCAATAAAGGGTCGAAGATTCTCTATTTTACAGCAAATCCCAATGGCGAAGCCGAGGTCGTGCAAGTTCTGTTGCGACCAAGGGCCAATTTGCGCAAGGCGAAGTTTGACTATGATTTTGCCGATTTGGCCATCAAAGGCCGAAGTGCAAAAGGTAATACCCTTTCCAAACATTTGGTGAGGAAAGTAGAAATGAAAGAGGAAGGAGCAAGCACTTTGGCTCCGCGAAAAATCTGGTTTGACGATGTCGTTCAACGTCTCAACCCCGATGGTAGAGGAACTTTCTTAGGCTCGTTTAAAGGAGACAATAAAATCCTCTCGATTTATTACCGCATCAGCGGATACGATTACCCGATTTGATGAAGATCTTATCCATATCGAAGAGTTCGATCCTGAAATGGTAGTTACCGCCGTTATTGGGAAGGAGAGAAGGAGCAGTTCAATGTGAAGCGATTCAATCCTGAGCTCTCGCAAAAACCCGTGGAGTTTATAACGGAACACGAAAACTCGAGATTGGAATTTGCGACCACACACCCCGCGCCAATTGCGAAAATTCAGTTTGACAAACGAAGCGCAGACCTTGAAGATGAAGAAATCGAACTGGCGGAGTTCATTTCTGTAAAGGAGTTTCGGCAATGGAAACTTACACCGAATAAGGTCAAGGCGATTGATAGAATTGAACCCGAAATACCTGAAGAGGAGGTCGAGATCGAAGAGGATGAAGAAGTTCTAAATACCGAGGACACTTCTGAAAACGAAGACTCTGAAAACAAAGAGGGCCTAGGGAGGGCAAGCTACACTGTTTTTAATCTTCTTTCTTTCAGAACAATGGATCACAGCCAACTCCTCCAAGTCTTTATGCTTGACTTGAGCGGTAGATAGGTTAATTGCTTTGTTAAAGCATTGACATGCTTTATCTACTTCTTTATCCATTGAAAGGAGAATCTCTCCTTTGTACTTGTATGCCGTTGGATTAGAATTATCATTTCGCAAAGAAAGATTGATATCCTCAAGCGCCCTTTCGGTCTCGCCCAATTGAAAATAGGCATAAGCTCTATTGCTTCTTGCCGTAGGCTCTGTAGGATCAAAAGTCAGGGCCATATTGCAGTATTCCAAAGACTGGCGGTAATACTGCAGACTGTTGTATGTATACGCAAGATTGATCAAGACCTCTAAGTCTCTCGAATCGTTGTAAAGCGCTTTTAGTAAAAGGCTTTCGGCCTGATCAAAATCTTGTTGCTTGATAGCAATTTGAGCCGCCTTTTTGAATCCTCTGTTATTAGTGGTATCCAATTGCAAACTCTCAGAAAAGAATTCAAAAGCTTTGAAGTCTTCTTCTTTGCTCAGAAAAACCTCTCCCAGAAGAGAACCCGCTCTGGCTTGCTCATATCGGCTTTCTGCCAAGATGTATGCCATGTGCGCCACCATTAGTGCAGAGTCAAGCTCTTGATTATACATATGGCAAAGACTTATGCCAATCCATGGCTCTACACTCATTGAGTCAATGCTCATCGCTCGCTTAAAGTCTTGGTATGCCTTCTTGTTTTTTTCTAAACCTAGGTATATATGTCCGCGATCAACATAGTATTCACATTCTTCAGGGGCCATTTCAATGGCCTTATTCATCATCCTTATGGCACCATTATAATCGAGCTGCTCCTGAGAAAGCTTCGCCATTTGATGAAAGTCGAAATGTGTTTGGGCTTGATTATGAGAACAGATAATTAGACAGAAAAAGAGAAAAATAGAGCGGGGTAGGAACATTTGGGTGACTTATTTTATTCTATTGATACAATTATTACGACATTCAAGAGCTAATCAAGGCTAATGAAGTTTAAATCACATTTCGTCGGTGCCTCAGGAAGGCAGTCAACTTTTGATATGACTTATTCCCCTTTACGGAAAAAGCATGATTTGGTTATCTTTTGTCATGGTTATAAGGGATTTAAAGATTGGGGGCCTTGGAATTTGATTGCTAAGTGTTTTGCTTCACGGGGCTATGACTTTCTGAAATTCAATTTTTCTCACAATGGTGGTACCATTGAGAATCCCATTGACTTTCCCGATACGGAAGCTTTCGCTCAAAACACTTACTCAAAAGAGTTGGAGGATATTGGATGCATCCTTAGCAGTGTAGAGGAAGGTTTTCAAATAGATGGTGAATTAAGAAGAAATCGAGAAATCGGATCCATTTAATAGATCACAGCAGAGGAGAGTATGGCCATTCGGCCAAGTTTCCGCAGATCGATAAATTAGTTACTTGGGCCGCCGTTTCAGATTTTGGTACACGCTTTAACTTCGACTTGGAAAAGTGGAAAACCGACGGAGTTATGCATGTGAAGAATAGCCGAACGGGGCAGATGCTTCCTCACAACTATTCCTTTTACACTGATTTTATCGAAAATCGAAATGAGTTGGACATCCCGATGGCAGCCAAAAAGATTAATATTCCTTGGCTTATTGCTCATGGCCAAAACGATGAGGCGGTCTGTTTATCAAATGCGGACTACCTGAAGTCTCTGAATCATGCCGCGAAGCTTTTGATTATCCAGAAAGCAGGCCACACATTCGGAGGTAAACATCCATGGAAAGAAGAAAAACTGCCTTCGAAATTAAAAGCTCTTGCAGATAGTACAATCGACTTTATTGCCGACTAATCCATTTTCCAACGAGCTGTTGCGGCTAAATTCATCTGCCCGACCTCACCGGCAATAAGCTTAAAATATCCTGCAATAGCGATCATTGCTCCATTGTCAGTGCAGTATTCCATCTTCGGCACGTAAGTGGTCCAACCCAATTCTACAGCCTTCTCTTCAAGAGCCCTTCTCAATCCTCGATTTGCTGAAACACCGCCCGCGAGAGCAATGTGTTTGAGACCTTGTTCTTGTGCCACTTCCACCAATTCTTTCATAAGAATTTCAACAATGGTATACCTTACGGAGGCACACAAATCTTCCAGATTCTTCTCTACAAATTCAGGATCTCGTCTTCTGTTTTTTTCGAGGTAGTTGAGGATATTCGTTTTCAAACCGCTGAAGCTGAAATTGTGCCCTTCCACCTTTGGCCGCGAAAAAGTGTGAGACAATGGATTGCCGTTTTCAGCAAGTCTATCAACCTCGGGTCCGCCCGGATAAGGCAAGCCCATCATTTTAGCAGCTTTGTCAAATGCTTCTCCTGCTGCGTCATCCATGGTTTCACCTAGAATGATGAATGAATCGGCACTATCAACCTTAATCAGCTGCGTATGCCCGCCGCTCACGGTAAGGCATAAAAACGGAAAGGGAGGAGTGGGGCTCCCATCATGGATGAAATGAGCCAGAACATGGGCCTTCATGTGATGAATCGGGAGGGCCGGAATGCCCAAAGACTGAGCCATGCTCTTGGCAAATGAACTACCCACCAAGAGCGACCCCAACAAGCCCGGACCGCGGGTGTAAGCAATAGCCGAAAGCTCCTCGGGCTTGATATTCGCTTTCTTCAAAGCAGCATCAACCACGGGAATTATGCTCTTTTGATGAGCCCTTGATGCCAGCTCAGGAACTACACCTCCGTAAGCCTCGTGAATGGTTTGAGTAGCGATCACGTTGGCAAGAATTTTGTCATTGCTGATCACTGCGGCAGAAGTATCGTCGCAAGAAGATTCGATTCCCAATACAATAAAAGGCTCTCTCTCGTTCAAAGGTGGTTGCGTTGTGTTAATTTCGCAAAATTACAAGGTTACGACAATTAAGAAACTCAAAAAAATAGCGATTGGATTAGGGATCATGATTCTCTTGGTCGCGCTTTTTTTAGCCCTCGCTTTGAAATCGAGTTTTGTGCAAACCAGACTCGCTCGTGGAGTAGCCGTTTATCTATCCGGACAACTCAATGCCGAAGTGCAAGTCGACAAACTGGACTTCAGGCCTTTCAATGGTTTTACTCTAAAAGGCTTTCTGATAAAGGATCAAAGGTCGGACACCTTGCTTTTTGCAGAAACACTTGAAACCGAAATTGAAAAGCTGGATTTTAAGCAGGCCATTTTTTCTTTCGAAGAACTGAACCTAACAAATGCGAAATTTTTCCTTTACAAAATTGACTCTGCCGGTACCACTAATTTGGATTTTCTCACCGACTACTTTCGCTCCGAAAAACCAAAGGAGAGTAAGAGTAGCTCCATTTCGCTGCTTGCACAATCAGTAAAAATTCAAGACTCTCAATTCATTTATGAGAATCTTTTTGGACAGAATGCTGAGAACGGAATTGATTTTAACAACCTTAAAATAAGGTCTATTAATGCTCAATTCAACGATTTCAGAGCAGAAGGAGACTCGCTTAACGTAGATATTGATCAACTCGTTTTTGAAGAGCAGTCAGGTTTTGGCATCAAGGATTTTCAATCAAAATTGAAGATCGATCCTAAGGGAATCTATGCCGGTCAATTGTCATTAAAAACTACAAACAGCAATATTCAAGGTAGAATAGGTCTTCTTCACGATTCGCTTCCCGACTATTCTAATTTCATGTCTTCCATTGAGTGGGATGCTGAATTTTCAGCTAGTAAAGTTAACTTACAAGATATCGGATACTTCACCAGCGGCTTGTATGGTGTCGATTTGGATTTGATCGTTCATGGATTAATCAACGGTCCCATTTCCAACCTGAATGGCAGGCGCATGCTCATACTTGCAGGCGATCGCACGGTGCTGCGCGGGGATATAGATCTCACAGGACTACCGGATTTTGAAAACACCTTTATCGATTTTAGAATCGGAGAGCTTAGAACGGATTACCAAGATCTCCTCAAGATCGGAAAAGCACTACCTATTGAAGAACCTCTGGCTGAGGTATTACCAATTGAAGTCGACCGAGCAGGAGATCTGATGTACAAAGGGCTCTTTACAGGGTTTCCTCAGGATTTTGTGACATTCGGGACTCTTCAGACTGAGGCCGGCTCATTTGGACTTGATCTAAACCTACAGCGAGATACAATCAAGGATGGATTGAAGTATGCAGGATCGCTTCAAGCGAATGCCGTAAATGCGGGCTACTTGTTTAATGTAGATAGTCTTGGATTTGTGTCAGGAGACTTTACAGTCAATGCCTTTTCACAAGAGACCTTCGAGTATGCAGACATTCGAGGTTCCATTACTGAATTTGGCTACCGACACTACAATTATAAAGACATCACCTTAGACGGTAAATTATCGAAACAGCGATTCTCAGGATCGATCAGTTCTGATGATCCGAATATAGCTCTCAATTTCCAAGGCCTTATAGATTTTTCGCAAGCGGTACCATACTATGATTTTGATGCTGAGATTTCTAATCTCAACCTTACTGCTCTAAATCTGGTCAACCTGAAGCAAGAGTTAAGTCTGGTGACCAATTTATCATTAGATGGACGCGGAAGCAGTGTAGATAACGCCGCGGGGAAATTGGTTGCCAAACAGAGTCTGCTTTGCTATGGAGACAGCTCTATAGCCATGGATGATCTCGTTTTTACGATCTACGGAGATTCAACCAATCGAAAAGTGAGCTTTGATAGCGATATAGTGGATATATCAATAACCGGTGTTTTTAATCCACTTGAACTTCCCGATGCCTTCAGGAATCTGGTAGCCGAAGTGATGCCATCTTTGGCGGAACCCGTTCAAATAAAGGCCAAAGAAGTCTTCCAGTTTAGTATAAACTATGCCACTGACAATGCCATCACCTCTTTACTGATACCCGGCTTAAAGATCGACGCCAACACTTCTTTGTATGGAAGTTTCGATTCTGAACAGCGAAAACTCGAGATATCTTTTTTGAGCCCGGGAGTGGATTACGGCAAGTTTTCGGTCGAAAATATATCAGCTGATTTGGGCAAGAATGGTGAAATATTTAAGGGAAGAATATTTGCCAATAATTTTTTCATTGATAGCCTCAATTTTGGAAATCCTGATGTAGATATAGAAGCCTACAATGATTTTATCGATCTTAAAACAGGTTGGTTTGCAGCCACCGGAAACAACTCTGCAAAGCTGGAAATGCATGCAGACTTCTTAAGCAAAGATCACTTTATTGTAGAGCTGGAGCCGGATACTTCAATATCAGAGATTTGCGTTGGGATATTGATGAAAGAGCCATTTTTGAGAAAGACAGTACCTCTTTGATTTTTGATTCTTTTCTAATTCACTCAGGCGAGCAAACGGTCATCTTGGATGGGAAAATCGGCATGAGTCTATCAGACACCTTGCGATTTAATATCGAAAACTTTGATTTGGCCTCTCTTGACTCAATGGGTTTGGGAGTGCAGAAGGATATATCGGGACTAGTCAATCTTAAAGGAGCCGTATCAAATTTCTACGAGTCAACCGCGATTGAGGCTGAAGGAGATGTGGAAAATTTTGTTTTTGGCGAACGGAGCATTGGTAATTTAATTCTCTCAAGCGCTTATCAAGGAGGCTCAGAAGACTTAAAAGTCAATGCCACCTTGGTCAATGAAGGCAGAGAACTCGTCACTTTTGAAGGAGTGTACAATACGAATGGAGACGATGAGATGCATGGCGATCTAATTCTGGATGATTTTGATTTGGATGTTCTGAATGAACTTGGTATACCGCAAGTTTCAGATTTTTCAGGTAGCGCCGATGGTCAGATTCAAGTTGAGGGTATTCTCACGAAGCCTCAGCTAAAGGGCTATATCGATTTTGACAATGCTCAATTTAAGATTGATTACCTCAACACCTATTTTATCTTTGAAGACCAGGTGAGGGTTGAACCCGATTTCTTTGGTATTGACTACAAACCGCTCATAGACTCAAAAGGAAACAAAGGCTTTGTGGTAGCTTCAGCCTTTCATGAAGACTTCTCAAATTGGTCTTACGATATCAGCGCTGATGTCAAAAACTTCTACATTCTTAATACCACTCGCGAAGAGAATAAACTCTATTTCGGTCAAGCTTTTGCTACAGGTTCAGTACAGCTGGGTGGATATGATGATAAGCTGGAAGTCACGATAGATGCAGCTACTGAAAAAGGCACCACAATCAATTTACCACTGGATGAAAATGAAGAAGTGGCTCTGGAGAACTTCGTCCACTTTGTAAATGAAGACAGGGAAACAGAACTAGAGCGTGAAGTCGATCTTTCGGGAGTTAACATGCGCCTGAATGTGGACGTGACACCTGACGCCTTGTTCCGAGTTATATTTGACGAGAAGTCGGGAGATATCCTTCAAGGAAGAGGAGCTGGAAAAATTTCCCTGGAAACTACGGAGGCGGGTGAGTTCAATATGTTCGGTCGTTATGAGATTTTTAGCGGAAATTACAATTTCACCCTGAGGAGTTTGATCAGCAAACAGTTTGACTTAAGACCGGGCGGAACCATCGGGTGGTATGGCGACCCTTATAACGCCGACTTAGACTTGTCTGCCGTTTATTCCGTTCGCACGCCTCTGTATCCTATTATGATTGAAAATCGAGAGCTCTATCGCTCGCGCGAGTTGGTGAACGTAGTCATGGCCCTTACGGGAAAGCTTCAAACGCCCGCTATCGGTTTTGACATTGAATTGCCTCAAGCTACGGAAAACGAGAGAACTCAGCTAGCTAGCGCGGTAAGCACTGTCAATCAACTCAATCAGCAGGTGTTTGCCCTTTTGATTCTCAATAAGTTCATTGCTATTGCTGCTCCCGATCAAGCGGGAACGGGAGTTGTTTCAGGAGTAGCTGCTTTTACCAATACCAGCACCTCCGAATTTATTAGCAATCAATTGAGTGGTTGGTTGAGCGAAATAAGTAATGAATTTGACATCGGGCTCAACTACCGCCCAGGTGACGTTATTACCAATCAGGAAATTGCCGTTGCACTCAGCACTCAACTCTTTGACGAACGACTCTTGGTCAGCGGGAGCTTTGGAGTGACTCAAGCCAACGACGCTCAGTATACCCAAGGTCAGAGCGGAATTTTGGGAGACTTCCCTACTTGAATACATGCTAACTAAAGATGGGAAAATCAGATTGAAAGTATTCAACGAAACCAATCCATACGAAGTCTTCTCAACTTCTACCTCCATGTACACACAAGGAGTCGGTTTGATTTACCAAGAAGACTTTGATACCATTGATGAATTCTTTCGAAAAGTAGGGGAGTTGTTCAAGGACGATAAAGCCGAAGAGATTCCTTAAATCATTCGATCTAATCTAGTTCAGGCTTTTTTACACGACCTGTCTTTTCTAAAAAGGCCTTTAGTTCTTCTTCTTTTTGAGTTCCGATAACGAATTTACGTCCGTTATCCATCTCTATGGCTAATCCTTTTTCACCTCCCGTGGCATAGACTGTTCCGTATTTTCGACTCTCTTTGATTCCCCAGCCGCCTACAAAACCATACTCGACTAATTCTACAGACTTGGTATCCTTCCACTTAATGGATTTCTTCAGAAAAGGCATAAAACTGAAGCTGATGGTATCTCCATCTATTCGAGTATCGAGTCGAATCATCCAAAAGAAAACAGGCAAGGCATACATTGCCGCCGCGAAAATAATGAGTCCCGAATCTGACATCGGGTTGTTTCCAAATGGCTCACCTTTTATAATTTGACGATAAATGCCTACGGTTGGGATAACCGCTACTGCTACAAGTATGCCCCATAGCCACCATTGAGTGAATCTTTGCTTTTCCTGATACATTCACTGAATGTAAAAAAGAATTTCCAAAATAGAATTGCTTCGCTCAAAAGACATTCCTCTTCCAAGCACATTCAGATTATTGAAATCTATTTGTCTTCATCAAGATTGAGAGAATGGCCCATCTTATCTCTCTTTGTTTCCAAGTATTTGCGGTTGTGCTTATTTGCTTTGATCTCGAGTGGGCAGATTTCAGTGATTTCCAATCCATATCCCACCAATCCCGTGCGTTTCTTTGGATTATTGGTCATCAACCTCATTTTTGATACTCCTAGATCTCTCAATATTTGCGCTCCTACGCCGTAATCGCGCTCATCCATTTTAAAGCCGAGCTTCAAGTTGGCTTCTACAGTATCGAAACCTTGTTCCTGAAGCTTGTAAGCTTTCAATTTGTTGAGTAAACCAATTCCGCGACCTTCTTGGTTCATATAAACGATGATGCCTTTTCCTTCTTCCTCCACCTTCTGCATGGCGCTGGTAAGTTGTGGACCACAATCGCAACGGCAAGAGCCGAAAATATCTCCTGTTACACAACTGCTGTGTACGCGCACCAAAACGGGTTCTTCTTTGTCCCATTCTCCCTTTACGAGTGCAATATGCTTCTCTCCGGTTGTTTTCTGGGTGTAAAGGTGCAGTTGAAAATCGCCCCATTCAGTTGGCATTTCTACTGCAATGTCTTTAGAGATCAGCGATTCGTGCTTTAGTCGATAAGAGATCAGGTCTTGAATAGAAACCAATTTTAAATCAAAGCGATCAGCAATTTTTCGCAACTCAGGAAGTCGCGCCATAGTGCCATCCTCGTTCATGATTTCCACGATCACACCTGCAGGTTCAAATCCTGCCAGCCTTGCCAAATCGATAGCGGCCTCTGTATGACCGGCTCGTCGGAGTACTCCGCCGCTTCTGGCTTTAAGAGGAAAAATATGACCGGGCTTGCCCAAGTCTTTTGGGTCAATTTCCGGATCGATAAGCGCCTGTACGGTTTTTGCCCGATCAGCAGCAGAAATACCAGTGGTGCATCCGTGACCCAATAGATCTACAGAAACCGTGAAAGGGGTTTCGTGCAATGCATTGTTGCTTTGAACCATTAACTCGAGCCCCAATTCTTCGCATCGGCTCTCGATCAAAGGAGTACAGATTAACCCGCGACCATGAGTAGCCATAAAGTTGATCATTTCAGGAGTTACGCATCGAGCCGCAGCCAGAAAGTCTCCTTCATTTTCGCGATCCTCGTCATCTACTACGATCACTACTTTACCATCTTTTATGTCGGCTATTGCCTCCTCAATGGTGTCTAATTTTATTTTGTTTTCGGCCATGTCAGTCTTTGTATGATTTAAACAACCAACTCTTTAGTTTGTGCGAACATAAGCTCCGCAAGTTCATTAGTCGATGATTCCCAAGAAAAGTTTTCTTGGACGTATTTTCTTCCGTTCGCTCCTAACCGTCTGCAAAGATCGGGGTTTCCCATGAGTTCTGTAATAAGTTCGGCATAGTCATCAGGCGTTTCGCCAACCAAAATATTCTCGCGATGAGTAGCCATCAAGGCTTTATTGGCCAAAACAGAAGTCACGCATGGCTTTTCCATAGCCATGGCTTCGAGTAGTTTATTTTGCAATCCCGTACCTATAAGCATAGGCGCGAAGAAAATCTTGCCCGAACCATAGGCTTCTCGAATATCTTTCAGACCAGCTCTTAGTTCAACTCCTTTTTGGTTGGCCAAAACCTGAACTCTCTTGGTGGGATCGGCTCCTGCCAAAAGAAGTTTGATACTCGGGAAGTTGGTCTTTAAAAGCGGAAGCACCTTTTCCACAATGAATTCAGCCGTTTCGATATTGGGAGGGTAGGACATGTTTCCCACGAAAACCAAATCGAATTCTTCATTGCGATTGGCAGTCGGATGAAAAAAATCGGTGTCAATGCCATTTGTTATAATATGGATATACTGCCTTTCTGGATGACAGATGTGCTTCCGATCCTCATCTGAAATGATCACTTTCGTCTCGAAGTATTCGAATATGATGTTTTCGTATGCTACCAAACGCTTTCGCTCAAGATTGAAAATTTCTCGAAACGGAAATTTCGCCCGATCAGCCCGGCGTTCCATTCCTTTAGAAAATGCATCTTGGTAGTCTATGGTTTTTCGATAGTTGTGCTCGTCCTTTGCATACTCTGCCGTGCGCAAGAGCTGACAAAAAATATGATCAGGCTCTGAATCAGCGATGATCTTTTGAATGGACTTGTGAATGGATCTTTGATAGAAATAGTGAACCTGAAAGGGCTTTCGCGAAAAGAATGCGAAAAACAAATTGAGATAGATTCTCCATTTCGAAAGCTTGAAAACGTGAAGCTCACTGCAGACTTTTCTCACTTCGGCCAAATGACTCTCGTCGCTTTCTTCGGTAGTAAGGCAACATAAAATCACCTCATTCTTCTTGTTCAACTCACGCAACTGGTGGTAAGCTCTCAGTTTATCGCCCTTTTCCAAAGGATAAGGCAATCGGCTTAAGATGACAAGAAGCTTCATTTGGCCGCAAAGGTAAACCCTTTTTGAGGATCTTTTATTGGTTGGATTTTCCGTGTTTTCTCTCAAAAAATGCTTTCACGCGATCTGCGAATTTCGTGTAGGTATCGCGATCAAAAAGCGCCGCATCCTTCGCCGCTTTATAGGTCAGAAACAATGAAATAGGCAGCAATATCAATGAGCTCATCCACATGCCTTCAGCAGCAGTGAGCACCCCTGATTCTATCATCTTCTCACCTGAGATAGAAGAGATGTGCCAAATCAGGAAAAAGACAACCGAAAAAATAACGGGTAATCCGAGCCCTCCTTTCTTAATAATGGCACCCAGAGGAGCGCCAATAAAGAATAGCAGGAGACAAGCGATGGACAAGGTAAGTTTACGGTGCCACTCGATCTTGTGCTTATCGATATACTCTGAGCGCCCCTTCATTTCTTCCTTCGTACGGTTCATGTAATTTTTGGCGTTTCGAGTCATATTGATGGCCACATTCACCACGCGTCTTTTCTCCAGGATTTCCAAGGAGTCAAATGAAGCGTATTGGAGTTCTCCTATTCTGGTTTCCGTCGTCATGCTATCGCTAAGAGAAATAGAACGATCCATGTAATTCAAAAAGTCATCTTCTCTGGTACTTTTTTGATTTTCCAGCGAGTCAATAGCCACTTGAAGTTGTTCCATAGAAAGCATCTTCATGTGATTTTTCCAGAGGTCTTCGTCAGTTCTCTGAAGGTCAAATGCCGATAAATCCAGTAGGATTAAGTCTTTTTCAAATTCGCTCCTAATGTGAGGCATGCTTTCTTCCTGTCTGCGATTGCCCGCTTCATCGTAGCTCACTCCATTGGTGAGCTCCAAAGTTAAGTAGCGTCCGTTTTCTGACTTAAGCATTTTCCCTTGCTCAGCGCGTATTACGTGGCGGTTTCCGGGCTGACTTTGATCGTGGCGATAAATGATCAAATCGTTGAGTATTCCCGTTTCTTCATCTTTATCGCTTACGCGGATGGAGTAACCTTCAAGTCCATTGTAAAATACCTTCTCGCGTAAGTCCAAGGTTGGCTTTTTCTTTCTGACATCCCACAAGAGCGATTTGAATTTCAAAGTAGCATGTGGCGATATGGTATTGGAAAAGTAAAAAGCACCCAGTGAGAGCAATCCGGTAAAGACGATGAGCGGAAGCATTATTCGAATAAGCGACAGGCCGCTCGACTTCATGGCTACCAGCTCGTAGTGCTCTGCCATACCACCAAAGGTCATGATGCTGCTCAAAAGAACCGCTAAGGGTAGGGCAAGGGTCACCAAATTCGCGGAAGCGTATATCAGCAACTCGGCGATAACGTACCATTCTAATCCCTTCCCGACAAAATCATCAATATAAGTCCATACAAACTGCATGAGCAGAATGAACATCACGATGAAAAAAGTCATTATGAAAGGTCCGATATAGGACTTGATAATAAGAAGGTGAAGCTTCTTCATAAGAGCGGGCAAAGTTGACAAAAACCATGCCTTCGGGCAAGCTTACGCTCCAAGTACTCGGCGCAAGTCATCCACCTGACTTTCCCAAAGTCCTGAGACACTATCCTCATCATCACCTGCTTCAGGGAAATCCGTTACAATCAAAGCTACCTCACGCGTAATTGCATCAATCTTTATTCTCAATTCAAAGTATACGTCTTCTCCTTCATCATACTCCCACTGGAAACGAATGAATTGGTCTTTCACCTTTGACAAAACCTTTGCTTTTTCTTCAGAACCATCCCAGAAAAAGGTCATAACGTTGTCGCGTATGTTTACATTATCTGCAAACCATTCGGATAAGCCGCTAGGGGTCGATATCATTGTATATAAGATCTTCGGGGAAGTCTTTAAAAGATATTCAAGTTCAACTTTTTGTCTCTCAGACATGGTCAATTAATCTGTTTAAATTCGGGTGGGACAATATATGAATTATAAAATCTATGAGTCATCAAAAATGCTCGATGAATCAATTTTACAAACTCTTTCAATTGAGCTTTGTGTCATCCCGTCAAAATTATATATTTGCGCCCGCAATTTCTTAATGGCGAGGTAGCTCAGTTGGTTAGAGCGCACGACTCATAATCGTGAGGTCTCGAGTTCAAATCTCGATCTCGCTACAAATAAAAAAGAGAGGTTTTCGCCTCTCTTTTTTTATTCCCATCTTTGGCTAAACTCCTTCCTATACTTGCAATTCGCCGTAGTAGATATCGAAACCACAGGACTGTTCCATCAAGGACATGGTATCACCGAAGTATCTGTGGTACTGGTAGAGGAAGGAAGAATCAAGCCGCTGTATCACAAACTCTTCAATCCGGGCAGAGATGTGCCTGCATCCATTGAAGCCATTACGGGTATCAGTACCAAAATGACGTCAGCAGCATTACCGATTGAAGATTCCATCGAGGAATTGGCAGAGATTCTTAACGACAAGGTCTTTGTAGCTCACAATGTCAATTTTGACTACCAGTTTCTCAAGTCGGTTTTTGATCAAAACAATAAGCCTTTTCGGCACAATCGGCTGTGTACTTTGAGGTATGCCAGGAAGGTATTTCCAGAATTTACTACCCACCGACTTGGCGAGCTTTGCAATCGATTGGGAATCGTAAATGAAGCACAGCACCGCGCTCATGGCGATGCCATGGCCACCGCCAAACTGCTGCTTCAATTGCTCGAGAAGGATCAGGATACTACGATTCTTAAAAAGCTATTGGGCAGAGGAGAGCATCACCTTGTCCTGCCTGCCAATTTGAATGAACAGGACGTTTTGGCTCTTCCTGATAAACCGGGAGTTTATTACATGTACGGCCTTGAGCCAAAACCAATTTATATCGGAAAGGCCAAATCACTCAAGAAAAGGGTAATTAGTCATTTTACCTCTGCGGGTTCCACTCGGCGCAAACAGCTGTTTCAAAGACAAGTGCACAGGCTCGAATACCGCGAAACCGATAGCGAATACCACGCATTGCTCTTGGAAGATGCCGAGATTAAGAAGCACTGGCCACGTTATAACCGTGCTCAGAAAGAGAAAACGGGAGCCATCGGAGTTGTGCCTTATACTGATCGTGCGGGAGTGGATCGACTGGCTTTTGTAAACAATCCCGGTGCTGAGCCGGATGTCTTGGCCTGGTTCAATTCGCTTCATTCTGCTAAAAGCTGGGTTTACAAGGCGTTCATGGAGTTTGGTATCAACCCTCAAAGAGCCGGGTTACCGATTTCTGAAGATTTCGAAATAGGTGAAGGTCAGGATGAGTCAGATGCTTTCGAAGCTTTTGTTCAAAAGTGTTTTAGTGAAAAAAGTCGCTCCTTTGCTTTAATTGAATCTACCGCTAAACGTTATGCGTTAATCAAAGAGGGACGCTATCGCGGATATGGAAAGATGAAGGGGAATACAGAGCCAAATATCGAATATTTCGAAAACCAGTTGGTAGCCGCTCCAGATAGTCCTGCAGCAAGAGCAGTAATTCGCAATATGCTTGCCGACGATCGCATTCAAAAAATTCAACTTTAGATGAGAACCTTTTCGCTTTTCCTTTTCGCCTTTATGATGTGCAACGCTTGTATGATGGAACCAACCGCAGAAGAAGAAATCGTTAAGGTTCTTAAGCTTCAACAAGACTCATGGAATCAAGGAGATGTGGTAGGGTTTATGAATCACTACTTGAATAGCGAGGGGCTGACATTTGCAGGAGCAAACGGAGTCACAAAAGGGCATCAGCAGGTTTTGAACAGATACCTCGATAATTACGATTCACCCGAAAAGATGGGCACCCTTACTTTTAATGTATTGGAGTTTCACGAGCTTTCGTCAACATCGGCATATGTGATAGGCGAATGGTCGCTACAAAGAGAATCTGACAATCCTTCAGGTTATTTCACGTTGATTTGGGAAAAGGTAAACGGAGAATGGAAAATCATACACGATCATACTAGCTAAATGGAATTATCGCTCAATACAATCATTGTAGTCATCAACGTGGTAGTTTCACTACTCGCTTTCCAAAATCAGGAGTTGATGTCAAAACTGATGTTTAACGCCTATCAGGTAAAGCATAGAAAGGAATACTATCGGGTAATCACTCACGCCTTCATTCACGGTGATTTCATGCATTTACTTTTTAATATGTACGTGTTATGGAGTTTTGGAGGCTTGATTGAAACGATTTTCACCAACCCGAATGCATTTAACTTCTATTTTCCTGAGCTGGAATTTTGGGGCACATCTACCGGCTATCTCTACTATATCCTACTTTATTTGGGTGGAATCATCTTCGCGACACTCCCTTCTTTGAAAAAGCATGGAGACAACCCACACTACAATTCACTCGGTGCTTCGGGGGCCGTTTCTGCCGTGGTCCTCGCTTCCATTTTGCTCTTGCCTACTATGGATATTTACATCTTTTTCATCCCGATTGGTATTCCTGCCTTTATCGTGGGTGGAGCCTACCTCGGCTACGAATACTACATGAGCAAGCACAGTCAAGGTCGCATCGCCCACGATGCCCACTATTTTGGGGCGGTGTATGGCTTGGTCTTCCTGCTGATTATTAAGCCGTATTTCGGACTTCGATTTTTAGAATTGATTGGTTCCTTTATCGGTCTCTCTTAAATTTGCCGCACTTTTTGAAAATCCATGAGCGTTACGCCACCTAAATATTTGATCAACGGCTATTTGAGCGAAGGAGCTGAAAGTGACTTTCTGAGTCGCAACAGGGCTTTTCGCTTAGGCGATGGTTTCTTTGAAACAATCCGAGTCGTAGATGGTCACATTCCTTTTTGGGATGCGCATTACAAGAGGCTCTTGGCGACTTGTGCAGCCTTGCGAATGGAGATGCCTCCCGTTTTCGATTCCAAATTTCTTCGAAAGTCGCTGCAAGAGCTTATTTCAGCTCAACAAATTCGCGAAGGCGGCCGCTTGAGAATCACGGTATTCAGAGAGGGCGGAGGAGCATATACATCAGAATCCAATCGAGCCGGATACGTGGCGGAAGTGATTCCTTATTTTCCGAATCGCTTTGTTGTTCCTGATCGAGGAGCATCTTTGGGCACCTTCACTGATCTTCAGAAGACTCCCGGCAAACTGTCCAAGTTCAAATTGATGGGAAATCATTATTCCCTTCAGGCGGCAGCTTGGGCCAAAGCTGAAAACTTTTCGGAGGCGATTATTCTGAATGATTCAGGACGGATAGCCGAAACGACTTCAGGCAATATTTTCACTGTAAAAGGTGGCAAAGTCAGAACCCCGGGCTTGAAAGAAGGCGGAGTGGCAGGGGTAATGCGAATGGTCTTAATCAATATTTGCCTTCAAGAAGGAATCCCTGTTTACGAATCAGATTTGGATGAAACCGATATTCTGGCTGCTGAAGAAGTTTTCTTTTCCAATGCCATCGTCGGGGTTCAATGGGTGAGCAGCTTCAGGCACAAGCGGTTTTATCACAAGCTGAGTGACTTCTTGGTGGACGCTTTGAACGAAGAGGTGAAAAGCGGAGTAGAGGTTTAATTCAAACTTGGGTCGGAAGGGAAGTTGGCCAAAACAGAAAAAGATCCTCCCATCTTTTTGAAGGCCAAAGACCAAAGGTCATCACGAGAAGTATCCATTAAAGGCAAATCGTTGATTTCGCTAACGTACCAGCTTTCTTCTTTCATTTCTTCAAGAAGTTGACCTTCGCTCCAGCCGCTGTATCCGACAAAAAACCGCACTTCATCTTCACCAATCGACTTCGTGGCTAGCAAACTTCTGAGTATTTCAAAGTCACCGCCAAAATAAAGACCTGAAGAAACTTCGGCGCTGCCGGGAAGACGATCGCCCAGAGTGTGAAGAAAATAGAGTTGGTCGTTTTCAACGGGCCCGCCTATGCTTACGCGATTGGTTATTTCGGGAACATCCTCCATCACGTCGGTCAAATCCATCTCGATGTACTTGTTTAGGATAAATCCAAAGGAGCCTTCGTGGTTGTGTTCACAAAGCAAAATCACCAAACGATTGAAATAAGGATCTCCCATAAACGGGTCAGAGATCAATAGCTTACCCTTTGCAGGGCTTTCGATATTTGCGGGTTTAAATTCCAAGTTCTAGTGCAATGCGGCTCTCCAAGGGGTTGATTCACAAATTTTGCCTTCCTCGTCATTGAGGAAATTCAAGCGTTCATAAACTTCCTCTTCAGGCCAGTAGTTCAACGCAAACTTAACAAAAATGTGTCCGTGCTTCGCTTCGGAAGTCCAAAGCTTTTTGTAGAACTTTTTGATCTCTTCATCTTCGGCTGCATCAGCTATTAGCTTGAATCGTTCAGCCCCTCTGCACTCCAGGATAGAGGCAATCAACAATCGATCCATCAGTCGCTCTTCTACTGATGAACGACACAGCTTGATCAACCGATCTACATATGTGTCCTTCGGCATGCGCTCAGGAAGGCGAATGCCTCGCTTTTCCATCAATTCATAAACCGATTGGAAATGCTCTAACTCTTCTAAGGCCGTGTCGATTAATTCGGGGATGATTTCAACCTTGTCCGGACATTTTGCCACAAAGCTCATTGCCATTGAGGATGCCTTTCGCTCGCAATCTGCATGATCTTGCAGAAAACTGTTAAAGTCAGTCATCACTTGTTCCGCCCATTCGGGTGGGGTTTTGTATGCCAGGTCTAAAGAAAGCTTCAAATCGTTGTGTTTTGGTGCAAAAATAACATTTAACAAAGAGTTGATGAGGCTTTGGGAACGCACTTGAGCTTTGTATTTTTGTGACTCCAAACACATCACCACATGAAAGAGGAACTGCGTTCATTCGTTCAACAGGACAGACGGGATTTCAAAAATGAAACACTCGAAGAGTCGAATATGGCAGATAACCCGTTCGATCAGTTCGAAAAATGGTTTGAGCAGGCCTTGAAGTCAGAAATTCAAGAGCCTTATGCTTTTACCTTGGCTACGGCAGATAAGGATGGCTATCCTTCGGCTCGAGTGGTGTATATGCGAGACGTTACCAAACGTGGCATTTCCTTTTTCACCAATTACAATAGTGATAAGGGAAGTGATTTGGCAGAAAATCCGAAGTGTACGGCCAATATCTTTTGGATGGAGCTGGAGCGACAGGTTCGATTTACAGGTGTAGCCGAGAAGCTCACCGCCGAAGAGTCTGATGCCTATTTCAACTCGCGCCCACGTGGAAGCCAAATAGGCGCTTGGGCCAGCGATCAAAGCTCGAAATTAGAAAACCGCCAGGAATTACTCGACAAGCTCGAATCGCTGACGAAGAAATTCGAAGGCCAAGATGTTCCCCGTCCGGATCACTGGGGCGGATACTTAATCAATCCCGAGAGGGTCGAGTTTTGGCAAGGCAGAGAAAGCCGACTCCACGATAGAATTCTATACACCCGAAACAGTGACGGAGATTGGGTTAAGCAGCGCTTATCTCCTTGACATTGAAAGACTACCTCGAGAAGTATTCATTTCGACCCGGCTTAATTCACGATGCCCCAGCGCAAGATTTGGGAATCGTTGTGGTTATTCCCTCTTATGCAGAGTTGTCAATCAATCATGCACTGCTTGCTCTACAAAGTTGTTCAAGGCCTCCATGCGAAGTAGAGGTGATCGTAGTGGTGAATCAAAGTGAGGTTGAGAACGAAGAAATCTCAGCGATCAATCATCAGACCTTCGAGGAAGTGAAGAAATGGGAGGAGCGCACCAGTGGATCGAGAGATCCGGGCTTTAGCGTCTTCGCTATTTTGGAAACTAAACTTCCCAAAAAGCATGCGGGTGTCGGTTTTGCCAGAAAAATTGGAATGGATGAGGCTGTAAGGAGGTTTCAGCTTGCCGAAAAAGAAGATGGCATCATCGCCTGCTTTGACGCCGATAGCAGTTGCAGATCTGATTACTTGACCGAGCTTTACAAGCACTTCGAAAAACACCCCGACACACCGGGCTGTTCGGTTCGATACGAGCACCCGACTTTTGGAAGTGAATTTGAGCCGAAGACATATCTGGCTGTAACGTATTACGAGCTGCATTTGAGGTATTGCAATCAAGCTTTGAAGGCAACCAGGTGCCTTATGCCTACCATACCGTAGGGTCTTCGATGGCAGTGCGCTCTTCTGCTTATCAAAAACAAGGTGGAATGAATCGCCGCAAAGCAGGAGAGGACTTTTACTTTTTGCACAAGATCATCGAGTTGGGTGATTTTACTGAATTGAATTCAACCATCGTATATCCATCGCCGCGCCCATCAGATCGAGTCCCTTTTGGAACAGGGAAAGCCGATTAATTCCTTTCTCAAAAACCCGAATACAGGATACTACACTTACAATCTGCAAGCGTTTAAATACTTGGCTCAGTTCTTTAAGAGTATTCCTGAGTTTTACATCACAAAGCCGGAATTGGTAACCCTTGGCGGACAAGTGCCTTATGTGATGATAGATTTTCTGAGTAGCTACTTCTTTGATGATCGCATTCTGGAAATTACCAGGAATAGTAAAGGACTTCACAGCTTTGAAAAGCGATTTTTCCGTTGGTTCAATGCCTTTATGGTGTTGAAGTTCGTGCATTTTGTACGCGATAATGCTCATCCCAATGTACGTGTAGAGCTCGCTGCTTTGGATCTCCTTAGAAATATCGGTTATCCAAATGTGGACGACATTGGCTCGATTGACGAGCTATTGGAGGTTTTTAGAAAGCTTGATAGAGGCGAATCGCCCGTCTCCGTGAGATTTTTAACATCAAAAAACCCCGAGTAGATCGGGGTTTTTTATCATTGGCGCTTTGTTTTTTGAAAAGCAAATCGGGCGTTTAACGCTATTCCTCTTTTTTCTCTTCAGCTTTTTCCGCTGTTTCTTTTTTAGCCGCTGCTTTAGGTGCTGCCTTTTTTGCAGGAGCTTTTTTAGCTGCAGCCTTTTTAGGAGCCGCTTTTTTTGCTTTTGGCTCTTCGGTTACCTCTTCAACGGTTTTGGCCTTTTTAGGCTTGGGTTGTGCGGGAATGAATGCCGATTGAGACCCTCGTTGTCGACGCTTACCGTAAGACCCCATAAATCGTTTTCCTTTTTTGGATTTTCTATCTCCTTTTCCCATTGTTCTATATAATTTAAGATGAATTCCAAATATACAAATCTAATTGTCTTGGCTTCGTCTGTTATACTCTTCAATTACTTTGTCGCCGTGCTTGATTGTATTGCGGCACCATCCACGAGAACTTCAATCTTTTCGGCTTCGGTCATGGATAAATCTCTTGAATCGCGAAGAAACTTACTGCGAAGAGAGTGCAAGCTAACGGCAGCGGCTACGCTAATGTTAAAGCTTTCGGTAAAACCATACATCGGTATGCGTACGAGATAATCTGCATTGGCGATAGCCGTTTCCGAAATCCCTCGCTTTTCGGTTCCCAAAACCAGTGCAATGGGCCTGTCGGTGGGTAATTCATCAATGGTCATCTCGGTATGCGGTGTAGTGGCCGCAATGACATATCCATTGGCTTTAAGCTGCTTCAAGCAATCTTCGGTATTCTGGTCTTTTTCGCCGTAGCGCGAAATGCTGAGCCATTTAGAACTTCCGAGCTCAATATCTCTATGTGGCTTAAATCGATTGCGGTTTTCGATAATGTGCACATCTTGTATTCCAAAGCAGTCGCAAGAGCGAAGGACAGCGGCCGCGTTGTGCGACTGAAAGATATCTTCCAGAACCATAGCGATCTTCTTGGTTCTTTTATCAACTAACTCCGTGAAGAGTTCTTGACGATTCGGAGAGATCAATTCCATCAAATGATCAAGTAGGACTTTTTCCATATTGGTTGAAACAAAAAAGTCCCTTCCTGGGGAAGAGACTTTTAATAAGACAAAAGGGTGAATTACTTCACTTTGTCAGACAAGTCAGCACCTGCCTTGAACTTAACAACCTTTTTAGCTTTGATGTTAATTTCTTTTCCGGTTTGTGGGTTACGTCCTTTGCGAGCCGCACGTGTGCTAACCGAGAAAGAACCGAATCCTACCAAAGCAACTCTGTCCCCTTTCTTAAGGGCAGCTGTTGTAGTGTTAATGAATCCGTCTAGTGCTTTTTTAGCATCTGCTTTAGATAGGCCGGCATCTGCTGCCATTGCGTCTACCAATTCTGCTTTGTTCATTTGAATAAGTAATTTAGATTAAACAAAAATATCGTTGTACTGGAGCAAATTTACACGAATAACCAAGCGGGACAAGCGATTGCGGCTGCTGAAGGGGTGTTTGTTGATAAAATGGGGCATTTGTTGAAAAGTATGACCCAAATCACTTGAATCCTTGCATTATAGAGGCCTCTAGGGAACTTTAATTCGATCTTTCCCTGTGAATTCCGGACACTGGATACTCAGCACCCTCATCGGGGAGTCTGAAGTTACTTTAACATAATGCTTGCTTTCGGATGGAATGAACAAATACATTCCCTCTGAAACCAAAGTCGTATCATCATTTAATACAAATTCCCCGCTACCTGAAAGTATATACACATGCTCACTGTGGTATGCATGGTAATGCAATGGGACATCCTCTTTTATTTGAATCAAAAATGAAGTGGTGAGGCTATCGCCTGCCAGTCTTTCTACAGCTATATTGTCATCGGTCGCTTTTGACCAATTTGAGATATCTCTTTGGCAAAAAGCCATAGCCGAAAAGAAGGCTAAGAATGCTATGGTTATAAGACACTTCATGACATGAATTTGAAGGAATCATCGGGCTGGTATCCATTTAGGAAAGCCTCAATGGACATTCTATTCTTTCCGGGCACCTGAACATCTTTAAGTTCCACAAGGTGATCTATGGTGTGCACGAACATCTTGTGTTTAGATGCTTCCACCGATCCCGGAGGCAAAGAAGCTTTAAGTTCGCTGACTCGCGAGTCGAAGACTTTCATTCGTTCATAATCCGCGCCTGTGACCAAAGTATACGCAGCCGGATAAGGACTCAAACCTCGAATGTGGTCATGAACTACTTGGGCTGTCTGCCCCCAATTTATCTGACAATCTTCTTTAAAGATTTTCGGCGCAGCTTTCATCTCACCTGACTCCGGCTGTGGTTTTGAAATTGCCGTGCCGCTTTCAATTTTCCCCACTGTTTCTACAAGTAGGTCGGCACCCAATTCCATCATCTTATCGTGTAGCTCACCTGCTGTTTCGTTTTCACCAATAGAGCAAGTTACATTATCTATGATTGCACCGGTGTCGATATTCTCATTAATAAAGAAGGTTGTCAGCCCTGTTTCTTTTTCGCCGTTCATGATGGCGCGATTAATGGGTGCAGCACCACGATAATCGGGTAGGAGAGAACCATGGAGATTGATCGTGCCTTTCGGCGGAATCGACCAAACTTGCGTGGGAAGCATCCGAAATGCCACAACAACGAAAAGATCGGCTTCAAGACCTCTCAATTCCTCAATAAAATCTTCGTCTTTAAGGTTGGTGGGCTGGAGAACGTGAAGTCCAAGTTCTTTGGCAGCAGCCTTTACAGCCGATTCACGGAGTTTCTTCCCTCGGCCTGCGGGATTATCAGGAGCGGTGATGACACCTATAACTTCATGCTCTGCCGCCAGCTTTCGCATGGATGGCACAGCAAAATCAGGGGTTCCCATGAAAACAATCTTCATTCGGATAGGTCTTTTTAATCTATTCTTAAAAGTAGTCCTTTCAAATATTCCCCCTCGGGATGATAAATTCCTACGGGGTGATCGGGTGGTTGGTGCAAATGCCGAAGGGTCCGCATGCTACGCCCTGTTTCCATAGCGGCCGCAGCAATAGTGTGAGAAAATAGATCGGGAGTGACTACTTGGCTGCAACTGAAGGTAAACAGCAGACTTCCTTTCTTGGCTTTTTTCATGGCCATCGCGTTGAGTCTTTTGTAAGCCTGTACAGCACGATGGCGGGCTGAGCGATGCTTGGCAAAAGCAGGCGGATCCAAAACGATGATATCGTATTCCTCCACATCTCCTTTGCTAAAAAACTCCAGCGCATCTGCTTGAATACTTTCGTGCTTAGATTCGCTTAAGTCATTCATCTTCAAATGTTCCTCGCCTAGATCTAAAGCTCCGCGTGAGCTATCTAAGCTATGAACCAATTCGGCACCGGCCTTCAAAGCATACACGGAAAAGCCTCCCGTATAGCTGAAGGCGTTCAAGACTTTTTTTCCTTTTGAAAGCGATCCCAACAAAGCTCTGTTTTCGCGTTGATCGATGAAAAAACCCGTTTTCTGACCGTCTTTCCAATTGGCATAAAAACGATGTCCGTTTTCCAAGAACTCGCTGCCTTCTGATTTTTCCGAGTCCAAATCGCCTTGGCTCTTGGTCTCAGCCGAAATATGTATGGTTTCATCAATTTGCAATCCGGACAATCCTGAAATGGCTTCTTGAATCAAATCAATATCTCGGGACATGCCACCGCTGTGGGTCTGAATTACTGCCGACTTTCTGTAAATGTCTATGATCAATCCGGGTAAACCGTCGCCTTCGCCGTGAACCAATCTGAATGCATCAGTTTCGGCAGAAGGGAGACCAATGGACAGACGCATATCCAAGGCATTTTGCAATTTCTCTCTGTAGAATGCCGAATTGATTTCTTCGTCGTGAAAGCTTAAAAGTCTGACAGCGATGCTGCGATCACCGAAATGCCCCGTACCGAGGATTTTTCCCGATCGATCGGAAATCTGCACCTTATCGCCTTCTATGAGCTTATGCGTATCGGTAAAAATACCGCCCGAAAACACCCATGGGTGCCGTCGATGGATGCTTTTTAAGCTTTTGTCTTTGAGTTGAAGAACAGTATAATTCATTGCCGGCAAAGGTAATCGGATTATTGCGAAAGCAGCGTCACCACATTCTCGTGATTGATATCGATTTCGCGGTTATCAGACATCCAGCGCAAAGTATTGGACACATCGGCTGATTTTAAACCGGGAAGCTTAGAAAGATAAGCGAGTGAACGCGGTTCTTCCAGAATTTCTTTTTTTAAGGTAAGGTAGGTTGACGAGTTCTCTCCAATCAGTTCCATCGCCTTCTTTTTGGCCAGGCAGACGTCGCATTGACCGCAATCAGTAGCCGTATAGTCATCGAAATAGGCTACCAATTGTCGGCTGCGGCAAATCACATCATTTTCGGTGTAGCGCAAAACAGCGGTCATCTTATCCTCGAGTCTCTGTTTGTGCCTCTTTAGGCGAAGTTCATCCAGATTCAATTGATCTACTTTGGGCCTTTCTTTTGGAAAGGTTATAAATGGCAAATCGGTATGCGGTTGATATGCCAAAACCTTCATTTCGGCGAGGTACTCAATCATCTTTCTTACTTCTCCGTAATTGGATTTAATCCTTCTGGCTATGGCCAACTCATCGATGCGGACAGGGGTGGTCGAATAGTCCTTCGTAAGACCGCAGCAATACGCGGATGATTGGCTCAAACTTGGGATGCCCGATTTCAAAGCTATATAGCTCCTTGGTATTCTGTAAAAACAGAACTTTCGAAGGGTTGTAAACGGCATCTGACAAAGTGATTCGTTCTTCGTATTCAAGTACTTTGAGGCAGTGCAGGGTTTTGGCAGGTGAGAGGTCATACCTTTTGGCGAAAGCCTTCAAGTCAAAAGGGATATTTTCCAACATGGTAGAACCCGCAGCAAGTTGGAAGAAATTCACCAAAGCTCGGTAGACTTGTTGAACATCCTCCTTTTTAGGAATCTGAGACTCTACTCTTTCACAAAGCCTCCCGATCACTCTCGTTTACCAAACAAATGGCATATGCCTTTTTTCCATCTCGCCCTGCTCGACCTGCTTCTTGAAAATAGGCCTCGAGTCCGGGTGGTAAGTCGAGGTGAATCACAAACCGCACGTCGGGCTTATCGATTCCCATACCAAAGGCATTGGTGGCAACAACTACTTGCGCTTTATTCGCTATCCAAAGGTCTTGTGTGTCCTGACGTTCTTTGCTCGATAGGCCGCCATGGTAGGGTAGTGCCCCGATACCATTGGCCCGAAGCAGATGAGATTGGCGAACGGTCTCGCGTCTTGTCCCGACGTAAACAATACCGCTGCCGCCCAGGTTCTTGATCGCTCCGATCATTCGGTTCAACTTATGGTTTTCTTGCTGTACCACGTAGACCAAATTATCTCTGACAAAACTCTTCTTAAAAACGGCGGGCTTCTTTAGCTCAAGCTTCTCGGCAATGTCTGAAATCACCTCTGCTGTCGCAGTCGCTGTAAGCGCTATAAACGGAGTTTTTTTTGGCAGCAATTCGCGAATTGCGGCTATTTCCCGATAAGGTGGGCGAAAATCGTGACCCCATTCGGAGATACAATGCGCCTCATCGATGGCCACCATTGAAACTTTCATTTTTTGAAGCCGAGCAAGAAACAAATCTGTCTTCAACCTTTCGGGCGATAGGTAAAGAAACTTAAGTCCTCCGTGAACGGCATTATCCAGGGTGATATCAATTTCTCGGGGAGATTGGGCGCTGGTAAGTGAAGCTGCTGTAATCCCTCTCTTTCGAAGGTTTTGAACCTGATCGCGCATCAAAGCGATGAGAGGGGAGATGACCAAACAAACCCCTTCCATGGCCATGGCGGGGACTTGAAAGCAAATGGATTTCCCACCTCCCGTTGGTAGCAAGGCCAAAGTATCTTCACCATTGAAAACGGATTGGATAATTTCCTCTTGAAGAGGCCTGAAGCTCTGATGACCCCAGTATTTCTTTAGTATGTCGAGGATTTCCTTTTCCAAATCAATTCTTGTCTTGAAAACAAAATAACAAATATTGACGTTTGGATCACGATTAATCTTTTGACCTTTTGGTAAGATTAACATGCTTAGGTTCAAAGCAAACAGCCTGCGAAAGCTTAAAGTGTCGAACACACACTTTGCTGATTCTTAATCATTTCTACTTTGAACACACTTTGAATTTAGCTATTTTTGCAGTCCAATTGAAGACATAAAATGATCGATACTCAGACCATAAAAATCGAGAAAACTACTCAGAGTAAATTAGATACAACAGATTTTAAGAACTTAAAATTCGGGCAAACCTTCTCTGATCACATGTTTGTGATGGATTATGTGGATGGCAAATGGCAGCAGCCCGAGATTATGCCATTTCAAAATATGACTATGTCACCGGCATGTTTGGTGATCCATTATGGTCAAAGTATTTTCGAAGGGCTGAAAGCTTTTAAGAACGAAGAAGGACGATATGGTCTGTTTCGTCCTGATTTGAACATCAAAAGGATGAACAAATCGGCTGTGAGAATGTGCATGCCCGAAATTCCTGAGAACATCTTTATGGATGCGCTAAGCGAATTGGTTCGTTTGGATAACCAATGGATTCCAACAGGCGAGTTATCTTCATTGTACTTACGCCCAGTGCTTTTGCTATTGACGATTATATTGGTGTAAAAGCCAGTCAGAACTACCGCTTTATGATTCTTGCGGCTCCTGTCAATGCATACTATGCTAAACCTGTGAGAGTTAAAATCGAACGAGAGTTTACGCGCGCTGCGAAAGGTGGAACGGGATATGCCAAAACTGCGGGAAATTACGCCGGTTCTTTGTATCCGGCGAAATTGGCCAATGAGCAAGGTTTTGATCAACTCCTTTGGACAGACGCAAAAGAGCACGCTTACATAGAAGAAAGCGGCACCATGAACGTGATGTTCGTGATAGACGGAAAGCTGGTTACACCCGAGCTGAGTGAAACTATTCTTGATGGAGTGACTCGCAGAAGCGCGCTACAACTCGCCAAAGATTGGGGAGTACAAGTCGAGGAGAGAAGAGTTTCTGTTGCAGAGCTGCAAGAAGCTATGGAAAACAATACGTTGGAAGAGGCTTTTGGATGTGGAACTGCTGCAACGATAGCTCATATTGAAGCCATTGCCGATGGAGACAAGGTTTATCAGTTACCTAAGGTAGAAGACCGCAAATTGTCAAATCGCTTGATGAAATATTTCGTAGATCTTAAAAAAATTCAGAACTGACGATCCACACAATTGGATGGTTGAATTATCATAGTACCACCTCACAACTCGAATTGAAAAGTCGCCCCAATTCCATTGGGGCGACTTTTTGTTTGATTCTGTTTGCTAAAATTCCTTTTTGGGATAATCGAAAAACTTTAAGCATTCCGTGAACCGAGATTTCTCGCCAAGAATCGGCATCAGAATTCAACTTTAGCATATTCCACAAGTGGGCATATTACCAATGGATTCGTTG
The DNA here is from genome assembly GCA_942492545.1 of uncultured Cryomorphaceae bacterium. Taxonomy (GTDB): domain Bacteria; phylum Bacteroidota; class Bacteroidia; order Flavobacteriales_D; family Cryomorphaceae; genus JAKVAV01. The sequence goes on along the minus strand of CALOFA010000018.1, from coordinate 17,060 downwards.
GTTAGGTATTCCACAACATCCGTAATTCCTGGATTATGCCCAAAATAACAATGCGATTGGAAGCTTCATTAACCTATTTCGGCAACGGAATCCAGTAAATCACGGTACCGGCGAGATAAATACCTGTCTTCATGAATTTCCGCTTCAGGCGTAGTTAATTTCCTTCGCCATCAAACTAGCCGGTGACTTATAGCTCTATTGGCTGCGCTGCTTGACAAAAAGATCAATATCCTCATTTCGGATCAACTTACAAGTCGTTTACCCATATCAGGCGCATCATCAAACCCTCGAGGATTCAAGGGTCGTTCAAAATCGATAGGCGGGAGTTGGACCAATCTGACTTTGCATGTCTATTTATATAAATGAGATTTCATTAATCTCCTAAAATAAGAAAAGCCGGTGCATGATTTAACTCATGAACCGGCTCTTCCTTCTATTTCCGATTCTTTTATTATGCAATCAAATTTTCCAGCTCTTCTTTCAATGGTTTCCGAAAAACGACTTGTCCATCAAATACATCCATCACAATCGGGTTCCTCACGATTCTTGTGATCGATTCGTAGGATGTGCTTACTCAATGCATTGAGTACTTCTTTTTGAATGAGTCGCTTAACGGGCCGTGCTCCGAATTGAGGGTCATATCCTTTTTCAGCGATATAGTTCACGAGCATCTTTAGATGCAGAGAAATCAATTCCTTTTTGCTCCAGTTTTGTCGAAAGAATTTGAATTGAATTTTCACAATGCTCAAAATATCTTCCTTATCAAGTGGCTTAAACATGATGGTCTCATCAATTCTATTCAAGAACTCAGGTCGAACTGTTTTCTTTAACAAACCGAATACTTCGATTTTTGTTTGTTCTTGCATTCTCTCATCCATATTTGGCTTCATATGGTCAAAATTGTCTTGAATGATATCTGATCCAATATTTGAAGTCATAATGATTATGGTGTTCTTAAAATTCACCTTTCGACCTTTGTTATCGGTCAAAATACCATCATCTAGAACTTGCAGCAAAAATGTTGAAAACATCGGGATGAGCTTTTTCAATCTCATCGAGAAGTACAACAGAGTATGGCTTACTGCGAACAGCTTCGGTCAACTGTCCACCTTCATCGTATCCAACGTATCCTGGAGGCGCACCTACTAATCGGCTCACTGTATGTCGTTCCTGGTATTCGCTCATGTCAATTCGCGTCATGGCCGATTCATCATTAAACAGATACTCGCTTCAAAGCTTTGGCGAATTCTGTTTTACCAACACCGGTAGTTCCCAAGAAAATAAAAGAACCAATGGGGCGCTTGTTGTCTTGTAGTCCTGCTCGACTTCTTCGAACGGCATCAGATACTGCTATACAGCTTCATCTTGACCCACCACGCTCTTCATGCAAATCATCTTCTAGTTTCAGAAGTTTGTCAACTTCGCTTTCCACCATTTTATTAACAGGAATTCCCGTCCAGCGGCTTACTACGTCAGCGATTTCTTCTTCGTCTACTTCTTCCTTGATCATTTTGGATATTTCTTGCTCGTCGATCAATTGCTCTTGGAGATTCTTCGATTTTCTCTTCAGTTTCCTTAACCTTACCATATCGTATTTCTGCAACCTTCCCGTAATCTCCTTCGCGTTCTGCCTTATCAGCTTCAAATTTGAGATGCTCGATATGCTTCTTTTTCCTTTTGAATTGATCACCAAGGATTTTTCTCTCTTTCCCATTTGGCTTTGAAATCCATCTCTCTTCTCGCTTAGATTGGCAATTTCTTCGAAAGTGACCTTGTTTTTTCGCTTGGTCCTTCTCGCCTTAATCGCTTCTCGCTCAATTTCAAGTTGCATGATTCTTCTGTCAAGTTCGTCAAGTTCTTCAGGTTTGGAATTGATCTCCATTCTCAATTTTGAAGCAGACTCATCAATTAAGTCAATGGCTTTGTCCGGTAAAAATCTATCAGTAATATACCTTGTAGATAAATCTACTGCGGCAATAATGGCTGAATCTTTTATTCGAACTTTGTGATGTGCTTCGTATTTGTCTTTTATTCCACGTAAGATGGATATAGCCGATTCTCGATCAGGCTCTTCAACCATAACTTTTTGAAACCTTCTCTCTAAAGCTTTGTCTTTTTCAAAATACTTTTGATACTCGTTCAAAGTAGTTGCGCCAACAGCTCCTAGTTCTCCACGAGCCAAAGCTGGCTTTAAAATATTGGCGGCATCCATGGCGCCTTCGCCACCTCCGGCACCTACAAGGGTGTGAATTTCATCAATGAAAAGAATGATTTGACCTTCAGCTGCAGTAACTTCTTTCACAACTGCTTTCAGTCGTTCTTCAAATTCTCCTTTGTATTTCGCGCCAGCAATAAGGGAAGCCATATCCAAGCTGAAAACGAATTTGTCTTTCAAGATTTTCGGGTACATCGCCTGTAACAATTCTATGGGCAATTCCTTCAGCAATAGCCGTTTTACCCGTACCGGGCTCACCAATCAAAATTGGATTGTTCTTTGTCCGCCTGGTTAGAATTTGCAGAACCCGTCGAATCTCTTCATCACGACCAATAACGGGATCTAGTTTTCCCTTTTGAGCAAGGTCATTCAGATTCTTGGCATATTTTTCTAAAGTATTGTATGTGTCTTCTTGACTTGCAGAAGTGACTTTTTCACCTTTTCTGAGTTCAAGAATACTGGCCGTTTTAAAGCATTTCTGGTAACACCGGCATGTCCTTGCAGCATTTGAGCGCCCGAGTCGTTTCCGTCGAGAATAGCAAGTAATAGGTGCTCCAAGGAAACGAATTCATCGCCGAATTCTTTAAGGTATGTAAAAGATCGATTCACAGCTTCTGCTGGCCGATCGGCCGATTTGAATATGTCCACCACTCACTTTTGGATAAGTTTCAATTTGTCTATCCAAGGTTTGCTCCAAAATGTCCACTATTAACTGAAAGTTTCTTGAGTAAATAGGGGATTACGTTTTTATCTGCATCGAGCATCACCCTAAGGAGGTGAGCCGTTTCGATACTCTGCTGTCCCTTTTCCGTCACAAGTTGCTGAGCATCTTGGATGGCTTGCTGGGACTTGATTGTCATTTTTTGAAAGTCCATAACTGATTGTATTGTGTTTTGCTTTGGTCAAATCTTAAGCCGTTCCAATTTTTCGTTTAAAAGCGGAAAATTTGGCAGTAGGAAGCCAATGATTCGGACAATTTGACTGGACTCATAGGGCGCTTGAATTCAAATATTTTATTAGTTTCAAAGCACCAAAACATTCAATCGTGAGACCAATAGTTCTAACCCTCGTAGCCCTCATCATTTGCCAAGCAGCCTTCAGCCAGTCTTTCTGGGCCAAAAGGCAAGCGGGTGGAAATGTAGATGAAACACTCGGAGTAGTAAGTGATAATGAAGGGAACTCATACTCCACAGGATACTTCAGCACCACAGCAGGCATAAATGACGAAAGTCTGACCGTTCAAGGATTGACAGATATTTTCGTTTCGAAGGTCTTACCAAACGGATTTACTGAATGGTCTGTATCTTTTGGAGGAAGTCAATCAGACCGAGGTCTTGGGATTACGGTAGACAATTCAGGTAATATTTTGGTCTGTGGATTTTTTACCGGAACAGTCAATTTTGGAAATGACGTTTCATTAACATCCAATGGGGGTCAGGATGCTTTCGTACTCAAATTAGATGAAACCGGAATTCCACAATGGGCAAAAGGAATCGGTAGTTCAGGAAACTCTGACAGAGCCAATGCAGTAGCCGTTGACTCTCTTGGGAACGTATTTGTCACAGGTCAATTCTCAGGTGACGCTAGCTTCGGGGTCTTTGATCTGAATGCTGCAGATGGCACCATTGATGCGTTTATCCTCAAATGCGATTCGAATGGAAATGACCAGTGGATAAAACAGGGAACCGGCGAATCGCTGGAAAGAGGAATGGCCTTGGCTACTGACAATCAAGGCGACATTTATGTGACAGGTCAGTTTAGCGGTGACTTAACATTCGATAATTTTTATGGCAACAATGTCCTGAACGCTGTCTTCTTGGTGAAGTTTTCGGCTGAAGGAGAAGAGGAATGGATTCGATCAGCAGGTGGCACACAGGAAGCAATAGCATACGGAATCACATCCGATGGGGAGAGTGTTTTCCTTACGGGAGATTTTGGCTCGAGTATCAGTATTTTGGGTGGTGGCTTTCCGCAAACTATCAATTCCGGTTATGCCAGAGCTTTTTTCATTTTATCATTTTCTGAAAATGGAAGCCTGAATTGGAGCTCCACCGCCGGAAGCGGAACTTTGGTTTCCTCCAGAGCCATTGACTATTCCAACGGAGAACTAGCAGTTGCCGGGTATTTCAGGTGCACCTTCGACCAATACAGCGAAGTCTATGGTTCGGGTACGTTTAATTCTATAGGATTTGAAGATGCCTTTGTTGCAAGATATTCGGCTCAAAACGGCGATTTTTTATGGTCGAGAAATTTCGGATCCAGAACCGATGAACAAGCTCTTGGTGTGGCCCTGCTCCTGATGGGCTTGAAGTGATTTGCGGTGCTTTTACGGGTGATTTGATTTTGCCTGTAGCTCAAAATTTATCGGGCACCTACCTTTTTGATGCTCAATCGAGCTCTCTTGAGTATTGCGATGATGAGTTCTATGGGGAGTTTCGAAAACTGCAAGGCAGCAATGAACAAGATGGATTCTTGATAAAGGTGATCACTGAAGACAGAGCTCCTTATGACTACTACTTGAGACAGAACGGGATGGCTTGCGACCCTGCCATCCTCGGCTCTTGCGTTTATTCATCTTCAGATGATGTATTTACCTGTCCGGATTCGGCAAACGTTTGCTTTGGAAGTTCTATTCAATTTTCGCCCATGACTTACAATAATGAGGTCGCTTTTGACTACAATCATTATTGGACGAATCCCAACGGAACCACAACTAATCAGGCAACAATCGAAGGAGAATTCTCAGTGATGATGGTTAGCTTGGATGGCTGCTATACAGGAGCGGACGAATTGTATGTGACAATCGCACCGGGAGTTGATCCTGCCTTGCTTTCAGATAACGTAGTGGTAAATAACAATGCATTGAATACTGAAACAATTGAAGTTTGTGAGGGAGATACCGTCTTGATTTGGGCTTCTTACCCCGACTCCTTGATCGGCAATTGGCAGACTTGGGGTGAGGATTTTGCTTCCGGACTTGATACGCTTGAGGTCACAATTGATTCCGATTTTGCTCTGGAAGTTCAAAATGAATTTGGCTGCACAGCTTTAAATACTATTGAGGTCGAATTTGATCTTATTTCTGAAGATTTAGAAGTCGATATTCAATTTCCTTACGAAACAGATAGCGTCACGATCTGTGAAAACTGGACTTCTTGGGGAATACAAGTCAATGCCTTAGTAGCAGGAACAAATGATATATACCCTAATGATCCTTATACAATCGAGTGGACGGTAAATCAAAATGCGGGCATTGGTTATTCGCCTCAATCCAGTATCAATCCCGTTCAGGATGGCTGGCACGTGGTAACAGTGACCGTAGAGCCGAATAACAACCCCTGCAATGACATCCAGTTTTCATATACTGATGTGGATTCAATCTACATAGAAATACTGGAAGCGCCCGATGTCTTTTTGGATGTAACAGGTCCCTCAACCATGTGTCGGCGATACGCTGGTATTGGACATTGACTATACGGGTAGCTTGGGCGTCTCCATTAATGTGGCAGAAAATTTCCTGGATAGCGTTTATATTACTTCTCCCGGTAATTACGCTTTTTGGACAGACTCTACAGCAGAAAACGGATGTACAGGCGGAGATAATGCAAACTTTTTAGTCTCGCTGATATCGAGTCCACAAATCTTTACCTCTCCGCCTAATGCTGTTATTTGTCCGAATGACAGTGTTCAGATTTTGTCGGACACTGATGGCGAATTTTTATGGCAAGGACCTCTTGGCTCCGTTCAAGGCGACAATAGTCTGTGGGTGGAAGAATCGGGCCTTTATTTTGCTGAAGTAACCCTTTATGAGGGTTGTGTATTGGTTTTCAACACCATCCAACTCACCGAATATTCCACACCTTTTCTGTACTCAGAGGATGGGTTTATTTGCCAAGGAGGCACCGAAGAAATTTGGGTGGTCTCCAATAGCATGGAAACGATAGAATGGTTGCCACCTCTCTCCGGCAGTGCAGGCAGTCAAATAGTGACTGATCCCGGAATTTATTCTGTAGAAGTAACCGGTTGTGAAATCACTACTGACATTAGTATTGAGATACTTCCGCAGGAGCCTGAAGTCTCCATTTCTCTTTCCGATCCCGAACCCGTTTGCGAAGGAGATAGCATAATGGTAATAGCCAGTGGAGATTTCGAGGAGTATGAATGGTCACCTGAAGGGGAGGGACTTTCACAATGGTTTGACAGTCCCGGATCTGTTTCCGTTACTGCATTTACAGATGATGGCTGTCAAGCTGTCTCTAACACATTGGATCTGACATTCGAACCAATACCTCCCGTCCCAACTTTCCAATACGAACTTCCTTGCGAAGGCCAACCAATGGAATTTCTTATTTCGTCTGATGATCTTGAAGCCAACGTGCTGAGCGGGCCCGGAGGTTTTGTCATTTCCAATGATTCCATCCAAGAAATTGAACAACTCTGGAACGACACCAACATTTATGTCTTTCTCACTTCGCCATATTGTAGTGGCGATACCATTGCATTAGAACTTTCACCAAAGCCTTATCCTGATGAGCCCGTTCCTTCGACCGATTCTCCTGTTTGTACAGGCACAGATCTCACTTTGGAGGTTTTGAATGTGGAGGCAGATGTGGAATACTTCTGGCTTACGCCAAACGGAGATATGCTTCAAGGCGAACTTGTTTCTTATGGGGTTTTTGATCTTTCCCAAGAGGGACAATACCTGGCTTACGCGGATTTGGATGGCTGCTTGAGCGATACGGTTGGAATTGATGTGAGCCTTTTTGAAACTCGACAGGTTGTTCTTCCACCCGATACCTCACTATGCTTTATAGAAGATTTCTTTATCGGGGCCGATACCATCTTTGCTTCATACTTGTGGTCTGACAATAGCACAGATTCTATTTTCTACCCAACTGAAGACAATTCAGATCAAATTTTTCTCCTTGCCACGGATTTCAACGGTTGCGAATCAGTAGATTTTATTTCTGTGACTTTTATAAACTGCTTGGTGGTTGTGCCAAATATTATCACGCCTAACGGGGATGGAAAAAATGACGAATGGATCATTGAGTTGGATCAACCGCAATTCTATCAGGCCATCGTCTACAACCGCTCAGGTAGAAAAGTGTATCAGACCAACGACCCTTCCCTTGGATGGGATGGCTCGAATTCTCAATCGGGAGAACCTTGCCCCGAAGGGACTTATTTCTACGTGGTGCAGGTAAATGATTTTGAAGGAAGGCTGATAGAAGAACAGGGAAGTCTGACAATTTTGAGGGATTAGACCGAAACGTGATTTTTTGCTTCAACTTTTTAAATAACGGAGCGTCCTAGTGTTGAGAAATAAATCACTTGAGAACTTACCAATACATCTGATACTTATCTTGCCGTGTTATCTGTAGAATCATTGAGGTGTAACTGTTCGAATTCTACTTTTTTAAGTTAATGAAGCAAATCCTTGCGAGCCCTAACCCTTAAGCCATAGTGAAAAACCTAATCGTTCTAATCATCTTCACGCTTTCCTTTCAGGGGGCTTTTTCCCAGTCTTTTTGGGCAAAAAAACAGGCAGGCGGAAATGTAGACGAGACCTTGGATATCGCAAGCGACGGCTCAGGAAACTCATATTCTACGGGCTATTTTAGCTCATCAGCCCAAATCAACGAAACAAGTTTTTCGGTTCAAGGGCTTACGGATATATTCGTTACGAAAGTCTCTTCTAATGGGGTCAATCAGTGGTCAAAGTCCTTTGGCGGAAGCCAATCAGATCGCGGATTGGGTGTTGCGGTAGATGGAGCAGGAAATGTATTGGTTTGCGGCTTCTACACGGGTAGTGTCAATTTTGGCAATGGCGTTTCTTTGGCTTCCAACGGTGGACAAGATGCCTTTGTACTAAAGCTCGATGTCAATGGGAATGCCCTTTGGGCCAGAACCGGAGGTAGCTCAGGTGGTTCTGACAGAGCCAATGCCATAGCAGTAGATGGATCGGGAAACGTGGTTATCACCGGTCAGTTTTCAGGGGCTGCAAGTTTTGGCGCACTTACGCTCGATGCAACTGACGGTACCAACGATGCTTTTATCGTTAAGTACGACAGCAATGGAAATGAGCAGTGGGCAAAGCAAGGAACAGGCGAAGCCCTCGATCGTGGTTTGGGTATAACCACTGATAACTCAGGGGCCGTTTATGCTACGGGACAATTCAGTGGTGATATCACTTTTGACAATAGCTATACCAACACCATTCAAAATGCCATTTTCCTCATTAAGTATTCCTCAGCGGGAAATGAAGAGTGGTTTCGATGGGGTGGAGGAAGTGAGGAAAGCATCTCGTATGATATCGCTTCAGATGGGAATTCTGTATTTCTAACAGGAGATTTTGGCACGACTTTGAACTTTTTCGGAACGGGGACTACGGTCACCCTCACTTCGGGATTTTCGAATTCTATCTTTTTACTGAGCATCTCGGGCTCAGGGGGTTTTTCTTGGGGAGAGTCTGCCGGTAGCGATAGCAATGTTTCCTCTCGAGGAATCGATTTTTCTTCAGGCAATATTGCAATAGCAGGATGGTTTGAATGCACTTTCGATTCTTACAGCGATGAATATGGCGAAGCTGCCTTTAATTCTCTTGGATCCAAAGATGCTTTTACTGCCATGTATTCGTCTTCGGGATCATTCCAATGGGCCCGAAACTTCGGTGCCGGTTCTGATGAGCAATGCAATTCCATAACAATCTTGCCCGATGGCTTTGTGGTCGTGGCGGGATCTAATGGTGGCAGTGGATTGATCGTTCCCGTTACAAACTCACCGGTAAACGGAATGTCGGACCTGATCGATAATGAGAACTCAGGATTGAGCTATTGCGGTGATCCCAATTACGGCAACTATCGCTCTTTGGAGGGTTCAGGCGGCTTGGATGGTTTTGTGCTTAAGGCAATAGACCCCGACAGGAGGCCAATGGATTTCTACCAGCGGTCGGGCGGTGGATGCGACCTCACCATTCCTGACGCCTGCATTTATTTGAATTCCTCTTCATCCGTTCCCGAGCCCTGCCCTGAAAGTACAATAGCTTGTCCTCCTTATGCCATAACCGCATCCAATTATTCCTTAACGGGAATCACTTTCGCTGAAAATTACCAATGGTCTTTTTCGGGCTCCACAGGAGTGGTTTCATTGGTGACTTCCGCTGCCAGCGAGAGTGTAATCATCACTTCTCAAGACGGATGTTACTCCGCTACAGATGATATCGAATTGGAGGTTTACCCGGAACCCATTTTGCCGCTGATCACCGATAGTGAAGGAGTGAACAACTCGGCATCCTTGACCACTCCTGTATTTGTTTGTCCCGGAGAAACTGTGGTGATATCAGCTGAATTTCCGGGAGACTACACTTTTCAATGGTCGGGAGGACAATTCGGTGCCAATCCTGTTTTTACCGAAGAAATTTCAGTTACAGAGGAGGGAGCATACTTCGTATCAGTAACTACTCCCGAAGGGTGCAGCACATTTAATGTGATTAGCGTTGTGTTCTACGATATTCCGGTAGACACTCCGCCGTTAATCGAGTTTAATGCTTCAAACGATACCATTCAGGTTTGCGAAGGAGGCTCGTTTCCCGCTAATCTCCTGGATTCGCTTACTTCTGATCCATATCCTACGGCGCAATACGAAATAGGGTGGACCGTAACACCTGGTAATATCCTCGGTTTGGTAGGGTCAGCCTCCATTACTCCTGAAAACTCAGGTTGGTATGTAGTAACTGTGGAATTGGTATCACAAGAAAATCCTTGTACGGAAGAGATTCTCACCCAGTTTACCTCAGATTCGATCTATGTGGAAGTAGTTCCCGTTCCTGAGGCGTTGATTGAAATCACAGGGCCCGAGTTCTTTTGTCCCGGGGATACCTTGGTTTTTTTCCTCGAATATGAAGGACTTCTGACATTTGATGATTTTGAGCCCATCGAAGATTATGGCGATAGTATTTATGTTTCGGCTCCCGGATTTTATCAAATCACTGCTACCGCCATAAATGAATTCGGATGTACCGACTTGGCGTCAGATTTCATTTTGGTTCAAGAAGTTGAAACTCCCGAAATCTTCACCGATCCTGAAGAGGCAGTAGTTTGCCCCGGCGATAGTGTACAGATAATAACCTTCAGTCCCGGAACGATTACATGGCAGGGACCATCCGGAACCTTCGAAGGCCCGTCAGACATTTATGTGCAAGAACCCGGGCTATATTTCGCAGAAGTTGAATTCTATGAAGGATGTGGACTTGTATCCAATACCATTGAGGTTTCCGAATTTGCCACCCCCTTCTTGGATGGCTCCAATGCCGTACTTTGCCCCGGCGGTGAAGTCGATATAAGTATCGTCAGTTCTTCTTTGGATGCCATTGAGTGGCAAGCTCCCTTTTCGGGAAGTGATACCGTGCAGACGGTTACAGAGCCTGGAGTCTACTCAGTAATTGTGACCGGATGTGATGTCGAGATAGAGCTTTTCATAGAAGTAGAATTAACGGAATATAGCGTAGAGATTGAGGTGATAGATCCTGAGCCGACTTGCGATGGCGATAGCATTCTGATATCCGCCACTCCCGGTTTGGAAACCTACCAATGGTTTCCCGAAGGGAGCGAAGAGGAGGAGTGGTTTACCGAAAACGGAACCGTATTCGTAGTAGGTATCGACGAATATGGATGTGAGTTGAGCTCAAATCAAATTGAAATCAATTTTGAAGAAGTCCCACCGCTTCCAGTCTTCGACTTTACACCCGTTTGCGAAGGAGAACCTTTTACAATAGAAGTGATCTCAGATTTTCAAATCAACTTCTTAGAAGGAGTCGATGGGGAGATTATCTCGAATGAAAGCACTGTTTTCATCTCCGAATTTTTGAGTGACACCACCTTTTACGTTTACCTCAATACTGCCCTTTGCGATGGGCCGATCGATTCAATAACCGTTGGGCCAAAGCCATTTCCCGATGTGCCGATTATAGCAACAGATGCTCCTGTCTGCACAGGAGAAAGCATATCCCTAGAAGTGCTCAATGCGACTAGTGGTGTAGATTACATCTGGCTTACGCCAACGGGTGACATTTTGGAAGGCGATGTAGTTTCTTACGGTGTATCGGCCTTGGATCAAGAAGGAGAGTACTTGGCTTACGCCAATTTGGATGATTGTATAAGCGATACCGCTGGCATCGAAGTCAGCTTATTTGAAACGCGGCAAGTTAATCTGCCTCCTGATACGGCATTGTGTTATCGTCCCGATTTCACTATCGCTCCCGATACCTTGTTTGATAGCTATCAATGGTCTGATGGCTCCAATGATTCCATTTTTAATCCCGAACTCGAATCTTCACAGACGGTAAGCTTAGTAGCTACTGACTTCAACGGCTGCCGATCGGTTGACATTATCATTATCCAATTTGCTGATTGTACCATCCAAATTCCCAATGTGATTACACCCAATGGCGACGGATTAAACGATGAATGGATCATCGGACTTGATCAGCCCTTATTTTTTGAAGTGGTGGTGTACAACCGTTGGGGAAGGTTGGTCTACGAGAGTAAAGACTTTTCCACCTTTTGGGATGGAACCCATTACAAGTCGGGAGAACTCTGTTCCGAAGGAGTTTACTTCTATATCATTCGGGTGAATGATTTTGAAGGGCGTGCTTTTGAGAAGCAGGGGAATTTGACGTTGTTCAGAGAGTAGATATCCAATCTTAAAAATCAAGATTCGTCATCAGTAGATTCCACCTGCAATGAATTGACCACCATTCTGATATGGTGATATTCGTACTCACCGTCTAAAGCTCGATGAACGGCCGAAGTTCCGCCCGCCCCAAACTCAATCAAAGCTTCGCGAATCTTGGCAATATCCTCCGCACCCATGTATTTGTCCAGTTTAAGTACACCTTCTTTTATTCCATTGGCCACATGGGTCCATATGGTAGACTCGGCCAAAGATCGTTTAATGGCAATTTGTGCGGGAGTCAATCCATCTTTCAATAATCGATAGGTTTCCTGATAAGTCGCACCTTTTTTGACGGCTTTCTTTTTGACGTTTCGAGAAGCATCTTTGATCGGATTCTTTCCCAACTCAAGCTTCACCTTTTCCAGAATTTTCTCTCTTCGCGCTTTCTTCAGGGCATCGTACTTTACGGTATCCAGAGACATTTTATTTTGCAGAATTCCTTCTGCAATGGGCTTGGCCAGCCAAAGCTTGGTGATCTGATTCATCAGGGTATGATCAATCTCTTCCGCCAGTCTCAAGTAGGTAACTGTCTTTGAGAGCCCTCTTACAAACTCCAAGTGCTTGAGGAGATTCTCCAATTCGTCGAATAGCTTGTTGCGGTAGTATTGTGCGCCTTTTTCAATTCTTTCGAGCAATTTTACATTGTCACCCGCTGTAACCAATTGGTGCAATTGCCGGCGAAACTTGATGGTGTTCTCTTTCTCCGCTTCAACGGCTCGCTTGATATTGACAAGTGTGGCGTTCATTTCAGGATCCGAAAACCGACCTTTATCACCCGCTTTGTTCAAGACGTAATCCACTCGTTTTGGAATCTCGTCAAAATCAAAAGTATCATCTAAACTTTCAATAAGATACACTTGCCGACCTCTTTCCAAAATTTCTTTGGGTGGGGCTTGGGCTTCTTTTCGCTCAGCGAACCGGGTAACTTGATGATCACCCGATATGGCTCCTGAGTGGATCTTCGTTCGCAGGAATAGCCCGTCCAAGCTTCGCAGTCGCGATAAGGCTACATAGACCTGACCAGGCGCAAAGGCTCGTCCTACATCGATTACGGCTTTATCGAAAGTCAATCCCTGACTCTTGTGCACTGTAACGGCCCAAGCGTATTTCAAAGGAAAGTGGGAGAAATTTCCCAAGACCTCTTCCTCCAACTCATTGTCAGAGTTGACCGTAAACTTCGAGTTGGTCCAGTTCATCCGCTCCACTTCAATCTCGCGGTCTTCATCGTCGAGGTCGACTTTGATCGAGTCTTTTGTCAATTCGGTCACCGTTGCCAACTTCCCGTTGTAGAAGAGGTTACTGACGTTGTCATTTTTTATAAACATCACCCGAGCGCCCACTTTCAGTTCCATCTTTTCTGAAATAGGGTAGAGCTTTTCGGGAAAGTCTTTTTCTATTTCTGCCTCATAGACGAATGACTTTCCTTTCAGTGATTCGAGCTCTGCTTGATTGATTTTATCAGCTTGAGCATTGTGGGTGCAAAGCGTGATCGCTTTTTCCGGAGGTTCTTTTCCGTAATGCTGATTCAGGGCCGCAATATCAGCCTCGGTACTTTTGTTGGTACGCAAGCGGTTGAGAATCTCTATAAAGGACTGATCGGCTTGTCTAAAGACCTTGTCTAATTCCAGGTAGACGAACCCTGACTTTTTCAGAGCAATCGATTCGAAAAAGTGAATAGAGGAGTAGAACTTCTGCAAAACACTCCATTCGCGGTCACGCACTATTGGCGGCAGCTGAAACATATCACCGATTAAGAGTAGTTGAACTCCTCCAAATGCTTTTCTGTAATTTCCTCTGGCCGCTCTAAGGCGGTAATCCAGCGCATCGAGGATATCGGCACGGAGCATACTCACCTCGTCGATTACCAATAAGTCAATCTCACGAAGCACCTTCTTTCTGTCTGAGTTGAGCGGATTTTTCCGAGCTAGCATGGAGTTATTGAAAAAGCACCCCAATCGGCTTGAACCGTTTCATCAGGCACGTAGGAGCCAAGCGGCAATAAAAACTGTGAGTGAATGGTCACTCCACCCGCGTTCAATGCGGCGATTCCCGTTGGTGCCACCACAATAAATCGCTTGTGCGTTTTTTCACGCAGACTCTTGAGAAAAGTCGTTTTTCCCGTCCCCGCTTTTCCCGTAAGGAAAACGTGCTGCGAGGTGGAGTTGATAAAATCAGCTGCTAGGGTTGATATGTTGTCCGTACTCTCTTCGTGATGTTTACTCTGGAATATATTTTTTGTCTATTTTCGCTCAGCTGTGAATATCTTTTAGGAACGAGCCTTTGACCTATTTGATGGTGGCTACCTCACCGCCGAATTTGGTAGCAATCATCTTGGTTTTCACTTTTTGTAAACTGAGACATGAAGGCAACTACATTACTCATATGCTCAATATTCCAGGTGTTTTCTTTCATAGCCTACTATCTCGGAGTCGCTGTTGAAGAAATTCCTCCAATTCAATCTGGATTTCATTGATAATTTTATCTCCGATATCATTCTTAATTGACAAAAGGAAAAGTAGCGGGTTTCATCGAGATCTCCAAACACCCGTAGATTCAGTCAGTCTTTTTCTCGTCTTTATCAACTCGATTATCGAATCCCCATCATCCATGGGATTGCCGCTTCGGATACCACAACCCTAATAATTTCAGGTAGCCCGACACTTTACCCTTGTTTTAACCTTCCCAATACCCCTCTCTCGTCATGTAGGTTCATCCTCCATACGTGATTCAGTCCGTCATATTCGTAGCAGAATTAACGCCAACGACCATGCGACTACTTTCAATCATCTTCGTTTTACTCGCTCTCCCGACCTGGGGACAAGTTCAAGTTTCGGGCACAGCACTCGACTCAAAGGGACAAAGCATTCCGGGAGTGAATGTATGGATCAAAAACAGTTTTGACGGGGCATCGACCAATGCCGAGGGAAAATTCTCATTCGAAACAGAAGCTGCTGACAGCCTTGTTCTCATGCTTTCCTCGGTTGGTTTTCACCAAATGGAGGTGCCGCTCAATGAGACGACTGATTTAACGATCACTTTAAAGACATTGGTAAATGAGTTGAATGCCGTTTCCATCACTGCGGGCACCATAGAAGTAAATGAAAAAGCCACCTCGGTAGTGATGAAGCCTTTGGATATTCTCACCACGGCTGGTTCTATGGGCGATATCACCGGAGCACTTTCTACTTTGCCGGGAACGGCCACCGTAGGAAATGACGGACGACTCTTCGTGAGGGGAGGAGATGCTTCTGAAACGGCCATATTTTTTGATGGATTGCGAGTAGGGAATGCCTATGGATCGACTACCGGAAACGTACCGACCAGAAATCGATTCAGCCCCGTACTTTTCAAAGGAACCTTTTTCAGCACAGGTGGCTACTCCGCAGAATTCGGCGACGCGCTTTCATCGGTGCTGGCGCTGGAAACGGTAGACCGCCCCGTGAGAAACCAAAGCGACTTCTCGTTTATGAGCGTAGGAGCGACGGCCTCATCCACTTTCGTGGGAGAGAAGCAATCGGTTACCGCTCAAGGAGGCTATATCAACCTGGCTCCGTACCAAAATGCTGTGGAGCAAAACTTCGATTGGGACAAAGCTCCTGAATCCATCGATGGTCAAGTGATATATCGACATGACCTCGGGAAAGACGGAATCATCAAAGGGTTTGTAATGGGGTCGAAAAATGAAATGGCGCTTTATCAGCCACGAGTGGGATCGGAAGACCGCGGCGACAGATTGGGGATTGAAAACACCTTCGGATTTGCAAATGCCACTTACGAGCTTCCGCTGAATAGCAAGTGGCTGCTGGAAGGAGGGACTTCGCTCAGCCTCAACAGAGATCACTACGATTTGGATACCGCCGCTTTCGAAATCGACAATAACCTCTTGCACGTGAAGCAGAAGGCTACCCACTACCTGACCGAATCATTTAAAGTGAAAATGGGTGCCGAGGTTTTCTTACTCGAATACTCGGAGACCATCGCAGACCTAAACGCCGAGAGGGGATTTGAAGAAGCGCGAACATCAGTGTGGACAGAAGCCGAGTGGTACATTAACGCTCATTGGACGGTGAGGGGTGGCCTTCGAGGAGCGCATTTCAGCGAAAGCAATACGGGCCGAGTTGAACCCAGATTGGCGGCAGCTTACCAGCCTTATGAAAATGGAACCATTTCATTTGCCGCAGGAAGATTCAGCCAGCCGCAGGCCAATAGCAATCGCGTGATGGCTCCCGGCATCGACCCATCAAAGGCCGACCATCTTCAAGTGAGCTTCCAGCACGCGACGCAGAAAAGAACCATGCGAGCGGAAGCTTACTACAAGGATTACAACGATTTCGCCACCATCGAAGCTGAAGGCATTCAAGCCGCAGGAGATGGATACGCCAGAGGTTTTGATCTCTTTTACCGCGAACGATCGCTGATCAAGAATGCCGATTTCTGGTTGACTTACAGCTACGTGGATAGCAAAAGACGCTTCAACGGATTCGACACACAAGTGAGGCCGAGCTTCGCGCCGCAGCACAATTTCAGCGCGGTGGTAAAGTACTGGATCGCCGACTTGAAGTCTCAGGTAGGTGCCACCTTCAGTTGGAATAGCGGCCTTCCCTACGATAGCCCGAACAAGGCAGGGGAGATGGAGTCACTTTCTCCCGACTTTGCTTCGCTTTCATTGAATTGGAGCTACCTCTTCCGCCAAAATTTAATCATACACGCATCAGTGAGCAATGTGACGGGACGCGAAAACATTTTCGGCTATCGCTATGCAACCGAGCCCGATGCAAATGGATTTTACGAAAGAGAGCCCAACGGCCAAGCCGCTCCGTTCTTTGCCTTCATCGGTGTATTCTGGACCATTTCTTCAGATAAATCAGCTAATCAATTAAACAACTTATAAATTTTAAAAATCAAACAATTATGAAAACTCTAGCAACAACATTACTCATCCTTTTCGCAACTGTATTTTCACTCTCTGCTCAAGACGGAGCTTATGAACAAGCCATGAAAAAAGCAATCGCTGAAATGGAAGCTGCACAATCGCCTGATGCCATGTTGGCTGCAGCCAATACTTTTGAGCGCATTGGCCAAAAGGCAACCGATGAATACCTGCCAAGCT
>CALOFA010000017.1:0-15879 GCA_942492545.1 uncultured Cryomorphaceae bacterium | reverse complement strand
GTCGCCCCGTTCCGTTTCGTATTGCTTATTCAGCGGTATCTCAGCCAGGCTCGACGATTCGCGAAGCATCGTCGACACCCTGCTACCGGAAACCTATTTTCAGCTGATGACACGCGTCTGGGACGAAAGCGACCGCGTGGTGGCATCCTACGGCGGTCGTCGCGCCAAACGCAGCGGCACCGAGGTACAGTATGCTCCCATTCCCCGGCACGCGGGCACGGATCCCGCCTTTGACGCCATCTGCTGCGCCGTTGAACTCAGGGACAAGATGCGTAAAATCGAAGCCTCGTTGAAAGCCGACGGCGGGTGGTTTTCCGCAATTCGCCTGAACATCGGTATCAGCAGTGGAAAAGATCGCCTTGAGGAGGAAGACCCCACGGCCAGCATGGCCTTCATGCTCCCCGGCGGGGCGGCGGACCAGGCCTTTCACCTGTCCGCCATTGCCCATGGGGGTGCCATCTGGATAACCAAATCGGCATTCAGCCATCTGGCCACAACAAGATGCTCGTCAGATTCGGTATCTATCCAGGACGACCGGCTGATCCCCAATATCTTCCTTCAGGTATCGGACACTCCCGCATGCCCTGACACGCCGCCCACTGGACGAGGTCGATCAGCACCGTGCGCATTATTATTGATGAAACCCGAAGATCGATGAGAGCAACCTGACCAATAAGAATCAACAGGAGAGAAATCAAATGCCGGATCATGATGGTCAGGAACCCGGTGCGTCTGAGGAGGAGAATCGGCGTCATTCGGTACGGGGCGTAACCAGTGCCCGGTTGTCCATAATTGCAGCAGCCTATGGCTACAAGGATGTGGACCAGTGGATGCAGGTGGCTCTGGGCAGCAAGCCGGGCCATATCTACAGCCGCAACACCAATCCGAAAGGTTTGACCAAATCTCTTTGGCCCCAACGATTCATGATGGAGAGCCTGAAATTCTCGGCAGACACTTCGTTTCCATATACTTTCAATATATCGTTTAAACCGTCACCATTTGGTGTAAAACTACTTGGAATGAAGACTGCATTCAGCCTTTCATCAAAGTGAGCTATAAGATGAGTTGGAGCAAAAAACGGATAACTCAGTAGAGGGAGATTTTCATTTTGAGCTGCAGCTCCTACTTTGACTTCCCAATGCGAGAATTTGTACTTGTCTCTTTCGATCGCCTCAATTGCAATATTCTCGTTGCCGAGCATTGTGGTCACATAAGGCAAAGTCTTCAGTAAAGTATCGGGAAGTCTAACCCATCCTGCTCCTTCCGGCTCGGTCTCGATTCTGATGGGATAGTTTGGTAATTCTATGAAATTTGCAACCACCACGTCAGGATCTAGAAATTGAACCGAGATATCAGCCGTTTCCTCATCCGGATTCGGGGTTCCGTTCAAGAAAGACCAATGCGAAAACGCATAGAAAGGTGCGGTTGCTTTGGCCTCAAGCTCTAGCACTGCAGCTTCGGGTAGCTCAATAGATGTGGGATAAACCTGAATAGCCGTGTCTCCCAAAATAATCTCACCAACACCTTCAGGGGCCACATCAAAAGTCACCTCATTGATAATTTCAAAGAATCGAGCGGTTAGCGTTTGATTCTCTGTCATATTGAATGTCACGCTATCTGCCAGAGCGTTGGGACTTAGAGTAAGTCCACTTTGCCAATCAGTAAATCCGTATCCCGCAATGGGTTGCGCCTTGGCTGAGTAATCTACTGATTCAGCCAAATCTATGGTCACTGGAAAAGAGTTGTAAGTAGTTCCTGCAATCGTTATAGAACCAGAGTTTGCCGGCTCTACATCAAGGGTGAGGCTATATGAAATATCAGGGACAAAATGCGCTATGAGCGTATCATCTGCCGTAAAATTAACGGTGATCACTTCACTAAATTCATCAGGCATAAAGACGGTCCCATTCGAGCTCCAATGACTAAAAACGAATCCGTCATTCTCGTCGGCATCGAGCGTAACGGGAACCCCTCCGAAATAAGTAACATTGTAAGGGTAGGTGTCAATTTCAAAACTCGGTAAGTCAATTCGGCCACCGTCTAAAGGATCTGCGTATAAAACCACATTATAAGGTCCTTCCAACTGGGGATAACAATCAAGGTACCCGCTATTGATTACCTGACAGCGCTGATCAATAAAGTCTCTTACCTCTTGAACATTCGCTTGCCATTCGGCCATACTCCCACCCCATCGATCAACTTGATCTTGCATTTCAGGCTCGATCAAGTCGATCAAACTGTCCAAATGCTGTTGCATATAATCGCACGAAAAATAGGAACTGGATAAATCCGCGTATCGATTGATGTAATCCGCAAAGAAGTCCTCATTCTGCAAAAGAGCATTCCAAATAGGGACATGACCTTGTCCTCCGGGGTCATTTAATTGCTCAGGATCACATGGATCTGCATTGGCACTTTGATCGGCAATACCCGTAAAGTTGATATAATGCCCGAAAGTGGCATCCATATCCCATAGGATGTAGCGCCATTTTTTCTTGTCACCGTCGGGATTACGACCTCTCCACCAGCCTGTATTCCAGTTTAGCCAGTCTGAACAAACCACGTAAGAATTCAAAAGGAAGTAATCGATTAGACTTCCCGTATTGTACAATCCTTTTACGTAGTCATAGTTGGCAGGGTCTGTCATATCATTACCCAATATGTAATCGCGCAGGTCATCCCAATCGTCTGCGGTTCCGTATTCCTCCCAGGTTCCTCCCCAAGTTTTCAAAAAGTCGACTTGACCAGCTCCTTGATCGTAGTAATGGTCGGTGAAATCTAAATCGTCCACTTTTTCGCGGATTTCATAGACACCCCAATACTGACCATTCATATACATAACACAAGGTGCGTATGTGCGCTCATCCATTCTTAAATCGGCAATTTGAGAGAGCGATTGAACATAGGCATCGCGGATATGGGCACCTCCGTTCTCAAAAGGGTAGTTGTCGCTGGCCGCGGCCTTCAAAATCAATCGTTGAAAACCGTCGCGGTCTTTATTGCCGAAAATTTGGTGATTTACTTCATTTCCGTATCCAAACTCGTCTTGTGTAATGTAGTCGATTCCTCTTTGCGGGTAAGCCCAGGAGTCATTTCCGTGCTCATTAAAATCTCCGTTGCATTCTGCCAATAATTCTCCCGCTGCAGAAAAAAGTTCAAAATGACCAAGCGGCTCTATTTGACTGCCGCCTAAGAGAGTAGGTAATTGATCGCCACTCACAGAGACAACATAAATGCCGTGAGTCTGATTCAAAATATACGTATTGGTCTCAACAAAACTTGCCGGCGCGTTGGCTCCGGCATTAAAAGCTCTCGCCTTTACTACGGTGGTTTGAGTCAGATTAATCGGACCTGTGTATAGTGTAGAAGCCGCTGTTGGCACTGTTCCATCTGTGGTATAATGAATATCAGCACCAGGATCTTCTGATTGAATCTCAACATTGACAGTTCCTGCATAGTATCCCGGCGCAGTTAGTATTTCCAATGGCACATATTCTCCCAATGCTCCGCTATTGGCCGCACCTGGTGTTGGAGTGGTAAACACTCCCCAATCATTAGCACCGTCGGTAATTCTTCCTCTGGAATGATTTTGCTGATTGGCAATGGTCAAAAGATAAGAGTCGAGTATGGTGCCTGAAGGATCAGACAGTACTGCTCCTTCTTGATTGGCTTGAGTAATTTTGAAACTGGTGTGCAAATTTCCACCTACACTCTCATCTCTGTCAGAAGCATAAATAAGAAGATAGCCACCTGCAGCAATGGTTGTTCCTGCGGGAATCTCCCATTTCATAGGCTCAAGCTCATCATCACTTAACCAAAATCCCGAAAGGTCTACATCTGCACCACCTGTGTTATAGAGCTCAATCCAGTCTTCAAAATCCCCGTAATTATCTGCGAATCCGCCAAAATTAGCAGCGCTTAATTCGTTAACTACAACTTGGGCATTGAGGAAAATACTACACGGCACAAACAGGAATAACAGTACGGCTTTCAACTTCATCAAAAAGGTTTTAATAAGGATTCAAAAATCTTGCACTAGGATGACGCTTTGAATGGTCTTAAAGTTGCACCATTATTCAATAACGATTTTAGAAATCCTATTGTTGAACTTCAACACATAAAAGCCGGGAGGTAAAGCTGCTAAATCAAGTCGCTCTTGGTTTTGAAACAGGTTGGTTTGATAAACCAGAGTTCCAACAGAAGAAAAGACTTGTAGTGGACCCGGCCGAAAATCTTCTGCATAAATAATTACAGAACCGGAAGATGGGTTTGGAAATACCTTGAAGCCCTCATTGCGATTAAATTCTTCCGTACTCAAGGGATCTCCATTATTCGCTCCGTGGGTTGGAGTAATAAAACAAGATATAGGTCCTGTCCCATTCGCATAACGTCCTTCAGACTCATCAGTGGTAATCACTCCAAAACTCACATAATCTATCGTCAAAGTATCGGGATTGGAAAGCAATATGTCATCCCCATCACCGCCAAGTCTGAAGAAAGTGTGCAACCCGGGCTCCATCAAGCCCATATCGCACCAAATGATTAAGTAGTCATCAGGCATCAGCGTAGTATCGGGAAAGTCAAACTGAGTGGGATCTCCAATTCTATCACTCAAAAAATAGCCTTCAAATTGATTGGAGTATTGCCTGCATTGTAAAGTTCAATCCAGTCTTCAAAACCTCCCCATTGATCTTGTGCGGTAGATTCGTTTGAAGATTGA
The DNA here is from genome assembly GCA_942492545.1 of uncultured Cryomorphaceae bacterium. Classification (GTDB taxonomy): domain Bacteria; phylum Bacteroidota; class Bacteroidia; order Flavobacteriales_D; family Cryomorphaceae; genus JAKVAV01. The sequence goes on along the minus strand of CALOFA010000017.1, from coordinate 11,159 downwards.
TATTCGTTTATGACAAGACCAGGCTGAACGCTATTGGTATTCAACCCCTCAAAAGTTGGGATCAGAATGCTGAAAGGACCCCGTCCGTTCGGAAACCTTCCTACGGAAATGTCGTCAGGTATAGCCCCGAAACGAACGTAATCAAGGGTGAGCGTATCCGGATCGTACAAACCTACTTCCTCACCGGCACCCGACAGACGAAAATCGGCATGAAATGGACCTTGTTCGGGCTGGCCATCGCACCAAACGATTACCACATCATCGGCAGCCAGTTCAAAATCAGGAAAGACGAATTTCGTTTCGTCTCCATCGTTGTCTGAAAGGAAAAACCCTTCGAGATTAATGGCTTCTTCAGAAGCGTTGTAAATTTCAACCCAGTCGTCATTTTCGCCGAATTCATCGGTTCCGGAGTTATCATTTGCGGGCAAAACTTCATTGATCACCAGCTTACCAAAAAAGGGCTCACACTGAGCGGAAGTGCTGTTTGACAGTATGACAAGGCTTAAACTGAATAAGGAAAGTCTCAATATTTTCATGTTGCGAAAATATGCAATCCGCTTTTATAAAGCGAACGGGACAAAAAACAAAAAACCAGCCCTCGTTGGAGGGGCTGGCTTACCAAATTTTTGTCAAAAAACGGCTTATCTGGCAATCATAAACTTCTCGGTAATCACTTCTTCGTTCGTGTTCAAGCGGTAGATATAAACTCCGTTTGGTAAAGAAGAACCATCAAATTCAAATCGATAATCAGTAGCCGGCTCAGCCATTCCATTGAATACTTGCGCTACTTTGCGTCCGCTCATATCGTATACTTCAAGAGTGGCCTCAGTGGCTTCAGGCACGGTGAAGGTTACGTTAGAAACACCAACCGTTGGGTTTGGAAATGTCTCTACAATGGCTCCACCTGGAGTACTGAAGAAATCGTAGGCGGTATATGGCCCCACAATAAGCGGAGACTGGCTGCAGCCACATCGCACCCTCCATCTGTAGTCAGTGCCCGGCTGCAAATTGGCTGGTTTGATAATAAATTGATTCACTTCAGCCGTAGGAATGGTTACGGTTCCGATGTTAGTTCCATTGGCAAACTGCAATTGAACCTGACATCCAACGGAACCCAAAACAGGCGACCAAGTCAGAAGCGCGTTATTTGCTACAACTTGACTATTTACTGACTCTACTTGAGGATAAGGATTTGAGCATGGAGCGACATCAGGATATGACAATGCATCAAAAAGAATGTCGGTGCCTGTGGCATTAGCTGCAACATATGTTTCGGAACTTCCATCAGGAGCACCTAAACGCACATTTAGCTCAAAACTTAGCTCTCCTGTGGTAGAGATTTGAGCTACGAGTACTCTATTCTCAATATCAGGACCTGAAGTACCGCCAAGTACCGCCCAAGCACCGTCTGTGATTATTACTGATGGCCCGTCATTCACATCGTCTAGTTGAGAAACGATGCTATTTCCCGGAACGAAAGTAACTTCAGGTGGTATACCGGGAACCAAACCATCAGCCACACGCAAAGGAATGCCCGCAACATTGCTGAGGTTTTTGCAATTTTCCATCTGAATTGTTGATGGCACCATTTGGATCATCCGATTTCAAAACTGCCCAACAGTTATCTCCTCCTGCACCCATAGAAACATATGAGTCAAGAAGGACGGTTCCATTGTCAAAAAGTGGTTCCAAGATCATTTCCCGTTAACCCACCACGGTCTTCATTGTTGAAGAATTCAGTTGTGGTTTCGATGGAAAGCGGATTGTTTGTGGAACCAAAAACAGTCTCCAACTTGTAGTCAGGAGCCATGTCAATGTAAATTCTGTAGGTTACTGTTCCCACAGCTAAGTCACCCGCATCAGGATCAGCAGCGTCACTGGCATTTGCTACGTAGTACTTCTCTACGATCACATCTTCCAGTCCCTGAGCTCCTGCAAAAGTGCAAGCCGCAGCCGCACAGAGGGTCATCAAAAACTTATTTGTTTTCATTGAATTATATTTTTTGTGGATTTATTCAGGCATCGCATTGCGATGCCCGAATTTTAAGTCCATTCGTTAAAAATTGATTAGTTACCGCAATCAGTTCCGAAAGCTGAGTTCAACTCGAGAAAGTCCAACACGTCAATTGTTCCATCGCTGTTGATGTCTTCAGGGCAAGCGATCAAAGAGTTATCAGACTCTAAAAGCGCACCTAAAGTCCATCCTGCAGTCCAAGGCTCTGCTCCCGGCTTGAATGCGCCACGGAAAGTCACCGGGTCAAAGAAACCATCATTAGGAGCAGAAATTGAGCTTGAAGCCGTTCCTACAGCAGGAACAGGATTGTAAGCATCGGTTACGGCATTAGTAGCCGGATCAATTGTGAACGCAAAATCGATTACACCGTTGTCGTCTTGGTTTCCATCACCGTTAAATGCCGCTAAATCTGCTCCAGCAGCTGCAGCTCCACCGATGGTGAAATTGGTAGCAACCCCCGCGAAGCTATTATTTCTGAAAACGAGGTCTCCATTGGCCCACTGATTGAATGCATCAACCGGACGATCAGTATCCACATCAACTCCCTGAGGGAAATTAGCGAAGATAGAATTGGAAATTTCACCTTGAGTATTCTCTTTCGCAAGAACACCGCGGTTAGCATTGCGACCGATTATGGTAGCATTGTAAATTGTGGGATTTGAAAGTGGCAAGTTTCCTGAATCTTGGTCGTCACCGTCAATTTCAAAACCTTCATCTCCCTGAGCTGCCAAAGCACCGAATTCCGGAAGCATTACCCCAAACAAGTACTGTCCACGTCCTGTCCATCCTTGGTCCCAGTCAAAGTAGTCGTCATTGCAAAAAAGAACGGTAGCGTACTTCACGTCTACAGTTCCACCGAACCATTCGATACCGTCGTCGTCGTTAGCCACAACTTCAATGTGCTCGATAATTGTTCCTCTTCCCACAGAACCCAAGGTCAAACCGTTGATTTCATTTCCATCTCCGATGTCAGTTCCTCCGTGACGAAGAGATACATAACGCAGAACTCCCTGAGCTGTCGTTCTCATCGGTTCCTCCATAGTGGTTTCTTGGGTCACCTGGTACAAGACCTTCAATAGATCCAACTCCATCCCCTACAGCGAGGTCGCCATCAGCAAGAAGAAGATTATTTGGTGCTTGACCCAGAATAAGCAAACTACCCCACTGACCTCTGATGTTTACTGAATATGTTCCATCCAATGGATCGTTCTCATCCGTGAAAATGATAGGACAATGTGCATTTCCGTTGGCGAAGATTTTACCACCTCTGGCTATAACCAATGCGTTGGCATCTTCTGCTTCACCGAAAACTCCGCGAAGTACAGTACCCGGCTCAATAAAAAGCTCAGATCCCGAAGGCACATATAGAAGATCGTCAATAAAATAAACGTTATCGCAAGTAAGGTTGGTTACCCCTTGTAATTCGTCGCCCGTAGCAAGGGTAGACAGGTTAACTGCTGATCGGTTAGCCAAATCAGGACAACCACATTCTGTGCCCAAAGAAACCTGAGCATCAACTGTAGAAACAGCAGCAGTGGCTAATGCAGCTGCGGCAAATACTTTGATAGATAATTTTGTTTTCATTAGAATGAATTTTTAATGATTGGATTTAAAACTCACTTTATTGTGAGCATTACAAATGTCAAACAATGAACTCTACGCAGCCTTAAGCCAACTTGATGAATTGATTAAGCAATTCGGGGTCAATTTTGCCTCAATAAAAAAGGGGTGTTAAATCACCCCTTCTTTGATAAATATATATCGTTAACAAGCATTTCACATTGAATTAATTCTTGACAACCCGCATCATGTACCGCTCGTTCTTAGTCGAGATTTCAATTAAGTAAAGCCCTTCGCTTGTTTCGGGAAAATGAATAAGTTGCTTCTCTCCTGCACCCGCTATATTGAGATTTTGTTCATGAACTTTGTTTCCCAGAATATCAAATATTCTTAATTTGGAATGATTCAAGTTCAAGTTCGGAGAAATTTGGCTGATTGTCAGAACATCGCTTACGGGATTCGGATAAATTGCAATCAGATTCGACGATACGGAAAGATCGGTAGTACCTAAAAATTCACAAGTTCCGTCATCATCAGTGGCTTCAGGATTGTAATTCAATGCTTCCCGGATTGGTACAGCCGGAATCTCATCGGCATTGCAAATCCCATCGCCATCATCATCTATAAGAACCAATTCTTCTCCGTCACATTCTGAGCAATTCACCTCGGGAATCAAACAAGAATCATCTTCATCAGTGGCAGCAGGGTCAAAGTTGCAAGCGGCAGCATCGGTGCACCCACTAATTTCATTTGCATCGCAAATTCCATCGCCATCACTGTCAATCAAGTCCAATCCATCATCGGTAGAATTGCATTCCGTGCAGTTAAAAACAGGTACGATACAAGACCCATCATCATCTGTAGCCAGCGGATCAAAATTGCAAGCATCGGGATTTGGGCAACCTGCTACCTCATCAGCGTCGCACACGCCATCTCCATCGGCATCGATTAAAATCAACGCATCACCTATGGCATTGCACTCTGTACAATTTATAATCGGAATAAGACATGAACCATCGTCAACAGTGGCATCAGGATTAAAATTGCAAGCGCCGGCATCCGTACATCCACCCACTCCTTCAAACTCACATGACCCATCGTCTTCAGTGGCTTCGGGATTGAAGTTTAAAGCTTCAGGATCAGTGCAACCCAAAACTTCATCGGCATTGCAAACGCCATCTCCATCATCATCAATCAATACGAGTTCATCGCCTGAGCATTCAGTACAATCTTCTTCGGGTTCCAAGCAGGAGCCATCGTCTTCTGTAGCCAGCGGATCAAAATTACACGCCGCGGGGCTGGTGCAACCGGGCACTTCTACCAAAGGGAAATTCAAAGAAGGAAAAAACACCTCATTTCCAACGGCCTCACCGGAAACATAATCTATAGGACCTCCGCTTCCATCCACAGAGTTCACTCTCACGTTCAATGAAAAAGACAGCTCCCCGTTTGTGGTGATCTGCGCAATCAATACTCTGTTCTCAGCTGTAGGTCCTTCAAAGCCGCCAAGTACGGCCCATGCTCCATTGTTCGTTGAGAAAACGGGACCATCGTTCACATTGTCAAATACATCGAAAACAGACACATTGTCTGCAATAAGCTGCACGGAGGGAACCGTTCCCTCGATCAAGCCATCGGCAGTGGTGAGGGGAATACCTGCAGCGGGATCGTTATTAGCCAAAAGCCCTTCAGCAATTCCGGCACTACCTCCATCATTATTGACTCCACCAACGATGGAACCATCGGTATCTTCTGTTTTCAAAACACCGAAATGCGATTCAGAAGCTGCTCCGATTGTAACCCATGAATCCAAAGCCACGGTATTGTCATCGAGGCGATTGTCTCCGATTAAATTTCCGGATAGTTCTCCGCGGTCTTCATTATTGAAAAATAAGGTAGAAGTCTCTATTCTCAATTCGTGGTTTGGGCTGCCATATACAGTTTCCACTTTCGTATTTGGAGCAAGATCGAGATAGATCCTATATGTAGTGCTTCCAGCGGAAGCGTACCACCATCATTGTCAGTAGCGTCGTTTGAATCTGAGATATAATAGGTCTCAACTACTACGCCTTCGAGTCCTTGAGAATAAGTCAAAAAAGCAATCAGCGAAAAAGCAATAAATAAGTAGAAAGATTTCATGGTTCTATTAATGATTGTTGGGGTGGAGATTTTATTAAACTCGGATGAGAAAACTCGCCCTCATTTGGATTTTGAGCTACATACAGCTCTGTGACTCCCTGGGGAGAAGCGAGTTGGAGATTTAATTCATAAGATAGCTCTCCATCCGTCGTGACCTGGGCAATGAGTACATAATTCGTTTCTGCAAACGGACCTTTCAAACCTTTAAAAACAGCCCAAGCGCCATTGTCAAACTCCACACTATTGTGTTGCATGGAGTTTCCAAAAGCATCGAAATCATGACCAAAAACAACAAGAGATGGAACATTTCCGTCCATTAACCCATCTGCATCTCGCAATGGCAATCCCGCATGCGGATTCTGATTCATCAGAACACCCCGCTCAATCAGTTGAGGACTTTCAACATTTACAGTCGGTTTTACAACGCTTCCGTCAGTATCATCTGCTTTTAAAACGGCGATATCAGAACGATTTGCGCCACTTAATGCGATATAAGAATCAAGCATCAGAGCATTTGCTCCCAACTTTAATTGATCGATCTCAGGTGCTTGAGTTTTACCGAAAACGTGTCATTAAAAAAGCTGGTTGTAGTTTTGAATTTTCAGTGGATTTCCCGGTGCCCCGAAAACGGAGAGCAGTCGATAGCCTTCTTTCATATCCACCCAAAGGCGGTATGTCACCATTCCCGCTTTAATACCTCGGGCATTCTCGCCGTTTTCATCTTCGCTATCTGCTATATAATAGGTCTCCACAAAAAACTCTCTCCAAACCTTGCGCAAAGCAAAGTGGACACAACAGCAAACAGAAAAGGAAAAGAAACAGATCTCGCATCATTTGCCGCGATTACTGCTTTACAAATCTTTGAACAGCTCTCTCGCCTTGATTCTCAATCTCGATCAAGTAAGTTCGGCCGGAAGATCAGAAACGTCCAACCTGAGAATCCCTCTAAAAGACTGATTGGGGTTTCCTCCTTTGATTATTCTCCCGTAAATGTCAAAAATGCGATAGATAGCTTCATCATCTCTGTTAGGATTGAGCGCTACAGTTATGGCATCAAGAGTGGGGTTGGGATAAAGTGAAAAATCCTTCAGCGGAAAACCCTCTGTTATCTGTACCAAAGGTAGTCGATGAAAAAATCAATCCGTCAAGGGTGCAAATTCGGTCGTTTGCAATCGATGCTACCATCTGCTCAGGAGTCATAACAGCTACAAAGTCCATGTCTTCATGGCAGTTTGAAGTGTTGCACTGCAATTCTTCCGGAATTCCGATTCTCATATTCAGCTGAAAGCTGAAGTCGCCATCCGTCGTAATTTGAGCAATCAAGATTCGGTTTTCATCGCGGTTGGCCCAACAACACCTCCTAAGACTGCCCATGCACCATTTTCAACAATGAATGGGTCGCTACTATTTTGATCGGCAAAAGTCGAAGCATCCAATCCGATAGTGGTTACTGCTGCTGCCTCTCCGGTTCCGGCAGAGATAATTGTCCCCTCAATGAGTCCGTCTGCATCGGTTAATGGAATTCCGATTTCAGGCAAGTCGTTGATCAGTAGACCGCCTTCAGCGCCTTCGCTTCCTCCGTCGTTTTCTGATCCGGCGATGATTTGACCATCGGTATCATCGGGTTTAAGTACACCCAAATGCTCATCGGATGCCGCACCTAGCGTAATGTAAGAATCAAGAGCCACGGTATTGTCGCCCAAGCGATTGGCTGGAATAGCATCGCCCAGTTCATCTCCACGATCTTCGTTATTAAAAAATTCAGTTGTTGTTTCAATGCTCAAGGGATTGGCCTCAGAACCGAAAACGGATTGCAAAACGTAGCCACTTCTAAGATCTACGTAAACCCTCCAAGTTGTTGAACCGGCAGCCAGCTGACCTCCGTCTTCATCGGCGGCATCGTTTTCGTCAGAGATGTAGTATCGCTCAACGATTATTTCTTCTATTGCCTCACAATCCGGTGGAGCATATTGCCCGAAAGCAATTGAAGAAGTCAAAAGAGAAAGAGCAGAAAGGCAAAGTATAGTTTGTTTCATTTTGGGAAGTATTTCTTTGTAAACTCCAAAAGTAACCGACCAGAAGACCAATCAAATGCCCAAATTCTTACCCTTTCTTTATCCTTTTGTTGAATCAGGGTTAAGCCAAAGAGAAGGCTATGTTTACTGTGTTAATTCTTGACGAAAATAGCTACTTTTCTCAGAGGCCATCGCCTGCCATTCGCAGAAAGTAAGTACCCTGAGCAAAGCCTTCGTCTCGAAGCTGAATACGCTGTTCCCCTTGATAAATAGTAATACCTCTCCCGATGTACCATCTTACCTTGAAGATTGTAAATCATTACTTCTGTTTCCTTACTTTCAGCAGAAGCAATTTCCATCCAAACATTGTCACGGGTCGGGTTTGGATAAATACTTAAATCCATATCACTAGTTCGAGTCTCATCCATATTCAATGTGGGGCAAATCAATGTCCAGTCGAGATTGTTGCAATCATCTATTCCGTAGCAACACAATTCAGGAATATTGAAATTGGCAAGCGGATCATAATTACAGGCATTGACATCTGTACAACCAAAAACGATTAAGGTCTCACAAGAGCCATCATCACAGGGAGCTGCAGGTTGAATTCCAGATAGTCCGGGATCCGTGCATCCGCATTGCGGTGGAAACGAAAGATAAGGGCTGACCACCTCATTTTCCTAAAGGATTTTGAGCTACATAACGCACCAGTGCCTTCGGCATTTCTAATCTCCACATTAAAATTGAATGCCAACTCGCGGTTGTGGTAATTTGAGCGATCAGGATAATGTTCTCATTCGTTACACCACTGATACCTTCCGGAAATTGAAGTGTTTCGCTATTCGTTGAATAAATGTTAGCATTTACTTGGTCTTGAAAGACTTGATTCAACCCTGAAAGCAACCTTGTATTGATATCGGGTATATAGCCTCATCAACCAAGAGAAGTCCGTCTGCTTCGGTAAGAGCAACGCCCATTTGAGCATTTGTATTCACCAAAAGGCCACCTTCCATTGATTCGCTTCCACCATCATTGTTCACACCACCGACTGTAGAGCCGTCGGTATCCAAATCTTTTGGAAGTCCGAAATGAGCATCAGATGCCGCACCGAAGGTGATATAGGAATCAAGGGCAACGGTGTTCTCATCGAGACGGTTATCTCCGATTTGATTGCCCAAGGTCTCACCGCGGTCGATATTATTCCAAATAGGTTCGGTACTTTCGATAAACCAAGTGTGATTGGTATTTGAAAAAATCTGAGTCAATTCCACATTAGGTGCCAAATCTAAAAAAACGCGATATGTGATACTTCCTTCCGTCAGATTTCCCCCGTCTTCATCTGTCGCATCATTAGCGTCTGAAACGTAGTAAGTCTCTACAATCAAATTCTCGATGGCGTTTTGGGTCATTGCCGAAAGGGAAGCAAAAACAACGAAAATTAGGGTTAAGCTAATTGATAACCTGAACGATCGGATCATATCGATAGGAGATTAAATGGTATAAGAAACATTGAGTTGGTAGGTTGTACCCCAGCGTACATTGTCGAAATCAAGAATATAGCCTGCATCAAAATCGTATGACCTTCTAACCGGGTTATTCAGAGGTCCCTTATTCCTAATCCCACAGCCAAATGCTTACCAAAACTTTTCCTAAAATTCAGATCAATAACGTTTCTGGTAAGTTCAAAAATATTTGGAGCTGCCTCACCCGCTCCTGCAACCACCGCTAGTTTCGGCCCTTGAACATTGTAAGAAGCAGTGGCCAATAAACCTATTTTCTCAAATTCATAAGTCAACATAGCGTTTACGATGTAGGGCGCTTGCCCAAACATTGGTCTTGTTTCTTCTACCGGTTCCGTAATGGTGGTTTCTGACCAGATGAATGACACGTTTCCTCTAAATTCAAGTTGATCGGTGATTTTATAATTAGACTCTAGTTCAATCCCCACCGCGTAGGATTCAGGTACATTTTGCCACGAAAATACCTCACCCGGTTCGAGAATGAGCTCAATATGGTCTTTGAACGTTTTGTAAAAACCCGTTATGAGAAAAGAGTTGGCCACTCTTGGTATACTTTTCCAAGCGCAGATCGTAGTTATCATACTCGGTGATTACGAGATCAGGGTTTCCCTCCACCCTACCTCTCAACTCAAAATCAAGAGACTCATCGATGATATCTCGCGGAAACTAGGTCTGGCAATAGACTGAAAAAACTGGCTCTGAGATTCATCGGAGCGATTCGGATTTTCTTGAAGTTTGAAAATGACATTTACGCTTGGAAGGACGCTCCATTCTTGAATTTCGGATGGATTTACACGCACACCTCCTTGAAAGTCACGCTCTTCAGAATCTACAGGGAGATCTCTTTCGTAGTACTCCAGAATATCAAGAAAAGATATCAGTGTATTCCACTCGCACGCCACCTACAACCCTCAATCTTTCAGTAAATTGATGATCAACTTTGGCAAAAGCCGCAGATATATCTCTAAAACCGATGTCACTATCGAATGCCGTACCTCCTGTAGTGTAGTAAAAGGACCTGTCATCACCGCCGAGTGTAAAGTCATCTTCGGTGATAATTTGATCTAAAGGGCCATCGAAAATCAGACCTGAAGCACCCCTCATATTGTAAAGAACCTGCTCATTTTGACGATTGCTTCGATTGTAACCTCCCCCAGATAATTTGGAGGTTCGCATGTCCTCGCTTATCGGAATTTCGAGGGTAACCCTAGAATCGAGCATATTATCGTCCATGTATCGATACCTCCTGTCAGGATTAAAATTACTGTCGAACTGCAGATTTCCCTGATCCAGGATATACCTCATATCTTTAAAATCCAACACATTTCTCTGGCCATCGGCATAAGAAGCGTTAATGCTCAACTTCATACTATTGCCTGGAAAAAATGCTCAGACTTGAATTGGTACAAGAACTGTCGCCGCTCTTCATAAAACTGATCATCACCAAAGATTACAACAGATCCCTGTGCATTTGGATCGGTTCCTTCGTAGCGTCTCACACTATTTTGCCCCATCAGATTGGGCATGAAAGAAAAATGAAACACTATTGTTTTGATTCAGTTTATAAGCTAGCTGTATCAATCCACTCACGCTATGTGTTTCCCTACTGAATTGCTGATCAAAGGAAGTTCGAACGGGCACTTCTTCACCGTTTTCAGGTGAAAAATCACCTGCAGTGGCCGTTCGATTGAGTGTTGAATTGGGGTCGAATCGATAATCAGAACTGTATCTGAAACCAGCAATTATTCCCAATGACTTCCCTAAAAACTTGACTTGATCACCGATACTCAAGTTTTGACTGAAGTTTATTGGTGCTCTTTCTAGTGATGGCAAACCAAGAATTGTTAAAAGACTTCCCAATCCGCTCCACTTCTGGATTCAACTCAGCTACAAAAAAACCCTTGTGGATTT
>CALOFA010000016.1:0-119784 GCA_942492545.1 uncultured Cryomorphaceae bacterium | reverse complement strand
ATTCGGTATTCAGTAATTGGTATTCAGTTTATGGTATTCAGTTTATGGTATTTAGTATTCGGTATTTAGTATTCGGTATTCAGTAATTGGTATTCAGTAATTGGTATTCAGTAATTGGTATTCAGTAATTGGCTATTCTGCACAGTACTCGGTATTCAGTATCTGCTATTCAGTAATTCGGTAATTCAGTAATTGGTATTCAGTAATTGCTATTCAGTATTCGGTATTCAGTAATTGCGTATTCAGTATATTGGTATTTAGTATTCGCTATTCAGTAATTGGTATTCAGTATATGGCATTCAATATTCTGTAAACAGCATTCTGTAATACAGTCAGGAAGTGATCTGTAATGGGTATATTTCGTTGGACTTAGTATGGGACTCTCTCCCTCCATCGAGCCATAAAGCACCTTTTTTCTCTGTGTCTGCCTGACCGAACGAGTCATGAGAGGAAGGGCAAGCATACGTGGAGGCAAAAGCCTTGTGTTCTCTCACTTTAAGAAGCAGCTGACTGCAAAAACCATAACCACGTGATTCTTTCCTAAAGAGCTCTCCTCACCTCTTATGAGCTTCTACGACACTGAAATTCCAACTTATGTACTCCTCTGTTTACCAGAGAATCAAAAAAAAACTAATTTGGCAGGAGTAAAACAACTCAAATCGAGGTGATCGCATCGATACTGACGCTTAAAAAATTAAAACAACCAATAATTATGAAAACAACGTTGGCATAAAAGGACTGATTTGTAAACCGCTTTGAAGCATATTCATTACGGGATATGCGAGTGCTCGGCGCAAATGGTCAGACCTTTTATCCAAAACCGGGAATCAATTCAGACTTGTTGGGTTTTGGGACTTTGGTGGAAGATTCAGGTCAGGGCCATGCCATTCTTCCCACGGCAGGATTCGGTGGCACGCGTGAAGTTCAATCCCAGGAGTGTATAACCGCGCGAATTATTCAGACAGTGGATCTGGTTGCCAACGGATGGTCAGACCGGATTATTTGGATTCAGCACTCCTCAACCGTTATTCGATTACACTAAAGGCGTCGGGTCCTAACGACGGCAGATGATTATTATTTCTATCGGATAAAGGCTTTTGGATAAAAATGGAAGTGCCCTGTACGCGCATGATTCTATTAACCATCGGAGACATCTTTCTACCGGAGCGGACAGCAAATATCCAAAACATCACTGGGGTACGGACCGGGCGTGCGTCTGGCTCCAGCAAAATAAGAACTGCATGCGATTGGCAGCAGTGACTATAACCAGGACGCTGGACTGGATCGCGATTTGCTCATGTATCCATTGGAAATCACCTGCTTTATCCCTCTGCCACTTTACCAGGCGATTCTGGCAGGATAAAATATTTCGAATGTCAGATGGCGGAAATTGGTACTGGCCACATCTTCGGGTTTTCGTGTCTGGTTGGAATCTTTGCACAAAATCACAGCTGGTTACCACCTCATTGAATTGGGTTACACTCGGCAGAACAGTTGCAACACTCAACCTGATACCACCATGTAGGAATTTATGGCGACGGATTAGACGGGCCCAACAAACGGCACAGGATCATGATGATATGTGCCCCCAATCCGGTCCTCCCCCCTCGCCCGGCTATTAGCTAGCAGAGGAACTAACTCTTATGATGTCCCTATGGAAAGCAGTAGGCCGTCGCTCCGTTTAATCGCCTATATATCCCCGTAGAAGGTTACTATTTGGCACGACGCCGCCCCCCCCCCCCTACACGCCAAAGGTATTAATCGACCAAAAACAAACCACAAATCCTATAAAAATCGTTGCATTCCCGCCCCTCCGCTCCCTCATAGAAAAAAGAAACCAATCGTTGTACACTGGTCCATCCCTCGGAATTGCTCTCACGTTCTGTGCAGATCTACCGGTACATGGCTGTAGACCAATTCCATGAAAATGGTCCTATGCACTAAAAAAGCTCGTAACAATTTACAAATTTGTGATTACCCAATCCATAAGAGAGGCACATGTGGGTGCCTCCTTGTGGTTTGCGCGCGAGAACTATCCAATAATTTCTCATTAATACAACAACGCTCAGGCTAAGAAACGTGCGGTTTTTGGAACACGTTAATGGCCATATTGCCGTGATTTAGGTTGAAAGTAATCATCTTCATTTTAACGAGATCCCGCATGTATTCTTAGGTAATGTTGGTGCACGTTTTTATTTTTCAATTGCTTTTACACTATGCTCTTCAGGACCCCCACCAAGCCTCCCCAGCGCCGCAGCCGATACTGCAACGAAAGTTATTCGCTTTTTCGTTGGCAAGGGGCTCGGTACGACCGTCCAATATACCACCCCCTCCAAACTTTTGAAACGCTACATTAACCGGCTCTGAATCTGGCTTCACACTAATATCCTTTTCGATTTCTGTGAGCCACCTTGTCCGGTGTAATTTTAGGTTCTTCCGTAATTGGCTCTGTTTCCCATAAAGTAACAACTCTGAACAACGTCCTTTCGTTTGGTTCGTACGTCGGGTTCTACTTGCGCAGAGGTTGCCCCTTTAAACAAGGATGTTATTCGATTTTCCCCAAGAAATACCCGTCTGCTATTCCAAGTTCGTTCCATACGTATCCCCTCGAATTTGTCCCCCTTTTTTCTTTCTTTTCCTTCTTCCCCCCTTCGTATTTTCTTTTCCGTCTCCCCGTGATTTTTTCGATATGAGGGCGCAAACAATTCTGTCTACGATCGTACTTCTCCAGATTTAACGGATTTTTCGGTTGATCGAAATCAGGTGGGACTTGCCTTCTGAGGGGCAAACGCTGAGGAGCGGGTAAATTTTGTTCGAATCTATCTCAATACCATAAGTTTTCCCGCATGGCTTTCGTTGTCTGCTCTGACGGTGTAGAAGTAAATTCCCGCCGCATAAGCTTCTGCATTCCAGTTGACACGTTGTTTGCCTTGTGGCTGATTTTCGTTGATGAGTTGAGAAAGTAGTTGTCCTCTTGAATCGTGAATCTCCAGAATAACCCGACTGTTTTCCCGAAGTGTGTATTCAATGGTGGTTTGAGCGCTGGTAGGATTGGGGTAGGCCTTGCACTCAAGCGCATTGGAGTAATTGCGGACTTGAAGTGCATTATCGGGATCGAAGAAGTTCAACAATCGAATCATAAACTCATCTTTCGTATTGGGAAAGTCTCCATCGTCGAGTTTGGCCAAAGCATAGGAGAAACAAAAGGTTCTATGCGCATTTGATTCAAAATTTTGGACGGCTACCGGACCGACATAGCCATTTTCTCTGAAGACTTCCGTTCCATTTTGGTCATCGATATAAACATCTATGGATTGATTTGATTCCTGCGAATTTGAAGCGAAATACATTCCGTTCATGATTCCTTCGTCCAAGGCTATATAAACTGTCGATTGCATTTTCGCCATTACCGTTCCCTGCTCCTGTCAAACCGAAAAAGTCATCTAAATCATCATGTTGGAGCATTTCTAAGAACATCTCCACCCTCTATATAGAACGTACCCTCCGTCTTCAAGGTAGTTTACTAAGCTCTTCGGTCATTTCCTCATCAAGATCAGTATCTCCTGAACCTGCATTTCCAAAAGACAAAAATACTGCATCGTAGCCCGAAAGAAGGGCGGGTAGATCATCTTGATAAGAAGCTTCGTACCCATTGGCTATTAAGTAATCATAAATGTAAGCGCCGCTGTAGTCTGCTCCTTCAAAATCCCCATCGTACACCAAAAAGCCCGAATTTATGAAAATGAAATTCTCAAAAGCAATGTATCGAATCGCCCGCGGTGGCCGTGATCAATTTGACATCATAGACACCCGCTTCATCGTAAGACCAAGTTGGATTTTGTTCCTCAGAATCAATCCCACCGTCATTGTCAAAATCCCATTGCCAGGAGGTGATTTCAAAGAGTGGATCGTGGATCGATATATCGGTAAAGTTGATTTCCTCATCCGTCTCAGCTACCGTTGCATCGACTAAAAAATTTGATATGGTGTATGCTTCGGGTAGATCGTAATCGAAAAACTCCAGAATTTTGACGAATACATTGTTTCGCGAATTGATGGCACTATTGTCAACCAAGGGTTCCAATCCGTAACCCAAATAAAAGGTTTTGTAATCGGCGCCTGTGTTCATAATAGAAACGTTGCCAAAGGCATCCATCGCAAAGGGGATTTGGGCTGTACTAACCGGCGTTAAATCATCGACGTACCAATTGTGCACTTGTTTGGACTCCGAAAAAGAAATTCCTTCCATTACGGTTTCTTCGTTGCCAACCAAATTATTGATGGTTTGTGAGGTAAAATTATCGACATAGGCGTCCACGCCAAATATCTCTAAATTCGACTCCGCGACGGGACTTCCAACAAAAAAGGAACCCCAAATCAGTGCGCCGGTTTCTATGTAAATATTTCCGCCTGCATCGGCATATTCTTGGAGACTTACCGTACCGAGTATGCCAGGTCCGCCTTGATCTAAGAGTTCTCCGGGGTTACCACAGGAAAGGAATACAGCATCAAAACCGACTAGGGTTGATGGCATTTCATTGGTGTAAAAATATTCGTAGCCCAATGAACTCAACTTATCGGCAAAAAAACTTCCGCTGTAATCCGTTTCATTGGCAGTGCCTTCAAAAACGAGTATCCCTGACGGCGCGACAAATAATTGAAAATCGAGTGATGCACCTATCGGTATTTCAATATCTGCTTCAAAATGAAGCGTTAGGTCAGCAAAATGCATAATCGCATCATCGGCTACTTGAACCTGAAACTGACCGAGAATTTCAAAAATGGAATCAGCCGGGACCACTGCAGTACCTTCGCCGTCTATAATAGTGATATCCGGGTCGCTGGTGGTAATGCTTACGGCTACATCCTCCGCGCCGTAGGCTTGCATGAAGTTTCTTATTCTGAAATCCAGCGATACCAGTTCTCCTTGCTCGTTAGCGCCATTTCCGTTCTCGTCCGTAGGCATCACTTCCGCAAATTCCAGCTTCAAATAAGGCGTTGCAGGTGTACCGGCAAGCATCTCAAAAGCATTCAGGCGACCTGTTCCCAAGAGGTATTCAAAGCCCTCATTTACATCATCAATGTTGTCAGCGGTAGATACCAATTGATGAACCAACTCTTCATTGGTCCAATCGGGATGGTACGATTTTAACAGCCCAAGCGCTCCGGCCACCATTGGGCAAGCCATGGAAGTTCCGTGATATGGTGCATAATTATCGTTGAATACCGTACTTAAGATGGCAGTTCCGGGCGCTGCAATATCTACGGAATATTGATAGGAGGAAAAAGCCGGCTTTCACGTCACCCTATAAGGGGTAACGGCCGCCACGGAAATGACGTGGATGTAATGTGCAGGATAGCCGGGAACATCATTATCATCATTTCCTGCAGCTGCGACAATTATACTACCCAAACCATGCGCATAGTTGATTACCTCTTGATTGGCCAGTGAATAAAAGTCACTACCCCAAGAATTGGAAATGATATCGGCACCGTTTTCAGCGGCGTAGATGACACCGTCATAAGCATACGGCAAAAAATTTGTCGCATCTGAGGTGTGAACAGGCATGTACGTTAAATTATAAGAGATACTGCTTATTCCTACCCCGTTATTCGTGGTACCCGCTGCTATACCCGTACAATGTGTTCCATGATCATCATTGAAAGGAGCCGCGTCGGGATTACTCCCGTTCCCTGAGTTGTTGCTTTCTTCAAAAGCCCAGCCTATCAGGTCGTCCGTATATCCATTGCCATCTTCATCTATTCCGTTTAAATCGTCCGGGTCCAATACCCATTCACCATCAATAAACTCAATGGTTACCCCATCGCCGTCGGCATCTTCTGCCAAATTCTGCCATACGTTATCGATTAAGTCTTCATCTTGCCAATCTGTGCCCGAGTCTACTATAGCAATCACCACGGGTTCTGTGCCATCTTCACCTTTGTGAATGCCCCACGCTTCTTCTGCCATAATCTGTGGCAAATGCTGGCAGCTCTCGTATAGCGCATCGTTGGGAACTTCGTTTGTTCGGTTGATGGGGATCAATTCGGCGTATTCCACATGTGGATCTGCGGCAAAAGCTGCCACGACCAGGTGTATACTCTGTTCTCCCGAATAATAGAACTTGTATATTCTGGATAAATGCGGTAAACCAGGTCGGTTTTTTTTGGGATTGAATTTGAATCTCTTTTCAATTTTGTAAACGGCAAACTGTTGCACTTTGTCATCCAAGGAAGGAATATCGAAATACACCATGCCCGACTGTGCTTCAAAATCAGTCACACCGGACTTCAGTTTTACCGTAAACTGTCCTTCTTGATAAGATTTTTGATTCGCTTCTTGGGTCTTTGAAGAAGGTGTTCTTACATCGGTTCTTGAATTTTGAGCAAAACTCGTAAAGGCAAGTAAAGAGCAAGCAATTACGGTAAGGATATATTTCATATTGGTAGTTTTGGATTGATTGTGTACTATTTCGAGTTGCAATATAGAACTACTTAATTATAGTAAATTCAATGTGTCATTTTATTTAGCCTTATTTTTTCTTTGCGTCAGGTAGGCATCAATCTCTGCGGTTAATTCTGTTCCTGCCTGATATAATCTGAGGCGGACGCGTTGTTTTTGTAAGATCACGCCTTTGATGAGGGTATAATTTTTAAAGAGGATCCTTTTTTGTCTTCTTCCAGTGCGCTCCAGTTGGTGTAAAAGGCAGTGGCGGATTGTTCATCGGCGTGGGTTTCCACCTCTTTGGCAACCCCCATTCTAATTAAAGGGGAAATATCAATAGTGGCCAAAATGTCCTCCATAACAGGAGGCAATAAATTCATTGTTGCTGTTTTCTTGCTTTATGACTTGCTCGGATAGCGATAATTTTGAATTTTATTCCTCAGGCTGTCCGCTGCGATAAGCGCAGTTTTCCCTGAAGATTTCATATCCTCAAACACGGTATTTTTTCCCTCAAACATACAGGTGAATTCACTGGCCAATGCCGAATTCTCGAATACTTTTGACGGTTCTACCTGAGCAGCGTCTGCTTTCATAGCGCGATCTAAATACGTATAGGCATCCAATCTGAGCGTATCATCCTTAAACAGTTGTTGTTCCAGTTCTGCCAAATCCTGATCCATATCGGATTGGATCCTCAGGAATTATTCTTTTTTCATACCCTTTGTTTTTCTTTACATCGTTGAGATTATTCAATTGAAGGGCGATCAAAATTCCAATTACCACAAGAATAATTTCACCAATCGCATATATCAGATACCTACTGAGTTTATTTTCAGTAAGCAATCTTTGGCGAATTTTTCTAAAGAATTTGATCATTGGCTAGCGGTTTGAAAAATGCGGGTTCCATGGTATTAAAGCTTTGCAAGATAAGTTCTCAGCTGTTTGAGCAATTCGTGATTTTCGATCTGTAGTTCGCTGAGCTCCATATTAAGCGTTACGGCATAATTGGTCAGAATTCTATTTTTGAGCTCATCGTCTTTCAGCGCTTCTACCAAATCGGGATTGGTCCCGTTTTTTAGTACTCTCGTATCAAATATTCCGGGGATTTTAAATGCCAGTTTTCTCAGCTCTGCATGACTATGCATATAGTAAGCTTGAACTCCGTTTATAAAAACCTGATAATCGTTGTAGGTACTGATAATGCCCTTTCTTAAATCGGCGTTTCGAACGAGACCTATTCTACCGGTGCTCTTCATTTCATCCAAGGTTGTAGTAATCGGATTGAATCCAACGGGCATTCCCCATTGCTCAATGAAAAAATAGGCGATGGAATCATTGGACAGCGCCTTGCCTTCAAAGTATTCGAGTAGCCTATCCTTTCTCCTCACTTGCTCGTCAGAACCTGACTTTATGACAGAAATGGCGATAGAATCTGTTTGAAGATCAGTAATAAGCCCTGATATATAGTGCTTCTCTAATTTTTTGTCTTTGTTCGTATTGTTCCAATTGTTGATGCTGAGCGCTATCAATATTCCAATAACGACAAGTACTATTTCGCCGATGGCATATTTGAAATACTTGCCTGTTTTGTTTTCCATAAGTAAACTCTGACGGATGGTTCTGAAGAATTTGATCATCGGTTAGTGGTAAGGTAGAGCAGGGCCCCATTTGTCCGACTGCGGGTAGCGCTCTGCGACTTTTTCCCCCCCCCCCCCCCCCCCCCCCCCCCCCCCCCCCCAACCCCTCTATCTCGCCTTAGATCCAATCGCAAATCTGTTTGATTTCCCCACTCCCCACAACCAAACACCCCCCACCCCACCCTTTTTCTCCTCATGCGCATCAGATTTACAACCTAACCAGGAGGTAACAGATCGACGGCAATCTATCTTTGTGCGACCATCCATCAAAACTCGGTATCGTCTCCGAATCCTCTTTTCCGCCCAGGTGGTACTCTGAGTTTCGTCCTGCCTTGGTATTCCTTGTACCGGGCCATCCGATACGACCAATCACAATCACCAATGGCGTTTGAACTCCGTTTCCAACCCACACCCACCCCCCCGGTGCTTTCTTTATTTTGTAGTTCTGACAGTTGAATAACACCCGTCAATTACTGTTCATTCCGGTTAATGGTAGTCGTTGTATCGAGATGGTCAAACAAAATCGACATCCATCTGCGACGCAGTAATTGCAGATTTCAAGTCAAATTTCTTTCACCAATCCCGAAAACTTCCCATCATCTAATCTTTACCAGCAACCCCCCAACCCAAACTACCCCAAAACCAACAAAACCAACAACCACACCCCCACCCCTAATGATACGCGCTATCAATGGTACTTCATATTTTACTCGTTAGGCTCGTGATCTCCAGGGAGAAAGGTATCTTGTTCCTATACCTCGTACTGCTCGTAGGGCGTATTAAAATCACCACCAGTGCTTTTTCGCCAGGGCGTATTTATCACCTTTTTTTTCCCCCCCCCCCATAAGATAGCATAATGTACTTCTATTCCTGTTGATCTATATTTCGTAGTCTTATTTCGTAGTGCAACATAGATGTAATTGGCATCTCCGGGCGGGGTTGGTTTTCTCCTGTGTTCTATCTACCGTGGTACTCCATGTCGGGCAGGGGTTCACCTTCTTTCAAGTACCGATCGAACCACCGGATCACTTGCTCATCCACTTCGGCTCTGTGCTCTGTAATTCCGTGGTCGCCACCTTCAAACATGATCAGTCTGTAGGGTATTCGGTACTTTTCAAATTCCAAGGCCATCCTGAGGCTCTGTTCGGGCTTTACGCGCCAATCTGCATTTCCATGCAAAAGGAGGATAGGCACGTCTTTCGGAAAACGGTCTACCCATTTGATGGCAGATCTTTTGTCTAACTCTTCCTCTTTTTGCGTCGCATAATCGGGCACGAGCTCAGCTATTACATTGGTTTCCATTTCGGGCCTGTCCTTTATGGTTTCATAGTTATCGGCTACGGCGCCTCCTACTGCGGCTGCCTTGATTTTATCTGTTTTGGTCAAGGCTATGTAGGTCATCATTCCGCCTCTGCTCCAGCCGTACATCCCGATTCTTTCCGTGTCGGCGTGCTCGACTTCTTGCAGTACTTCCGTTAAAATTACCACGTCGTTTACATCGGCTCCGCCAAATTCTTCGCGGCCCTCACTCCCGCCGTTACCCCTGTATTGACTAGCTATGACCACGTAGCCCTCATTGGCCAATCGACCCAA
This sequence comes from uncultured Cryomorphaceae bacterium, assembly GCA_942492545.1. Classification (GTDB taxonomy): domain Bacteria; phylum Bacteroidota; class Bacteroidia; order Flavobacteriales_D; family Cryomorphaceae; genus JAKVAV01. Next base: position 110,109 of record CALOFA010000016.1, on the reverse strand, counting down.
ACTTAAAGCGCCGTGCGCAGCCTTGAGCGAACCAAATTCTCTGTTTCCGCCGCGATTGTAAATGATACACGGGTAGCTTCCCGCCTTCTTGGGCTTTGCCATCAGGCCTTTGATTTTTAATCCGTCGCTTAAATAGGTAATGCCGTACACTTCTATGCTATCGAGGTATCGGTACTCCTCTTTCCATTCAATGGAGGCAGCATTTTCAGCAATCAATTGAGGGTATACAGGATACTCTGACCAATCTGTAATCAGTTTTTTACTGACCAGCAATGCATCTGTTTGGGCTTGTAGGTTTGAGAAAGCCAGGGCGATCAGAATCAGTTTAATGTAGTTCATCTTTGAATTTTTTGGGTGAACAGGCGTATCCCGCTATCGGGTAATTTCGCGGTAGATCAACCCGAGTTGCGCAGACAAAGTAAGGATTCTGCTTCTTTTGTGCGCTTGGGTCAGAAAAAGCCAAAAATTCAAGTCATACAAGCTATCACGTGATCACTCCACCAATACCACACTCCCGAACACATCGCTATTGATGTACCCAGCATCGTTGTTGGCGCCATGGGTTTCGCGGGAGCCCATAAAGTTTTCGCGACTATTGTTGCCGTCGTTATCGCCATAGGCCAAGGAAAAGCCGATGGTCTTTTGGGCGGTAAGCGTTACGGGCACATTGTCGGTACTTTCCTGGTCGAATTGATCGTCGTAGACTTTGATGGCCAGCTCCCAGAGGTAGCGGTTGCCCTCGCGGGTGCGCATTACGGTTACGTGATCGTCAAAGAAGATGGGCTCTTGCTGCGTGCTTTGATCGATGGCGTGGCCCTCGGTGCTTACGTGGTAGGCAAAGGCCTGATGGTTGTATTGGTGGTTGCCACCCGATTGGTCTTCATCGAGGAAAACCTCCACGTAATCTCCTTTCCAGTAATTGGCAAGGCCATTGGCCAATGTCGGACTCAGTGAGTCGTCTACCACTTCTACCAGGATGTAGAGGTAATCGGCATCCCACGCCAACTTAAAGCGACCATAGTAATCGGCAGAGTCGGGGTCTGCTCCCATCCAGCGGTAGTTCATGCCGTGCCAGTCTTGCGCGGCCCATATGGCATCTTTGCTGCAGCCGTCTACCACTACCGCTTCTGCAGATCGGGGCGCTTCGAATGCGCCATTGGCTACAGCCACCACGGTATCGTCGGCACTATCTGCTTGGCAGGGCAAAAAGCCGGGGGCGATTTCTGCATCGTCGGAATCGTTGCTGTCACAACCGACGACTAGTAGAGAAATAAGTAAGAAGGGAAGAATGAAGGAATGGAGCTTTTTCATGGGTGTTATGACTTGGTTTGGCAAGTTGGTGAAAATAAGGGGATTTTGGAGGTTAGCATTGAAAACTGCAGGAGCATCGAGAATTTAATGATTCGCCGAATGATAGAATTAGAAAAGGATGTCAGTTGGAGTGACTCACCGACGATCAGGAGGTGAGTTGTATCGAGAACCACTTTATTAGCAATTGGTTTTAAAAGGCTTCTCGATACAATTTACCCTTCGCCGATGGATATCAGGCGAGGGTAAATCACTCGAAGTGACAAGCCATCATGTAAAAAGAAGTTGGTTCCTTATGGCATGAACAATAGATGGCGGTGGATAATCTCAATACCAAATCTCCTATCTTTCCTCACTAAACCCACTCACCATGACTACCCCCGAAGAATACATAGACCAAGTAGCCGACGACAAAAAGGAAGCCTTCATCAAGCTGAGGCAAACCATCAAGGCCCATTTGCCGAAAGGCTTTGAGGAAATGATCTCTTACAAGATGCTCGGATATGTGGTGCCAAAGAGCATCTACCCCGACGGCTACCACTGCGATACTTCCCTCCCGCTGCCTTTTATCAACCTGGCAGCGCAAAAGAAGTACATCGCGCTTTACCACATGGGCATCTATGCCAATCCCGAATTGCTCAAATGGTTTACCGCCGAGTATCCGAAGCATTGCAAAACCAAATTGGATATGGGCAAGAGCTGCATCCGCTTTAAGAAGCCGGATGATATTCCGTTCGACCTGATCGGGCAACTCGTGGAGAAGATGACGGTGGACGATTGGGTGGGGATTTATGAGAATGAAATTAAACGGTAGTGAATCTGATTGTGCCAAAACAAAAGTTTAACAAGCTTTACATCCTTTTACATTTAGAAATAGCCATCAGCAAAGCCGTGCCGTACTTTAGTGTGAAATAAAATCATCCATGAGATTTCCGTTTAAAGTGCTGTCCTTTCTGTTTGTATTCATCATCACATCTTGCCAAGGGCAGGTAGATGAAACTACTGATAATAACATGGGAGGTAACACGACCATCTTGCATCGGAGAATGAACTCTACGGTCCGTTTAATGAAAACAACCCCGATAGCGAACCCGGTCTGGAAATACGGGCATGGACCAACGACATTCACGAAGACAGAAACGGCACCATGTGGTTTGGCACAAAAGGTTGGGGCGTCATTCGCTACAATGGCGATACAGTGGTTTACCTCTCTACCGATCAAGGAATAGCCGGAAATGACGTGCGAGAGATTGTTGAAGACAAAAACGGAACGCTGTGGTTTGGCACCGACGGCGGACTGACCAAATGGCAAAACGGTGCGATAACCAATTACACCCAAAAAGATGGATTGGCTATACAATGATGTGCACAGCCTGGCCTTCGATAGCGAAGGACTGCTTTGGATCGGTACATCTCAAGGACTCTCCACCTACGATGGCAGCGTGTTTTTAACCTTCGACCTCCCCGAAACCGAATCAGACTCGGTCAACTTTGTAAGAAGCACCAATATGGTGCATTCCATCATGGAAGACAGTAAGCGCAACATCTGGTTTGGCACCAATGGAGGCGCGTACATCTTTGACGGCACCAATCTCGACAACCTCTCGGAGGCAGATGGCCTTTGCGACAATACCGTAAAAAGCATCCTCGAAGACCACAACGGCGACTACTGGTTTTCCACCCAAAATGGTGGTGTGTGCCGCTGGGATGGAACCGCTTTCACGAAAGTGGAAACCGAAAAAGATCCATACGGCTCGATGGCTTCGGCCGATCTATTTGAAGACAGCCATGGCAACGTTTGGCTTCCGATAGAAAGACGTATCAATGTTTCGCTACGACGGCGACAACCTCGAGAAAATGTTCGAGCCCCAAGGCTGCATCAGCCACACACTGAGGTGTACCTATGAAGACTCAAAAGGCCGTATCTGGTTTGGCGGTTGGAACGGGGTGTATCGGTATGATGGATAAATTATTTTCGTAGCGCCCGCGTGTCAATGTTGATCTTTAGGACTAAGTCAAAACTAGAAGACGGCGACCCACTGAGCCGCCTCTCATCCGTGCTTTTCAAAAACAGCGACTACTGTTTCAGCAGCATTACAAAGTGCCGCACCTCTGTTTCTTCTTCCGATATGTTTACGAGGTAATTGCCTGCAGGCAATTTGCTGATGTTAATCTCATCGTACTTCGAATTGTTGGATTTTTGGTACACTAACTTCCCTTGTGCATCGTGTATATGAATGTTTACATTCTCCTCCCTCCAACATTTCAGGGTTAGAGAGGCGGAAAGAATTGGCCGTAGGGTTCGGGTAAACGTACATTCCCAAACCACCTTGGTTCGAGCCTGCACCTGCTATTTCAGAGGAAGGTGGGTTAAAGTTATTAAACACAATTGTTAACCTTCGGTCCAAGTAAATTGTCTTCCCGAAGACAATGTCTTTATCTGAATCACCGTCTATATCGACGAGAGCCATCTTGCTGATATAAGGCACGGTAGTACCTTGTTCAAAGCTAAAAACGCCTTCTCCATCATTTAGAAAGAAACTAACGGAACCCGATTCTCCTGTGGTATGAATCAAAATATCTGCCAATCCATCCTTCGAAAAATCTTCGAGAAAAAGTTCTGCAATATCAGATTGAAAATGAATTGGAGTCAATTCACCGAGTGTTGCGCTTCCGTCATTCAAAAACTGCAATATAGCTGTGGATGCATGTCCTAAAATATCGGGAAGACCGTCTCCATTGGTATCTTCTACAAAAATTGAGATGAACTTAACCAGAGGCTCCTTAATTACGTTGGGGGAGCTAAATTGAACTCCTTCACCTTTAGGTAGATTTATTATATTTCTGTTGGTCTTTTGATAAACAAATCCTTTTGATATTGCACCTCCGGCCTGGGTTGTGTAGGTAAAATCGGATGTCCCCAAAATATCATTCGCGATCAATACTCTTCCTGAATAACTTGTGCCGTTTGAATACCAAGCGTAAAGCGAATTGCCCTCTCGGTCAAAACCGACTATATCCATTACGCCATCTTCGTTTATATCAAAGACCTTATAGGCATCGATAGAACCGCTAAAAGGCAAGTACTCATCCTGGTATGATGATTCGTTATTTCGAAAAATGACCAATCCTTGATTAAATAAAAACAGTAAATCTGCGTCACCATCGCTATCTAAGTCAAAACCATTCCCTTTTTTCGGAAAGTTATAGTCCTGAAAAAAGATAAGATCAACGTTTGATTCAGAAGACAATATTTCGTCAAACTTGAGCGCACTTTTCGCAAATCGGTTAATGGTGAGCAATTCTTCATTCGCATCAGCATCATCCTGAAAAGCGGAAATAGAAATAGGATGCGTTACTTTATAAATATTTTTAAAAAGGATAAATTCTATATCGCTTCCATTTTCATTTAAAACTATTCCATTTCTCCCATTAAAAACACTCACACTAATCAAGTCTATCAGATCGTCATTGTTCAAGTGGAGTGGTAACAATCTCAAAGTACCTTGACCATTTAATAAATAGCCTTCATCAGTAAATTCTCCTGAACCATCATTTGAAAACCAACCACCTGCTCCCGAATTATCATTCTTCCTTCCCGACCAAATAATGTCGAGTGTTCCATTATTATCAAAATCTGCTATCCTAACATTAGTAGATGGTTTGGTTGAAAAATTGCTTATCATATCAGATTCAAAAGTAAACCCCGGGGTGTTCTGATTCTCATAATATACGATGAAGTTTGTCACATCATTGACAGCAATGACAAAATCTAAAAATCCGTCACCGTTCATATCATTCACATGAATTTCTGATGGAAATTCTACAATGTCTCTGGAACCGAGAAATTCGAAAGTTTCATTATTCAAATTTTGAAAACTACGAGTTCGTCAGTTATGATATCCGTCACCCAAAGATCCTTATCTCCGTCACCGTCTATATCCCCGGTATCCATGGCGTAAGCAGAAATAGTGGAAATTACGTCAAAGTTAAATGTTCCCGATCCATCATTTTCATAAAACACTAAACCCTGTGGATACTCTGTGCTGGCAGACTGATGAAACGATACCAAGATATCCACATCACCATCTTGATCAAGATCGTTAACGATAAGTTGGCGAGCACCGGTATCATCAGGAGACTCTACTAAAATCCCTGCCTCAAAACTACCGGTACCATCATTTTTAAAAACCTTGATGAAGCCTTCTGGATTAAGGGATGATTTCATCACACCTACGATGATGTCAATATCATCATCTCCATCTATATCCGCCAGTTCGAAAAAGCCATTTTCATCAATTAAATTTTCAATGCCCGTATCAAAATAAGGATAATCAGGAATGCCCCAACGCACATATATTCCCTGATCAGAGTCCACCGGAAGAAATGCCACATCTACCAATCCATCATTATTCAGGTCCCCGCTTCTTGCATTCCTTGAACCAATATCAGGACCACCTCCGGAAGAGAAGCGAGTAATATTTCCGAATTGAGCAGACAGCGACTGCCCGATCATTATCGTGACACAGAGTAGTATTAGTTTTTTCATTGGGATTCGGTTATTGTATAATCCCTTCGAAAATAAGCAATTAAATCTGAAATCGCGAATTAAATCTAAAGCTGAGGATAACTGAGAATTACCATTTTTGAAGTGTCATTTCCCCTCTTACACTATTGCAGTCCTTCCTTATCTCTTCTCACTTGCGTACCTTCGCACCTTGTGAAAAAAGTTGCTGCGGTACTTTTACTCTTCCTCTTGGTCGCTCCGTTTTGGGTGGTTTTCTTCTCGCTTCACGCGAAAAAAGAAATCGTGCGCCGCGAAGTGAAGCACCGCCTTATGGAGTCAGAACCCGATGAGTCCTTCGTTCACCTCTCCTTTACAAAAGAAGAAACGGAAACCCTGCTTCGCTGGGAACACGCAGGGGAATTTGAGTACCAAGGCGAGATGTACGACCTCGTGCATACTGAAACGCGAAACGACTCGGTGTTCTATACCCTTTGGTGGGACCACGACGAAACTGAACTCAACCGAAAGTTGGCCGCCCTGACCAAAACCCGTCAAGGCGAATCCGCTCCGCCTCAGGAGCGTCAACTCATTGATGGCTTCAAAGTCTATCCGCCAACCCCCTTTTGCGAAACACCTCGCTTTTTAGCACAAAACGAAAAAAGACGTTATCACCATCCTGAATCATTCTCTTCGGTTTATCCGACCGTAGATTCTCCGCCTCCCGAGCATCGCTTCACTTCATAATTGAATCACGCATTTTTTTATAGCAATGGCTCATTCAATTGCGCCTCTGCACAACCTGCTTATTGTATGAAGTTTACAACAACAATACTCCTATTCTTATTGGTGTTCTCAGCGCGCGCCCAAGTGGCTACCGTGGTAGACGGAGACACCAAAAGTCCGCTTTCGTCAGCCACTTTCGTCGCTGAAGGCATCCCATCTTTTGCCGTAACCAACGCAAAGGGAAAAGCGGATATCTCGGCTTTCGCCAATGCGGAAGAAATCGAGATCAGGCTGCTGGGGTATGAGACCCTGCGGTTATCGTTCGAAGAGATCAAATCCTTAGGTTTTGTGATCAAACTCGAAACGGCAGACTTCGACCTCGATCAAGTGGTGATCTCGGGATCGCGAAGAATCGAGCGCGATCGGGTAATCCCCAACCGCGTTCGGAAGATCGATCCCAAAACCATCACATTGCAAAATCCGCAGACCACTGCCGATCTCTTGGGCACTTCGGGAGAAGTGTTTATCCAAAAGAGTCAGCAAGGTGGCGGCAGCCCGATGATTCGTGGTTTTAGCACCAATCGTTTGCTTATCGCCGTGGACGGCATTCGGATGAACACCGCCATCTTCCGCAGCGGAAATTTGCAGAATGTCATCTCGCTCGACCCACAGGCTATGGAAGGCGCAGAAATCATCTTTGGCCCGGGCTCGGTGATCTACGGCTCCGATGCCATTGGTGGGGTGATGAGTTTCCAAACCCTAACGCCGCAATTCTCAACCGATGACACGACGTTGGTTTCGGGAAGAGCCATGGCGCGATACTCTTCTGCAAACAACGAAAGAGCAACCCATTTTGACATCAACTTCGGTGGCAAGAAATGGTCGTCGGTTACGTCGGTCAGCTTCACTGATTTTGATGATCTTCGGATGGGATCAAACGGCCCTGATGACTACTTGAGAACCTTTTCAGTAGACAATACCTTTTTCGGATGTGGTATTAGACAATCCAGATCCCGAAGTGCAGCTCAACACCGCCTACAACCAAACCAACCTGATGCAAAAGGTGCGGTTTTCGCCCAACGCGGCATGGGATTTCTCCTACGGATTTCACTATTCGACCACGAGCAATAATCCGCGTTACGATCGACTCATCAGAACACGCAACGGGCTACCTCGATCGGCTGAGTGGTATTATGGTCCGCAGGTGTGGATGATGAATAACCTGAATGTAACCCACCGCAGCCAAGGCGGAGCTTACGACATCCTCACCCTCAGGTTGGCTTATCAGCGATTTGAAGAGAGTCGGATTGACCGAAATTTCAATGATACCCTTAGATTCACTCAAGAAGAATTCGTTGATGCGTATACTGTCAATCTAGACCTGACCAAATCGATTGGAAAAGGAAAAGAGTTGATCTACGGAGTCGAGGCAGTTTTGAACCAAGTGAGCTCAAAAGGGACACAAGAAGATATCGAATTAGGCAATCGAACTCCCTCAGCACCTCGCTATCCCGAAAGCGACTGGGCTTCTTATGGCGTTTATGCTACCTACCGTCAAGAGCTGGGAAAAAACTTGGCGCTAAACGCGGGAGTTCGCTACAATGCCTTTGACATCCAAGCGCAGTTTGATACCACCCTGACTCCGCTCCCGTTTGACAATGCCGATTTGACCAATGGTGCCGTAACGGGAAGCCTCGGATTGGTTTACGAGCGGTACAGCGACATCAGAATCGGTGCGGTGGTAAGCACGGGATTCCGCGCACCCAACATCGATGATATCGGGAAGATCTTCGACTCAGAGCCCGGATCGGTGGTGATTCCAAATCCCGATCTCGATGCGGAATACGCCACAAATTTCGAATTGGGCATTTCAAAAGTCCTCGCCGACCGAGTAAAAATAGGCGTGACGGGATACTACACCATTCTCAACAACGCGCTGGTGCGGAGAGACTTTACGCTGAATGGTCAAGACAGCATTTTGTACCAAGGCGAATTGAGTCAAGTACAGGCCATTCAAAACGCTGCCGAAGCAACGGTGTATGGAATCCAAGCGGAGTTGGAGCTTATCCTTCCGAGCAACTTTACCCTTTCGAGTCAATTCAATTGGCAAGATGGAGAAGAGGAGATGGATGACGGATCGACTAGTCCTGCGCGACACGCCGCACCGTGGTTTGGGGTGACCAGACTGCGCTATGTGAAGCCCGAGTTTACGCTGGAGCTTAATGCGCAATACAGCGGAGAGGTGGCCTTTGAAGACTTGAACGTCGGCGAGCAGGGGAAGCCCTACCTCTATGCTGCCGATTCAAATGGAAACCCCTATTCGCCTTCTTGGTACACGCTTAATTTCAGAGCTATGTATCAGCTATCAAACACCTGGACGATCAGCGCGGGGGTCGAAAATCTGACCGATCAGCGGTATCGGACATACAGTTCGGGGATTGCTGCAGCGGGAAGGAATGTGGTTTTGAGCGCAATTGCGAGATTCTAAGAAAGCATAAAAAAAGCCGCAGACTCGGATGAGTCTGCGGCTTTTCTTGCAGGTTTCTTTTCGTGCCTGTTATGAAACAGACTTTTTGTAGAGCGAAAAGAACAAAAAAGGCAAGAATGCGAATACGAAGATAAATCCTCCGACAACGAGCAGTACACCGGCACCTTGAAGGTGAAGCATTTTAAAAACGATTGACACCGCGATAAGAACCGTAGCAATCACTCCCGAAAAAAATCGGAATCGATTTGATAAGGCTTTTGAGACTTCATAACGGTAGAAGTCCAATGCCAAAAGTGGAACAAAGACGAACACGAGCGCGACTAGTCCGACCACGGACATCACATTTGCACCCGGCCAGTGCATAAGTTTAAAAATCATTCCCGAGGAAAGTGTGGCCGCTCCGAGGAAGCCGATTAAATACATTAGCTTTTTCATGGTTATTGTACGTTTTGAGTTTAATAAATAGCGTGTTTGAATTTCTAAGTCTTTTAGTCCGTTGGGAGCCAAATCAGTGATGGCTTCATTGAGTGATTCATCGAAGGTTTTTCCTCTTTTGAGTAGTACCTCCACTACACAGCAGATGTGGTCAAGGACATCGTCGGTGAGGGATTCATTATGAATTCCTTCGTCAGAAAGAGTTTTCCTGATAAAAATGATTTGTTCTTCAGTGAGGCTCATATGGTTTGAAACGATTGAAAGACAACCAGATTAATGGTATTCATAAAGTCTTTTAGTTCTTCGAGGTAATCAGTCTTTTTCTCTTCACCCTGAGCGGTTATGTAGTAATATTTTCTAATTCTTTTACCAATTGACACCTCCTCAAAAGTCAATAAACCCTCTTTGTGCATCTTCTGCAAAATGGGATAGAGCGAACCGTCTTTTAAGATGATCTTTCCATCGGATAGTTCTTTCACTTTCATGAAAATCTCGTAACCATACATCTTTCCGTTCTCGGAAAGGAGGCTAAGAATAATCGGCGACAAGGTGCCTTTGAGCAGTTCTTTTGAATACATAGGGCAAATATATATCAATATTCAATACATAGAACTATGAGGTATATACTTTTATTGCATGACTCCGAAAAAAAAATCCAGATGCCTCTTTACTATTGAGCTAATTGCAGAACTGCGAAGAAATAGTTGGTTTCAAACTTCCACTCAGAAACGGGGTCGACGTACGCGTATTGGATTTGTTTCTCTTCAATCGACTCCAACTCGGATGTCATTTGTCGGAAGGCTGAAACCGATTCTCCGTGATCGGCAAAACAGAAAACCAACTTACAGTCAGGGCGAATATTCGCCAAAAGGCGGCGCATCTTATTTTCCTCTTGGGCCATTTCATGGTCGTAAAAATGGAAGAAACCATCGAATAGAATAAAGTCGAATTGCTCGAGATTCGTCAACGTATTAAAATCTTCTTGTTCCACTTTTAAATCAGGACTTATAGTCTCTACCTGAGTCTTCAATTGAGTGATCGCAGTTGGAGAAACATCGATGGCATGAACCTGATAGCCCATTTCTGCCAGTGGAATGGCATTTCGCCCTTGGCCACAGCCTACATCCAAGACTTTCCCCTTTTTGCTTTGCCGCTTGAAATAATCAATCACTTCCGGAAATGGCTTCCCGAAGTATGCGGGATTCTCGGCGTAGACCTCTTCGTAGTTCATGACAAGTCCTTGTTAAGATCGATCTGGTCCAGAACCAACTTAACGTGGGCTTTTGTGCAAACGTAAATTTGTCCCAATTTCTTCAGGGAGTCAAAAGCAAGCGGAATAGAGATCTCTTTCACATTGCTGTAGTCGTGGCGACTGTACTTCTTCTTTTTAAATTCAGCGGATCGCCTCGTTTGAACGAAAACCGAGAGGTGATAAGTTTGGTCGGAATGCCACACGGAAAGATCCAATCCGTCGTAGTAGTCTTTGCTCAGTGAATAGCCCACCGAATTAAAACGCTTCGATTCTTGAAGCAGGAGATAAAAGTGAAAGTCGCGAATGAGCGAGGGATAAGTTCTGAGCAATCGAGCGCGCAAGCCTTCTTCAGAATATCTTTCATCCTCAATCACGACTTCGCCTTCTTCAGTCTTTCCGGAAAAGGAGATGTACCGATCAAAAAGTTCCTGTTCGGTCGGAATCGATCGCTGAGAAAAAAGGTGGTAATAAAAAGCTAGGGCAAACGGGGGCAATTTGGCCTTCTCAACCTTTGGATCTTTGGAAAGTCCCACTCCTGAATAGCTCAACTTGGCGATTTGCTCCTCTGCTTCGCTCAGTGAAATATCCAAACTTCGGGAAACAGAGATTTGATCGCCCTTGAGCTCTATATCAGTGATGGCTTTCCTGAACATGAGCCTGAGTGTTTAGCTGAAGCGCCTCCATCAATTGTCGCGCGGTAGCCTCGATAGCGGGAACAGCCACACTGTTTCCAAATTGCTTGTAGGCTTGGGCATCGCTTACGACGATCTTGAACGTTTCGGGGAAACCTTGCAATCGTGCCCACTCTCGGGGTGTCATGCGGCGGATGCCTTCGCGATTGACCTCTCCCTTGATTTTGGTAATCGGCTTGAAGTCGGTAAGTCGATCGTCGTAAACCAAGTTTCGCTCGCGGCCCATCCCGCCAACAACGATGGCATTGGCCACGCCATCGTCGGGAATAATTTCATAGCCGAATCCATTGCCTTTCGACTCGTGTCTCCGACGATGCTCGCGCAATGTTTCGAGGTACTTGGTCGAGAGGTAGTACTTTACTGAAACGGGATTTTCTTCTTTGACTTCTTCGAAAGTGCTCACCTCCTCATCGGGCTCGGGGTATTTGAATCCGACTGCGTCAGCTTCGTCGCGAAAGCCGATGATAAAAACTCTCTCGCGGTTTTGAGGCACTCCGTAGTTGCGCGCATTGAGCACTTGCGGATCGGGAACAGTGTATCCCAAATCATCGCGGAGGACATTCAATATCGTTTTCAAGGTTTTGCCGCGGTCGTGATTGAAAAGTCCTTTTACGTTCTCTAAGAAAAGGGCTCTGGGTCGCTTGCGGCGAATGATCTCTGCCACGTCGTGAAAGAGTGTGCCTCGCGTGTCGTTAAACCCGCCGCGCTTTCCCGCTATGGAAAAAGCCTGACAGGGGAAGCCACCGCAGAGAATATCAAAATTGTCGGGGATAAACGATTTGGTTTCTTCGGAGGTTATATCGCCGAAAGGCAAATCGCCAAAATTCTCGAAATAGGTTTCTTGAGAGTACTTGTCCCACTCGCTGGTAAAAACGCAATGCCCACCGAGTCGTTCGAGGGCAAAACGAAAACCCCCGATTCCCGCAAAGAGATCAATAAAGGTAAAAGGAGCATCCTCGGCATGGCGTCGCCCCGCTCTGTCGGGAATGGGCTCGTCAGAATGACGCATGTACTCGATTGCCGGCTTTCGGTACACTTCCAATCCGGTGTGGATGTAATGCGTAAAAGCTGCTTTCAGAAGATTTGATTCGTCGCTGACCGTTTTCATCGGGCTGAAAATACGCAAAAGCGACAAAATTCTTTCTACCTCAAGTGCTCAGGCAATTCTCCGTGATGCTTTTTCCATTGACTGGTCAGCAGCCTCGTCAATAAGATTTGAGCGGTTACCGTAGCAGCGGCTGTCAAAGCCGTGTACAATATCACGTTTCTCATGGGAGCATTGTCCGCTTCAGGGTTTTTTGGCGGAGCGCTGCCTGTAGTCACCTCGTAGCTTTTGTCAATGCTCTTACTGATCAAAGCCGCCGCACCGATCGTAGCAAGAGACGAAAGCAGATTGAATGCGCTTTTTGTGAGTAGCTTTTTCATGGCGATTTGTTTTACTGAAGGTAAGAAATTCCTTGCGCAAAACGGCTGGTTTTCTTACTGAATTTCATTTCGTTACTTTCAGAGGTTGTTTAGAAGAAACATCGTAAACAATTGGTATCACCCTTCCCCAAAGTTGTAGAGTGAAGTCTTCAATTTATTGAATCTTTCTTTTCAGGTAAGCAATTGAAATCAGTCGGAATGCTCCGTTTAAGAGGGTTCGCTTATCAAAGCGATGAATTTCCTTAATAATTGGGTAAAGAATTTGCCATTAAAAAATAAATACATTTGAGAAGCGCTAGTAGTCGCGATTCAAAATATAACTACATATTAATCTTAATCCTTAAAACCAACTACCCATGAAGCAACTTTCCGCATTATGTCTTCTTATCGTAATCCTTGCCACTTCTTGTCAAACCAGTTCAGAATTGGGTTCCACTTCTCTAGTCCAAAAGAGACGCTACACCAAAGGATTCAACTTAAATGTTAAAAAGCCCTCGATTGCGAGCAAAGATGAAAAACTGCACACGTCTCACGAAACTGCTCTTGCTGAAGTGAAGACACCTAATAAAACAAACAATTCTGAGATTCAAGTAATCGATGTGAAAACAGAGGAAAGAATTGAAATTGAATCTGCTTCTGCTGAATTGAGTAAGGCCCTCATGAGCAAACCGACGAATACTGAAAAAATTGAGGCTGAAATTGTTGCTGCCCCTTTATCTAATGAGGCCTACCCCCTCAAGATTAATAACAGAAAAAACAGCAGTCGGCAGAAAACTGCAAAAGGAGACGTAAACTTTCATGAGGTGAATGTTTGGACGATAATCATAACCATTCTCTTACCTCCATTGGGCGTTGCCTTAATACTTGGCGTGGGGACGGAGTTTTGGATTAGCCTAGTCCTTACCTTACTCTTTTACTTTCCGGGGTTGATATACTCTTTATATATCCTTCTTCGATGAGGCAATAGCCCGAACAGGAGTGAAATTGCAGTATTGAATGCTAAATAACAAAAAAGGCTGTCTCAAATGAGACAGCCTTTTTTAGTAAAATGACATATTGTCAATTCTAGTTATAATCGGGAAGAGTCGTGAATTCGTCAGCGTAATACAGCATTTGCGTGGCAAAATCGTCGGGATACTCCACACGAATTTCAGTAATCTTTCCATCCTCCATAATTGGTACCAGCTGCGGATTGATAAATCCACCGTAAGGGGCGCTGTTGAACTTTTCGGTTCTTGCCAAAACTTCAGCGTGAAGCTCCGGGTCAACTTGAACTCCGTAAGTCTCTACCAGCGCCTTACCTGCTTCATAATCGCCTTCAGACTTGATACGTTGGATTTCTCTCAACAGATCTCCAAAGAGCTCGCGCAACTTCTCGTAGTCGTTGATTTCGAAGTAGGTCAGACTATCGCGCATTACTTTGGAAATGACGTTATCTGCTTCGCCTTTCTCAAATACCCAAGCAGCAACCATCTGACGGTTTCTCATGTGGTCCTCTTCTATAACTGCTCCCGGCTCAATACGACGTAATTGGGTCATCAATCCGTTCTTGATGTAATCGTCGTAGGCATGGTAGCCTACTCCCAAGTCATCCATCACACCGATCTCGATCAATTTCGGATCGAGCATGTAATAGAGTGCTACCAAATCTGCACGGCCTTCTTCCAAAGTACTCGCGTAGTTTTTCAAAGTCTCCTTTGGCGTTCCGACCCCTGGATTCAACTTCCCGCTGGCATGACCAATCACCTCGTGAAGCGCAGTGTGCAATTTATCTGCTTGCTTCGCGTATTTTTTAGCCAAAGCTATCTCGGTACTGTCGTGGCTAAACTCGGCCAAGAATCCCGAAGTTCCTGCTTTGTCAAAAGCCGCAACGATGTTTCCCAAACTCACGGACTTCGAACCGTATTCGGCGCGAATCCAGTCGGCATTTGGTAAGTTCACGCCGATGGGTGTAGATGGACTGGCGTCACCTGCTTCGCCCGCTACATTGATAAAATTGTAAGAAATCCCAACGACGTTCTCCTTCTTGTGCTCATCGAGGATTGAAGAATTGTCTTCAAAATACTGAGCGTTTTCAGCGATAACCTTCATCTTTTTGGAGGCATCCAAATCGCGAATCTCAACGACTGTTTCATAGGAACCGCGGTATCCGAGTGGGTCATTGTACACTTCTACGAAACCGTTGATATAATCTACCGTGCTCACGGTATCTTGAACCCAGGCAATATTGTATTGATCCCATTTTTTGAGATCACCCGTTTGGTAGTATTCAATCAGATAACCAATAGACTCTTTCTGTTTGTCCGTTTCGGCAACGGCCTTAGCCTTCTCCAGCCAGTAAACTACTTTCTCCAAAGCAGGTCCGTACATTCCTCCGACTTTCCAGGTTTTCTCCATTACTTGTCCGTTCTCTTTCACGAGCTTTGAGTTCAATCCATAAGAAATAGGACGTTTGGGGTCTTTGTCTTTCTTCTTCACTTCGTAGAAAGCATTCACGTCCGCCTCGGTAAGCGTAGGATCGTAAAAATTTACGGCGCTCGCTAATACAAGGTCTTTATTCGGGTCTTTGCTCACTTTCTTAGAATCTACCGTTGGATCGAAAATCACGGTCATCACTTCATCGCTCAACTCTGACCCCGTTTCAGCAAGTAAGGTTTCCAAGTAAACACGATCAAATTCGGGTGTGAATTTCTCGTAGGAGTAATGGTGATGGATTCCATTTGAAAACCAGATGCGTTTCAAGTAGGTCTCGAATGCTTTCCAATTATCGGTCGACTTGTCTCCATCGTAGTTTCTGTAAATATCTTCCAGCGTTCTACGGATGGTAAGGTTATGGCGGTAATTTTGATCGTACATCATATCCCTTCCTGCAGTCCCGGCTTGGGTTAGGTAGTAGGTCAACTCTTTCTGTTGTAAAGTAAGTTCATCCCAAGCAGGAATCTGATAACGCAGAATTTTAATGTCTGCGAATTGCTCCGTCAAGGTTTTGAAGTCGTCTTCGCTTTCTTCAGAAACGTTTTCTGAAGTTTGATCCGTTTGTTTTTCACCACCGTCATTTTGACAAGCAGTCATAATGCCGACAGCAAAGAAAGCAATGAGTAGATGTGAAAGATTTCTTTTCATGGTTTGATTTTTAAAGGAGTGCAAATATAAAACTTCCATGATGCTACTAAGGTGGTTTGTAAATGGTTCTTTCTTTTTTCGCAGAGAATGTTGAACTTGCACACAACCAAATAATTTTAACCATGCGCTTACGCTATTTCACATTCACCCTCCTTACCATTGCTTTGCTTTCGTGCCAAAAAGAAAAGGACAGCACACCAACTGGTTCAACAATTCCTGATACAGAGTTGATTCTTATCAATTCCATTGAACCTTTAAATGACCGAGAACCTTTGAGTTACTCAGAATTGGTTGAAGAATTCTCTTCCCATCTGGAGCGTTATGGTGTTGTTTCTTGGTCGAATTATGACGATTTCACCGTGTGGAGCACGGCTCTCTCATCTGATAGTGTGATCTCAGTGGGTTATCAGCCCGATGGCTACACAAACTTGGATCAAAGCATTCACCAAATAGATGTAGAGTCGCCCGAATGGAAAAACACCAAGAATAGTTTGATCAATTATGTGGTTTCGGAGACCAAACGCAAGTATCCGACACTGCCTGTGGAAGCAGAAGATTTACTGGTTTTTGGCGATAAGCCACTGCCCTATTTCAACATAAGAATATGGGATTACGAAATCTTGGCCAACCTACGTAACTTCAGCGTAGTGCGTTACGCTGAGCCGATGGGATTTACATTTGAGCAGCAGGGACCTTACAGATCCGACAGCGGCTGCGGAGGAAATTCAGGCATAGCCAATCCCAGTCCCGCGGATTATTTTACAGCACCCCAAGGGCCCAGAGTAAGCTGGAACTTCATTGACATGAAGATTCACAAGGCTTGGAAAACGAGTAGCCGTGGAAACGGCATAACAATGGGTATTATCGATACGGGAATATCCTCTGATCAAGCAAAGTTGAACAGCGAGTTTTCGGGTGGACTTTCAGGAAGTCGAACCGTAGAGCGCTATGGATTTCACGATCCTTGTTTCTTATTTATTTTCTGTGAAAATGACGGAATTGACGACCTATGCGGACATGGAACGAGTATGGCAGGTACAGCAGCAGGACCGGCCAGTAGCGATGGATCATTTGCGGGCGTGGCTTTTCAGAGTAATCTGATTGGAATCCGTGCTGCCGAAGATGTCGTTCACGATTCGAGTGCCGAACAAGACGGAGTATCCGATGCATTTACCTTTTTGGGAAATAGAGCTGATGTAGACATCATTTCCATGTCAATGGGCAATCTGTTTTCAAGTGGTCAAATTACAGATGCGATCAACTTTGCTTACAATCAGGGTAAAATGATCTTCACGGCAGCGGGAACCTCATTTGAGTTCACCACGTTCGTCGGAGTGATTTTTCCTGCGACCCTTGCCAATACGATAGCCGTAACCGGAACGAAGACAGGTTTTCCCATGGAAAAGTGCACGACTTGCCATAGTGGTTCTCAGGTAGATTTCGTGGTAACCATGGAAGATCGCAACAATTCAAACAGGACACCTTTGACCCTTGCAGATTCGGGCAACGACCCGAACTATACGGGAGGTTCTTCAGTAGCAACGGCTACTGCTGCAGGAATAGCTGCTTTGGTTTGGTCCAATGATTTGTCTCAATCAAGAGAAGATGTATTGGAAGCTTTGAAAAACGCATCGAACTTCTATCCTGCTCGAAATGGTGATTTTGGATGGGGAAAGATAAATGCTCAAGCAGCGGTTCTTTATTAACGTATATTTTGATTTTCGGAAAGTGAAGGAATGGCAGCCTTACCCAAGAGGGCCCGCCGTTTCTTTTTGGAAATTTCTTTGGTATGAGTGTTCCGGTTATCTAGTTGTATCCCTTTGAAATAAGAGCCTTTCAGAGCATTAAAGAAAATCTCAGATAACGGCTTTAAAGTCAGTTATAATTGTATACATTTACAGCAACCAAAACTTACTCAAATGGACAAAGAGAATTTTATCAATCGCTGGAGGGCTACAGCTGATGAACTTCGTGTGCAGTTGCACCTAGGCTCAAAAGACCTAAGCGACAAATTCGAAGAACAGAAAAAAGAAATACTCAACTGGTCAAAAGAAACCAGATCTTCTCTGGAAAGTGAAGCTTCAATTGCTTCAACGGAAATGCGCAAAAAGCTTGAGGAGCTTGAAGTGCAAGCTGCACTTGGCAAGGCTGAGACCAAAGAGGCCTTACAAGAGCAAAGAAAAAGCTTACCTCATTGATTAAGGACGCGAATGAAGCTTCTATAAAATTAATGGGCGATTCAAAGAAAAACGTTCGTGAAATAGCTGCAAAAGCAGATTCGAAATTCGATGAATGGCATACCCGATTCGACCTTTTGAGGCTGCAAATCTCTCTCGGCGCTGCGGATGCTTCAGATGAATGGAAGGAGAAGAAAGAAGATTTGAACAAATCCATCCGTAACTTGGAATCAAAACTTGGAGAAATAAGCCAAGAGACGGAAGAGGGATGGACGAACTTCAAAGGAGAGATTTCTGAGGCTTGGACACATGTTAAAAAAGCCTTTTCAAAGACTGAATAGAATCAAAATTCGTTTTTCTCATTGACGGTTTGATTCAAAATCTCGGCATTTTAGAATCCCATATTAGGCTAAAACTTTAGTCTACTTAGAGCAAAAAGCACCTTATATTCAACTGGAATTTAAGGTGTAGAGAAAAACGATTTAAAACTCGAAGAAATAATAACCAACCTGTAAAAACCC
The DNA here is from genome assembly GCA_942492545.1 of uncultured Cryomorphaceae bacterium. Classification (GTDB taxonomy): domain Bacteria; phylum Bacteroidota; class Bacteroidia; order Flavobacteriales_D; family Cryomorphaceae; genus JAKVAV01. Next base: position 91,458 of record CALOFA010000016.1, on the reverse strand, counting down.
GTTTGCGTTACCAAGGCATAAATTGATAATTAACCAAAGCCAAGAGCCGGTGTAACAAAAAAGTACAACCATCGTATCGCACAAGGAACAACCAAGAAATGAGCGAACAATACGCAATCCGAAAAAACGAACAATCTCTGCAAGTCAGATGTATTTCTGCCTTGAGAGAGGCAAGAGAAAACCTTCTTCAAAAGAAGGGCCGACTCGAAGAGCTAAAATGGTCTGTTGAGCGATTGGAAAACGTATTGTTTTCAGCTGACAAGGGAAAACCCGGATTGCTGCTGGAATGCTTCATAGACTTGGTTTTTGTCTTGAAAGGAATGGAAAAAGGTTTCTCAGCTGAAAATGCGCCCATGCGTCCGATTGGTTTACAAGTTGCTACTGCGAATAGCATTTTACCCATTCACCTCGAATGGAACTACCACGACCCGAATTCACTTTTCGTAATTGAGTACGCAAATTTCGAAGAGACCAATAAACCGGATTGGCGAGTTTATAGCAAAACTCGCTCAACTTCCTTTACCGTAAGAGGTCTTCAGCAAGGAAAAGCGTATTGGTTTCGAATTTCTGCTTTGGCTGCAGCCATCTGAGAAGCCTAAAAAATTGAACTTATCTTTCAACTAAATAATTAGTTGATCTGCCCCGACTCTCTTATATTCGGGGTATGAAAAAAACACTCACTCTTTTTTCGTTCCTCCTTATTGTCATCTCGCTCCTTGCACAGGATAACGATTCAGACTTTTACCGTCAGTTCAGTTCTGCCATGGAAAACGGGCAAATCCAAACCGCCATAGTCATTGGAGAAAAATGGAAGTTGAACGAAAGTGAGAACATCAATGCATACTATTTGACCGCGAAAGCCTTGGTAAAAAAAGGACGAAAAAAAGATGCGATCAAAAATCTAAACAAAGCGCTGGAGATAGACAGCACCCACGTGCCCTCCTTGCTGGCATCGGCAGAACTCTTAAAAGCTTCGAATGGTGATGCTCTGGAACTTTACGAGCAGCTTATTTTCATCAACCCCACCAATGCCTATTTCTACCGAGAAGCTGCTGAAAGTGCCGTTCAGTCGCAGAAATTGGATAAAGCTTTGGCTTATTATTCCTTGGCTTACCAAAATGACAGTCTGGATTTAATAACGATTACGGGGTTTGCCAAGCTGCTAGTGGATTTCAAACAGTACAGTGATGCCGACAGTATTTTAAGTCGTGCTTTGGAACTAGACCCCTCAAACCGGTTTAGCAGACTCACCAAAGCCAAACTTGCCTTTGATTCAGAGAACTGGGAAGGTGCAATAGAATGGCTGGATCCTCTGATGATCGATAACCCTCCGCTTATGGCGATGCGCTATCAAGGAATATCACTCTATCAATTGGGGAGATATCAAGAAGCGATTGATATCCTTAGGTTACTTTCAAATAGTGTCAACGAGCTTGACTATCCGCATTACTACATGGGCTTGTGCATGGAGAAACTCGGACAAACCGATATGGCTACGGTGCAGTATGGACAGGCATTAAACAAAGCCCTCTCCGGCAACCTTGGTACATATTACGAAAGGCTAGGACTTATGCAGCAAGCAAGCGGAAATCATAAAGAGGCTATCGAGTCCTTTCTTATGGCAAAGCATTTTTCTGCGAGAAACATTCTCAATTTTCATTTGGCAAAAAGCTATGATGTGTATTACCAAGACTCAAAACCGACATTGGAAATGTTTGAGACGTTTATAGCTCAGGAGGACACTCTTCAAAGCCCTGAAAAGACTTATGCTGAAAGTCGGGTAGCTCAATTAAAAAAGGATCGCCACTTCGAAGGTCAGTGATGAACCATATGCCTGATTCAGTGTTTTATCACCATGAAACACGAGTCAATAGCCGTAGGAGGAGTATCAATGATTCTTCTCCTATATACCATGTTCGCCAGTACAGGCATACTTTTAAATTGGGTTGCTCTAATCTTTGCTGCGTCCCCCGTTCTGATCATTTGGATGGTTTGGGTAGTACTGAAATACGGCGAGTATAATGGAGAGGAGCTGGAAGATGAGCAGGAGTTCGGCTACATGGACAGGCCTGAATTAGGAAAACAAGAAGTTTAATTCCATCTGCGAGCAGCTGACTTCAAGCTGCTTTTTTTATTTTCGGCCAACATGAAAAATGAAACTCAATACGACGTTATAATCGTCGGTGCAGGTGTGGCAGGACTCGTAGCTGCAAAGAAATGTGAAGAAGCCGGACACACGACCCTGCTTATCGAAGCAGATCGCGAAGTAGGTGGGCGAATACAAACGGATACAATAGATGGATACACCTTGGAAAGGGGTTTTCAAGTGCTTATCGACACTTACGAAAAGGCAAAAGAGTTACTGGATTTTGAAGCATTAGATCTAAAAAAATTTGAGCCGGGAGCGAAAATTTTCGGCAGTAAAGGGAGCTTTTCCATCGCTGATCCTACGAGAAAAATTGCTGCGCTTCCTTCAACTGCTATTTCACGTGTCGGCTCCTTGTCCGACAAGATTAAAATGCTCAACCTTTCTAAACAGCTTCAAACAAAAACACTGAATGAAATTTTTGAAGGAGAACGACAAACTACACTAGACTATTTAAAGGAGTTTGGATTCTCTGACAAAATCATTGAGAACTTTTTCAGACCATTTTTTGGAGGTATTTTTCTCGAAAGAGAGCTTTCCACAGACGCTGCTATGTTTCGATTCGTTTTTAGAAATTTCTCGAAAGGAAGTGCCTGCATTCCTGCAAAAGGCATGGGAGAAATACCCAAGCAACTTAAGGCTAAGTTGAAATCAACCGAAATAAAATTGAGTACTAAAATTGCGAAAGTCAACCAAGCCCCTTCCGTTGAACTAGAAGATGGCTCCATAATTACAGCCAAAAAAATCATTATCGCCTCAAACCCTGACAATCTTCTCACTCAAATAGATCATCCCATTAGGTGGAAAAATACCACAACTATGTACTTCGGTGGGGAAAAGAGTCTACCATCGATGAATCGCTCCATTGGTTTAGATGCGCGGCTCAAGAGCTCAATCAATAATTTTGCACGACACGACGAAGTAGTCCCGCAGTCTGCTCCTTCCGATCGTTCATTGTGGTCTGTAACAGTTCGTGGTAACGAAAGTCCTCAAGTTGTAAAGACAGACTTGGCAAGAACTTGAATCATAGGTCAATTCTCAGTTACAATTCCTTAAAACAATAAAATAAACCCTATGCTTTACCGACAGTGAATCGTCCGGCATTATCAATTGCCACCAGAACAAACCCAAATAACAGAACACATCCACTTAGCGGAGACTATCTTACCAACGCCTCTATTGATGGAGCTATGCGTTCAGGGGAAAATGCAGCAAAAGCAGTCTCAGAAACTCTTGAACTTATTGCCTGAGAATTGACAATGGCTTTAAAGAAACCTGTAACTTTAATACTAAATCTATCTACTATGAAATCCATAATCACTTTAATTTTTCTCGCTTTCTTTTTCGTGGCGCATTCACAAGTAGAAATTCGTCCGTATCTAGGAGCGAATTTCAGCAATGTCAGCAAAACGCCAGACGGCACAACCACCAAAGCAAAATTAGGCGGACAAGATAGGTGCTAGTTTGATGATCGGAAATAGATTCCACCTTAATCCAGGTATTGCCTATTTTTCAAGGTCTACTGAATACAGCTCTTCGGGAAACGTAAACGTAGATCAAACCGTTGAGGGAGTTACTATTCCTATTTTGGTGGGATACCGATTTGTCGACCCGACTACTGAGCCCCTCTTAAACTTTCGGCTTCAGGCGGGGCCTTCGTTGATGTTTCTAACCACCACCAAATACGACAACGGCGACATCAATGATGCCGTCAATTGGAATGATAGCCAATGGGGTGCTCAAATCGGAGCAGGTCTTGATGTTTCCATTTTCTTCTTGGATGTTATTTATGAGTTCGGTTTAACGAACACAAACGACGGGCTAAAAGAAAATAGCGGGGTTTTTGAAAATTTCACTGATTTCAAACAAAACACCTTTATCATCAATGCGGGTGTAAGGCTTAGCTTCTCCAGGTAGTCCCGGCAGAATCGGTTCTAAACAATATCCGCAAATACTGAATTAAACTACGAGAACCAATCCCATAACTGCCACTCATACATGAACGGCAGTATAATGGGATGAGCTAATTAAATCTTGGCTGATTTTTTGCTTTCTTTGGCCTCAAACAAATAAGACAATGAAATTTACGAAAGCTTTAATCGGGGTAGCTCTTATAGCTCCATCTATCGTCCTCGCTCAGAAGGTGGACATGAAATTGAACCTTGAGAAGGGAAAGAAGTACACGCAGAAGACGGAAGTTGCTAACGTGACCAAGCAAACCATGATGGGTCAAGTGATGGAAATCAATACAACGGCTTCCTCAACGACTTACATGGAATTGGCCGAGGATAATGGCAAAACCGATACCTACAACATCTGGTACGGCAATGTAGGTATGTCTATGACAGGAATGGGACAATCTCAAACCTTCACCTCTGATACAGCATCACTTGAAACCGTTGATCCCATGTCGAAGGTTTTGGCAGGTTTAACAGACAAGAAATTTGACGCAAAGATCACCGAGAAAGGAATGGTAGAAGAAGTGATGGGTCTTGAAGAAATGGTGAAAGAGGCTACTGCAGAGATGGCAGGAGGCCCGGCAATGGCTGAGCAGGTAGCAAGCAGTTTTGGCGACGACGGTCTTGCAAAGAACTTGGAAATGACCACTGATATCTTTCCTGAAAAATCTGTGAAAGTTGGGGATTCTTGGACCAAGGAGCAATTCACATCTACGGGATTGCCCATTATTTCGAAGACTACTTACACTTTAAAATCAGTTGAAGGTGGAACTGCAGTTGTTGAAGTAAAAGCAACATTGGAAACTGATCCGGCCAATGCCAGCACAAGCATGCAAGGTATGGATGCCACGCAATATTACGAGGGAGAAAGATCAGGTACCCTAAATGTTGAAGTAGCCAGTGGATGGGTAACTTCGGGTACACTGAAAGACGATATTGTAGGAAGTATAACGCTCGCTCCTAACCCTCAAATTCCCGATGGAATGACTGTTCCCATCGAAATGACCAATACCATCACTATTTCGAACTAAGTTATTTATGAGTATCCGCAACAGCGGAAAAATTCTGTTCGCATTCTTTCTCGTTTGTCTTAGTTCACTTCAAGTGAAAGGGCAAATCATGAACATCGAAAAGTTCAGACTTGATAGTTTAAGCCGGGAAGATCCTTTCCGGCTTAAACTTGAAGCAAACTTTGATCTTTACAATCGCAGTGCAACGGCAGAAGAGCGCGCTGAGTTCCTCGCGCTCGGTTCCGAAATCAGTTCCATTTACGCCCCGGGAAAGCATTTCTATATGCTTCTAGGTGAAGTGTCTTATGTCGAGAACAACTCCAGCAAGATTCTAAACAATGGGAACGTTCATGTTCGAAGTACCTTTAACTTTCGGACAAGATTCAGTCCTGAGCTTTTCGCGCAAGCTCAGTACGACGACTTCCGTGGATTGAACGACAGACTATTGGCAGGTGGTGCGCTCAGATGGAATGCCATTCGAAAAGTTAATTTCATGCTCACTGTAGGTTCCGGACCTATGTATGAATTCGAACGATGGTTGTCTCCCGTTGACAGTGAAGAAGTAGAAGCTCGATTTCTGAAACTCAGTTCAAATATCATCATACGCTGGTCAATTGGAGAACATGTGGATATGAATACAATCGTATACTACCAAGTGGGATACGATGATGACATAGAAGCCACTCGAAACAGATACACCAACAGCACGAACCTCAACTTTCAAATCAACGAAAAAATTTCGTTCAAAACGGGCGTGCGGCTGGCATACGAAGATCGTCCTATCGTGCCCATCACCAAATTTATCTATTCCATCGAAAACGGGATCAGCTTAAACTTTTAGCGCTTCGATACCTCTATCCTATTGCGTAAATTTGCGGCCTCATGAGCGACAAAATTTTTCATTTCAGAGTTCTTCCCGATCAATCGGAAGAGGTTTTTCGTGATATCGAAATCAAGAGTTCCGATACTTTTGAAGAATTTCATCAGGCCATTGTCGAAGCTTTTGAGTTTTCGGGCGATGAAATAGCCTCATTCTATATGAGCAATGAAGACTGGGACAAAGGCGAAGAAATCACCCAAATGGATATGGGTGGACCGGGAGATGAAGGCATCAAGATGATGAAAGAAACAAGTCTGGACGAGATGATTTTTGAAGAAGGTCAAAAGTTGCTTTATCTCTATGACTTCATGAGAATGTGGATTTTCTTTGTCGAATTGGTGGCTATCTCTGAGGCAAAGACGGGTCAAACTTATCCTTCGGTCATTTTAACCGTGGGCGATGCTCCGGACGAACACTCTAAAGAACCGGTTGATTCCTTTCAAATAGATTTCGACGGCGAATTTGACGACGATTTTGAAGAGGAAGAAGGATTCGAAAACATAGATGACTACGACGAACTCATCTAAACCCAAAATCCCCGTGATCTGCGGGCCTACCGCTGCGGGGAAAAACATCAGTCGGAATAGCGCTTTGCCAAGCCTTAAACGGCGAAGTGATTTCTGCCGATTCCAGACAGTTTTACACGGAAATGTCCATCGGGACGGCTAAGCCAACCGCGGCCGAAATGCAGGGAGTTCCCCACCACTTTATCGATCATTGCAGTATTAACAGCCCGATCACTGCGGGAGAATTCGAAAGGCAAGGAGAACAGAGAATTCAAGAGATTCTAAGTCGCAAAAAACTGCCCGTTGTGGTAGGTGGATCAGGACTCTTCATCCGTTCGCTGATGGAGGGCTTGGACGATTTACCCTCGGATGAAATCTTGAGAAAAGAACTCATCGCCCAATTTGAAAACGAGGGGCTTCCATCACTTTTGGATCGGCTTGCGACATCTGACCCCGATGCCAAAAAGGGCATTGATCACAAGAATCAAGTTCGCGTTATGCGGGCCATCGAATTAGTCGAGCTGAGTGGAAAGCCTCTGGCCGAATTAAGGGATCAGGAAAAAACCGAAAAATATTTTGATCCCATCTGGATCGGCATCAGTCCCGAGAGGGATATGTTATACGAACGAATCGATCGACGCGTCGACCAAATGATCGAAGCAGGACTGGAAGCAGAAGTCCGATCTCTGGTGAGTCACAGAAATGCAGACCCACTAAAAACGGTTGGCTACAAAGAGCTCTTTTCTTTTTTCGATGGCGACTACGATCGCAATGAAGCAGTGAGGCTTATCAAGCGAAACAGCCGACATTATGCAAAGCGGCAGCTAACTTGGTTCCGAAAGATCGACACCATAAAGTGGTTTGAACCCGAACAGGTCGATGAGGTAATGGAGTACGTTAAAAGTCAAACCTCTGTAGTATAGGCATCTTGCCTGTGAAAACCGGTTGAAAACTTCACGATTTTTGGCAAACTGCCACTATGAGAAGCACTCGAAAGACCTTAATTTTACCTATTGTACTCAAAGTAAATTCAAAATGGAAGGCATAAGTCACAATCGAATGGAGTTAATCGCTGAGATGCTCGAGAAGAATCCAAACGATACTTTTCTGAACTACGCAGCCGCCTTGGAATACAAAAAAGAAGGAAAGACCGCGAAGGCCATTTCTTTTTTCCGCAAGATCATTGACAATGATCCCGACTACCTTCCCACATACTACCAATTGGGTAAATTGTTAGAAGAGAAGAATAAAACCGCTGAAGCCATTACTTTCTACAAAAGAGGAAGAGAATTGGCGAAAGTCAAAAACGATATCAAAACGCTTGGTGAGTTATCAGAGGCCTTATTGATATTGGACGAAGATGACGGAGAAGCCTGGTAGTTTAGAATATCAAATCAATTAATATTAAGAAGGGATGGGAAAGTCATCCCTCTTTTTATGCCTAAAAATCAAATCTAAGTTCAACTCCTATTTTTGCGTAAAGCCCATTCTTAATATGAAAAGGTCAATCCTAATTTTAGCGGCAGGTATCGCCGCGGCATGCAGCACTGAAACTCCCATGATAGAGAAAGAAGCCATTACCTACCCCGAAACGAAAAAAGTTGATGTTGTTGATGACTATTTCGGAACGAAGGTAGCAGATCCCTACCGCTGGCTGGAAAACGATACAGCTGCCAATACGGAAGCTTGGGTAAAAGCCCAAAACGAGGTGACTCAATCTTACCTTGAAAAAATCCCATTCAGACAGCATATAGAAGATCGACTAACCGAGCTGATCAATTACCCGAGGCTCTCTTCGCCATTCCGAGCAGGTGACTACTACTTCTTTTACAAAAATGACGGACTACAGAACCAAGCCGTTATCTATTTCCAAAAAGGAAAAGACGGAGATCCAACCGTTTTTATCGATCCCAATACCCTCTCGGAAAGCGGAACGATAAGCGTCAATTTAATTGGCGCATCGGCTGACAACAAGTACATGGCCTACACCAAGTCTGAAGGCGGATCGGACTGGAGCAAGATTTACATTCGAGAGATTGCGACGAATACCGATTTGGACGATGAGCTCGAATGGGTGAAGTTTTCGGGAGCAGGATGGTTTAAGGATGGTTTCTATTACAGCCGCTACCCCGAACCTGAACCGGGAACGGAACTGAGCGCCGACAATAAACACCACAGCATTTACTACCATAAAATCGGCACTCCTCAAAGCGAAGACAAACTCTTCTACCGCAATGACGAAAATCCCGATCTCTACCACTGGTGCAGCGTCACCGAAGATGACAAGTACCTCGTGATGTACGCCGCTTCGGGAACCGATGGTTTTGAGCTCTATTTCAAAAACCTTGAAACCGATGGTGAGCTCACCAAGGTGAGAGAAGGCTTTGCCAATAAAACCTCCATCATCGACCATAAGGACGGAAAGTTCATTGCCTTAACGGATATCGATGCACCCAATTATCGCGTGGTGGCCATCGATCCGAAGAATTTCGCTTTAGAAAATTGGGAGGAAATCATCTCTGAACGGGAAGAAACATTGGTAAACTTAAGTACCGCAGGGGGCTACCTCTTTCCGGAGTACTTAAAGAGTGCCACTTCTCAGGTTTTTCAGATGGACTATGCCGGCAACACGATTCGCGAAATAGAATTTCCGGCACCGGGTTCAGCATCGGGATTTTCAGGAAAAAAGGAAGATGGAACCGTGTTTTACTCCTTTTCCTCGTTCACCTACCCTCCCACTATTTTTGAATTTGACCTTGCCACGGGAGAGTCAACGCTTTTCAACAAGCCCGACTTGAAATTCGATCCCGAAGACTACGTTTCTAAGCAAGTGAAGTACAAAAGCAAAGACGGCACGGAAGTTCCGATGTTTATTGTCCATAAAAAGGACCTAGAGATGAATGGAAAGAATCCGACGCTTCTTTATGGCTACGGTGGTTTTAACATCAGCCTTAGCCCTAGCTTCAGCGTATCGAATATTTTCTTTCTCGAGAACGGCGGGATTTACGCTGTGGCGAATCTTCGTGGTGGCGGTGAGTTTGGCGAGGAATGGCACAAGCAAGGAATGAAGTCAGACAAGCAAAACGTGTTTGACGATTTTATCGCTGCCGCGGAATACCTGATTGCAGAAAACTACACCTCTTCGGAAAAATTAGCCATCAGAGGAGGGTCGAACGGAGGATTGCTCGTAGGTGCGGCCATGACCCAACGTCCCGAATTGTTTGCAGTAGCGCTACCTGCCGTTGGAGTGATGGACATGTTGCGCTTCCAAAAGTTCACCGTTGGAAAAGGATGGATTCCGGAATATGGATCGGCAGAGGCTTCCAAAGAAGAATTCGATGCACTTTACGCTTATTCGCCGTTGCACAATTTAAAAAAAGGAACGGCTTACCCCTCTACTCTAGTTACCACGGGCGATCACGACGACCGAGTGGTACCTGCGCACTCGTTCAAGTTCGCTGCGACGCTTCAAGAAGCGCACACCGGCGACAACCCCGTATTCATTCGAGTAGAAACTGACGGGGGCCACGGAGCGGGAAAGCCGATGGCCAAGATAATCGAAGAACAAGCCGATATTTGGGCCTTCACGCTATATGAAATGGGCATAACCGAATTGGGCAGAACCTCCCCCGTTGAAAAATGAAAAAATCATTCAAACGCTTCGGAGGACTGATACTACTAGGGTTAGCCCTGATCCTAAGGCTGATCTTCGCAGGATTTCCTGAAGCGTTTGAACTGGTTTATTTCCAAGGGGTTTTTCCCCTTATTAGGAACATGCAATACCCTATTGGATCGGCTCTGCCTGTCTCGGGGTATTATCTTTTGATCTTTATCGCCATCGCTTGGCTTATTTGGCGACTGCCAAAATCCAAGGTCAAGATAAAGTGGCTGACTTTCGGCAGGAGGCTACTGAATTTCTGTGGTGGTCTCATCGCTCTCTTTCTGGTTTTGTGGGGCTACAATTACGTTGGTCCGAGCCTGGCTGAGCGGATGTCACTGGCCGAAAACAACCATCAATATGATGTGGCAAAGCTCTACCTCTACGTTATGAACGAGGCCGCCGAAAAGCGGGAAGAGATAGAGCTACCAACCGATACGACTTCAGTTGAGGATTTAGGGATGGAAATCGATGCTCAAAAACTAAATACCGCCGTTAAGGATGTTTTATCTGACTTTGGCTACCCAATCCGCACGGATGTCGCGTTAAGGCAAGTAAAGCCCTTAGGCGCACTGAGACGCATCGGAATAAGAGGAATCTACAACCCCTTCACTGGCGAAGCCAATGTAGAATCGGATGCCGGTCTTTTGACGGGCACCTTCACGGCAGCACACGAGATGGCCCACGCTTACGGCATCACCAGCGAGGGTGAAGCCAACCTTGTGGCCTACATGGCCTTGATCCATTCAGGAAACCCTATTTGGGAATACTCTGCCGCTTACTCCCTTTGGAGGTACACTGCAGGTGAAGTCAATCGAAAACTGGAAGAGAGCGATCGAGTAATTTTGGCCGAAGCCATACCCATAGAACTTCAGATTGACCGCTTGGCCATTTGGCGAAGAATGAGCGATGCCCCACCCTACTTTCCCGAACTGTCGGAAGCGGTAAACGACAGCTACTTGAAAATTCAAGGAGTTGAAGGCGGAACGGATGACTATGACGCCTTCGTAAGTTTGTATTTGCGCTATGCCAATCCTGTTATGGATAAATGGTCAGGCGTTCGTTTTTAGTGATGACTTTTCCATCGAATCCAACTGCTCGCACAATGGCCGTGTAGAATTCGTTCTCCAAATCATTGGCAGAGCCATCAAAATTCCAAGCCTCATTGATATTGATTGTTTGGAAAACAACCTTGCCCTTAGAGTTAATAATGGTCATACTGAATGATTCGATTCCCGATCCTCTTACCAAATAGGAATCATTGAGCCCATCTCCGTTTGGTGTAAATGAGTTTGGAACGAAAAGCTCTGAGCCCTGCTTTACCTCAATGGTTCTTGGTACTGTTCGCTCTGAACCGTCTTCGTATCGAGCTATCGCATAAACCGTCAATGATTGAGGTTCGTTGATCACTAGATTCAAGCTCTTTCCTTGCATCAGCCCGAATGAAGCGGCATCCCAGCTGTATTCAACCGCATTACCTTTTGCGGTTAAAGTCAATTCGCACGGAGTGTAGCAAGTTCTTACCCCTTCTACAGAAAGGATCGGGTCGGCTTTTGGAGCTGCAGCAGTGTTGCTCTCCTCAAAAATTTCGGGTTTCTCCGCCTCTTCATTCGCTTGTCGTACCAAAGCTTCCAATGGTTGTGCAGCTTGCACTTGAATGGGGAAGCTAGCCTTAGACTTAAGCTCTTCTTGTCTACCGGTCTGACCACCGAAATTCTCTTCTGATATTGACTCATCGGAAGGTTTAGATTCACCGTTTTCGGCTTCAGCCAATTCTATTTCGGTTGTGGCAGCAGGAGTCATTTCCGATACAATCAATTGATCGTCTTCTGCTACATTATCATCAGAAAATTCTTGAATCCCGCTATTGGTGTATGCCTCAGTAGGCTGAATCTTTTGCTCCTCTTCTACAGAAGCACTGACCATCACTTGATCAGAAACTGCGATATCTGAGTTCTGATCACTCCATGCCATGCCGCCCAAAAGAGCGGCAGATACAGCCACCACTGCCCATGTGGGAAACTTGAAAGGTGGGGTATAAGGCTTGGCAATTTGGGATTTGATTAATTCCCAAGCGCCGGCCGGTGGAGTGGATTCTGCTTTTCGCAAAGTCTCACCTATTTGCTGTTCAAATAAATCCTTACTCACGGATAGGTTGTTTTATTTCGTTTGAAATCAATTTTCTCATATAAGCCTTTGCCTTACGGTACTGGGTTTTCGAAGTGCTTTCAGTAATTCCGAGCTGTTCGGCAATTTCCTTGTGCGTATACTCTTCAACTGCGTAAAGGTTGAAAACCGTTCTATAACCATCCGGCATTTGGCCAATCAATTCTGTCAATTTATCTGCCGACACCATTGGTTCTTCCTCATCCATAGGTTGAACCGTCGAGTCGGTATCCATTTTATACTCTACTTCAAAAAGAGAAATGTTTCTTTGCTCACGCTTCGTTCGCCTGAGGTGGTCCAATGCATTATTGGCAATGGTTCGTCTGATCCAAGCTCCCAGCGGCCCCTTTCCGTCGTATTTATCCAGCTTATTGAAAACCTTAATAAATCCGTCTTGGAACATGTCCTGAGCCTCCTCATAGTCTTTTCCGTACCTCAAACAAAGCGCCATCATTTGTCCTGAATGCCTTTCATAAAGCAATGCCTGCGCTTTGGTATTTCCTTCCATACAGGCTTTGGCCAATTCTTGGTCATCCACTTCTTTACTTTCTCTTTTGTTTGATTGACTCATCAAGTTTGAAATAGTTGTCTTAAGCTTACTTCAATTTCGGATTTTATTCCTGATTATTTGAATCATTCTCCGAGGGAATGTAAGAATAGCCTCTATTTTTAATTGTGAAGATCCTTCAACTTAATGATATTGTTCCAAATTGGAGAATATGAAAAAAGGTTTTATTGCTTTTCTCTTTCCGCTGGTATTCTTGGCTTGCGAAGAACAGTCAAATAAGTTGGATGAAAAGTACGCACCATACGAGCACTTCTATTTTCAGCGGTCCTTTCCCGATAGCATAGTAGATCACAAAGTATTGCTGAAAAGTGTTGAAAGAGCTCGAAAAAAATTTGGTTTAAACAGATCCAAAACGATTGATACAGAGTGGCTTCAAGAAGGGCCATTTAATATTGGAGGAAGAATCAACACCATCGCAGTTCATCCGAATGACCCAAGCACCTGGATTATAGGAACTGCGGGGGGCGGGGCCTACCGCACGGAAGACGATGGTCAGATTTGGGAAGCCATTACTGAAAGTCTCACACATTTGCCCGTTGGGCATATTGCCTATGACCCAAACAATCCCGAAACCATTTACCTGGGCACAGGTGACCCAAACATTAGCGGGCAGGTTTACATAGGTAATGGCCTTTATCGCAGCACTGACGGGGGAGATTCATGGCAAAATATTGGTCTTGAAGAAAGCAGAATCATTTCTAAGATCATTGTAAATCCGGATAACTCCGACCAAATTTTTGTTGCTACAATGGGAAATCCTTTCCAAGAAGGGCCCGATAGAGGATTGTACAGGAGTGATGATGGTGGCGATACTTGGGGACAAGTACTCTTTGTGAGCGAGTCGGCAGGAGTAATTGATTTGGTGATGAATCCTGAAGATCCTAACGTACTTTACGCTGCAGGGTGGAACCGAATTCGCACCAACCTCGAAAGCATTGCCGAAGGTGACGATGCCAAAATTTTTAAAACGACCGATGGAGGTGAATCATGGGAGGAACTAAGTAACGGCCTACCCGAAGGCCCGATGAGCAGAATAGGGCTGCACTTATGGGAGGGTGATCCAAGCGTGCTCTTTGCTGTTTATGTAAATCCTACTTACCAGCTAGAAGGAATATACAAGAGTCAAAATGCCGGGGGGAACTTTGAAACAATCCCAACTTTCGACATTCCTGCAAACGCTTTGGGTGGATTTGGTTGGTACTTCGGGAAGATTGGAGTCAATCCAACAAATCAAAATCAAATAAGTCTACTGGGAGTCGATCTATACTCTACCAACAATAGTGGTAATAATTGGGTGATGAGTGCTCCGCCATGGTTTGAATATATCGTTCATGCCGACAAACACGACATGGTTTACATAGGTCCTGATGACGTCCTCCTAGCCACGGATGGAGGGCTTTATCGAACTTCAGACGGAGCCGAAACTTGGCAAGACGTCGATAATATTCCCAATACGCAGTTTTACCGAATCGCAACGAGTCCGCATGACATTTCTCTGATATACGGTGGTGCGCAGGACAACGGAACATCGATAAGCATTGGAGAAGAGCCAACCGACGATTGGTTGAGGTTTTTCGGGGGTGATGGATTTCAGCCCATTATCGATCCAATTTTTGGAAACTTGACATACATGACGGTTCAGAATGGGCTCTTCTACTGCTTTGATTCTGAATTTGGCGATCTGATACCTCTGATCGATGGATATCCATTTAATGAAAGAGTGAACTGGGATGCACCTATTCGAATGGATCACGAAGAAAATACAACGCTGTATATGGCTCGCGAGCGAGTTTATAAGATGGAAGGATCACCATTCGGCATTTGGGAACCAATTTCGCCTGTGCTGGTAGATGAGAGTGAGGAGTTCTTTGACAGAAGGAATGTGAGTACGATTTGGCAATCGGAGGTGAATGGTGATGTAATTTATGCGGGAACTTCCGACGGTAAGGCATGGGTAACCCAAAACGGAGGTGACAGTTGGAACGACATCTCCGATGGACTACCGGGCTTTTACGTGACGGATGTAAAAGCCTCACCTTTCCAGGAATCCGAAGTTCTGATATCCGTTTCGGGATATCGAGATAATGATGAAACCCCACACCTCTATTTGAGTTCAGATTACGGTCAAAACTGGATTCCCGTATCGGGAAATCTGGAAGAAATGCCCATAAACCATATAGAAATCTACGACGAAACAACTTGGTTTATAGCTTCAGATAACGGGGTTTATATGACTATAGATAACGGGTTTAACTGGTATAGAGCAGGGGGCAATTTCCCATACGTAGTAGTAACCGATCTTGAAATTCAAACGGAAACGAACAGACTGATCGCAGCAACCTATGGTGTCTCGATATTCTCGGCAGACATTGATGATTTGACAGGAGACGTACTTTCAGCAAACAAACCCGAAGAAGTAACTACTACAGGGCTTTACCCAAATCCTGCACAAGAATATATTAATATTTCAAAGGCCCCATTAGGTTCGTCCTATTATGTTGCCGACCTCAACGGCAGAAGGGTATTGGAAGGTGTACTAAACAATCAACTGATAAGATTAAATCTAACACAGGGAATGTATGTGATAAACCTGGAAAAAGATGGCAAAACCTACCGTGATAAATTTATGGTAAGCGATTTTTAAAAGGTCTGATGATCAATCGAATGTCCCGATTGTAATTAAAGAAATTGTAAGTCCAGTTGACAAATACCACTACCCTGTTTCGGAAACCCACCAGAGACATCAAGTGAACGAACATCCAAATAAACCAAGCGAGACCACCTTGGGTCTTAAATTTTGGAAGATCAGCTACTGCTCTAGATCGACCTATTGTAGCCATAGAGCCAAGGTCCGTGTATTCAAAAGGCTTCATCTCTTGCCCCAACCGTATTCGGTTCAGGTTCTTAGCCAATAACTTTCCCTGCTGAATGGCAGGTTGCGCTACTTGTGGATGACCTTTGGGATAATTCTCCGTTTCCATGTAGGCCAAATCGCCAATGGCAAAGAGTCCATCTTTTCCTTCAACCTGATTGAATCGGTTTACTCGGATTCGATTTCCTCTTACGAGATCATCCCCCGAAATACCCTCAGGCGGCTTACACTGCACTCCTGCCGCCCATATCAGCGTTTGTGTCAACATGGGCTTACCGGAAGTCGTAATCGTTCTTCCGTCATACCCTTCTACCTTGGTATTAAGCCAAACCTGAACTCCCAAATCTTCCAGAAACTCCTGAGCCTTCTGCGAGGAAATGTCAGACATCGGCGGCAGAACCTTACCCATACCCTCCACCAGGTGAATGCTCATGCGGCGAAAATCCAAGTCAGGATAGTCTTTCGGAAGCACATGAGCCCTGAGCTCAGCGATTGCTCCCGCCAACTCAACACCCGTGGGACCTGCACCTACGATTACCACGTTCATAAGGCTTTCCCTCTCCTTAAGATCATCTGTAATCAAAGCTGCTTCAAAATTTTCCAAGAGCAATGATCGGATATTCAACGCTTCGGGCACGGTCTTCATCCCCATGCTCTTGGCGGCAATTGTCTCATTACCAAAGAAGTTGGTAACGGTTCCTGTTGCCAAAACCAAGTAGTCGTACCCCAAATTCCCCAGAGATGTGCGGATCTCCTTTTTATCTGAGTCGATGGACTTTACCTCCGCCAAACGAAAGAAAAAATCTCCTCGATTCTTGAAAATCTTTCGCAATGGATACGCTATACTGTCAGGCTCCAGTCCGGCAGTAGCAACTTGATAGAGCAAGGGCTGAAAAGCGTGATAATTGTGCTTATCAATCAAGACGATCTGAAATTTTCCTTGGGGCAAGTTCTTTATGAATTGAAGCCCTCCAAAACCACCTCCAACAATTACAATTCTAGGGGCAGCAGTATCGGATATATTCATGAATGAACTCATAGCTTAAAGAAAACTCAAATGTTAAGTAACACTTCATGTAAAACAATCAAATAACTGATTGACATAACGTTGTGATACTTATATATTTTATCAATGTCTCGAATTTGCCCACTTAATTGGTAATCACATCTCTTAAAGAGCCAAGGTCTTTCTCCTCATCAACATCCGTCAAAGTTGGCAACAGAGTATAGCTCAACTTGAGCTTTTTTGTATCCAAAATCGTATCCAAAAGCACGTCAGGCGTAGACCATTTTTTGTCTTTGAAAAGGTGAGAATAATGCCTGTCCATCCCCAAGAGGTAATAGCCACCATCGAAAGCAGGTCCAATGACAACGTTGTGATCATTCAATAACCTGAACGCATCCTCAATAATCTCAGGAGTTAGGTCATAACAGTCAGAACCGATGATAACCACCTTTTCGTAATTCTGAGCAAAGGCCTCTCCAAAAGCACGGTCCATTCGCTCTCCCAAATCATCCCCTTTCTGCAGGAATTTGGGAAACTTGTAATAATCCAAAATATCAAACTCCTCTATTTTGTTGGAGTAGAAAATAGCCTTATCGGCAAAGGTTTTGTCTGCTACAGCATATGTGTGCTCCAGTAATTTGAGGTATATCTCAAGCGCTTTGTGCTCACCTACTGTCTTTGCCAGCCTGGTTTTCACCTTACCCAGTTCAGGATTCTTTGCAAAAACCATCAACAAGTTATTCTGTACCATACTCTTTATCGTAATTATTTACCCAAACGCCCCATGTGGTGCTGTATGGATGTACTTTTTTTACTTGATTTCCATCAGAATCCAAAACGGGAAACCCTCGATTTGTCCAATCGAAAATTCCGCCAAAAAGATTGTACACATTGGTAAACCCACGTTTTTCAAGCTCGATTCCAATGTTTTCGCTCCTCTTGCCTATGGAGCAGTATACCACCACGGGCATAGATTTATCTACATCATCCAACACTTTATAATCCGGGTTATCGTACCCTATAAACTTCGCTCCTTCCAAATGGCTAACGCTGTATTCTTCATATTCTCTGGAATCTAAGAGCACTACATGCTCAGTCTTCAGCATCTCTGCGAGCTCCTGCGAAGAGATCGTATCAACCTCATTCGTCAGCATCGTTTTGACCATGGTCTCAAAGCCCCATTTGTTTTGACCCTTAGAAAGCGAGATTATAAAAAAGGCCATTAGCATTAGAATGTACTTGGTTCTCATCATTGTTTGCGCCAAGGTATGAAGATTTCAAAATCAATAGAAATTGGAATGGAAAAGTTGATCAACACTTTATATTTGCAAAAAATATACAATCGAGATGAAACACTTTTTTACAATCGCCATCTTATGCTCTTCTCTATCATTTTGGTCCTGCTCGAATACTGAAACCGAGAAGTCTTCAGAAACCGAGACTGCAGCAGAAATCGAAAACGAAACAGACGTAACAGAAGAGCAAAATGCAGTCCAATTACGCAATGAAATAGAACAATATCGCCAGACCATTGAAAATACAAAGGCCGACCTCGATAAAGGAACAATTGATTTGTCAGAAGCAAGAGCAGAAATCAGTCAAGATTGGCAAAAATTAGACTTTTACAAAAGCGGAGACAAAGTGGTAAGAATAAAGACCTACCCTTCAGCGGCAAAAGGAGGAAAGACAGAAGAATTCTACTTCATAGATGACCAGTTGGTATTTGCACTTCTGGAAAATGAAGGAATTGAGAACAACTCAATGGAAGACGAAATCTCCGGTGAAGCATTCTACTACCACAACGGTGAAATAATTGTAAGTGAGGATTTCGAAATGAGCGAAGTAACTGAACAAGAGAAGAGTGAAATGACTCAAGCGAATAAGCTGCAGAGTGAGGCAAAGGACTATTTACAACTTGTTTACGAAAGTAAAGACTAAACAAATTTTAGCGAATTAGATTGAGCCCTCAATATTGAGGGCTTTTTCTTTTGTCAGTTTTGGGGAATAAAAGCACCTTTGTGCATGACCAAAATCATTGAAGTAATTGAAATAATGAAGGACGCGGAACCAAGAGCGCTCCACATTGTGAATCAATACCTCCCCAAACCCGAAGATCTGTGGCAACCGGCAGATTTTCTACCTGATAGCCAAAGTGATAATTTTCAATTTCAAGTTGAAGAAATTCAAGAATTATCGCAAGCCCTTGAATATGATCTATTCTCTGTTTTGGTTGGAGATACCGTAACAGAAGAAGCACTTCCCACCTATCAGTCATGGCTGATGCAGACAGAAGGGTTTGACCAACAGAATTCCAACTCTTGGGCCCAATGGCTGAGGGGATGGACAGCAGAAGAAAATCGACACGGTGATTTGCTCAATACCTACCTGTACCTTTCCGGAAGGGTGAATATGAAGGAATTTCAAATGACCATTCAGTATCTCTTGCAAGATGGTTTCTTCGTAGGAATGGAGCATAGTCCTTACAAGAGTTTTGTTTATACCTCCTTCAAGAGTTGGCGACGAATATTACACACAGGAGAGTCGCCTCGGCGTGCAAAAAGCAAGGAAACGCTCATTTGGCAAAAATTTGCGGAGCTATTGCAGCAGATGAGATGAGGCACGCAAATGCCTACATGGACTTCATAAGTCTCCTTTTTGAATACGACCCCTCTGAGGTGATGCGAGCCTTTGGCGCCATGATGAAACACGGAATCCTAATGCCCGGCCACATGATGCGAGAATCGGGTGCGCCGCAAGGAGAGCTTTTTGAGCACTTCTCCAACTCTGCAGCCAGATTGGAAATATACACGGGTCAAGACTACCTCTATTTACTCAAAAAGCTACTTTCCAGATGGGACATTGAAAACCGCAGGGGCTTAGACGATGATGCTGAAAGGGTGAGAGAATACCTTCTTAAACTTCCCGGCAGACTGGAAGCCGTGATTCGACGATCAAAAATCCCGAAAGAACGGCATCAGTTTAAGTGGCTCCGCTAAGTATGAAAAAGAAAGCCTCTCCTACCGAAGAGAACTACCTCAAAGCGCTTTTCTCATTGGCAAATGAAAAAAATGAAGTGAGTGTTTCGGATCTCAGTCAAGCTTTGAATGTGAGCAATCCTACCACCAATAGCATGGTAAAGCGGCTTAGCGAGAAAGAGTGGGTAGATTACAAGAAATACCGCCCCATCAGAATAACTTCGAAAGGTATGGAACTGGCGGCTTCTATCATCAGAAAGCACCGACTTACCGAAATGTATCTCGTTGAAAAAATGGGCTTTGGTTGGGAAGAAGTGCATGAAATAGCCGAACAGATTGAACACATACATTCGCCTGCATTTTTCAATCGCATGGATGAGATTCTCGGCTCCCCCATTACAGATCCTCACGGCTCGCCTATTCCCGATAAAAACGGAAAAATCCTCCAACACAATTATAGCCCTCTCTCTTCTATGAAAGAAGGAAAAAAAGTGGTTATCAAAGGGCTCAATGACAGCTCAAAAGAGTTTCTGGAGTACTTGAATGCTAAAAACATAGAACTCGGCAGTATATTGAGAATAATGAAGGTTGAGATTTTTGACAATACCATGGAAATAGAACTTTCGGGACAATCTCAACTGATCCTAAGCACTGAAGTCACCAAGAGACTATTGGTAAGCCCGTTGCCCTAAACCCTGTTCCATCTTTTCCATTTTTCTTGAAGCCGAAAGAATAAAACCTGACACCGGGATGTATAACCCATGGTTATGTTTCACCCCGACTTATCATTAGATATATTTATGTAATACTGACTTAATATTATATTTTCATAAAGTTCGGACACTTTCTCTTATATTCGTCTTGCCTGAAAAAGAAGAAAAAGATGCTGCAAAAAAAATTCGGAAAGGCTGTAAGGGAGCACTATCCGGATGCCTTGGACACCAGAGATACTTCGATCAAGTATTTAGGCTTACTCCAAAACGGCCATAATATTGACGTCTCAAAAACATTGTTGGCTACCTCCCTTTGCTCAGACGATATGAACATTCCTTCGACGAGCTTCTTCAGAGTACTACTCGGCCCATTCTTCTTGGGAGGACTCGGTGGATTGCCATTTGGCGGAATAACGGGAATGACAGCCTTTGCGCATCATATACCTGACAATGGCTCGGCGTTCATCTTTTACGGTCCGCATATTGGCATCACTTCGGACGGTCATTTAGGGAAAATGTATCGACCTCGTCAGGAGGAATCGGGCTTTTGTTGCGGAGCCCTCATGCTTGCCCTATCCAGGTTTCAAAACCCTGATTTCAAACCTGAACTAGTAGAAGAAGACTACCAGCAAACGATGCTTGAAAAGGTTCTTTTTCCCTACAAGGAAGAAATCTTGGCAGCCAAAAATCCCGAACAGACCATTACTGAAAAAGCCTTTATTCGAATAGAAGAGATGCTCTACAAATATTTGAGAGCAACCAAAGAAGAGTTTAAAGTGGATAGAATAACCCTTCTCGGAGGAATCATCATCAACACCGATTACGGTGTAGACGATTATTTTGAGGTAAGGAACTTTGAGGTGATCAATAAAAAACACTTGTAAACAATAAGGAATGGAATTTAATAGAGATAAAGTTTTCATAGATCTGTTGAATAATTTCAAACAGAGCCTCGAAGAAAATGGCGAGAGGGACACGGCAATGCAATTACCTCTGGTAGGCGAAGTAAGCGACTACCGAGGTGAGACATTCGAAGACAAACACATCCAGCTTTTTAGCATTGTAGCTCATTTACTGAACATGGTAGAAGTGAAAGCAGCCGTGGAAGAGCGACGCCAAAAAGAGAATCCTGATATGAGAAATGTCGAAGGCCTTTTTGCCAAAAATATCCAGATTCTTCTGGAAAAGGCTTTAGTAAAACTGACATACTTAAAGCCCTCCTGGCGCTGCGCATTGAGCCCGTACTTACCGCTCACCCCACCGAAGCAAAACGGGCAACCGTCCTCGAGCATCATCGGTCTGTATTTTTAGGATTTAAGACATTACTGAATTCTCAGCTTTCTTCAAGCGAATCAAAAAGCCTCGAGGCGAGATTGCGCCGTGATCTTTACAAGCTTTGGCATACGGGAGAAATATTTATCGAGAAGCCCGACGTGCCTTCTGAAAGGAGAAATGTGCTTCATTATTTTTCCGAAGTCTTTCCGGAGGTAGTGCCCGTGCTAGACAGAAGATTGAGATATGCATTAGAGGCAAATGGCTTCGACTCAAAAGACTTAATCAAAGAGAACGCTTTTCCCAGGTATCGATTTGGCGACTGGGTAGGTGGAGATCGGGACGGTCATCCTTTTGTTACAGCCCAAATTACACAAGAAACCCTCATGTTGTTTCGTCTTTATGCATTTGTGGTGATTCGCAGGCGTTTGCTTAACCTCATAAAAACGCTCAGTTTTCAACTCCATATGGACAAAGCGCCTGATGCACTTCAAAGCCGAGTGAATGAGCTGAAACAAGAATTGGGTAGCAAGGCAAACGAAATTCTCTCCCGCAACAAAGGAGAAGCCTTTCGTCAGTTTTTAGGTTTAATTCTCAGTAAAGTCCCCCTCAATATTGAGAGAGAGCACTCTACCACACTTCGTCAAGACCATTCAGATTACCGCCTCAGGCGAGAGCTAATTGAAGATTTGCGAATCCTTCAAAAATCTCTGCTGGCTTACGGTGCAAGAACTGTCGCTCAGGAAGAAATCCACGATGTGCTTCGCTTGGTTGAGACCTTTGGGTTTCACCTTGCTGAGCTTGACATACGCCAGAATTCAGTTTTCCATGAAAAGGCAATCGGTCAATTGATGACGACCGCAGACCTTGACGGCAATCACTACTTAAAAGGTGACTTTGCTTCCAGAACGAAATTTATTCAAAGTGAGCTTAAAACCCTGAGACCATTCACGGGAGGAAATGATCTGACAGGCGAAGAAGCAAAAGCCGTAATTGAAGTTTACAAAGTATTAGAAGACTTTATTGACAATTACGGAAGTAGAGGTTTAGGCTCTCTGATTGTAAGCATGACAAGGCATGTCTCTGACTTGCTCGCTGTTTATGTATTGGCCCGAGAAGCAGGCCTGCTAGTCAAAGAGCAAGAAGGTGTGGTTTGCAAGCTACCTGTCGTTCCTCTATTTGAAACCATTGATGACTTAGTGGCAGGCCCTCAGATTCTCGATGAGTTTCTCTCCCACCCCATCACTAAAAACACCCTGGCATATCAAAAGAGATTGCGAGAAGATGAATATTTGGTGCAACAAGTCATGGTAGGATACAGCGATAGCAATAAAGACGGTGGGATTCTGGCGAGCCAATGGGGACTGCATCGCGGGCAACAAGAACTTGCCGAGATTGGAGAAAAACACGGTGTTACCATACGGTTTTTTCACGGGAAGGGAGGCTCGATAAGCAGAGGTGGCGGGCCAACAAAAGATTTCATCAACGCCCTACCATCAAATAGTCTGAAAGGAGACATTCGGCTTACGGAACAGGGTGAAACCATTGAACAGAAATATGCCAATCGGGTGAATGCCGTCTACAATCTGGAATTGCTTATGGCGGGTACTTTGGCGAAGACAATGCTTTCTGCCAAGTCAAAAAATGAGAAACACTACCTATTTGACACCCTCGAATGGATGGCCAAGAAAAGCAGAGCGGTTTACGAGGAACTGATCCACGCCAAGGATTTTATGCTGTTTTACCGCAGTGCCACTCCTATAGACGCTATCGAAGCGGGTAGAATAGGTTCCAGACCCGCCAGAAGAACGGGGGCCAATTCACTGAGCGACCTGCGCGCTATACCCTGGGTATTCTCTTGGGCACAGTCAGGATTTAATATGACCTCGTGGTATGGTTTTGGCTCAACATTGGAGTGCCTAAGAAAAGAAAGAGGTGCAGAATATGCAGAAATCAAAAAAGCTGCCAATGAAGATCCATTCGTTTCATACCTTTTTAGAATCTCGGCAACAGGAGTGTCCTTCAGTAACCCTATCATGATGAAAGAATACTCTTCGCTCGTAGAAAATGATGAAATCAGAAACCGCTTTCATTTAATGTTCGAAGAAGAACGAAATAAAACGGTAAAGGAATTTGCAGCAATTTTTGAAGTAGATGAAGATGATGAGCTCTTTAAGCTCGACACTATCCGAGAGCAATTACTTATTCCGCTGCAGCGAAAACAGATCGGACTTTTAAAAACTTGGCGGGAACAAAAAGAGTATGGTTATGGAGAAAAAGAAGAGGAGCTACTACTCTCACTCTTACTTAGTATTAATGCTATTTCGGGGGTAATGGGTTATACAGGATAGCGAAAACGATCATTTGTATAGCTCATTGTTTTGAAAATAATGATGAGCATGGTGAAATAAATATCAGACGCAATTTTCATATTAATGAGTGCTTAGCATATTTAAAATTCATTTTTCATACCTTACAGCTAAGAGATTCCGATAAAACTTAATCATTCATGATAGAATCAGATGAGAGATCAAAAAAAGTCTGGATTGTAGATGATGATCCTATCTCACGGCTATTGATCAAGAAGACTCTTGAACGCACTGATTTATTCAGCTCCTACCAAGAATTTCATGACGGATCAGATTTCATCACGGAACTTTCAGAATTAGAAAATATGGGGATCAAAGAGCCTGATTTGATTGTGCTGGATATCAATATGCCTCAAAAAGACGGATGGGAAGTATTGGATTTCATTGATGAACAAAAGATAAGATTCAATAAAAGTCACCTGATTTTATTAAGCTCCAGTATCAACCCAAAGGATAAGAGAAAAGCCTTTTCCTACGCTTCTGTGAAGGGGTATCTCCAGAAGCCGCTCAGAAAAGAAGATATCGAAAGCCTTAACCTTTAGGCAACTCAATACGTAATGTTGAAGTCAGAACATGTCATACAAGGTGTAAACATGAAAAATAGCTTAATAATCTTCCTATTGCTGATTGCAGGCTTAGCCAATGGTCAAGTGTACAAGAGGCATTACAAGATTACATCAGACAAAAAAGATGTAGGCTACCTCACTGCCACCAAAAGTCATGACGGCAAGGTGACGAAATTTGAAATTTCATCGGATGTTACCGTTCGAATTCTGTTCAAAGTGCAAATGACCAATAAGATTCAAGCTGTTTTTGAAGATGGGGTGCTTCAATATTCCACGGCTACTCTCTATGTAAATGGAAGCGTCTATTCAGACACCAAAATCAAAAAGGAAAATGGATTTTACACCATCGAAAAAGATGGTCGTCAAAGTAAAATCTACACACGTGAAATTAGATCAAGCTCAGCGAAACTCTATTTTCACGAACCTATAGGCGAGGAAATAAGCCTTTCGGAAACAGAAGGTGAAATAAAAGAGTTAGACATTCAAGGTGTTCAAAAATATGCTCTCTCGGAAGATGGGAGCGAAAGAAGTGTTAGCACCTATATTTACTCATCAGAGGAAGGTTTAAACCAGATTGAAGTGGTTAGACCATTCGTACCTGAACTGTACATCTATCGCGTTAAAGACTTGTCAGAGATCCGCATGGATTGATTGGTCCATCGCGATGCGGAATTGACTTTGGTTAATTTGTATCGGTTTCGATTTTTCCTTCATGGATTTTCATCTGCTCTTTCTGAAGTCTTTCTATTTTTTCAGGATTGTTCGGATCCTGCGTCCATTCTCTATAAGCTTCTATGTATTCGGGATTATCACCGAAATGATGTTGCAACAATACATCGTTTGGGATCATGTAGGCCAAAGACCCAACAAAGAACCCAACTGAGCAGCGAATCAGCAGTCCTTTAAAAACTTCTTTTCCCGATTTTTTAAATCTAACGGCATTGACAGCCATCAGCGCAACGGTAGAGAACAACCCAACGGTAAGCAGTTCATTTGCCATCGGCCAAAGTTGAACTTTGAAGAGTAAACCTAAAAGCAGGATTGCAAGGCCAATTCCCGTTAAAAAGGCATAGAGCAAAATTTCTTTTGATTTAGCTCCTGAAAAAAGCTTGCTCAGCGAGTTTCCCGTCACCGTTAATGGAAAAATGGGGTAATAGTAAACGGCTAAGCCGGATATGGAAAGCACGGAAAGCACTCCGCCAAAGGGAATCCTGAGGTAGTTCATCGTCAGTGCTACGACAACGAGTGCTGTAAGTATGATTTCAGGTTTTTTCATCGATCTGTATTCGCGATAAAGCTAATCATCAAAAATCAAAATTCATGGCCATTTCGCGAAAGCAAGGAAGAGACCTTAGCTAATATTCAGGTAAAATGTCGCCTTCCCGCGCAAGCCATACTGTGCCTTCTTTCTACATTCGGGACATGAAACAAGCAATTTTATTTTTGATAGCAATCGGACTGATTGCTTGCGGACAGGTTACCACCACGGATACAATAGCTGCAGAGTCACCAATGGATAAGGTGGAGTTGAGTCCGACTCAAAAAATCGAAGAAGCCCATTCAAAGCAAGACTTTCTGAGTAATGACGTCGTCCAATTCGATATTGTTCTAGAATTTGGAGGAACCGAAAGGCTGAAGGGCACCATGAGTTTAGCTACAAATTCCTCAGCGGGAAGAATTTCGCTTACAAAAATGGGAAAGAGCTTTATTTTAACCAGGACAAGGTTTTTGTAGACTCTACCGAAACAGAAAACACAGCAGGTGCACGTTTCGCAGCATATACATGGTCGTACTTCTTTCTATTCCGTACAAACTAAGCGACCCTGGTACAAATTGGTCTACAAGCCAAGTATGACTCAATTTGAATGGAAAGCCCTACAACTCTCAAAAACTAACCTTCGGAGAAGGCATAGGCGACGCGCCTGATGAGTACATTACCTACTCAAACCCGCACCAAACAAACCTGCTGGAAGTAGCGGCTTATATAGTAGCTGCCGGAGGAACCTCAGTGGAAGAAGCCGAAAAAGACCCCCATGCCATCTCCTACCACGATTACAAAAAAGTGGATGGAATTGACCTTGCCCATTGCTGGAAATTTTGGGAGTGGAGAGTTGATTCGGGATTGACGCGACAATTAGGAAAAGCTGAGCTGAGCAATTTTAAGTTTATAAAAACCGATGAGGCTGGATTAGAAGCGCCAGCGGGAATTTTTTATTGATTATCGAATAGGCAAAACAGACTTTCGTTTAATAGCCATTACTACCCATTCCCCAACCCCGTTCGGTATTCTCAAGGCGTTGCATCCCAATTTCACTTTACCACGCATATTCGATTTTTGTTTAGTTTTAGAATCGTTAAAAACACGAAAAATGCAAGATCTTTTTGAGGGACTCTCAACCATCCAACAAGCCTACTGGACCATAGCAATAGTGGGCTCTGGCATATTCCTAATCATCTTCGCTCTCACTTTTATTGGAGGCATTGATTCAGACATGGCTGCTGATGGTACTGAATTTGAAGCCGATGATGGAGGAGTTGGGTTTCAATTCTTCACCTTTAAAAATGTCATTGCATTCTTCACCGTATTCGGTTGGACTGGAATTCTTTGTCTCGACAATGGAATGAGCAATATGACGAGCATTGGAATTTCTACGGTTGCAGGTTTGATTATGATGGTGCTTACCTCACTACTGTTTTTTCAAATGCACAAGCTTGCACAATCGGGCACCTTGAAAATCAATAATGCAATTGGTGCAATTGGAGAGGTTTATCTTCCAATTGGGGGAAACCGTTCGAGCATTGGAAAAGTTCAAATCAAAGTTCAGGGAAGCTTCCGAGAATTAGAAGCAATTACCGACGCCCCTGAAGGTCTTCCCACATCAACTATTGTTAAAGTAACAGAGATAGTGAGTGCAGAGCTCCTTCTTGTAGAAAAACTATCATCAAATTAATTTATTCAAAATCTTAGTCTATGAAAACCGTTCTTTTAGCCGCGGAAGGCGGTCCTGTTGGAGTTTACCTCGTTGGAGTCATTGTCCTCGTACTTCGTGGTATTCATCTTCTCGATGTTCAGAAGCGTTACAAGCGCTGTCCTTCGGATCAAATACTCGTCGTTTATGGTAAAACTGGTGGCGAAGGATCTGCAAAATGTGTTCACGGAGGTGCCGCATTCATTTGGCCAATAATCCAAGACTATGCGTTTCTGGATCTTACCACCCATTTCTATCGAAGTAAACCTTATAAACGCGCTGAGCAAGCAAAACATTAGGGTAAACGTTCCTTCGAGATTCACCATTGGAATTTCTACAGAACCAAGTGTAATGCAAAATGCAGCTGAGAGATTGCTAGGACTAAGCTTGGAAGCAGTAAAAGAACTGGCTCAAGAAATCATCTTCGGTCAATTGAGGCTGGTTGTAGCCTCTATGGATATTGAAGAAATCAATACCGACCGAGATAAATTCCTCTCGCACATTACCCACAGTGTGGAGGCTGAGTTGAAAAAGGTTGGTCTGAAACTCATCAACGTAAACATCACTGACATTCACGATGAGAGTGGTTACATCCAAGCTTTAGGAAAAGAAGCTGCTGCTAAAGCGATCAACGACGCCATAATATCTGTGGCTCAAAAGGACAGAGATGGAGCCATAGGACAAGCACAGGCACTTCAGGATCAAAGGGTACAAGTGGCTGCTGCGAATGCAAAGGCAGTAGAAGGAGAAAACAAAGCGAAAATACAGATTGCAAATTCTGATGCAGATAGACGTGCACGGGAAGCTGAAGCCGAGAGATTGGCAAATGCTTCAGAAAAGGTTCAAGCTGCAAAAGCTCTTGAAGAAGCCTATGCCGCTGAGAAAATTGCGGAAGATGCGCGGGCCAAGCGCAAAGAAGCTGAGCAAGGAGCCGACATTATTGTACCTGCCCAAATAGACAAACGTAAGATTGAAATTGATGCCGAAGCGGATGCCGAAAGAATCCGAAGAATTGCGAGAGGTGAAGCCGATGCGATTTTCTTAAAACAAGAAGCTGAAGCGAAAGGTCTTTATGAAGTATTGACCAAACAAGCTGAAGGTCTGGACCAAATAGTAAAAGCAGCCAATGGCCAGCCAAAAGAGGCAGTATTATTACTCATCGCTGATAAACTTCCCGAGCTGGTTAGAACTCAAGCTGAAGCCATTAAAAACATCAAGATCGATAAGGTCACTGTATGGGACGGAGGAAACGGAGAAAATGGGAAAACTTCCACCTCCAACTTCATCTCGGGATTATACAAATCCGTACCCCCGCTTCAGGAAATGTTCAATATGGCGGGAATGCAACTTCCTGATTATTTGAAGGGAAAAGATTTGGAATCAAGTGATGAACCCGAAACAGATGTAGATAATTCAGAAAAGAAATAATACGCTATCAAACTAAAATTCAAAGCAGCGCGAAAGTGCTGCTTTTTTTATGTGCCTATCTAGGATTTCCGCTTAAAAGACCAAGTCACAAAAAACTTAGCCACCTCTTCCCCATCGGTATTCGTTCCGGTGGAAATCATGGTGAGCTTATCAGAATCTCCCACAGCCAAAGAATCGATCAAAGCGAACAGTTCCAATCCTTGCGCACAAGTAAAGGTGATTTTTTGATTGGCTTTCTTGTAGTATTCTGCTCTGAAGTCAACAACCAACATGCTGAATTTTCCCTTTCCTGCCTGACTCAATTGACAAAGCGCACCTGTTGAGAGTTCGGCCGCACCCGCCATTGCAGCAAAGTAGATCGACTTAAACGGATTCTGGGTTCGCCATTTAAATGGAATCGTAACCTCACATTTTTCAAGACTGAGTGATTTGATGTGAAGTCCCCAAAAAAGCGCAGAAGGAAGTTTCGATCCTAATCCCAGTTTAAACAAGAAGGGGTTAGTCGCCTTACGAATGTAGTCTTGGGCTTCTTTATTGAGCGATGGTGGATTTTTTATAGAATCCATTTCAATATTTTTCTATCATTCCGTAAACATAAGATTTATGCAGCAGCAATACTCTGCAAAGCGAAGTCTAGAATCAGAGATGGAGTTGCGATACGCCCCCAAGCTATTGAAGTTAAAAGCATTCTTCAAAGCAGATTTTCTAAATCTTGTCTGCCCACTACTGCCATCACTTCGACCGTACTATTATTTACTGTAAAGTAGATACTGTCAGAGCCACAAACCGCTCGCCGATAGCCCGCTTTTATGTATTCAACTGAAGAAAATGAAAACGGCCTTTCGGCAATTTGCTCGA
Source organism: uncultured Cryomorphaceae bacterium (assembly GCA_942492545.1). Lineage (GTDB taxonomy): Bacteria > Bacteroidota > Bacteroidia > Flavobacteriales_D > Cryomorphaceae > JAKVAV01. The sequence goes on along the minus strand of CALOFA010000016.1, from coordinate 61,538 downwards.
AGCATTTGAACAAATCACTCAAATATCTATCGGCTTGGGCTTCGCCAAACTTCTGCATACCATAGTGGTGAATCCTAATGAGGTCTTCGCTAGCTTCGTTACTCAGCTTATAGCTTCGCATTGAAACGTGCTTTCGAACGACTCAGTATTTCCGAAAGTCCGTCCTCTGTAAAACCGCTTTTCTCTGCTTTATCCAGTTTAGCCCTTAGCCAATCTACTTGCGCTTGCTGCTTTCGTGCTTGCCTTACCAAATCGTTGATCAACTCGCTTTTGCTCGAGTACTCCTTGCTTTCCACTTGTTGATTAAGCCACTCGTTATTGGGTTGAGTAAAAGAAATGCTCTGTCTAGACATTGAATGCGTTTGGTGCAAAAATACACCATTTCGACATCACCTCCAAGTCGCAGTCGTTAAACAATAACCACAGATTAGACTAAAACCCCAACCCATAGAATTCTCTATTTCCTACAACGCCCCTTGCTTAATCTCCTCCACCACATCAGGATCCAGCAAGGTTGAGGTATCACCCAAATTGCTCGTATCTCCTTCTGCTACTTTTCGCAATATCCTACGCATGATTTTTCCACTTCTCGTTTTGGGAAGTCCGCTGACAAATTGGATTTTATCAGGCTTGGCAATCTTGCCAATTTGAGCGACCACCGTTTCCACGATTTCGGCACGAAGCTTATCGGGATTTTCGGGTTTTTCTTTAGTGATCACATAGGCGTAAATACCTTGACCTTTAATCTCGTGAGGGTATCCCACCACGGCACTTTCGGCTACGATGTGGTCGTTTGAGTTTATGGCATTTTCAATCTCAGCCGTTCCGAATCGGTGCCCCGAAACATTGATCACATCATCCACTCGTCCGATGATTCGGTACATACCGTTATCGTCTCTGCGGGCTCCATCACCCGTAAAGTAGTAGCCTTTGTAATGAGAGAAGTAAGTGTTCTTGCAGCGCTCGTGATCTCCGTAAGTCGTTCTAAGCAAACTGGGCCAAGGGAATTTAACGGCCAAGTAACCCTCTTCTCCGTTGACTTCAATTTCGTTTCCTTCCTGATCCAGCAACACGGGCTGAATTCCCGGCAAGGGGTATCCGGCGTAAGTTGGCTTCATCGGACTGTGGTTTCCCAATCCCGATATCATAATTCCTCCCGTTTCGGTTTGCCACCAGGTATCCACAATCGGGCATTTTTCTTTACCGATGTGAATATGGTACCATTCCCAAGCTTCCTGATTGATGGGCTCTCCCACCGTTCCAAGCACTCTCAAACTATAGAGTCCGTAGCTCAGGACGTGGTCCTCTCCATGCGCCATCAAGGCACGAATGGCGGTAGGCGCTGTGTAAAATTGGTTGACTCCGTGCTTATCGCAAACTTGCCAGAATCGACCCGGACTCGGATAAGTCGGAACTCCTTCAAACATTACAGTTGTCGTTCCATTCAAAAGCGGACCGTAGACAATGTAAGTGTGCCCCGTGATCCAGCCTATATCGGCTGTGCACCAGTAAATGTCACTCTCATTTGGCTGAAAAACATTGGCAAAACTATAGCCGGCATAGACCATATACCCACCGCATGTGTGCACCACTCCTTTCGGTTTCCCGGTACTTCCCGAAGTGTAAAGGATAAAGAGCATATCTTCTGAATCCATTGGCTCAGCAGGGCAATCGGCACTTACTTTCTCCAATTCTTCGTGAAGCCAAAAATCTCTTCCCTCTTCCATATGTACCGACCATTGGGTGCGCTCGGCTACCAGAACCGTGTCGACAGACGTACAATCTTTCAGAGCTTGATCTACGACTGCCTTGACGGGAATTTCTTTCGTTCCGCGAAACAATCCGTCGGCGGTAATCACCATCTTGCATTGCGAATCGTTGATCCTATCAGCCAAAGCGTGCGCCGAAAAACCTGCAAAAACCACCGAGTGTACCGCTCCGATTCTGGCACATGCCAAAACGGCAATGGTCAATTCGGGAATCATGGGCATGTATAGCGCAATTCGATCTCCCTTTTTAATGCCTTTTGCCTTGAGCACATTGGCGAACTTGCAAACCTTTTCGTGCAGCTCGCGGTAGGTATATCTGATGAATCGCTCTTTGGGATCATTGGGTTCCCAGATAAGCGCCAGTTTATTTCCTCTCTTCTCTAAATGGCGATCCAAGCAATTTTCTGTGATATTGAGTTTTCCATTCAAAAACCACTTTACAGCAGGGGTTTCAAACTCCCAGTCGAGAGTCTTGTCCCACTTTTTAATCCATGAATATTGGTCGGCGATGCCGTTCCAAAATTCTTCGGGTTGTTCAACGCTTCTTTTATAGGTGGCTTTATAATCATCAAAGCTTTTTACTTGGAAATCCATCATAATATTTTAATCTAACACACAGGTGGTGATTGTGAAAACAGCCAATTTAAAAAAGAATAAGAAATGTGGGGCTTTAAAAAGAAGGAATGTAACTGAGATGAAGTGAAATTAAAAGAAACATTTGAGTTTAGGTGATGAGAGGCCAAAAACCTCGAAAGCGCTTATCTTTCGAGAATTAGAATAGTTTTGTAAAAAATAACATTGGCTGATGGATATGACCAACCCCATCAGATATTGAGCAAAGACTAATCAAACCAACCATCAATGACAGGGCCATTATCCGATCATTCTAAAATCGAGCTTTTCAACGAGACATTTAATAAATCTCTCATCCCCATGTTTTGGTGTAACTCATCAAAATTTGTGATGTTCAATGAAGCTTTTCTGGCATTATCAGGGTATGATCGAGATGATCTTCCCAATATTGGATTTGATGAGCTCAGCATTGATCAAAACAATTTCAATACACTAACAGAAATTCACGAAGGTCTTGAGCCAAGGGAAGCGAAAATCGTGACCTGGCACATGCAGAGCAAAGATGGCCAGACTGGTGTTTACGAACTTCGATTGACCAAATTGCCATTTGAAGAAAAGACTGACTATTACTATGGAGTGATGCGATCGATGGGCAAAGGAAATCTTGATGCAGAGATTTTCTCAGACATGATCACGAAGCTGAAAAATTCCCTTGAAGCTTCAAATCAAGCAGTTTGGGAGTGGTATTCATCCATTAAAAAGTTTCCGTCTATGATGCACATGTCGGTATCTTCGAAAAAGAAATGACAGTGGTTGAGTTCGATCAAGAATATTTCCTTTCGAAAGTTCACCCCACTGACCGACAACGAGTTAAGCTCAACTGGCTCAATACACTGGAAAGCCAAAACGACGATTACTCCATCGAGTATAGAGTTCTCAATAATCAGAACGAGTACATCTGGGTACACTCAGATGGCAAGGTGATGGAGCGCGACTCCAAAAGAAGTCCACTCAGAATATCGGGAATAATTCGCAACATCGATGAGCAAAAGAAGAAAGAACAAATCATCATGGAACAAACGCAAAAATTAATTGACTATGCGTTTATGAATTCACATTTATTGAGAGGCCCTGCCTCTTCTGTTATCGGCTTAGTAGACTTGCTTTCTGAGGAATCCAGTGCCGACAATCTCAGACATTTAAAAGAAACGGCCATTAAGCTGGATGAGAGAATCCACGAGATTAATAATATGATAGAATCTACTGAAGAGGAAAGTGGAATCATAAGCGCACATATTCAAAAGGTTAGCCTTATTTGCAAGGATAACTTACAGAGTATGATCCTCAAAAACACAGTAGAGGACATTGCACTAGAAATGAATTTTGATTTGAATAAGAATCTTGATGAATATCTCTCTACTAATGAAGATACGGGTATAGCGGAAGTCGTCATTCTCGATGAAGATTCTTGCGACGACCTCTGGTCTTTTTTAACTGATTTTGAGGCCGCTCACCCGCATACTCCGGTTTATATTTTGGCTTCACGATTTGATATCGCCCTCATAGACCGTCTCAACAGAAATACCTGTGTACATGGTATCATTCTAAAATCTGATGACCATCATGGGCTCTTTGAATTTCTTAAAACTCTGAACGCGTAAGTAAAAATGAATAAGATCAGCGCCATTGCTCTTTCAATTTTCATTGCCCTGTCGGCCTGTGAAGAAATAGCCATACAGCAAACAGAGCCTGCGAGAAAAGACTCTACGGAAATAAAATCGCAAGATTACCTCATCCACTCTACGCTCTACGCCCAAAGCGCCGCAGAATATAAGGCACTGTGCTACCAAGCCTATGAGTTGGCTGAAATTCAAGTTGAAAGGGCTTTGTCAAAAGGATTAAAAAGACCAACCGTCATTCTCGATTTGGATGAAACGGTTTTGGACAATAGTCCATACACAGCTTGGCAGATAACAACAAACAACCCCTACTCGCCTGATACTTGGTCAAAATGGGTAGAAGATGCTAGTGCCGAAGCCATTCCCGGATCAATCGAATTTTTGACCTGGGCAAACAGCAACGGAGTCGACCTTTACTACATCAGCAACCGCAGCGCCGATGGCTTGGATGCTACGATCAAAAACTTGCAAAGCCTGGGAGCGCCGCAAGCCGACTCGACTCATATTTTGTTGAAAACGAATACTTCAGATAAATCTGAAAGAAGGGCCAAAGTGAAAGCAGGAGCGGCAGATATCATTCTTTACATCGGCGATAATTTGGGGGACTACTCAGAAATTTGGGACAAACCCTCAAACGTAGATGAACGATTGAGCAATGTTCAAGTTCATAGAGATGAAATGGGTGTGAAATTTATCGTTTTGCCCAACTCGCTCTATGGCACTTGGGAAGGTGCAATTTACAATTACGATCGTTCGTTTAACGACGCAGAGCGCGATTCATTGAGGAGAATCTATCTGAATCCATGGGAAGGTGATGCGCTTTAAATCTTAAAGTGCTGCTTTGTAAAACCACTTGAAGAGCAGCCCCGTCAAAATTGCCAAACCAAAACTGAGCAGCGTCCCAATGAGGATGTACTCAGTGAGCTTGCGATCCTTGGCCCGAGAAAGGTCGCCGAATCGAAAAACGGATTTTGCGGTGATTAAAAATCCGATGGCTGACCATTGGTTCAATACCACGAAAGCAAAGATGAAGAGTCGCTCGAGCATGCCGATGTACTTCCCTGCAGCGGGTAGCGATTGATTTTCTTTGTCCTCGGTAACGATCCACCGACTCATCAGCACCTGTATGAAAACTGATCCAGCAAAAGTGAGTATCAGAAGACACAAAACGAGAAATAGATCCTTCTCGGAAAAGAGTTCTGCTGAAATAGAAAAATCGGGAAAATAATAGAGGCCCAAGCCCAAGATGACCATTATATGCGCAAGCTGATCCACCACAAAAAGCCAACGCGTGTTCACCTTTTTGTGCAAATTTATTTTGATCAGATCGATGATGAAGTGACTGATCGGAATGATCACAAAAACGGGCCAATAGGCAAAGTCCAGACGAAATACAACCAACAGCGCAACCAAGTGAATCAGGATATGGAAGTAGAGGTATTTAGATTTATGCCTCCGTTTCAGCTTATGCTCCACCCACCCGCTTGGCTGAAAAACAAAATCGCCCAAGACATGGGCCAACAGCATTTTTATAAAGAGGAGACTCATAAGGTTTCGATTCGTTTGGAATAGTAATGATTCACCTTCATCATCTCGCTGTATCCTCCACGCGACATGGCTTCGCTTACGCTGCTTTGAGATTTATTCAAAAGCTTAGCCAGTTCATTTTGGGACTTTTCGGGATTTTCAATCGATGCGGTTATTATCGTAGCAACTGCCGAACTCCAATTATCCGAAATGAGGAGGGCCAATTGCAACATCAAATTGATCGTTTCGTCAATATCTTCGTTCTCCGTTCGAATGGCCAGCGTTTGCTTTTTCAATTCCTCAAAGCTTTCGCCTGAGCGCACATAGGCCGAACCATTAGATTCTGAAATGCGTGCTGCCTTATGAGTAGCCTCGCCAATGCCAATGGCCATTCTTACATCTCTGCTGCCCGTTTGCTTGAGGCATGCCTTGATATGAAAGGCGGTGTGCAGTGCATTTTTTGGTTCAACCTCCAATTGAAAACTATCTCCCCTGAAAATTTCCCATTTCTCGGGGCTTTTGCCGTAGCGATTCAAAACCTGCTTGAGCAGCGACAGCCACTGAGTCGAATCGTCTTCTGTGGAGTTTATAATATCTCCGGTGATGATTGCAATCATATCACGAATATATCGGCTTCTCAGCAGATAATCTAATTTATCGGCTCTAAAGCCGATAATACCAAATATCGGTTCTAGAGGCGATATTTCAAGTTATCGGTTCTCAGACCGATATTCCTGCTTGTCATTTGAAATGGTGCAGTTGACCTGCAATAACGAAATCTATGCGTCATTCTTGGCAATAATCCAGACGGCATGCACAATACCCGGCACAAAGCCCAGAATGGTCAAAAGCACATTAATCCAGAAATGCTTACCCAATCCTACCGTGAGAAATACTCCGAGTGGCGGTAAAATGATGGCGAAAATTATTCTTACAATACTCATGAAGTTCGATTGATATGGTTGGTGTAGAGTTTAATCAGATTTTGACTTTCCGCCTTTCAGCGAAAGAAAATAGAGCCCCAAAATGAAACCAACTGAAGAGAGCACAAAGTAAAAAGAAGGCGATTGCCAAATGCTCAAATCATCCGTAGCATAAGTGGCAGCGCTATCGCGCAGAATCATAGCTCGGATAAGAAAAGCCGCGCTCAGGGCCCAGGGAATGATGTAAAACTTCGCTCTATTCGGTTTCTCAGACATGAGAGCAAATATATGCATGTATGAAGGTGAAGAGAGTCATGTATAAGAATGAATACCGAAATTTCTAACAATGGTCGTTGATAACTGAAATTCAAAACCCATCAGATAAATTCCTTCCAAGCATACCTTCGGAGAAATTCAGAGTAGTTATGGACCTTCATCTACTAGCCGACAATCTCACCAATCCGGCACTGCTGTTCTTCTTCTTGGGGATTATAGCCGTTCAGTTGAAAAGCGATTTAGCGATACCTCCCAACTCTTCGAAGTTTATCTCGATGTACCTCATCCTCTCCATCGGATTCAAAGGTGGGCAAGAACTTTCGCACAGCGATTTTGACACAGAAATAGCCTACTCCCTCATTTTTGGAATTCTCTTGGCTTTGGTCGTACCGATTTACGCGTATTTCATTCTCCGCCGCAAGTTCAATGTGTGGAACTCAGGGGCCATTGCCGCAGCGTATGGATCGGTGAGTGCAGTGACATTCGTTACTGCCATCTCCTTTTTAGAATTGGAAAAAATCCAATTTGACGGACATATGGTGGCCGTGATGGCTTTGATGGAAGCACCTTCCATCATTATCGGGGTATTGCTCATCAGCCTTTTCAATAAAGACAGTACCAATAAGCCACCTCTTGGCAAAGTATTAAGACATTCGGTAACCAACGGAAGCGTATTGCTCATTATTGGTAGCCTCGTCATAGGCTACTTGGCCAGTGACGCCCAAGCCGAAGGAATCAAGCCCTTCACCACGGATATCTTTAAAGGATTCTTGGCAGTTTTTCTACTCGATATGGGCATAACCAGCGGCAAGGAGCTTTCGTCTTTTATGAAAAAAGGTTGGTTTGCGCTGATCTTCGCTATAGTGATTCCCGTGATCAATGGATGCGCAGTAGCCGTAATCAGCGGCACATTTACCGAAAGCCTTGGGAATAGATTGCTCTTCGCGATTTTAGCGGCGAGTGCTTCCTACATCGCTGTGCCGGCTGCCATGCGACTAGCTGCGCCAAAGGCCAATCCGAGTTTATATCTGCCGATGGCTTTGGCCATTACTTTCCCGTTCAATATCACTTTGGGAATGCCGCTTTACCTTTACATCGCTCAGCATACCTAGGGCTTTCACTTAGTCTTTTTTGGGAATAGGGGCTTCGTAATTTGGTGAATTGTAATGCACCACATTTCTGTATGGATAAGGTATCTCCACACCTTCAGCATCAAAGCGCTCTTTAACACTCTCGTATAGGTCGCAGCCCAATTGAAAAGCAGCACCGTTGTCGGCTGTCCAAACCCAAGCACGGATATTTATGGAGAAATCGCCCCAATTCAGCACGCGCACCCTAACGGCATCGACGCCTTCTGCCTTTTCTTCGGGAGTTCGATTATCGATAAAAAAGGGATGCTTCATCGCTTCCTCTTGGATGATCTTTTTGGCTAATTTGTAATCTGCCCCGTAACCGATTCCCATATCGACCCATTTGCAAATCAGCGCATCTTCGTAGTCGGCATTTACCAAAATCTCATTGCCTATGATAGAATTGGGTACAATGACTCGTCGGTTTTCAAAATTTCTGATCACTACATGCCGAAGTGAAATGTCCTCAACCACTCCCGAGATGGAGCCTTGAATCGTGATCCGATCATTCACCCGAAAAGGCTTAAACATGATAATAAAAATACCACTAACCATGTTGCTCAAAGCTTGTTGTGAAGCAAAACCAACAGCAACTGCCAAAATACCCGCACCTGCGAGCAGAGAGTTGGCCAAGGTTCGAAGAGCCGGTATGGTGTAAATCGCTGCACTAACCCCAACGACATAGATGAGAGCCACAATAGCATGCCTCAAGAATTTATAATTAGTAGGATCATTGTGCATATCATCCGTCCTTCGGCGAATGAAGCGATTGAATACCCGTACGAACAACATATTAACTACTACCGTAAGGATGAGTATTCCCACAGCCACTATCATTTTAGCGTAGCTATTGGCAAACCATACGACTTTGAGGTGTTCTAAAAATTCTTTGAGGTGTTCCATAGGACGAAAGTCTGCAAATTTTTGAAAGCAATATTAAGAGGTCTGGAAAAATATTGATCGAAGAATCAACAGATTCTTTTTGCTTGCCTCTCAGAAAATGGGTGATTTCCATGTGACTTTGACAAGGATAAAAAACTCTCTTGCAAGACGACGGAATAGGAGATTGCACTTGCCTTCTCAACTAAACTATCTCGCAATCTATTCAAGGTTTTCTTCACTACCATCTCCCAGAAAAATGGCCAGCGGTTCCCACCCTTCAACTTCTTTGGCGATAAGCTTGAGAATACCCAAAAAGGGAACGAACAGAATCATGCCGGCAGCACCCCAAATAAGTGCTCCGGCAAAAATGGCGACAATGCTGACCAGCGTATTTACTTTAAGCTTTACACTTACGGCTAAAGGAAAGATGAAATTGGCTTCTAAATACTGAACCAACGTAAATATGGCCACCACCCCAATAGGATACCATACGCTGTCAAAAGTAACCCATGAGACAGCCATCGGCAAAAGTGCACCAACCACAATTCCGAAATACGGAATGAAGGTGAGCAATGAGGCAATCACCCCAAAAAGAATCGGATGCGGAACGCCGAGAATGGCTAGCCCGATGCTATTCAGAGTACCTACAATGAGATATACCAAAAGCATTCCTTTTACGAAATCAAAATACTTTTGAATGGACCCTTTAACGAGGCGAAGTACTTTTTGGCGATGCTGCTCACCGGTGGCTGCTACTATGGCCTTGATCCACAAATTTCTGTAGAAAAGAATCAAAGCCGTGTAGAATGGGATGAGAACCAGCATAACCAATCCGGTAGCAGAGACAAAGAGGAGGTTTTGCAAAACAGAAAACAGGCGATTGGTATTGTCAAAAAGGACGGTTTGCAAGTAACCCATTTGGGTATCAGCCGGAACTCCGAATCGATCGATCACCACCTGATTCAATTGGAAAAAGGCCGATTGCAGTTTTTTATTTATCACAGGCCACTGATCGAGGAATTCACCAAACTGCCATATCAACAAAAACACCAAGCCTCCAAATAAGAGAAAGACTAGTACTTCGCCGATCAAAATGGAGCTAATTCTGCCTATACCCCATTTTTCTAATTTGGTGCAGACGGGATAAATCACAAAAGCAATGAGGACCGAAAATGCCAAGGGCACAAAAACCGATCTGCCGAAATACATCAGAGCCAAAATGAGCGTAACCGCGATAAGTTCATTTATTTGGGGTGATTTGACAGGCATGGAAAGAAGGTATTGAATAAATACTTCACCAAAATCGTGTGGTGATATAAAGATAATCCAACCACACTCATCAACCTATTAATGATCAAGCAAAATGAATCGATTATGGCTGGCTTTAGAAAGAGAAATCAAGACTTCTTTGACTGAGAATCGATACTCTTCAAGGTTCTCATTTTCCAAGCAGCAAAAGAAACAGCCTAAAACAAAAAAAGTCGGTTCCGAAAGAACCGACTTTGATTGATGTGCCCGGACTGGACTCGAACCAGCATGAGCGTAGCTCACACGCCCCTCAAGCGTGCGCGTCTACCAATTTCGCCACCCGGGCAAAATTGAGGCGCAAAAGTAGGAAATAATCCCAATTCGCAAACTATTTGGAATTTATCCACCATACGAACATTCCATACCACATTTAGGTTATAAACCGTTAAATGAGCAAAATCCATTATGAAAACCCCCTTAGTTTTAAAGAATCAAAATATCTTTGTCTAAAATTACCTTAAATGCAACACTCACCCAAGGAACAAGGAACAACGGCTCTTTTTAAGAATCCCATTCTTGAAAAGTTGGCCAGGACTCATATCTCCGTGCCCTTAACAATCTACTTTGTAGGGTCGGCAGTTATGTTGTACATCAATTTTTCAAATGGCTATACAGGAACATTGGAAGGAATCGGGATCTTTTTCTTCGGATTGATCTTCTGGACATGGTTTGAATACATTATGCACAAGCATATTTTTCACATGCTACCAACCAATAAGATCAAAGAACGAATCCAATACATGTTTCATGGTGTGCACCACGAGTATCCAAGAGACAAAACAAGACTGGCGATGCCACCTGCCGCGGCGGTTATGATACTGACCGTGCTATTTTTGGCTTTCCGATTTACGATTGGCACTTATGTATTCACCTTTCTTCCGGGCTTTATCATTGGTTACGCTCTTTACCTTTTTGTTCACTACTCTATACACGCATTTAAGCCACCAAAGAATAGTTTGAACGTGCTTTGGATCAATCACAGCATTCACCATTACAAGGACGACACCATTGCTTTTGGTGTATCTACTCCTCTTTGGGATGTGATCTACAGAACGATGCCTAAGAAGACTTACAAAAAGCGCAAGAAGGCCGTAAAGAAAGAAACCGCACAGGCAGCCTAAGGAGCCAATAGCGATTGCAAAATTTTCAGCCGACTCAAATTTGAGTCGGCTTTTTTATGGCCTCAACATTTTATCCGCTTTGAAATACCCTTGAAAAATCTTCTCGCCTTTCTTCTCGGTATTTGTACAGTAAGTGTCAATCTTGTACATCCCGACGGGACAATTTTCCATAACCACGCTTGGTGAGTTGCTCGATGCAATCCAGGCTCCCCCGGCCAATAGGGAAAGTTGCGGAAGACATAGCTTCCGTTGTTCTCAATTTTGATGACAGGAGAAGTCGCGCTACCCTGCTGAACAAAGAACCCGTCCACTTCAATCAAGCTCCCGAAATTCCGAAAGCAGAGTCCGCCTTCTTCGGGAATATGCTCCAAATGGAAATTCTCAATGGTGAAATACTTCGCGGTGGTGGCGCCAAGGGCATCGAAATAAACCGCCCGTTTATTGGGCCAACCCTCTGAAATGCAATTGACCAACCGCACACCTGAACTTTGCAAGACTTTAAATGACGTTCCCGTGCAGCCCTTTCGATTGTAGACTCTGCACGAACGTACTTCGGTGTGATTGCACTGAGAATTGTTCACTCCTGCTCTATCCCATTCGATCTCTTTGGTGTCGATGTTCCGTCCCGTTCGTAGCACTATTCCGTCGTGGAAGTTATTCGTGACCAAAATATTCTCAACCGTACACATCAGGCAAAAAACCAGGTCAATGGCGGCTTCACGTTGTCCCACGAATTCGATATTCTGAATAACCGTATTAAAAGATGAGCCAAGCATCACTCCCTTCTCCCCTCCCGATATGGTCGAAAAATCTTTGATCAAGTAGCGGGTGTGATTGTAAAGCATTGCCTGATCCTTAGAATTAGGCATGGAGTAAAATCCCATCTTGGCGAGTTTAAGGTCGGAACCGTTTCCATCGATGATGACCAAACCACCCGTTCGGGGCAGATGAAGCGTATCAGCCGCAATATATTCTCCCGGTTCAAAGCTGATTTTCCTTACGTCGGAAGGAAGATTCTTGAAAATCTCAGTGACATTATCGCCTTGGCGAATGATGACTTCAGAAGTGAAGTCGGAAGCTGCATTTTCAATTGCGGGTGTTTGAGGAGATTCCACATCTTTGTGAACATTAGTCGGGGCGCATGCCAAAAGGCAGATGGCTGAGCTCAAACCAAGTAGAAATACCAATCGATTCATGAGAGATTTTTTCAAGGGATTAAAGGTAGTGGAATTGGCCAGCGTTTTGGCGGGGCCTGCTGCGGGAACCTTCTTTGCCGAACTAGGCGCCGAGGTCATTAAAGTAGAAAATAAACTTACCAACGGCGACGTGACCCGCGGATGGCGAGTGTCAGGAGAAGACGAAAACGGTACTTCAGCCTATTATGCCTCGGTGAATTTCGGGAAGAAGATTCTCATGGCCGACCTTACGGATGAAAGCGACTTGAAGAAATTGATGGTATTGGTAAAGGAAGCAGACCTCATCATTTCCAACTACCTGCCTCGGGTGGCGAAGAAGTTTAAACTCGACTACGCGTCTGTTAAAAAGTCAAAATGACAAAGCGATTTTTCTCGATCTGAAAGGCTACGAGAACCAAGAAAGACCAGCTTACGACGTAGTTCTTCAAGCCGAGACCGGTTGGATTTCCATGACCGGCACCGACTCTGATCATCCTGCCAAGCTACCCGTCGCACTGATCGATGTACTGGCGGGACACCAACTAAAGGAAGCGGCATTATTGGCTCTGCTCCATCGAGAACGAACGGGAGAAGGATCTTACTCCATTTGCTCTCTGGAGGCTTCATCGCTGGCGGCATTGGCCAATCAAGCATCCAATTATTTAATGGTGGGAAAAGTGGCCAAACCCATCGGTACAGCTCACCCCAATATCGCCCCTTACGGCGATTGGTTCGAAACCAAGGATGGAGTGAGATTTGTCCTCGCCATCGGAAGCGAGAAACATTTCGCTCAACTGACCGAAGTTTTGAATCTCTCGGACTTAACTGCGGATGCGCGATTCTGCGCAAATTCGGCGAGGGTTCAAAATCGACTAGCGCTTATTGAAATCTTGAAGAGAGCAATCATGCGATTCGATTTCGCTGATTTATCCAAAAAAATGAACCAAAAAGGAATCCCTTTCGGGGAAATCAAAAAGCTCGATGCGGTATTGGACGGAGAAACTGCTCGACAAATGACACTGCAAGAAAACTTAGAAGGAACAGACTACGACGAGGCTTTCAGGGATTGCCTTTAAGACTTCTTTTTGATATTCTCTTTGATCTGTTTGTTGATCAATGAGTAAATGGTGCCCACGGTTTTTTCATCTACCTGCATGGCGAACTTTACGTATCGCCCTTGGTATTTGAAACTCAATTTTTCGCCACCTAGATTCCACCAGCCATTTTCGTAGGTATAGACAAATGAAGTCTTTGAAAGCTTGACGGGTTTAAAATCCTCAATATTTTCCAAAAAATACGATTTGGTCTTTCCGTAAGTGAAGAAGCTCTTTTTTCAAAATGAGTTCATCTTGATTGACCTCAATCAACTCATTTCCGCCCATGCGGTAGAGCATGGTACGTCCGGCACGCCAAAGGAAATAGGCCCAAAACACCAAAAAGGCAAAAAAGGCAACCTGTGTTTCCTCGTCAGTGGTTCTTTGCCATTCAATGAAAACGATGCCACCGCAGAAAATCCAAGCAGCTACCCATGCCATGAGGAGCGCCTCTTTCCAGCGTTCAATTTTTCCCAAAACGATAACCCTGAGTTTCTCTCCCGATTTAGTGTAACTCACTTTCGGATCCAGAACTTTAACAGAAGGTTTTGCCATTTCTATGCGATGATTTCCTTTTGCTTCTCGAGTACGCGGTTGTACAAATTGGTGTAGAGCGGCAAGACTTTTTCGATACTGAAATCAAAAGCTCGAGTCTTCGCATTTTTCTTAAAGTCGTTCAGTACGGCATCATCTCTTAGGATTTTGATAGCATTCACTGCCATATCATCCACATCGCCTACGGGGCTCAAGTGTCCGCTAAAACCTTCCACATTGAGTTCGGGAAGACCACCGGTATCGGTTGATATAACCGGCACTCCGCAAGCCATTGCTTCAAGAGCTGCCAATCCAAAACTTTCTTTCTCTGAAGGGAGAATGAAGAGATCTGAGATACCGAGTACCTCTTCGGGTTTTTTCAATTTCCCAATAATGTGCGTATGCATGCAGGTGCCCAATTCTCGGCAAAGCTGCTCAACGCGGTGCCGATCGGGACCATCGCCTACCAAGAGCAATTTGGCGGGAACCTCTGCGAGGATTTTCTTGAAAACCCTCACCACATCTTCCACCCTTTTCACGGGACGAAAATTTGAAATATGCGTCACAATCCGCTCTCCGTTTGGAGCGTAGTCTTTTCTAAAATTCTTTTCGGGGCGAGGAAGGTAGTGTTCAGGACAAATGAAGTTGGGAATCACTTCTACCTCATTCTTAATATCGAAATGCTCGTAGGTATCGTTTTTTAAACTCTCCGAAACGGCCGTTACTGCGTTACTTTTATTGATGGCAAAAGTAATGGCAGGTGCAAAGCTATTGTCTCGACCTACCAAGGTGATATCGGTTCCGTGCAAAGTAGTAATAAATGGAATGTGGATGCCTTCCTCCGCCAGAATCTGTTGGGCCATATAGGCTGCGGAGGCGTGAGGTATTGCGTAGTGTACATGAAGCAAATCAAGCTTTTCAAACTTCACCACATCTACTAGTTTGCTCGCCAAAACCGTTTCGTAAGGCGGGTAATCAAACAGCGGGTATTCGGAAACAATTACCTCGTGGTAAAAGAGATTTTGGGTAAATGAACCGAGTCGAACGGGCTGATTGTAAGAAACGAAATGAACTTGGTGTCCTCTTTGCGCAAGCGCTTTCCCCAATTCCGTCGCCACTACACCGCTACCGCCAAATGTGGGGTAAAGTACTATTCCTATTTTCATATCAGAGTGTCAGTTTGGCAAAGATATACCTTTCCATTTGACCAGAAGGATAAGCGATCAAAGACTATCTGTGCATCACACAACGGGCGGTACCGAGAAATTCGTCATCGCCATAAAGTGATACCAGATAAACTCCCGACTCTAAATTTAAGTTTTCCAGTTCAACACGATTTCCTTTACCATACGCCTTTCTGATAGCTTCACTTCCTGAAATACTTCGAACCTTCAATTCCAATCTCTGGTAATCCTTTTCCGTTTCAGCTATGATTTTTTCTGTGGCCGGATTCGGAAAAATCTTGAATTGAGCAATTGACTTGTTTCTGACATTTTGATAGAACATCTACCTCGAAAATATAGAAATCATCGATCATCCAGCCATCCTTGGACTCTGCTATTGAATCAGAGATGAAATTGAACCTGACAAGAACCGTATCCAGTTCCCAACCTCCCTTCGTACGACCGATATCACTTGTTGACACGTACATAGTGCTCCAGCCCATCATAGTATTAACCCATCCATTGCTTGAACCGGAAAAGCCGGGCTCACCATTATATAATGTATCTGTCTGAGTGTATAAATTTACAGAGTTATATGCAGGCGATATTAAATAGGATCCGACTTCTTCTTCAAATACATCATAGAAATTCTCGCCATTATCGAGGGAAATAGTGATGTAGCCTCCATCCTTTAGTGAGTCAGTATGAAATTTATGAGCAAAACCGAAATGGAGCTGCTCTGTCAAAAAGTAAGGATGGTTTTCCGAAGCAAATACTACATCGAAGTATGAATAATTGGATATCGAATATGAGTTAATCGTATCCGTAATTAGTGCTTTGATTGGCGAAAACGCAGAGTCAAGAACGGGTTTAGAAGGCATACCGATTTGCCAAAGATTGGATGAAGATGTATCAATCTGAAATAGGAATGTTTCTTCCTCGAAATTAATAGTGTCACCAAATTCTTCAATTTCCCAAATCCCCTCCCATTCTTGAGAGAATAAGGCTAAATGAAAAAATAATGCGGCAAGGAGTAAAATCCGTTTCATGGTTGACTTTAGGTTTAGTTATGAACCTTGAAAATAAGGTTTTAACTAGAATCGGCAAGTTCAAGAAATCGACATCCCAATAATCCTAAATAGCCTTTAACGAATATTAGTACCCGAAACTCCGTGGTTTCGCAGATAACGCGTAGTTTCGCGCGACAAAATATTTTCGAAAATCAAAGTAAAACCATGAAGAATCTGCTCAAATTGCTTTGGCTTCTGCCTGTTCTCTTCTTAGTTTCTTGTATGCAAGAGGGAGGAAATGACGCTGAAAACAGCAAGTACACCTACGAAACAGTAGAAGGCGACCCGCTCGGTGCCATGATCTACACATTAGATAATGGCTTGAAAGTTTACATGTCTGTAAACAAAGATGAGCCACGCGTAGTCACTCAAATCGCAGTGCGCACGGGAAGCAAGCAAGACCCTGCCGACGCTACGGGACTCGCTCACTACTTGGAGCACATGCTTTTCAAGGGTACTTCCGAATACGGAACCAAGGACTGGGAAGCGGAGCAAGTGCTCATTTCTCAAGTTTCGGATCTCTACGAGGCGCACAGAAACACCAAGGATGCTGCAGAAAGAAAAGCGATTTACGCGCAGATCGACAGCATTTCAGGAGTGGCGGCAAAATTGGCCATCGCCAATGAATACGACAAAATGATCGGTTCGCTCGGTGCTCAAGGAACCAACGCCTACACTTGGTACGAGCAAACGGTTTACATCAACGATGTGCCTGCCAATGAATTGGAAAAATGGGCTAAGCTCGAATCTGAAAGATTTAAAGAATTGGTACTTCGTCTCTTCCACACTGAGTTGGAAGCTGTTTACGAAGAGTACAACAGAACTCAAGACAGCGACTACCGTCAGGCATATTACATGATGATGGGCGAGATGTTCAAAGAGCATCAATACGGAACGCAAACGACCATCGGTACGAGTGAGCACTTGAAGAATCCTTCGATGGAGAAGATCCACGCTTACTTCAAGGAGCGTTATCTGCCAAACAATATGGCGATCGTTCTTTCGGGTGATATTGACCCTGACGAAACGGTAGAGCTCATCGAAAAATACTTCGGCGACTACGAAAGAGGAGTTGTTCCTGAATTCACTGCGGCTAAAGAAGACCCGATCACTGAGCCAATCGTTAAAGACATCACTGGTGTTCAAGCTGAGTTTGTAAATATCGGATACCGCCTGCCGGAAGCCGGAACTCCTGAGGCCATGAAGCTTTCTGTTATGGACGGAATTCTTTCAAACGGTCAAGCCGGTTTGATTGACTTAAACTTGGTACAAAAACAAAAAGTACTTCGCGCTTACAGTTCTCCCACTATCTTGAAAGACTACAGCATGTTGATGCTTAGCGGAAATCCACGTGAAGGTCAGGACTTGAACGAAGTAGCAGAATTGCTTCGCGGTCAGGTAGAAATGATCAAGAACGGAGAGTTTGAAGACTGGATGGTAGAAGCCGTTGTAAACGACATGAAACTAAGCGAACTGAAGCAGTCTGAAAGCAACTGGAGCCGCGCAGGAAAAATGGTTGACGCCTTTATTTACGGCGAAGAGTGGAATGCCGTTGTTGGGCAGTACGACAACATGGCCAAGCTCACCAAAGAAGACATCGTGGCTTTCGCCAATGAATGGTTTGGCGACAACTACGTGCAAGTAAACAAGCGATTGGGAAAAAACAACGCGGTGAAAGTGGATAAGCCACAAATCACTCCGGTGGATATTGACCGCGAAACACAATCGGATTTCTACCTTGCATGGGATAGTGTAGAATCAGGAAGACTTGACCCTGTATTCGTTGATTATGACAAAGCCATCACGAAAGATGCCTTTGATAATGGTATTGAATTTTACAATATCAAAAACGAAAACAACGACCTTTTCAGCCTTTACTACATCCTGGACATGGGAACGGACAACGATCAACTTTTGCCATTGGCAGTTGAGTACCTACCTTACTTGGGAACTTCAGACATGACGGCAGAAGAGCTTCGAAAAGAGTTGTTCAAACTCGGTTTGAGCTTCGATGTATTCAGCTCGCGCGATCGTTCTTACGTGGTTCTTACAGGACTCAATGAGTCTTTGGAAGAAGGCGTTCAGCTTTTCGAGAAAGTATTGGCAAATGTAGAGCCTGACGAGCAAGCGATGAACGATATGATCGAAGGAATGCTCAAAGAGCGTCAGGATGCGATGAAGAGCAAAGGACAAATCCTCTTTAATGCAATGAGCTCTTACGCCCAATACGGATCTGACAATCCGCTCAAAAACATCCTGTCTGAGGAAGAGTTGAGAAACATCAAGCCCGAAGAATTGGTGAACCGTTTGAAAGAAATCACTTCTTACAAGCACAAGATGTTCTACTACGGTCCGCAAGATTATAAAGAGGCCATGGCTACCATCGAAAAGTACCACAAGGTTCCGGCTGAATTGAAAGATTATCCTGAGGCTAAAGTTTACGAGGAAATCGCCATTGACGACAACAAAGTTTACTTCGTAGATTACGATATGGTTCAGAGCGAACTCTTGATGACTGCCAAGGGTCCTAAGTTCGATGCTGATTTGGCTCCTGAGGTGAACCTTTTCAATCAGTACTTCGGTAGCGGATTGTCTTCAATCGTTTTCCAGGAAATTCGAGAATCGAAAGCATTGGCCTACTCGGCTTATAGCTACTTCACCATGCCATCTGAAAAAGACGAAAGCCACTATGTGCGCGCGTACATCGGTGCACAGGTAGATAAACTTCCCGAGGCTACCAACGCCATGATGACTTTGATGAACGATATGCCGCGCGCCGATCTTCAATTCGAGTCAGCTCGCGATGCAGCCATGAAGCAAATCGAAACGAACCGCACATCTCGCGCGTCTATCTTTTGGAGCTACCTCAGTGCTCAGAAGCGTGGCCTCGACTACGATTTGAACGAAAAAGTATACGAGGACCTTCAGACCATGAAGTTTGAAGACTTACAAAGTTTCTTTGACAACAACATCAAAGGAAAGCCATACACGTTCAGCGTAATTGGAAACAAAGAATTGGTAAACCAAGAAGTGCTGGAAGAACTGGGAACACTGGAAGAACTCACCTTGGAGGAACTCTTCGGTTACCCGCAAAAAGACAAATCAGAAGTCTTGGTAAAGAAATAAAGCCAACCGTTTAGAAGAACGAACCCCTTTCGCTGTTGCGGAAGGGGTTTTTTGTTTGATATAAACAGCTTCAACTGATAATGGCTACATTGACAAGATTGGAATCAATTCCATTAACGGGTTGCCACAGCTATGAAAAACATCAGCAGAAAATCGGAAAACATTCCCTTAAAATCAGTTGGTATGAGAAATGGTCACCTTTTTTTCATCGCGCTGTCATTTGTAGGACTAGTTTCTTCTTCATGCACCATCAATGGTTCTTTACAAGGCTTGAGAAGCTATTATCCCGAATCCGTACTAACCAATCCGGACTTATTTATTCATCTCAAGAAGGATGGGCTCATTTGTCGCACACCACCTGATTTGAAAAATAAAGTAGTGATTGCGTCAGCGGGTAATTTGAAAGATTGCTTACAGTCTGACAGTTCAATAGTCTACATCTGGGGCGCGAAGTGTAAATCCTCAGTATGTAAAAGTTTAAACGAATCGCAAGAAATGGCCAATCAAGCGGAGGCAAATCTCTTTGTCGTGGCTGAATACTATGATGCAGAGCTGATGAATCTCAACTACCAAATCAGCTACCCCATCATGGGTATTGATACGGAATACTATAAATCTGAATGGACTCAAAAATACCTCTCTAGATTCTTGACAGATTTGACTGAAGAAAGAGCAAATCATGACGGAGGGCGCTTTCTTGTTTTCGTAAATGGTGAAATGACAGGAAGATATAAATCCATGGAGTCGGCATTGGGTATGAGTGATCCTTAAATCTTATAAAGCATTTTATCAAGGCTATTCACCCACTCCGTTCGCTATCTTCCGATACTCGAAGTCTAAAAACAAACCTGTCCACACGATCCCGCACTTTTACTTGCCTCAGGTTCTCCCTTAAAGTATCTGAAAACTTAGAAATTCAGTAATGCATTTTCCCGCCTAAAGGCTGTACTTTCGCAGCCCCGATGACCACCGCCGAACATTATCGCCTCAATTTGCGCATCGCCTTGCCCGTGATGATCGGCCAACTCGGTCAGATCATGGTCTCGGTGGCGGATAGCATCATGGTGGGTCAGCTCGGTACCTTGCCTCTTGCCGCCGTGGCACTTGGCAATAGCGTTTACATCATCTTTATGGTGTTCGGGATTGGGGTCACCTTCGGGATAACCCCTCTTGTGGCTCAAGCCGCAGGTAAACGAAGAACCAACCTCCAAGGCACATTGCTGCGCCACTCGATGCGGGTAAACTTAGTGGTGGGGCTTCTCCTTTTCGGTGGACTACTCTCGGTGCTACCACTCCTGCCCTACTTGAAACAAGACGAAGGCGTACTTCCCCTCGCCATGCCCTACCTCATTATCATCGGCTCCACAATTGTTCCGCTGATGCTCTTCCAAACTTTCAAGCAGTTTGCAGAAGGGCTTTCTGACACCAAGGAGGCCATGAAGGTGATCATCGTCTGCAACCTCATCAACGTCGCACTCAATTACCTGCTCATTTATGGGAAGTTCGGATTTCCCGAATTAGGCCTTAACGGTGCGGGCTGGGCTACGCTTTTAGCCCGAGTGCTTATGGTATTTTGGATGGGCTGGTACGTATTGAAAAGCAAGAAATTTAAATTGCACGGCCTTAACCTTGCCGGCTTTTCCTTTCGGAAAAACATTGCCAAGAGGCTGATCCAACTGGGAGTACCTATGGGATTGCAATACATCTTTGAAGTAAGCGCTTTTGCCTTGGCAGCTATATTCGCGGGGATGATCAGCGCTACAGCTTTGGCTGCACACCAAGTGGCCATCAACATCGCCAGTGTGAGTTATATGGCCGTGACAGGACTCGGTGCTGCTGCCACTGTGCGCATTGGAAATCAAGCGGGAATGGGCGATGCTTTAAACCTCCGCCGGGCAGGCTCCACCATTTTTAAGATGGCCACTTACTGGATGGCCATCGCCGGAGTTATCATCTATATCTTCCGCGATGCTTTGGCAGGCTTCTACTCCGACGATCCTCAGGTATTGGCCTTGGCCACCAAAATGCTCATCGTCGCAGTAGTCTTCCAACTCTCGGACGGTATTCAAGCCGTGGCTCTCGGCGCCTTGCGCGGACTGACCGATGTGAAAGTTCCCACTTGGGTCACATTCGGAGTTTATTGGTTGCTGGTATTGCCCGCCGCCTATCTCCTCTCTCATCACACCTCTCTGGGTGCCATGGGCATTTGGTACGCACTGGCAGGCGGCTTAACCCTCTCTGCTCTCCTTTTATCCTTCCGTTTCAGGACTTTATTAAATCGCTTTGCAGCGAAATTGGAGAAGAGTAGAAAATAAAGATCAGAGCCAATAGCCGGCAGTTATTGCGGTCTGTACTTCTTGACTCTTTCAGACAATTGTGCATTCAAGAAGGTTCGGACGTCGTGCAGCAATACTCGGTAAAAATGGTTTCGAAATAAACTGTTCTTAATCCCGAGATTCTGCATGAACGCTAAATTATCTTATCCACTGCGCGTGTCCATTTTTGCCGGGTTTTGCGCCCACCCAAATTGACCACGAGAACATCTTGCAGTGGCGCAAAAATTGCCTTTCGACGTCCTTGACCTTTATTCGTGGCGTGTATGTTTTTCAAAGGAACTCATGATATCGCTGGCGCTAAGTTTTCTCCCTTTTTGTGTCAAGACAAAAAGGGATTAACATGTGGATTGGTGCCTTAAAAATAGATTTGAAAAATTCCCGAAATTCGATTGAAAACCGGTTAATACTAAATTCACTGTAACCATTCTGAAATATTGGCACTAGTCAAGTATAGGTGCCATCAGAAGCAACTCTTAATATCCTGAATGAAACACAGCTTATAAAGGCTTGCCTCAAAGGCAAAAAGAACGCCCAGCGGGCGATCTACGATACCCACAAGGGTGTCATGTTCGCATTGTGCCTGCGTTATGCGTCCTCCCGAGAAGAAGCGGAGGACATCTTACAGGATGGTTTTCTGAAGGTCTACCGCGATTTGCATCAATACAAACCCGATGCACCACTTGGTGCTTGGATTCGCAGAGTTATGGTCAACACCGCTTTGGAAAATATTCGCAAAAAAAGTCGACGTCCGCAAAGTCGCGGGCAAGAAGTGATGGCATGGGATTCGGTAACGCATACCAATCCCTCCACCGAGATGTATGCAAAAGACCTGACGGCGGTGATTCAAAGCCTGCCCGAAGACTTTCGGCTGGTGTTCAACTTGGTGGCATTGGAAGGATACTCGCACCGAGAGGTGGCCGAGAAGCTGGAGATCAGCGAGAGCAACAGCAAAGTACGGCTCACCAGAGCCAGAGCAATGCTGCAAGAAAAAATAGCCTTGATTTTTGAAATTGACAGGTGATGGAAGAAAACAATTTGGATAAATACTTTCAGGAAAAGCTGGCCGGTCATACCGAGGAGCCGCCACCAGCCGTGTGGGAAGGCATCTCTTCTGATTTGCCCAAAGGTGGATTCGCTTGGAATAAGCGCTACCTCCTTTTGCTGCTCTTGCTTATTCCCATAGGTGGGGCTGCCTTTTTAGGCATCCGTCTTTACGATATGGATTCCCGCGTGGCTGAATTGGAAAATAAAATCAAGACGGAGAAGAGCGAATCGATTTCCGAAACCAACGAGAATATCACCAAAACTTCTGACCAAAATGCTGAGAAAGCTTCGACGACCAATGAGAAAAACGTTGCAGGAACATCCTCAACGAAAAGTCGAGAAGTTGAGCAAACCGAAAGAGAATCAAATCAAGGAAAAGATTTAGTTGAAAATTCGGAAGGAGGGCATTCGGTTCAAGCCGCTTCAACGGTAAATCGATCGAGCGATCTTGATGGGTCGAATTCAAAAACAGATCAATCGATAGAAGCCAACTCAACACTTGGGCTTGAGCTGAATCCAAGGACATCAAAAGGTGACGCTGAATCCATTCTCGGAATGAATGGTTCAACGCCGATTGAGCCAACTCAAGGTCAGCCAAATTCACCGGAAAATGTTGAAGTGATACCGACGACTTCGCGAAGTCATTCATCTTTGGCATTCAACCCCACCCTGCTTTCGAGCATTTCTCCTTTCTCATTCGTAAGTCCCGAATTCACCATTCGCGAAAGGGAAGTTGATTATTTCGATGAGCCGGGAAAAGACTGGTATCTCTTCGCATACGGAATGGCCAATTACACGCACCGTCGCGTTGTGGCCCAAGCCGAGGGAGCCGAAGCCATTCCCAACCAACTCGACAAAGTTGAAAACGGGTTGATCACTCCCGGAGCGGGATTGCAATTAAGTCGCGAACTCGGAAAAAAATTCCGCTTGAGCATTGGTATGGAGTACAACCAATGGATTCAAGAAGGCAGTTATTCGGCACAGGTTGTATTCAGCGATGTAGAGGTGATGATCAACACGGCAACAGGATCAGAGCAGTTTGATTTCGGTGGTAGTGTCGAGAGCTCATTTGGAAGCACGCAATACAATTCAACTTCGGGTGAGAACCCATTTGGAATTGGTTTTGAGACGCTTTCTCCTGATGCCGATCCTGTTGAATTCAATATTCAAGCGCGTCAACAGATCAACTATCTTTCTATTCCAATCAGTTTGGAGTATGTCTACAACCTATACCCTTTCACGTTTACCGCAGGCGGTGGGCTCTCAGTAAATCACATCCTTGGTTCAAGCATGGACTACACACTTGAAGATGGCTCACCTGACTTGGAGATAGCACCGATGAAAAAGATAGAAGGAACCTACCTGGCCTTTCAAGCAGGTGTAGCGGTGGAATATGGCATTTCAGAGCGCATGGCGTTGCGCCTCAACCCTAGTTATCGCGGGTGGATGACACCGATTTTCGAAAATGAGGAAATCAGGACACTGCCCTTTGGGGTAGCCGTGAGAGCGGGATTGATTTATCGGTTGAGTGAATAAGCCGGTTATCTCGGCTTCGGTTTGGCTTCGCTCACTGACCGCGCTCGATCAACCGATTTTTAGATACAGTGCAAGTGGCCCGCATCTGTTTGACTTGTCTAACCGCAAAGTGCACTCAGGATGCGCAAAGCGCGCGAAGAAATGGCCATAAAGGACAATCTCTACAACCGAAAAAACCAAGTTGAATTCAACGGGATCTCTCAGCGATCTCCGCGCCTTCTCGGCGTGCTCTGCGTTTAACAATTCACTACAGACTTAATCACTGGAGACTTGCAGACCGCTTTCGGCTCACCGAAAAAAACACAACACTCTGTAACCATTTCCAATTTTCGGCACTCTATTACCAAACGATTAAACCTACCGACATGAAAAAATATCTTGCATTATTCCTCATCCCTTTTTTCGCTATTTCATGCAATTCCGATGACAAGGATTCAAATTCTTCACCTACCGATCCAACTCCAAAGAACACCATCGAACTCAATAACATCCAAGAAGGCCAGATAAATCGATATCTCCGCTACACGGCCGACTGTTCCGACCCCGAAGGAAGTTTCGCCTACAGCGGCGACACTTTAGTAGTCGAAATCCGCTCGACAACCGAAGGGCTCGTCTTTTACGAAGAGTTCACTGAAGGATCGACCAACTTTGGCGGATTGGAACCATCCGAAACCCGCGTTATTTCTCGTGAAGGCTATATTTTAATTCCCGAAAGGCAATTCTCCCAACTCTTCTTCTTTTACGGCAATGACACCATCTACTTGACCAAACCCGAAGACCTCAACCTCAATCAAGGGACTTGCTTTATCGAATACGACAACGGTGACCCGTTTATCGGTGAGGAAATCGGATTCCTGCCCACTTTCGAATATCAGAACATTGAGTATCAAAACAACCGAATCGTTTCATGCGTACCGCCCATTATTCTAAATCTAGATGCATATTTGATTTACGACGAAAGTCAACTTAAAATGAGTCATACGGTTCGAGATATGGGCACTTCGTTTTCCATTGATGGATACACGCTACTTCGGTAATTATCAATACTTAATTTAGCATTACCTAATCGACCAATCATGTATAGAAACACCCCATTCACCCGACCCTTTTTGATCCTCCTATTTGCCTTGAGCACCATTACAGCTATTGGGCAAGGTATTGAAGAACTTGAAATCATACCCGAAGCTCCCATCACCACAGATGATGTAGTTTCTGTAATAGCCACGGCCTGGCATCCCAGCCAAGGTTGCCCGATTGTGGAAACCGAATTCGCCTATAGTCAAGACACCATCACCGTAATTGTTGAACACGAACTTGGACTCGCCACGGCCATTTGCAACTCCATAGATACAACTGCATTGGGATCTTATGCTCCGGGAACGTATAAAGTACAATACGTCATGATCTCGGGAGTTTTCGGGGATGAAGCGGTGGCTGATACGGCTTACACGGAATTCACCGTGGAAGGAGTTAATTCAATTAATAACTACGGCGATCAATCCGTTTTCAGCATTTACCCAAATCCAAGTAGCGGAAATCTTTTTATTGAAACCGAATGGCGCGGACAAATAGCCGTCTACGACCTATTGGGAAAAGAACTGGAGAATTTCAGAATCGACAGGAGCCCGTTCAATTTTTCTACAGAGCATTTCGCCCCGGGAGTTTATTTCCTGAAGCCTTTTAATGATATACCCTTAGAAGGTGGAAAGTTTGTAGTTCGCTGAATAGGGAGCAACTTTTTACCAGCTTAGTTAAAATCGCTAACGGTCATCTATACGCTTCAATACAATTTTTCTATTCTCGTAACTATTGTAATCTGATTCATCTGACATGGCTTTTAAATTATAGAAGAGTATCATCGAATCTTCTTGAATTTCGCGAATTGACAGGAATGGATAATGACTTTCAGTCTGATATATACTTATATACTCCCCTGTTGGCCCAATATCCCAAGTTCCTTTTAACGAATCCACCAGTGGTATTGAATGACCATTTCTTAATAGAATAGCGGATTTATCAAACCTAAATTCTTGGTCTCGACCGAATGAAATTTCAAATTCTTGATTAGCTAAGAAACCGTAGAAAAACATAGTATCATACCATAGCGGTTCGTTCACCGCTTGCCACTTACCATAGATTTGAGATTTGAAATTTTTCTTCTCCAACTGTGAAAGGGTATCTTTCTTAACGAAAAAGATTTTGTTGTATCGTGGCGGTTCATCTTCAAACACATGTTTTTCGTATGTATCACCCAGCAAAGAATCATTCTTCATACCATAAAAATGAAACATCTGAACGGAAGAATTAAATTCATCTAAAAATGAAAAGAACAGGTGATCAAAATACCATCCCTCTAAACTTCTTGCAAATGAAGTCAATATCTCGTCGTTCATTCTGCGAGTCAGAATCGAAGTAGTGCTATCGACAACGTTGAGAGACAGCTGATAATTGATTGAAGTGCTATCTGCTTGAACAAACCAGCTAGAATTAGAAAAAGTGAAGTCCTGAGATATTCCATCAGTATCAAAGATGTTTGATGATTTCAATGGGTGAAAAGTATGTTCCCACCTCATAGAATCATTCACATTTTCGATTAATACAAATTGAGAGTCTGCATCAACTCGTAAATCCAATTTTCCATCGGTAAATACTACCGTTCCATTAGTTCGATTGATTATTCCTTCGGATTCAACACCATTCAGGTTATAAAATGCTACCTGATCATTTTCACTGATCAATAGAATTTCTCCTCCTGCATAGTATGAAGAATCTACTTCAGGCTTTTCCAATTTATTGTATAAAGTTTCACTCGAAAAAAGATTATCAATCGAAAAAACGGATCTTACCGTGACCGTTTTGATACTCATAGCGTGGGAGCAAATCCAGCTACCTTCTAAAGATTGACATCGCAAGCCTTGAAAGTCGGAAGAAAAGAAAAGGACAATTATCAATAAACAAGTTCTCACAATCATAAGCAACAAGAGAGTGCCACCAATATCGTAAGTTTATAAATCTAAAGCTAACCCTACCTTAAGGAGCAACTCTTGCCGTCTCAGTTGTATTGGCCGATCCCAAAACCCGATAAATCTCCTCCTGAATATTCGTGCGGATATTCATCTTGGCTAACTTCTTATTCTCGGCGCTGGGATAAACGCGATTGGAAAGGAAAACGTAAACAATATCCTCAACAGGGTCGGCCCAAGCAATGGTGCCTGTAAAGCCCGAGTGACCGAAGGAGTCAAAGCTCACACATTTGCACGTCGGGCCGGGCCCATCGGGAATCACGGGCTTGTCAAACCCAGCTCCTCTTCTTTCTTCGTCGAGTTCTGAATCGCAAAACTGACAACGCGTGTATTCCGCCACCACGGCCTCACTCAGAAAGCGCTCGCCACCGTATGTCCCTTCATTGATCAGCATTTGCATGATGGCCGCCAAGTCTTCGGCATTGCTAAAAACTCCTGCATGTCCGCCGATTCCGCCTTGCATCGCCGCTCCCGGATCATGCACGTATCCGTGAACAAGTTGACCCCGAAAATAGGTGTCGTACTCGGTCGGTACGATTCGCTCTTTCGGGAACCGCTCCAAGGGATTGTACCCCATTGTTTGCAATCCCATTGGCTCATAGAAGTTGGCCGAAGCAAAACTATCAATACGCAAACCGCTCTGCCGTTTTATGATTTCGCGCATAAAGTAGTAGCCTAAATCGCTGTATTTGTAATCCTTGTTCGGCCGTAATGGCGATGCCAGGATTCGGTACATCAGCGAATCGCTCACCACTTTATTGATGTACATCTGCCGCGCTACTTCGCGCGAATACAGAGCCGACTCGCTTTTGGAATACACATCCCATTTGGGCTCGCCCTCGTTCATGGTTTCCACATAAAACGGAATCCAAGCTTTCAAGCCCGCCACGTGCGCCAGCATCCGCCGTGGTTGCATGGCGTAATAAGGGCTGTCGGCCCGAATCTCAGGGAAATAATTACTCAATGGGGCATCGAGATCAAACTTGCCCAAGTCATCGAGCTTCATCAGACTGATGGTAGAAGCCACAATCTTGGTAATCGATGCCAGATCGTACAAGTCAGTGCTCCTCCCGGGAGTTTGATCATCGTACGTATGGAACCCATAATTCTGATTGAAGATGACTTTTCCCTTTTTAGCAATGAGAATTTGCGCTCCCGGATAGGCGCGTTTTTGAATGCCATCCATGGCAATGGAATCTATTCTGGCGAAAGCCTCGGGCGATAAACCGAACTCCATTGGCGAGGTGTAGTGAAGTCGAGTGGCTTCGGCCAACTCTATTCCTTCGTTCACTTGGAAGTACTCTCCTATCGAAACAGGCAGTTTTCCCGTTACGGGAATGGCTCCCATAATGGCTTCGGCCGCCGCTCGATTGAGATGCGCATCATCTTGGTAGCCTACCAAAATAGCACGGTAAGCGCTCGGGATGATTCAGCTTGGCCAAAGCGTATGGATTGCCCATAAATACCAAAATGACCTCTCGCTCAGCGGCGATGGTTTCGATTAAATTAATGGCATCGTTGGAAAGTCCGAAGTTCTTCGATGGTGAATTGGACGTTCCCTCGACGTTGATGATGACGGTATTGCTCTTCAGCGCAAAATCGCGGACGCGCAGGGCTTCGACAGGCTCGGGAGAAGTCACTGTTTCCACCGATTTGAAATCGGTGTATTTGGCCAATCGGTTCTTGAAAATTTGGCCGTCTCCGCCAATGGTCACCACGGAGATGGTTCGGCTGTCCAAGTCGCCGAGGGGCAAAATGCCATTCTTATTCTGAACCAAGGTCATGGCGGCTTCGCTCAGCTTCTGTTTGAGAAAATCAGCTTCGGGAGTATTCAGATCTTTAAAGATATTCGACTCTAAAATCTCTTCACCGCGGTGAATTCCCGCCCATTCCTTGGCCTTCAAAATCTTGGCGACACTTCGGTTCAAATCGGCTTCAGAATAAGAGCCATCAGCTATGGCGTCACGGATTTTGTTGAGGGCTTTGGGCACATCCTCAGCAAAAAGCAGTACGTCATTTCCCGCTATTGCGGCAAGCAAGTCCACCTCTCCTGGCTCGTAAAATTTGGAGACTCCTTTCATATTGAGGGCATCGGTAAAGATCAATCCGTCAAAACCCATCTCTTCTTGAAGCAGTCCCGTTACCACATTCGGCGAAAGCGTACTCGCACGATTGGGCGTAGAATCCAAAGCGGGAATCGATAAATGCGCCACCATGATGGAGCCCAGTCCTTCTTTGAACATTTGTGAATACGGGTAGAGCTCAACGCTTCTCAACCGATTGATGTCGTGCTTGATCACGGGCAGGTTGTAGTGCGAGTCGGTGTCGGTATCCCCGTGTCCCGGAAAATGCTTGGCATTGGCCAATACCCCGTTGTCTTGCATTCCGTGCATGTAGGCCAATCCTTTTCTTTCGACATTTTCTTTGTCTTCGCCGAAAGAGCGATTGTTGATCACGGGGTTATTCGGATTATTGTTCACATCCACTACGGGCGCAAAATTGACGTGTATGCCAATTCGTCTGCTTTGGCGGGCTATTTCCTTGCCCATGGCATAAATCAGCGAATCGTTTTGGATGGCGCCCAAGGTCATTTGTCGAGGAAAGCTGATGGTGCTATCGAGCCGCATCCCAAGTCCCCACTCGGCATCCATCCCAATAAGCAAGGGTATCTCAGCGGCAGCCTGCAGCCGATTGTACATTTTGGCTTCGCGCACGGGGCCGCCCTGAAAAAAGATTAAGCCGCCGATTTTGTACCTTTTTACCAATTCGAGAAGTTCCTTTTCGTGCTTGGCATCGCGATTGCTGTAGGCAGCCACCATGAAGAGTTGCCCGATTTTTTCTTCCACGGAAAGTGTAGCCAACAAGCTGTCGGCCCACGGTGTTTCAGACTTATCGAATATCGGTTGGGCTTTCGCCGAAAAGGCAAATGCTACTAAAAAAGAAGAAAAAGAGTGTCTTCAAGGCAATTCTCATCAATGGATATTTGTTAAACAATATTGAATGAACTCATTAAGTCAATTGAACATGAATGGCGGCAATGTCAGCTCGAGTGATTCGCGCCAAGCGAATAGTATCGAGAACAGCCTTGCACACGAAAATTCTGATTCTCGATACAAATTTCCCTCCTTACACTCGGGAAATTCACTCGAATTGACAGAATTTTCTCTTCACACAAATCATGACGAATGTAGTATGCTTGTCAACCATCGCCGAAGAAAGGCAGTATTTTTATTCACATCACTTTGCCAATCCTTATCATACAACGAAATTTGGAATTGGAAAGTGTACTAAACTTTGATCGATGAGACCACCGAGATTACCATCTGTATTTAAGCTAACAGAGCACAACCGCTATAAGACTTTCAACTATGAGCCACGGACTTTCGACGAGCGCAAAGAGCGCTTGGAGAAGCGAAAGAAGGAAATTGAGAAGGAACTGGCGCTGGAACAGAAGCTTGGAAAGAACTACGAAGAGCACCTTCGGGAGCGAATCAGCGAATCTTGGTCTCGCAAAGAAACGAGACGGGTTCAACGTAACTCAGGCTTGAGACTTTTGCTAATTTTGGCGGCCCTTATGGCTATAGTTTATTACTTCTTATTGGCTTAAAACTTTCCACTGCGCTAATGCCCGATATTATTCAACTTCTTCCGGATGCCGTTGCCAACCAAATAGCAGCAGGTGAGGTAGTTCAACGACCTGCCTCGGCGGTGAAAGAACTGCTGGAAAATGCCGTGGATGCGGGCGCGGAAAACATTCAGCTCATCATCAAAGATGCGGGCAAGACGCTGATTCAGGTCATAGACGATGGCTGCGGAATGAGCGAAACGGATGCTCGGATGAGTTTGGAGCGTCACGCTACTTCCAAAATCAAAAAAGCCGAAGAGCTTTGGCAGATTCGCACCAAAGGCTTCCGCGGAGAGGCATTGGCATCGATTGCTGCGATTTCTCACATGGAGATGAGATCGCGTTTGCGCGAAAGCGAAATCGGAACGAAAATATCTATTGCGGGAAGTGAGGTAGACAATCAGGAGCCTTGCGCTGCGGCATACGGCACGTCAATCTCCGTTAAGAATCTCTTTTACAATACTCCCGCTCGGCGAAATTTCCTTAAGTCCGATGCAGTAGAAATGCGTCACATCGTCGAGGAATTTGAGCGTGTGGCATTGGCTCACCCCGACATCGGCTTTTCACTCCACCACAACGACAATGAGCTTTTCAACTTGAAGTCGTCGACTTTGAGGCAAAGGATCGTGAACGTTTTCGGGTCAAAGTTCAATGAAAGACTCGTTCCCGTTAAGGAAGACACCGCCATTGTGAGGTTGGAAGGCTTTATCGGGAAACCTGAATTCGCGAAGAAAACACGCGGAGAGCAGTACTTCTTTGTGAATGACCGCTTCATCAAAAACAGCTACCTCAATCACGCAGTAACCAGAGCCTTCGACGAGTTGATCGGAAGGGACTCCTACCCTTCTTACTTCCTTTACCTGAAGGTGGACCCAGCGAGCATCGACGTCAACATACATCCGACGAAAACCGAAATAAAATTCACGGAAGAGCGCTCGATCTATGCCATCGTGCACAGCTCGGTGAGGAATAGCCTTGGGAAATACAATATTGCACCCAGCCTCGACTTCGATCAAGAGGCGATTCTAAATATTCAGCCGCTTCCGCAAAATGTGGAAGTCGCTCCGCCAGAATCCAAAGACTTTAACTTCAATCCTTTTGAGACCAAGACGCCTCAGCCTTCGAGCGGTGGCGGTGGTGGCGGATTCAACTCGGGTCGCTCGGGCGGATTCAGCCAAAACTGGAAGGAACTCTACAGCATCACTGAGAAGAGAGAAGGTGAAGAACAGTCTCCGCTTTTTGACCGAGATGAGGAAGAAGATCTCCGCAAGCCCGATGTTTCGGTAACCGATCGCGATCGCCCGATTTTCCAACTTCACCGTCGCTATATCCTGACCCAAATCAAGTCGGGATTTATCATCATCGATCAGCAGCGGGCACACGAACGCGTTTTGTTTGAAGAAATCAAGCGTGGATTGGAGCGCGGCAGTGGCTTCAGCCAGCAACAATTGTTTCCGCAGCGTGTTGAACTCGATGGGAAAGACCTACAGTTGCTCGACGACTTGAAAGATGATTTGTTTAAGCTAGGCTTCAACATTTCGACTTTCGACAATGAAAGTGCAGTGGTAAACGGAGTTCCCGCTGAAGCGAAGGGCCTCGATGTAGCAGCATTGATCCAAGATTTCTTGGAGCAGTACAATAGTTAGGTAGGTCAATTTCAAAACGACCACCACGAGCAGATCGCCGCGGGAATGGCGAGAAGTTTGAAAATTAGAGAAGGGAAGAAAATGGAGAATACGGAAATGCTCGATTTGGTAGATCGCTTGTTTGCGTGCGCGCAACCTCAGATCACCCCTTCGGGAAAATCAGTGATTCTCAACTTTACATTGGATGAAATTCAAAGAAAATTCAAAGTTTAAATGAGCGCTTTTCAAAGTAGTAGTGCATTTGGCAATATGCCCGAAGTGGTCAAGAATCTTTTGATCATCAATGGCTTGTTCTATTTAGCTACCGTGGCTTTGGAGCCTCAGGGTATTGACCTTAGTCGCATCTTAGGCGCATTTTATTGGGACTCGGTTCATTTTCGTCCTTGGCAGATTATCACTCACATGTTTATGCACGGCAGCCCAATGCACATCTTCTTTAATATGTTTGCCTTGTGGATGTTTGGAACTGCCATTGAAAGGATCTGGGGAGCGAAAAGATTTTTGCTCTACTACCTGGTCACAGGTTTTGGAGCATTCGTTTTGCATTATGCGGTAGTGGCTTTTCAAGTTCATCAACTCATACCTAATGTGAGCCCAGAAATGCTTCAAGACATCAATGAGAACGGATTGAGCTACTTGATGCGCAATCAAAATTACACCAGATCCGACTTTTGCTCAGTTAAATGCTTTGTACAACATTCCCGTGGTAGGAGCTTCGGGAGCCGTATTTGGGATTCTTTTGGCTTTCGGAATGATGTTTCCAAATACGCGACTCATGCTCCTCTTCTTCCCCGTTCCCATCAAAGCCAAGTACTTTGTGATCGGATACGGTGCGATCGAGCTCTTTTCGGGAATCGCTAACCGTCCCGGAGATAACGTCGCACACTTTGCCCATTTGGGCGGAATGTTATTTGGCTTTATCTTGATCAAGTATTGGAATAGAAACAAAGGAAACTCCTCATACGGATACTAAATGGCCTCAATTCTAGACGACTTAAAACGTAGCTACCACAGTGGCAATATGGTCACCCGCTTGATCTTTTTCAATGTCGGGGTATTTGTGCTGCTCAGCTTAGTTCGCGTTTTTGGCTTTTTCTACCAAAGCAATTTTCTGGGAGCAACGATTCCTTGGATAGCAGGAAGTTCCAATTGGGAAACCATGCTGTTTCGTCCTTGGACGATTGTCACATACATGTTCGTTCACGAAGGACTACTCCACCTTTTCTTTAACATGATCATGCTCTGGTTTTCGGGTCGACTCTTCGGCGACCTTCTGGGAGACCGTAGGCTAGTCGCCGTTTATTTTTACGGTGGTATCGCGGGTTTCCTGCTCTACTTCGTTTCTTACAATATTTTCCCGGTTTTCTCGGGAGCCGAAAGCACGATCATTGGCGCTTCTGCCTCGGTTATCGCAATTTTGGTAGCCATCGCCACCTACAATCCCGATATGGAAGTGCGACTCATCCTGATCGGAAATGTGAAACTTAAATTCATCGCCATCTTCTTTGTGGCCTTAGATATTCTATTCCTCGACGGTGGAAATACCGGTGGTCGCTTGGCGCATTTAGGCGGTGCTCTACTCGGTTTTTCTTACGCCAGAAGTCTGAGTAAGGGCAATGATTGGTCAAACGGATTTTACTCTTTCGTCAATTTCTTTCGCGATTTGGTCAAGCCAAAACCGAAAATGAAAGTGGCCTCTTCGAAAACACGATCAGGCGGGGCGAGCGCAAGTTCCCGAAGCCAGCCCAAGAAGAGCAAAGAAGAAGTCTCGCAGCAGAAGAAGATAGACGAAATCCTCGACAAGATTTCGCAGAGCGGTTACGATAGCTTGACGAAAGCAGAAAAGGAGTTTCTGTTCAACGCAAGTAAGAAATAGTGATTAAGCGCCTCAGGTCTTTCAGCAAGTCCGCAATGTTGACCATCAATATCATTGTGGTCATCGGTATTGCTTTGGCTTACCTTGCCACCGAAATCAGCCCGGAAAAATTCCCTTACCTCGCCTTTTTCGGAATAGCCTATGGATTCTTTTTGGTTGCCAATCTCATCTTCATCGTTTTCTGGCTTTTGGTGAAAAAGCGATTCGCCTTGATCTCCACCCTTGCCATCTTACTGGGCTTCAACTACCTCGCCTCCTATTTTCAGGCTATTCCCGATTTGAGTTCTAAAAATCCACCTGCGCGGTCGGTGAAGGTCGTATCCCAAAATGTGAAGCTCTTCGGCTGGTACAATTGGGGAGAAAACATCGCACTGCGCGATCGCATGATGCTGAAATTGGAAAAGATGAACGGAGACATCTTCTGTTTTCAAGAATACTTTCACAATTCCGGGCCGGGGATTTTTGAGACCAGAGAGCTTTTAAAATTGACTTTGGGAGCGCCATACGTTTACGATGAGTACACCTCTACAGTAGGAAAGAACCAACATTACGGAATTGCGACTTTCAGCAAATTTCCGATTGTGGGTCAGGGGAAAATCCGATTTAAAGGAGAGACCAACAACAATATGAGCATCTACACCGATGTGGTAGCTTATGGCGATACGATTCGGGTATACAATGTGCACGCAGCGTCGATACGATTCAGCGATTCTCAGTACGCTTTTATCAAAGAGCTGAACGAAGAAAAACAGGAGGCACACGTCGAAATAGACGAGGCGCTTGGAATCGTACAAAGACTTGCAGGCGCTTTTGCACGAAGAGCCAAGCAAGTGGAACAAGTGAAAGCGCATTCCGGCGAAAGCCCCTACCCCGTGGTGATCTGCGGTGATTTCAACGACACACCTGTTTCTTATAGCTACGCTACTATTTCAGATGGCTTGGTCGATACCTTTCGGGAAGGTGGTGGTTTGGGAATCGGCAGCACCTACCTGGGAGCATTTCCCTCCTTTCGAATTGACTATATTTTCCATTCTGAAGATTTGGAATCGGCGCAGTACACCCGCTACGAAGAGGGCATTTCCGACCATAATGCTATTAGTTCAATGATTTGGACAAAAAAGAATGAGACTGTCCTAACGGACTAAAACCTGCGTAGGGCTTGATAGTGTTAAAGGTTTTAGGATGTAGCACCGAGTGCGCAGAGAAAAATGAAGCCCAGAGCGTATCTCATGAGGTCTCAGAGGATCGCAGTCGCGATCAGTGAGGGCTCTGCAAAAGAAAGCACTATCAATCGAAAACCGTCTCATCCGAACGCTAGCGTTCCTCAGCGACCTCAAGTTTTTGAGCTTTTCTTGTCCCTTTTCTCTGTGTCCTCGGCGCTATCGTTTTTACTATCCATCAAAAAAATGGAACGCCTAAAGCACCAAGTGCTACAAATGCTCTGAAAAAAGCAGAATTACTCAATCTTAACTCGTCGCAAGTCAAGCACATTCATCGGATTGGCATCCAAACCCGAAACGTCTTTGGAGACAAACCTCATCACCACATCGTAGTAAAGTGGGACAATCGGCGCTTCGGCCATCATCAGGCTGTCCATCTCGGCGTAGAGGGCGGCGCGAGTTTTCGGATCGTTTTCGCTCAAAGCCTTTCGGTACAATTCATCAAATTCGGGGCTATCGAAATGGGTGTAGTTCGGGCCGCTCGGCGATTTGTTCTCCGAATTGAATAAGGCCATGAAATTCTCATCGTCGGGATAATCGGCCAGCCACGATTTACGGAAGAAAGGTAGATTTCCTTTCGATGTACTTTCTCGATGCACCGAAGCGGGCAGCACGTCTACTTTGATGGTGATTCCAAATTCGCCGAGTTGGTGCTGAGCATATTCACAAAGATCGACGTAATCGGTAGTGGTGCTCAAGGTCAATTCGGGAAGCCCCTCTCCTCCCGGGTATCCCGATCGATTGAGAATGGCGCGGACCGAATCGGGGCGGTACGTGTACCCCGCGTTTTCGTTGTAGCCCGGCATCCCTTTGGGAATAAAGCCACCGTGGGCAGGTGTATACACGTTGTTGCGCAGGTAGCGCACCATGGCGTCGCGGTCGATGGCGTAGTTTACCGCTCGACGCAAATCGGCGTTCAGCCAGGCACTGCCTTCGTTGAGCGAATCACTGATTTGAAACCCAAGATAATCCGTCTTCAAAAATGGGTGGCGCTGCAAGTAAAACTTGTCCGAATAGATTGGGTTGAGCTCACCGACGGCCGTCAGTAACTCATCCTTATAGCTGGCGTGAAGCCCCGACATAAAATCAAAATTCCCCTTGAGGAAATCCAGATAGGCGGCGCTTTTGTCGGGAATAAAGGAAACGGAAACGGCATCCAAGTATGGGAGCTGTTCTCCTGCTTCATCCGTCTGGAAATAGTTTTCGTTTTTGTGCAGCGCGAGTCGGGAATTCTCAATCCAGAAGTGAAACTTGAATGGGCCTGTGCCAACGGGATTGCTCCGAATATCGTCACCGTACTCTTCGATGGCTTCGTGTGGGATGACCGAGCAGTACTTCATCCCCAATAAACCCAAAAACGGCGGAAAGGGGCGGTTCAATCGAATTTCAAGGGTGGTATCGTTTAGGGCTTCAAAGGGCTCGGTTTCGCTGACGTTTCCAAAAACCCATGCGCCGGGCGTAGTTTTCAAGGGATCAATCACCCGGTTAAAACTGTACACAAAATCGCTTGCCACTACCCTTCTGCCTTTACCTTCCGGGAAAACTTCACTGTCATGAAAGAAGACATCGCTGCGCAAGTAAAATCGGTAAATCGTTCCGGTTGAATCCACCTCCCAAGAGTGCGCAATGGCGGGGCGAACCATGAGGGAGTCATCGATTTCCACCAATCCGTTGTAGAGGAGGTTGCAGGCCCAGAGATTCTCGAGGTTTCGACTCTGCGCGGGGTCTAGAGAAGAAATCCCCGCCGACTCATTGTAGCGGAAAAGCATCTTGTCGGGATGGGTGTGCTTGGTGGCACAGCCAAAAAGAAACAAAAGACCTATGAAGATGAACCTTCTCATTGATGCAAATTAAACAGCTTTTGTGACGGCGAAATTGAAAATCAATTTTCGTTTCCCACAGACTTATCTTCAATCAGGCAGATCCACCTTTTCTGGAAGCCAAATTCCTTGGCCAGCTTGACATCTTCGCCCATGTAAAGGTCTATCCGCCTTCTGAAGCGGTGGTGCATCTTGTCCATCACCAAAAAAGTATCGCCCTCAAAACCCTCAACCAGCACGCGCGCATTTCGCACGAGTCCACTATCCAACAAATCACGCGAAATAGCGATAGTTTTCATTCCGGGTTCCAACGTATCTCCCCAAGCAGCAATGTTCCCGGGCGTTCCGGGTCGTGTTTGATATGGCAAACTGTTGTATGCCGTCACTGAGACTTTGAAGCATTTCAGATTCTCCTCTTCGGGCCCATCGTTGCAGCCGATGCAAGCGATAAAAACTAACGGAAGGAATTTCTTCATAGAAACGTCAATTACCGAAAAAGAACGAGAAATGCATGAAATAAGTTTAGAGAGCCCTATTTCAAGGCAAAATACTCAAGCCCGGAAAACGAATAACAGGTGTTCTACAAATTTTAAAGACGTTTCACAGCTTTTCAGGCACCACCACCTTCACGGTCTCTCCCTTTTGGAAAAGGTCGCCTGCCTTCTTTTGATTAATCAATAGAGTGATGGCCTCAGTCAACTCTGTTTTCGTTCTTTCGATGAGCGAACCGGCAGTCTCATTTTCTTGGGCACTCACCAACTTAAGAGTTGGGACATTGATGGTCCGGACATCTTCTTCGCTGAGAGAACTCAAACTATAAAGAATCTCCTCCATCTTGGCTTGATCCTGACTGGTACTGACAGCCATAAAACTAAATAGGAGACTATCCTGCTTCACCCAAGTTCTGGCCCCATAATAAACGTCTTCGCCCGACTGTTCTTTAAAAGCAACAATGTGCCCGATCTTATCACCTACCGATACAGGCTTTGATCCAATCATGGACTCTTTCGCGTATGGGCTGAGACTTTCAAGGTATTTCTGAGCGGCTTCTGTCGGGTTCACTTCGCTATTCTCATAAGTTACCCGCATGTACTCTTTGTTCTCAACGTTGACACCTGCAATCAAATTTCCTACGAACCCGCACTCCCAATCGCCTGGGAAAACGAGTTTAAAATCATCTGTAGGATTGAGGAAGGTTTGCTCGACAAATACTCCGTGAGATGGGTCGCTTCCCGCTAAGGCTCCGTCAAATTTCTCCAAAAAGTCATTGGCCAGATAAGACTTCTCCCCTTTCTCTAATGTGGGTTGAATCTTATCAATTCTGGCTACTCTATCTACGGTCATAGGGTGGCTGGCATAGGGATTCTTGTCTTCGGCTTCTCCTGAAACAATCTCGCCGTATTCGCCGATACGCGACAAGATGGTCTTGAGCGCATTCGGGTCGTAACCTGCTTTTGCAGCAATTTCTACACCTTCGAGATCCGCTTCTGTTTCTTGCTTGCGGTTGTAGGATGCGTGGGTTAACTGACTCAATTTTTGGAAAGGTGATTGAAGCGCATTTCCAATGCTCTCGTCGACTACCGCACCAATTATAGCTCCGGGGATTTGGAGTATTCCGGGGATTATTCCTTTGCGATTAGACTTGATCACATGGCGATTGTTGGCGTGGATGATTTCGTGAGCCATAATGCAAGCCAGCTCGTCTTCCGATTCGAGAAAGGGAAACATACCCGTCGTGATGTACAGGTGTCCTCCTGGAATGGAAAAAGCATTCGGCTCGGGAGTGGCCAAAATGGTATAACGGAATTCAAACAGAGGGGCTTCCATTTGATCCGTAAGCTTGTCTCCTACCGCTTTGATGTAGGCCGTAAGTTCAGGATTCTCGTAAGTTCCTATCGTCTGTTCCACATACTCGGAGTATTGCTTTCCGAGAGCTATGTCTTTTTGGATGTTTTGGGCTTGAGCGAAAACCACTCCCAAAAACATGAATATAGCTAAAGCCTTAATTTTCATAGAAGGACAAAGTTAAGGCAAAACCCTTTTAGCGGAAGCAGGAATAGATAAAGAAACTGCGCAGGAAGGAGATACTATTATTAAGGCGTTTTCAATTTGAGCACATCTACACCGATGGCATAGCCATAAATTTCTTCATTCTCAGTTCTGTAAATCCGAATCTTGTTACAGGCCATTCCGAGATCAATCGGCGTCCATGTATGTCCGCCATCATTGGTTTCAAAACCGCCGGTATAGGTTCCCACATATCCATTCATCTCATCAATAAATCCTATTCCAAATTCTCTTGCTTGAGCATCTTCGACAAGATCAATCTCCTCCCAAGTCGCTCCTCCATCAATTGTTTTGGCCACTCGCTGTTGCTTCACTTCAGGATTGGGGTTGTAAGATTGGATAGTTACATAGCCAACCTTATCGGAGGGAAAAGATGCTTTCCAAGTGGTCTCAAAAGGCCGATCAGATTGATACACCTTTTTCCAGGTTTTACCTCCGTCTTCGGTTTTAAGAATCATCGCATTAGATTTGGATATATCCTCGCTCGATGCTGCGCAGGCAAAGCCCGTATTTTTATCGAGCATCTTAATGTCAAAAAGCATTTTACACTCCTCATTTAAACTTCGGGAAGTCCAAGTTTTACCTGCGTCATGGGAAATCATAATGTTTGCAGGACTCCCCACGCGTCCCACGGCAAAGAGGTGATGTCGATAGTCGATAGCTCCGTGATTGATGTATTGCTCTTTCACGTAATCAAATGCACAGAGACCTTTGACGTAGGGCCCGTCATATTCTACGGGACTCCAAGTTTTCCCTCCGTCTATCGTTCCATAGAGCGGAATGGTATCCATTACATTGGGAAAATAATCCGTCCCAACGGTTCCAACAAAACCAACATTTTCATCGAGAAATTGAATGGTACGAAAAAAAGAACCCTGCTTTTCCAATTGCAATTCCCAAGTCTTTCCGCCGTCAGCGGTGTGAAAGATTTTTCCAAAGCCATTTACATACCAACCTTCCTCTTGGTTGATAAATGAAATGTCATCTTGCTTGCCCCTGTAGGGTTCGGTCTCTAGTTTCTCCCAAGAATACTCTTGCGAAAAAGCAGTTGAAACAAAAAGCATCAGAATCACTATCACCCGTAAATATCCTCTCATACTTCTGAATTAAAAATTAATAAACGTCAGCACAACACGATCATATATCACATTTGTTGTGCTTGCCTCTTCGGCCGGAAACAAAGGTTTATGAAAGTGAGCCGAATATAATTTTAACCCCGTTTGAGTCCAAAACTCTAACATTTTTTGTGATGGCG
The DNA here is from genome assembly GCA_942492545.1 of uncultured Cryomorphaceae bacterium. Lineage (GTDB taxonomy): Bacteria > Bacteroidota > Bacteroidia > Flavobacteriales_D > Cryomorphaceae > JAKVAV01. The sequence continues at coordinate 20,740 of CALOFA010000016.1, read as the reverse complement.
AACACCAATCCTTCGAGACTCTTTAACTTTTTAAAGGACGGTTTTGCCAAATCGTCAAGTACTGCCCCGTCGCCATTTTTCGCGCTTGAGCTTTTGCCCTTTCGGCAATGGGCCCCGCGTAGGATTCATCAATCGTTTCCAGCCATAACTGAAGCCAGCGGGCAAAGTGCTCTTGTGAAATGGTATGTCCCGAAGCTCGGTCGACGTCAATGTGTTTTTGTGACGGACTTCCCTTGAACTTGGAACCACCGAGAAGCTTCATCTCCCAAAAGTCGGTGAGTTTGGATAAATGATCTGGCCATTCATCTTCGGCGATGTGTCGGTTGAAAACGGATCCGAGCATGTCGTCTGTTCTAACTTTCGCATAAAACGAATGAACGAGGTCGGCGATATCTTCTCGCGAAGTCAGTGGCTTTAACGTAAAGCGGAATCAGGAGGTTTTAGCTACTTGCTCAACCCGATCAGCTCGGTCGAGTTTGCTCAAACTGAGGCGAACAATGCCCGGCTTTTTCGCTAGTGAGATCGTGAGGAATGCCACCTTCCAGACTTAGGATATCTCCAGCACTTAGATGCAAGTGGCTCACTTCACCCTTCACACCAAAGTCAATCTCCCCTTTCAAGATGTGAACGATAATGGGGAAAGGCGTTTGGTGTTCCTTCATGGATTGTCCTGCTTCCATTTGGATCCGTATTTCTTTCGAGAATGAAGATTCCAAAATTACTTTAGTCAGAACTTTTTTCCGGATTTAATTCTAAGGCTTCAAGGAAAGGTAAGTTTTCATATCGAGTCGGATTTAGGATTCTCATTCGACGGATGTCGAAGAAACTATTGGCTATACAAAGATGCGAATTCCAATCCGGCATATAAGAAGAATGACCTCTCCGCATTAAAATCGAAGATAGTACCCGACACTAAATCAAAAGCCACTTGTTACCTCTGATGGGTTCGAAAACGGTACCAACGCGATAATCCAGCCCGAGCTCGGAAAGAATTCTTGTTTTTCGCCAGATAGCCCAACGCGGGAACTGCTCTGAATGAACTGACAAACCCTGCGTGAAAGAACGCCAGGTACTCGAAATTCGACTTGAGGTAGATCTCATTCGGATCGATCATAGTGTTCCAGCTAAACGGCACCTCAAAACCCATGCGGTAGCGCAACCTGAACTCGAATGGCTCATCGGGATCCCACGTTTGATCGGTACAGGTGAAGCGGTTCGCAATCCGTACTTTAATCAGGGGTTGGGGTAAAAGAAATCTGGTTGATCAAACGGTGAATGATCCTCTCCGACTCGACTCGAAAAAGGTAGCCACCGCCCACTCTTGTGTTTGCGGAAAGCTTTTTGGCCAGTATCGCGGCCACGTCTTGTCTCTCAAAACGGTATTGTGAATTTTCAAATTCACTAGTGAAAGTACCTCGACGGAAAATGTGGCGATTCTCGAACTTGGTGTTCAGGCTGTAGTCATTCTTGAGCTTAACATTGACATTGACCACCGGCAAAAGACCAAATCGGTAGGCATCCTGAGCCTTAACTGCTGAGGCAAGGAGAATCGTAGCAATTCCTATGAGAAAAGTGCATCTCTCAATAGATCAAGATATCACTTGAATTTTCAATGATCTTGCTTTTCCGCAAGAGCTTGCCCTCGCCATCGAAAAGCAGTTCAAAATAATTCTTGTCCTCCGACCGTGCGCCCTTTGATCAATGACTCAGAGTTCTCTTCAACACCTTCTGCAGCAACACCGATCAAAAGACTTAATGATGTCCAACTCGTTGCCAACCCATTGACGTTGTACTTTTTTAATCTTCCATTCTCAAATTCGCTGCGTTAGGGCACGCTCCATATTCCTTCCATAGTTTCCTGTGGAATTTGATCAGAATCCATTTCGATTTCTACATCTTCTAAAACTCCGGCTTCGGAAAATTCCACACTGTAGTGCTTTCCGTTCTCCTTCTTGAATTTCGCTTCGGAGAGGTACCGCATCTGTCACTGACCTCTTTGTACCAGTTCACCTTGGTCTTATCGAGACCGACTCGATCTGATCGATAAAGTGGCCTGCGGTCTGTGCAACTGAATCGGTTTGATTTTGAACTCCCGCTCAAACTTTTCCTGACCACATGCAAAACAGGGATACCAGGAGAAAACAAGAGAAATGAATGATAAATCATGTCTGTTTGCAAATGTACATGCGAAATTCACTACGTAAATAATGCCGAAAGCATGGCTCGAGATTTTTGACGCAATAAATCAGTAGTACCTTTGCGCCATGCTTCAATTCAAGAAGGTAGCCTTTTACACGCTGGGCTGTAAGCTCAATTTTTCTGAAACCAGTACCATCGCACGTCAGTTGCAGGATGCGGGTTATGGACGTGTGGCGTTCGAAGATGACCCCGACGTGTTTATCATCAACACGTGTTCGGTGACGGACAATGCCGACAAGAAATGTCGGTCGGTAGTGAGAAAAGCACTGCGAATCAATCCTGAAGCGGTGGTGATCGTAATTGGTTGCTACGCCCAATTGAAGCCGACCGAAATCGCCGAGATTCCCGGTGTCAATCTGGTGCTTGGAGCCGAGGAGAAATTTAATGTAGCAGAATACTTGGAGCGCGAAGACATTGCCGAGAAAGGCCAAACGGCCGCCAGAGCGATTAAGCATACCAAAGAATTCATCCCCGGATTTTCATCCAACGACCGCACCCGAACTTTCCTGAAAGTTCAGGATGGTTGCAATTACTTCTGCGCTTTTTGCACCATCCCTTTGGCGCGAGGCAGATCGAGAAGTGCATCAATAGAAGAGACCCTCAAAGTGGCTAGAGATGCCGCAGCAGCAGGTGCCAAAGAAGTGGTGCTGACGGGAGTCAACATCGGAGATTTCGGAAACGGCACGGAAGAAAGCTTTCTGGACTTGGTACGACAACTGGATCAAATCAAAGGAATTGAGCGATTCAGAATTTCGAGCATCGAGCCCAATTTGCTCAATGACGAAATCATCGAATTCGTGGCGGCAAGCAAGAAGTTCGTTCCGCATTTCCACATTCCGCTGCAATCGGGATCTGACAGAATACTGCAAGCCATGCGCCGCCGCTACCGCAGCGACCTCTATCGTGAGCGTGTCGAAAAAATAAAAGCACTGATGCCCGATGCTTGCATTGGCGTTGACGTGATCACGGGATTCCCCGGCGAAACGGATGAAGAGTTTCGAGTGACATATGATTTCCTCAAGGACTTGCCCGTGAGTTACCTACACGCATTCACCTATTCGGAGCGGGCCAATACTACGGCCATCCGACTCGAAGAGGTGGTGCCGAAAGAAGTACGCTACGAGCGCACCAAAATGCTGCGCGTGCTGAGTCACAAGAAGAAAAAGGCTTTTTATCTAAAGCAGATCGGAACGACGAGAGAAGTATTGGTGGAAGCCGAGGAAGAGTCAGGAATGATGAATGGCTTCACCGAGAATTACGTCAAGGTGAAAATCCCTTTTGACGAAAGTCTGATCAATACGGTGAAAACCGTCAAACTGACTGCCATCGACCGAGATGGATTGGTAAAGGTGGAACTCCAAAACGAGGCGATACATGCTTAGAGAAATTCTGGATCAAGTCATTGAAATCAGCATAGAAACGGGGAAATTCCTGAGGGACGAGCGCAAGAGCATCTCTTCATCGGAGATTGAGATGAAAAGCGGAAAGAACGATTTGGTGTCTCGCGCCGATAAAGAAGCCGAGCGACGCTTTGTCGACTACCTACGCAAGGTATTGCCCGAAGCGGGCTACATCGCCGAAGAGGGAACAGGTGAGCGCGCCGAGAAGTACAATTGGATCATCGATCCGTTGGACGGAACCACGAATTACTTGTTCGGAATTCCTTGCTACTGCACGAGTGTGGCGCTCTGGAAAGAAGGTGAAATTTTGGTTGGAGTCATTTACGACCCCGAGCGAGATGAGTGTTTCAGCGCCGCCAAAGGCTTGGGAGCCTTTCTAAACGGGGAGCCCATCAAGGTTTCCGATCAAAAGGACATGCAACTGTCATTGCTGGCAACGGGATTTCCCTACGACAGCAAAGGTCGGCAGATGGAATACCTGAAAATATTGGCGGAAGTCAACGCAAATTCTCGCGGCATCAGAAGACTCGGAGCAGCGGCGGTGGACATGGCCTACGTGGCTTGCGGCCGATTTGATGGCTTTTACGAATACGGCCTCAACGCTTGGGATGTGGCTGCAGGAGCAATAATCATACAAGAAGCAGGTGGGAAAGTCTCCGACTTTTACGGAAAGGATGATTACCTGTTTGGGAGTACCTTGTTTGCGACAATGGATTGGTGCATCAAGATTTGGTGGATCTGGTGGAAAAGTGGTGACAACCATTGATTATTATTCACTTAGATTTGAATCAGACATCTATCACAAGTGGGTAAATAACTTCTAATTATGGAATGTCAGTGTTATTCAATTGTGGTCTCTTGAATAAATCCTTAACTTCATCTCCATACCAATATCGAGAAATGATGACCAAAATTCTAAACTGCTTCGCTTTACTGCTTCTATTTTGTCATTTTCCCGGCATTCACAAACAGACCAAACTCTCGACTGGTTCACCTATATCGGAGGGCCTTCGATTTACCATACTTTTTCGGTGTTTGAAAAGAAAGAAGGTGTGGCTTTTGGTGCAGAGAATGAATTATACGTTTCCGGAGAGCAATCAATGAAGAAATGATATTAGTGGCTCGGGAATCATCAGGATTCACTTTCGGGTGGAGTGCGTTCTTAATTCGTTTTTCCGATGATGGTCAATTCGCCTGGAGCAATTATTTCGGTAGGGTCCTGAAGACGATTTATTTGAAACGATGTCACTGCGAATGGAAAAATCGTATTTCTGGAACTACCCTGTCAGATGAAGGAATCGCTTTCGGCGAAGCGCATCAAAAAAACAAAAATTATATATTTCTTCAACCCGACGGCACTTTGGAATGGAGCACCTACTTCGGAGGGCCTAAGCTGTGACGTAGTCGGTAATGACGAGCACCGAGCCATTATTTTGGCGGGCGAACCTCCCTCACCGGATTTAGCAACTCCAGGTGCTTGATCAGACGTTTGATCCATCGTTTGGGCAACTCTTTGGATCGCGCCGGGGCGGCTCATTGTTGTGGTGCACTTACCTGCCGGTGAATACCGATTTTGTGATTACGTCGCGCTTGATTCGGAAGAATGGATATCCACCGACGGCAATGGTAATGTTTATATTGCCATAGACACGGATAGCGAAGAAGGTTTGGCTACCCAAGGAGCATATCAGACTTCCGGAAATGATAAAAGCATCGTTTTGGCTAAATTCTCACCCAATGGAAATCTGGTTTGGTCAACTTATATCTTGGAAATGCGAGCTCACCAGAGTACTGTAAATCGGCTGATCCCGACGGAAATGTTTATCTCTCAGGAGTAACCGGCTCGTATTGGGGAATTGCTACGGAAGGAGCTCACCAAGGGGGCAATGAAACTCTTGGAAAGTATAGCGGTCCCTTATGAGATTTAGCACTGATGGAGAGCGTCTGTGGGGCACCTTTATGGAGGAACATGGAGTCCGGCCGCGGATAATATAGAATGGATCGAAGGCGGAGTTTTGCTAAACTATAGGAGAACAGCCCACCATGATAGTTTCAACAGTAACCCTTTTCAATTTGAATTGAATGGTTCTTCGGATGTTTTTATAACTAATTAGCCGAGTCTGAAGGCCAAGCGATTTGGATTACTGCCTTCGGTGGAGAAAATGTTGATTCTGCCGGAGGTATAGCGGTTGTGGCATCATTTTGCTATTTGTGGCGCCACCCGAAGTGAGAGTTCACGGAGATGAAAATAGCTGGCAGGAAGATATGAAGGAGGGGGTGGTCACTTGGTCAAATTTCAGTCAATTTAGGTTTTGGGGAAAATCAGTACCTGAGTTTTCTCACTACGACTATCTGACTTCCGAAGTGGTGACACCTTCCATTTTTGACGGAAAGACTACCCTATTAAATTTTTGGTTTTATGGCTGTAAGCCTTGTATGGAAGAAATGCCGGCGCTCCAAAAACTCAAGGAAGATTGGGAAGGTGAAGACGATGTGCAATTTATATCCGTATGTCTGGACTCGATTTATATCCAAGACGGAGGCATCTTCGTCAATTCAGACTTAACCATGGAATGACAGCTCTCTATGTTTGCTGAGTTTTGTGAGTGTTCTTATCTTGTTTCAAATTGAGATCCACTGAAACAACCATAACCCATCTTCTACCCGACTATTTTCCTGCTCCTCCGAAGAAAAGGCGGAAAAAGCGGAAGAGGAAAATAACCCCCGAGGCGACTTGAAACTTGGGTTTTCGCCAAATCCTCAACCCCGCTGAAGTCAGTTACGCGTCTTTGGGCAGAGCAACGGTTAGACGCAGACTCATTTTGGGTTAGGGCCTACCCCACTCTTCGCGCATTCTGATTGAGTGACGGCTTGGGAGACTTACGGGCTCTATGCTACCTCGAACTTTGATCATCGACACGTGCCAAGGAGAAATGCTACACCTTTGGAAAAGTTAGGTAAATTTCAGTATTGATTGGAGCCCACCCGACAACGACACTTCAAAATGATGACTTATTGCAGGAAAGACTACCCTTTCAATTTTGGTTTAGAAATAGATTGCATATTCGTCAGCAAGAAAAACTCAAGAAGGGGAAACGGCAATCCTAGCGGACTCTGATTGAGATTCAAACAGCCCAACAGACAAAATCCACTCAACGAAACCCTGCTCCGACTATAAATAGAAACGGGTTTTCGCCAAATCGCTTTGGGCAGAGCAGTCGCCGACTCATCTTAGAAGTCAATAGCCACCCCACTCAACTTGATCATCGTCCTAGGTGTTCAAAAATTCAGTTGGTGCTCAGCAAGGTGATTGAATTGGCCACAACTTTTCCACCACATATCGGCTCCTTGGATTCCCGAAGGCCTTTGAGTATTTTGAAGATTTCTTTCTAGCTTCGCACTGTGAATCAACTTCTCAAGCCTACTCTCCTTCTTCTCCTAAGTCTTTGTTTGTCGAGTGTCTCTAAGGCACAACTCTTTGACAAGCTGATTACAAATGGGGAAATATTAAGTCTGGACGAACGGTGGGACTTGGTCGATTCGGTGGAGCGAAACACCTTTCAGCTCGAGCCCTATCAGCCCATCTACATCATGCTCGCTCGCTGGTCGAGCAGTCCCAACCAAAGGCCCGTAGGTAAAAACGCCGAATTCAGCGCGAGCGAACCCATCGATCTGGACGTGGTAGAGTCTAAGTTTCAAATAAGCTTTAAGACCAAAGTTGCCCAAGGCCTTTTCAATAACAAGGGAGATCTTTGGGTGGGCTATACACAACTGGCAGCGTGGCAAGTATACAATCGCGATTTGTCGCGACCATTTAGAGAACTCAACTACGAACCTGAAGTCATCTTCAACTATCCACTCGACTTCAATCTATTTGGTTTCAAAGCGAAGATGGCGGGTGTGGCCTTTAATCACGAATCAAACGGACAAACCCTGCCACTTTCCAGAAGTTGGAACAGAATTATTTTCCATTTCGCGATGGAAAAAGAAGGCTGGCAGATCATGTTTCGACCTTGGTATGTGGTGAAAGGAAAGGATGAGGACAATCCCGAAGCCGCTAATTACATTGGCCGAGCCGAACTGACGGTAATCCATGCCATAGGCGACCATATGCTTTACGCAGTGGGAAAGCACCCTTTCAATCACCTGAAAAGAGGTAGCTTGGAGTTGAATTATATTTTCACGATCAACGGAAACCTACGTGCTCACTTGCAATTTTTCTCCGGTTATGGTGAAACCATGATCGACTACCGTCATTATCAAAACACTTTCGGGATTGGGATCAGCCTGATTGATTGGTAAAGCAAAAAGAGAGCCCTATCGAGCTCTCTCTTACCAATATACCATAAAACGCGAACGGTACATAGTAATCCGTTCTAAACCTGTTCAATACCTACGCATGAAAAATAGGGTTGGATTTCTATTATTAATTTTTTTCCAAAAAAAAAGATCCGCAGCTCTTGCGGATCTTTTCAATTTAAATTGACCTAAGGTCTTATTGGATCATAAGTTTGGCTGAATAAACCACATTCTCTCCGTTGATCGTCATAAAGTAGATTCCTGAACGAAGGTCATTGTTCTGGTATCGCACAACACTTGATCCGTTCGGACGAATCGTTTGGCTATCCACTCGCTTACCTGTGATGTCGGTAACCTGCAATTGGTATACACTACCATCCAATGAGGATACATCGATGTTTACCATACCTTCAGTCGGATTTGGATAAATGCTCAATGATTCAAATTCAGGTTGATCGAACAGTCCAAGAGTTCCTTGGGAGCATATCAACATTCGATCTACCTGGCCGCGTAGCTCTCCTCCGGGATTTTCAGCTGAGTGTATGTTTACATAAACCTCTCCTTCTCTAAATGCTTCGGCTGCGGCCGCATCGAAAGGCATTTCGTCCATATCGCTCCAGTAACCGAAGGCTGCGTCAAAGGTTTCTATTTGATTAAAAAATGGCCCCAAATCGAATATCACTCCTCCGTTTTGTCCGGCAGGTGCGTTGTGAAAGTGCGCTACTGTTTGAGGACCCGTGAGATCATTATACGCCATCATGAAATGTACATTGGTTTGATCGCGGTCGATACTCACGATACCTGATCCATAGGCGTCGGTATCAACTGCAGGCACTTCTTGATCTCCTGACAATTCGTAAGTGTAACCTTCTCGGATTAGTTTGTAAACCTGTCCACGTATCTCTCCTGCAGGGTTTAAGTCTGTGTGTACGTTCAGATAAATCTGACCCGACAAAAACTTGACGATGTTTTCAGTTGTCAGCGCTTCTCCCGCGACGAAACCATTTATTCTATTGCCGTCAATGTCGTCGGTTATACCGATCAATACGCCACCTGTTTCACCAAATGCACCTTCGTGAAAGTGTGCACCCGTAAGCGGACCTGACAATCCTTCTAATTGGATATCGTAATACAACGTATCTAGCGCGTAAGTTAATCCTACAACTGCTAAACCATTTGCAGCAGTTCCCATTGGAGCAGGAATTTCTTGTTCAACCGTTAAATAAGCATCGTGACTCAATCTCTCTTGGAGCATTAGTTGTCCGCGAATTTCACCCCCGGATTTGCAGCAGTATGAACATTGATGTAAATCTCGCCTGCATTCATGGCTTCTAACAAACCATCGAATTCGGTTGGATCAAATGATCCTGAAATTACGTTTCCATCTATTCCTGACATTAGATTCACGATAACAGGTCCGTTTTCTCCGGCAGGAGCTTCGTGAAGGTGAGCCATTTGTATCGGCCCGGTCAATCCTTCTACCACAACGTAGTAGTTTACCTCATTTCCTTGCTTGCTCAAGTTGAATGTTGCCAAGCCTGTTGCTTCGCTGCTTCCTGCAGGCACTTCCTGCGCTGAATCGAGCATGCCTGTGTAGGCCTTATCCGTTTCGAGCAAAATCTGTCCGCGAATCTCACCCCCTGGATTGGCTTCCGTGTGAATGTTGAAGTAGAGTCCTTCATTGAACATAGCCTCCAACAATTCGGGGGTTAAAGCTTCTCCCGTGATTGTTGTTCTGATGGAATTACCTTCAATATTGTCGGTAAATCCTACCAAAACGCCACCGTTCATTCCAACCATACCCTCATGGATATGCGCTCCCGTTATCGGTCCGCTGAGTCCGTTTACGGTAATCGTCAAACACAAAGTGTCCATTGAGGCGTTGAGAAAAAAGCTTCCTACACCTGTGGCGTCTGTTTCAACGGCAGGCACTTCTTGAGCACCCGAAAAACGCGCAGAGAAGAGCAAATTACCCGAGAGGTGATTTGCAAAAATTGTACTTGCCATCAAGACAAGCGCGGATGTCATTACTAATAGTTTAAATTTTTTCATAATTCCTGTTTTGAGTGATTTATAATACCAACGAATGAAACGGGCAGGTGATTTCAAAAAACAAGATTTCTTCTGAAGTTTAACTACTGAATTACAATTGGTTTTTGAGAAATGAACGCCTTTATTTTTGACAATTATTTAGAAAAGCACAACATCTTAGATCCTATTTTTGCGTCTATAAAAGAAAATGGGAGAATGGATCAGCGATCCATATTTCTGGCGCGGAGACTACTCATCCACAAGCCGAAATAGGTGATGGCTCCATTGATCAGGAGGATTTCAAATCCGATTTCATATCCGTTGAAAAATTTCAGCGGAATTGTAATCGAGAAGGAAGGATAAGATGGGAGAAGCCACTGCGATGTAGGGCACTTCGAAATCACGGACGGGCAACTTGGTGAATAGTCCGAAAGCGTAAAGTCCGAGAAGCGGGCCATAGGTATATCCCGCTGCGGTAAAAAGCTGCGCGATGACCGAGTCGTTATTGATGACTTTGAAAATGAGAATGACAGCGATAAGGACGAGCGACATGGCAATATGCACCCGCTGTCGTTTTTGTTTCGCCGTTTTCTCGTCGAGTTTATCCACCTCGAGGATGTCGATGGAATAGGATGTAGTGAGTGCGGTCAAAGCCGAATCGGCGCTGGAATAGGCCGCTGCGATGAGTCCGAGTACAAAGAGAATTCCGACGGCAGGCCCTAGATATCCCTCAACAGCCAGCAAGGGATAGAGCTGATCGGTTTGATCGGGAATGGCCAAACCATTCTCCTGACTATAGATAAAAATTAAGGCACCCAGGTTAGAAATACCAAATTGACCACGACCAAGACCAAACTAAAAGAGATCATGTTCTTTTGAGCATCCCGCAGATTTCGGCAGCTGAGGTTCTTCTGCATCATATCCTGATCGAGACCCGTCATGGTAATGGTGATGAACATTCCCGCGAGGAATCTCTTGGCGAAATGTCTGGGATCGTTGATGTCGTCGAAAAAGAAGATACGGCTGTACTCGCTGTCTCCTACCCTCTCTACCAAGCCTGCAGCATCGAGTCCCAAAGAAGTGGAAATGGAGTAAACGCTGATCCCCACGGCGAGGAGCATAAAAGCAGTTTGCAGGGTATCCGTCCAAATAATGGTCTTAATTCCACCCCTGAAGGTGTATAGCCAAATCAGAAAGACGGTGATGAACACCGTAACGGCGAATGGAACCTCCATGCCTATTCGGTCAAAAACCGCCAATTGCAAAACCATCGCCACGAGGTAAAGTCGAAAGGCCGCTCCGATGATTCGCGAAAGCAAGAAGTACGAAGCTCCGGTCTTGTAGGCATGCCTGCCAAAGCGATCTCGGAGGTACGTGTAGATGCTGGTGAGCTGCAAGCGATAATACAGAGGTAATAGCACAAAAGCGATGACAAAATAACCGGGAACATAGCCCAGCACCATCTGCATGTAGGAAAACTGCGAGTCTCCAACCCATCCGGGAACCGAGATGAAAGTCACGCCGCTCAGTGAAGCACCGATCATCCCGAAGGCTACGACATACCAAGGCGAATTGCGGTTACCGACAAAAAAACCATCGTTATCTGCTTTCTTCCCTGTAATTCTGGCAATGAGAATTAGAGTGAGAAAATATCCTGCAATGAGAAGAATGATACTAGTTGGCGACATGTGGTCAAATAACGCCAAAAGATGATTTCACAAAGCGTGAACCATAGAGAGTTTCAAGACTCCTATTGTTGATTTACCGAATGATCAGCTTTGAGGTGGCTTGTTGTCCGTTTTCACCTCGGACACTTACAAGATAAAGTCCTTTGTTGACTGAAGGCATGGATTCAAGTCTGGTTCGCCCGCCATAAACGGAAAGTCTTCGGCTCAGCACCCGTTTTCCTGTAATTTCGTAGATGTCAAGAGTGATCTGTGTTCCATACTCCTCGGGTATCAGGATATTGAGCATCTCGCCATCAGCCCAAGGATTTGGGTAAATGCCGAGATCATTTCCATCGATCTCCACATTGCGCGTACTTGTGAGATTTTGCAAAAGGGAAAGTGCAAATTCAAAATCGGGAATACCGTATCCCAGACTATCATTTGGGTTCTGGTAAAGGCTCGCGCTTTGTTCGATAGCATCAAATAATTCTTCGGCTGTAGCCAGAGGAACCGCTTGCCAGAGGCTTGCCGACATGCCCGCGATAATCGGGGAAGCGAAAGAAGTACCATTGGCCGTTCTGATGCCATCACCCAGATTAGCAACGACAGTTGCCCGACCCTGCGCCATTACATTCGGCTTCACAGCGCCATCTACCCTTGGTCCTCTGGAGCTTGAAGAAGCTACCGTTTCGTCAGATCTGACGGCACCGACGGCCAACACGTTATCACCATCAGCAGGCGCGCCAATGTAATACCAAGGAGAGTTTCCCGAATTTCCAGCTGACGTCACGGTTAAAATCCCCTTGCTAGCCGCAATATTTGACGCTCGGGTAATGAGGGTCGAATTTCCATCCAGTTCTTCATAGGAATGGTTTTCATCTTCGAGATCAAAAAGCGTGTAGCCAAGACTAGTATTGATCACATCTATACCCACACTATCGGCATATTCAGCGGCAGCTGCCCAATTGGCTTCTTCTATTCGGCGCTCCACTTGAACATCTTCGGTTATGCACAGCAGATAAGATGCGTCGGGAGCTGTACCGATCAAACTATCTTCAAGGAAGCCTGCCATGGTAGATAAAACATAAGATCCATGAGTGCTTCTTTGGTAAACGTCATTGTTTCCATCAACGAAATTCTTGGTACCCAAAACTCGATCGCTTGTCATGAGCCCCTGAAGTGATAAGTCTTGTTCCGCGAAGGAATAACCTCCATCGAAAACTCCTATCCACACCCCTGCGCCAGTGTAACCCGCCTCGTGAAGAGGAATTCCGTTGATCATATTGATTTGGTTGAATGAGGGGCCATAAGCGTAGTTATTCTTTGGAGAAGAAATGACCTCATCCGTGGCCATCTCAACCGCCTGATCATCTCGAATAACGGGACTTATCTGAGTAGCAATTACATTTTCCAAATCCAAAATGGCATCAACTACATCAGAGTCTTGCGTCTCAATGAGAATGGCATTGAACCATTTTAATGAATAGATCACCTCCAAATCTCCCAATTCTCTTACTTGATCAATGTATTCAGGATTTACAGGAAGATCCTCCTCTGTGATCGGAATATTCTGATTGATGCGTCGAGTGATTGCTCGCTCAGACAAAAATGCTTCGGGCTGATCGACAGAGTATGGCGTACCTACTTTGTCTCCGAAGTATACCAAGTATCTGTTTTCACCAACCTGTGAAAAAGAATTGGAAACAAGACAAAACAAAACGCCAACAAGAAACCATCTATTCAACACCATAATCTATTATCTCCCATTTAAACTCATGGCCCAGCCTAATGTTCTCCGCAATGGGTTCGTTGACATAATTGAGCTGTGTGGTCAAATCGCGCTCGTAGCGTTTGATCAGTCCAATACCCTCTGCATAAATCTCGAAGGCCAATTCATCCTCAATCAAATTTTTATTGTCTCGTTGTAGAACCCTAATCGTTTTTGGGAAGAGGAAACCCTCTATCTCCCTTTCCACAAAAAGGCTGTCATAAAATGTGGGCCACTCTTCCTTAGCATTCAATGCATTCAAATTCCACATAGCTGATTCTCTCACGGGAAAAGCCAGCTTGATGTAACGCACGTTTTCCTCAACCTTCTCTGCGTTTTGGGCAGTCCTTTTGGCAAACCAAACATCCACTAAATTCCATTCTTCAAACATAGTATTGCGCTTGAATCTTACAATTCGCAGCGATGGCTCATCTTGAGCGTCCAAAATCTCTGATTCTATTACTTCTCGTGATGTGGTAAGAGGTGGTATCGTGAATTCCTTCAATGTTCGGGCTAGGTTGATCATGCCAAATGCTGTCTGCTCGATACTCTACGAAAGTCCCGATTTGAACGGGAAAATAGTCATATCCCAAATTCAGGGTTAGCTCATCGGTCTCGTCGTCATTGCACGAAACAAAAACCACAGAAGCAAACATGATGTAGAGAAATTCCCTCATAAGTTCCGAGTTAAATACAAGTTAATCAACGATTTCCCCCATCTCGTAGATGGCTTTCTTCTTTATTGATCCGTCCTCATTGTAAGTAATTACTTCACCATGGAGTTTACCTTCTTTGAAAACTCCTTCACGACGAAGTTGAGTGCCGTAGAGCTTTTGAATCGGATACCGATTGCCTGCCTCGTCTACTCGCTCTTCATTCTTCCATTCGCCTTTGTCAAACCACTCTTTGAAAGGCCCATGGCGTTTACCGTTTTTTGTAAGTATACACTGACCGCTGTATGTCATTGGGCCAATACATTTCGAAAGTGCCGTTCTTGGGAAATTCTTCTTGAATCACATCATCACGGTAGACATAAATGATATGCACCGATCCATCCTCGTTGAATAAATACCATGAGCTCTCTTTCTTTCCATCTACATAAGTTCCCTCTTCCAGTTTAATACCGTCAGTGTAATACGAGGTGTATTTCCCATCGTATTTCACACCGTCTTTCACTGTGGCTTTTAGCTTCGGGTTTCCATTGTTGAAGTATTGTTCCCATAGTCCGTTTTTCTCATCACCCTTGAACATGCTTCGCTCCGAGATACTTCCATCGGCATAGAAAATCTCGGTCAAGCCCTCTCTGTCGCCATTTTGATAGGTCTCTTTCGAAGTAAGGATTCCCTCTTCAGAATAGAATGTCCAGACGCTATCCCGTTCTTGGTCTATGTATTTCCCTTCGGCCATTTTGACTTCTATTTCGGGATAATACAAAATGGCGTAGTTTTCACTTGAACTCCTGTATTCAATCACGGCTTGGAGGCTCCCGTCGTCGTAATAGCGATCGAAGGTTCCAATAGGTTCGCCATGGTTGAATTCACCACGGTATTGAATCTCCCCGTCTTCATATCGCTTTTCCCAAGGGCCATGCTTCTTTCCTTCGCTATCGGTTTGATTGATCTGACCGATCAATGGCTGGAATAAGCAGGTGAAAAAGATCAATGCGAAAAAT
Source organism: uncultured Cryomorphaceae bacterium (assembly GCA_942492545.1). Lineage (GTDB taxonomy): Bacteria > Bacteroidota > Bacteroidia > Flavobacteriales_D > Cryomorphaceae > JAKVAV01. The sequence continues at coordinate 5,704 of CALOFA010000016.1, read as the reverse complement.
CGACTCATGGTGGGATTAATTCCTGATTTGATGAACAAAAGATAAAAACTCATTCTTAAAATGTTTCCACGAGTATCGCTGTTTCTCCACAGCGACATTCTTTTCAAACTGCTCTTCCAAATCATCCTGAAAAAAACGAGCCAAAGATTCAGCTATTGCGTCCGATTGAGGTTGCACTACGAATCCTGCTTTGCCATGGGGAACAATTTCAGAGAGTCCGCCAACGTCGGTCACGAGCATGGGGCGCTCAAAATGATACGCTATTTGGGTGACGCCACTCTGGGTGGCCGAGCGGTACGTTTGTTCCACTATAGAAGAGGCACCGAAGTACTTTTTCACCCCTGTTTCGGGGATGTATTCGTTTCGGAACACCATTGATTCCTCAATATCTAATGACCTCGCCAGCTCGAAGTAGGTAGAACTATCGTCGTAAAACTCCCCCGCGACTATAAGTTTGACCTTTTGGTTTTTCAAGCCCGACTGTGCAAATCCTCCATCAAAAAATCGAGGCCACCTTGTACTTCCTTACAAACCCCAAAAAAGAGGATATAGCTAGAAAATCAGGATCGAGATCCAGTGCTTCCATGGCGTGACCTCTTGAGACTTTCACTTCCAAGAAAAAAATCGTAGATCGGATGAGGACTAGTCCCGACAGTTTTTCCGGAGCCAATCTGTTTAATATCCCTCCTACACTTTTTAACAGTGTGAAAAAGGCATCGCAGTTTTTGGAGAAATACCGTGACAAAACCTTGATCAGCCGGACGCGTAACTTCGTGAGGGATGGCATTATCAACTAAACCGACCACCAGTGCAATCCCCTTGTTTCGCAGCCTTCGAAGCGATTGAACCAGGCGCTGGTCCCATAAATGGAATCCAGAAACGGATCACAACAACTGTTGGCTTCGATTAAAGAAGTAAAATTGGCAGATCTTTTCCACGAAAAGTGGATCAATACTACTAACCGGGCGATAAATATCCGTGATCATGAGGGACCGCCTTTTGTGTTTCAGGAAACAGGACAGAGGGATATTGGAGATAAAACTAACCAGCTTTACCTGGAAGCCATGCACCAATAGCTCATTGGCAACGACTCGTTGAACAGCCACGCTATACCGCCTCTCAATGGATAGGCAGGCCCAACGAAACGAATGTCTGGTCTCGACTCCGGCTTGTCACCCCAGTGTCGCCTGCGTTCTGGAGCACCGCGACGGGCCTACACGTGCCGGCGGACCTCTTATCTGGAAGGCTGGGCCTCGACCAGCACCTCGTCTGGTTCCAATCGTCGCCGCTGATCGTCCGTCGCGATGCACGGTCGAGCACCCGTCAAACAGGTGTTGACCCACGGCTTCACGGTGGGACCAATCCGGGCGCAAGAACGTCCGATTCGGGTAAAAAGGCCGCCGAGCTCCGCTTGCATGAGATGAAGACCCCCGGCGCCACGCGCATCATCCGGCTCTGGGTCGCCGCCACCGATTATCGCGTGGCGAGATGGCCGTGTCCGAAGAGAGGATCCCGGAAGGGCACCGCCGAAGCCTATCGGCGCATCTGCAACACGGCCCGCTTTCCTGCTGTCGAATCTCAATGGCTTCGATCCGAGCGCTGCCCGTGGTCGCGCCCTCCGACATGATCGAACTCGAATTCGCCGGGCTGTGGACCGTGCGCTGCAATTGCCGTTGGAGATCGCCGCCGCCTACAAGGACTACCAGTTCCATCTGATCTACCACCGCATCCACAACTTCTGCGCGGCCGACACATGGGCGGCTTCTGGCCTGGACGCCCGCGATCAAGGATCGCCAATACACCACCCAAAAAAATGGCCTTGCTCGGTGCACTTTGCCTGACCGCGATGTACTGGCATCGTCGAGGCCATGAGCCGTTGGCTGGCGCCGACCCTGAGCTTCACCGCCGACGAGATCCGGCAGCATCTGCCCGGCACGCGCGACGCAACGGTGTTCACCGCAAGCTGGCGCGACGGCCTGTTCGCACTGGATGCCGGCGATCCTCTCGATCGTGAATACATGGGCAAAGGTGCTGGGCGAGTACTGGACCGCGGCCAGGCGTGTAGATCGAGGCCGCCCGCAACCAGGGCCTGATCGGCGGCGGCGCTGGACGCCAACTCGATCTCTACTGGCGCGCCAGAGCGCAAGGCGGCCTGGAGCGCCTCGGCGAAGAACTGCGCTTCGTGCTGATCACGTCCGAGGCGCGCGTGCATGACCTCGACGCCCGGCCTCGTCGATGCCATCGATACCGATCTCGCGGCGGGTCTCGCCGCCGCGTGGCCAGCGCTGGCGCGCGGTGGCGAAATGCGCTGCTGTGGGACGTGCCACCGCGACGAGCGCGTCGGCGCCAACGCCGAGCAACTGGAGCCGTGCGGTCGTTGCGAAGAGAATGTCGTCGGTAGCGGTGAGGTGGGCAGTTCGCATGACGGAGCCCCGCACGGTCAGGCTTGGGACATGGCCAGGGGAAGACCATCACGGCGGCGAGGGTTAGCCCAGCCCAGCGAACCCCCCTGGCCGCAGGAAGCGCCACCCTGCAAGACAGCGATTGTTTCCACCAGTATTACCTGTGGCGCCCCGCGCCCCTCCAGAGCGCGACGACGGTGACTCTATGCACAACCAGTTCAACATCCATGAGGCCAAGACCCGCTCATCCAGCTCAATGGTGCCAGGTCGAGGCGGATGGGGAAATCATCATTGCCCGGGCCGGTGAGCCCGTCGTTAACCTGATTCCTATCGGTGCCAACCGATCGCCGCCGCGGATTACCGGGCGCACCCGCCGGGCGCGTCCCATTGGTTACGAAACGTAACGCGCCGTTGCCGGACGGCTGCGTGCTGGCGGACTTCGAAGGACGCTGAGTACGGTGCGCCTGCTGCTGGATACCCATGTCCTGCTGTGGGCCTTGATCGAGCCCGCACGCCTGCCCGCGGATGCCATGCAGGCGCTCACCGCGCCAGAGAACGGCATCTACTTCAGTGCCGCAAACATCTGGGAGATCGCGATCAAGTGGGCACTGGATCGGCCTGACTTCCGGGTAGAGCTTTATCTGATGCGCACGACGGCGCTCAGCACCGGCTTTGAAGAACTCGCGATCAACGGCTTGCATGCAGCCAAGGTACGGCATCTACCGTTGCAGTACCGCCGACCGACACGAAAACCAGGGCTGGCCGTGCAAGCCGTGACCTGGCCGCCTGTTGACCGATACACCGATGAGGCCGAGGCACCCTGAGGCGTCCGGGGCGAGGTCAACCTCAAGGGGAACCGAGCGCACATCTGAGCGCCTGCTTTCTTCAGCCTCGCCCCACGAAATCCGCAAGGGCCTCGACGGGAACTGGCCTTCTCTCGTCATCACCATCGTCCGGACTACACCAGGAAATCAACAACACGCCGGTCATCACCACCCCATCACCGCTGGACGGCGGATCGAGTCGTCGCCCGACCTTCACCTCACGACGCCGATGCTCAACGATGCACGGTGGATCCAGCTTTTCATCCATACCGGCGCCTGGTCCCTGGAAGGCTCGGCGTTGTGCCCAGGCTCGCGCACAGCTGGACCACTGGCGCTCTGGTGGTCCGGCTCAAACGACAACGGCGTCGGCGCGCAACGACAGATGGCAAAAAGCCAACCGCCTATCGCCGGCGGCGCCATCGGCAACCTGATCGATCGCGTGCTGCTCGGCCATGTCATCGACTTCGTGCAGGTCTAACTGCCGTTCATCCCGCTTGCAATGTTCAACCCCTGGCCCGCGTTCAATGTCGCCGACAGCGCCATCACCGTCGGCGTCGGGCTATTGCTGATCGAGACCTTCCGCGCACAGCCAGCGGCCGAAGGCTCTATCCGCGCCCGGGTCAAGCCATAGGGCTCACTGCCTAGGGGCCGAAGCTAAATCAAGCATATTTCGTCGACGTTCACCGTCTCGACGGGCTTCAACGGCACACAGAGGTGGTAACCGGTCGCCTTGCGCTCGCCAGTTGCGCCGCAGCAACAGGGTCTCTGCCCGGGCGAGCCTAGCCTGCTCCCAGATGAAATTAGGCCACACGCGGAGGAAACACATTCTAAGTCATGATCGGATAACACATGTATTTATCGATCATAGAATCGCATGTTTACGAGCGATAAAGGCGAAGCTGGCGCTGCCGTTGGGCCCCGGGCTCAGTCGTCCTGGTAGACGGCGGCCATCTTCGCCTCCTGAACGGCCAGCGATATGACGCAGGCCGGCGGGAGCCACGACCTGCTGGCTCGTACCGCTACCGAGCAGCCAGCGCAGCAACTGCCCGTTAAAAGCTACGCGCGCAATGATGCGCAGGTCAAGTCGGAAACCTCCGGCTCGGCAGCGATCCGCTGTTCGTCGTTCAGCGGACAGACGCTGAGCACGGTCCTCCAGATAGCCGCGCACGCGCAGTTCCAGGTCGATCAGCAAACCCTGACCAAAGTCGACCTTGCCCAGTGCGATCTCCTGATCTAGGTCGAATCCCGCCACTTCCCGCGCCGGTGTTCTGCTTCAGGGTCTCGGCGCGGATCATCCGATGCAGCGCGTACAGGCGCACCGGGGCCTCCTCGTCGCCCTTGAGCGCAAACAGGTAAGGGATGGATCCGCGCTGCACTAATGCCTGCGGATGAATCCGAGCCCTCTTGCGCTCCTCGTTGGCGTTTTTGTAGAGCACCTGCAGCGCGCATATATGCGCGAGCGCCGTGATCACCGGGATTGCAGGACGTTGGAAGGAGAGTTCCACCGGCGTCGCGTTCGATGGTTGTCCGGCACCAGGCGCAGCCGCGCTGCTCGTCGAGCAGTGGGCCGTTGGTCTCGGTCTGCAATCGCTGCCAGAGCCGATCTAAACTGCCTGGACGGTACTGGCCCTCGGCGATCAGGTCGCACTATCTGCCGCAGGGTGTACTGCCAGACCCGGGGGTCGTCGTCCGCATTGTCGCCCAGGCGCCGATAGCGCAGCGGCTTGCCGCCTGGGTTCACGGCCTCGATGCCCCCTTCCTTGACCAAGTCCGCCAGATCGCGTTGCAGCGCTCGGCGCCGTCCGGCAGCGCCGCCCGTGCCATGGGTGTCTTCCTCGCCGGAGAGTCTCCAGCAACCGCGCACCGTCCAGACACTGCGCGGGCTTGGTGCCGGGCTTGGGCAGCACCGCCACCAGGCGGCGCAGGCGTTCGATCCGTTCTTTTGTGGGCAGCGCTCATGGCGGGAGTATAGGCCAGCGGACCCGACAGGTCATGTCGCATCGCTCTGGCCTAATGGTGCCCAGACGAGTCTGGCGACGCCGCGGTCGGCAACCGCCGCGTCGTCGGTTTCCCGATCCAGACCAAGCGCAACAGCAACAACAGAGGACTTTCCCATGCCCAACGCCCGCACCCCCTGGCGCACCGACTTCACCCAGGTACCGCCCGCCCAACGGCGCCTGGGGCGTTACGCCCTGCAACTGTGCCGTACCGCGCCTAATCAGCCGAGCCACCGCAAGCAGCGCGAGGTGCTCGACAACCTCTGGCCCTTGGTGTTGCCGCTGCTCGATCCCGCCGCGCTGGCCCGCTGCGCCCCGGAGGCCGTACACGGCTTCCGAGGAGGCCGACGAGGATGAGGATCTGCTCGACTGGGGCGAAGCAACCGAAGGCCACTCGGCTGCGCGCCTACGCCGGCGCTTGCAGGCCCTGGTCGAAAAAGGCTCGGCGTTTGCCTTAGCCTGCTTGCAGGCCGCCGACGGC
>CALOFA010000015.1:0-47754 GCA_942492545.1 uncultured Cryomorphaceae bacterium | reverse complement strand
ACATCATCTCTGTCAGCAAGAATATCGCTAATAATATCTTCTTCATCTTGTAACTTAATGGAGTCTGAAATCTCTTTAGAACTTCATTGAATTGACTGACTTATACCATTCAACAAATTTCTCAAGACCATCGGCGATACTCGTTCTTGGGTTGTAGCCAAACATCTTCTTAGTTTTCTCGATTGTCGCATAGGCGATGTCCATCTCCCGCTGCATGGGCTGCCGATCGATATTGGGTTCCACATCCAATGCTTTTCCGATGCTAGAAATCAGGTCCGAAAGCTTCACGGGTTGGTTGTTTCCTAAGTTCACCGTTTCAAAAACGTCGCTGTTTTCGCGGAGGTAGTCCATGGCAGCGTTTATGCCTGCTACCGTGTCGGCCACAAAAGTGTAATCCCGAGAGGTGGATCCATCGCCGAACATTGGGATGGTTTTCCTCACTCAGAAGACGAGTAAACTTGTGGACGGCCAAATCCGGCAAGTTGGCGTGGCTCGTAAACGGTAAAAAGCGGAGATTTAAAATATCGATTTGATAGAGGTGATGAAAAGTGTAATTCATCAATTCGCAGCTGCGCTTGGAAAAAGCATAAGGCGAAATGGGTTCGTATTCCACCCCTTCTTCCACAAAGGAATATGCTTGGAATTGCCGTAGATGCTACTGCTGCTGGCAAAAGCCATTTTGGCGCAGCCTTTGGCACGACAAAGCTCAAGTACGTTTAAAGTCGCGGTAATATTCGCATCGATATAATCTTGAGGGGCATCGATACTCGGTCTTACACCTGCTTTTCCTGCCAGGTGCACCACCATATCGAAAGCGGGAATTCGCTGCAGCTTTTCGGCTTGGGTGAGATCCAATTCGAAGAAACCAAATCGCTCGTGATTGCGAAAAGACTCGAGGTTTCTTTCTTTTATTCGTCTATCGTAAAAGGGATCGAAGTTGTCGATACCATAAACGGTGTGACCTTGCTCCAGCAAGCTTTCGCAAAGATGCGAACCAATGAAGCCCGCGGCTCCCGTTACGAGGATTTCTTGACCCATGGCAGCGAAGATAAAAACATTCATCCATCGACGGCAAAACGATTTTCAGAGGAGTTATTCAGTTGGCACTATATTTGGCAAAAGTTCCGCATGAAAAAAATCATTCTACCTCTTTTTGCATCATCTTTACTTTTTACTTCTTGCTCTGAAGAGAGCTTTCGCAAAACGATGAAAACAGTGACCGAATCGCTGGAAACTCCTCAAGGACTATCCTCTTCAGAAGTGGCAGCGGGCCTTAAAGAAGCTTTGGTTGTAGGAACCAACAATGCCGTTGACTTTGCCGGTAAGGAAAACCAATTCTTATCCACTCCGCGCCTTCGTATTCCTTTTCCTGCGGAAGCCGAAAAGGTAAAGACCACCGCAGAAAATCTGGGGTTGGGAAGTCAGGTAGATAAGTTTGAAGAAAATCTGAATCACGCAGCGGAGCGTGCGGTATCTCACGCGGCGCCAATTTTCATCGATGCCATTACTTCAATGACCATCAATGACGCCTTTGCCATATTGAAAGGAGAAGACGATGCCGCAACGGAATACCTGCGCCGAAGCACGGAAACCAGCCTGCGCACTGCTTTTCAACCAGAAGTAAACAAGGCAATAAACGAAGTGGAGTTGACGAAATACTGGCAGCCATTGGCATCGGCCTACAATACCGCCTCGACATTTACGGGTGGAGAAAAAGTAGACCCCGATCTCGAAGCATACGTTACGGGAAAGGCCATGGACGGGCTGTTTCTTTTGATTTCCGAAGAGGAGGAAAAAATCAGAGAGAATCCTGCGGCGCGAGTGACGGAGTTGCTGGAGAAGGTATTTGGAGCCCAAAATTGAGTCTTTTCAGGTGAGTCACGCCGTCGGCGTTCAGCGTTCAGAAATAAATTCGTCTTCCAAAGCACAGGCGTTTTGCCTGTGCTTTGTTGAATCACATCTCCGTTGTTCTGATATAGATTCAGTTCGTAAGCTTCTCATTGATCGCGACTGCGATCCTCTGCGACCTCATAATAGTAAGCTTTGTACGTCCGTTTTCTCTGCGCACTCGGTGTAAAAAAGCCATCCCCCATAAGGTACTATCTTATCAAAGATACCCTCAGGTTTTGTTGAACTTTGTAAATTGGCCTTTCGTGAAAAAATTTCCATTAAATAACTCGCTCAAATTTGCTCCCTCGGAGCTACCTGTCAATGCTGATGGTTCCATTTACCATTTGGCCATAAAGCCCGAACACTTGGCCGATACCGTTTTGGTAGTCGGTGATCAAGGTCGGGTGGAGAAAATCTCAAAGCACTTTGACCGCACCGACGTGGTGGTAAGCAATCGAGAATTCGTGACGCATACCGGCTATATCGGCTCAAAGCGAATTACGGCCTTGAGCACGGGAATCGGTACGGACAATATCGACATCGTCTTGAACGAGCTCGACGCGCTGAGAAGCATTGATTTTGCAAAGCGCGAAACGCTTGAAAACCCTCAACCGCTTGAAATCATTCGGATAGGTACTTCGGGTGGATTGAGAAAGGAAATCGAGCCCGGCAGTTTTATTCACAGTCGCTATGCCATAGGCCTCGATGCCGTGATGCACTACTACCAATCTCATTTCGAAGAAGAAGAAATGGAACTGGCGCGGGCTTTTGCGGCCCACGTCAATTGGTCTTTGGACGGAATAAAACCTTACGCCGTGAAAAGTTCCAAAGAAGCGGGAAGCAAATTCGAAAAAGGATTCCTTCAAGGAATTACCGCAACCGCTTGTGGTTTTTATGGCCCTCAGGGGCGAAAGCTGAGACTCCCCGTGGCGATGCCCGAGATCAACGAAAGAATGGAAAGCTTTTCTTTCGGAGAACTGCCGCTGGCCAACTACGAGATGGAGAGTTCTGCTCTTTTCGGCCTGGGCGCTGCATTGGGGCATCATTGTACCACCGTTTGTTTAGTTGTGGCAAACCGAGCTGCCAATTCGTTTCTTACCGATCATCACGTAGCGATGGAGGAACTAATTGCCACGGTTTTACAGCGAATAACCTCCCATTAACATTCCACCGGTTAATAAAACCGAGAGTCCGCTGCATTCGACAGCTCACTTGAAAATATCTTTAGACAAAACAAAGATCCGCTGATCTTCGTCTAAACAGGTGATGAACTCAAAAGAAATAGAAGCGCTGATTAACCTCATCGACGATCCCGATGAAACCATTTACCGGCAGGTGAAGGAGCGAATCGTGTCTATTGGTGAGGCAGCCATTCCCAGCTTGGAGAATGTTTGGGAAGTCAACACTTTCGGTCAGGAGTTCCAGCAGCGAATCGAAGACATCATCCACGATATTCAGTTCGAATCAGTCCTTAAGGGATTGGAGAATTGGGCCAAAGATGGAGGTGAAGACCTATTTGCAGGTGCGCTGATGGTGGCCAAGTATCAGTATCCCGATCTGGATGAAACGGAGACTTTTGATCGATTGACCAAATTGCACCAAGAGATTTGGATCGAACTCAACGATGAATTGACGGCACTCGAACAAGTGAAGGTGATGAACCATATCCTGTTTGACGTTCATGGGTTTCGCGGAAATAAGAAGAACTACCATGCGGCTCAGAACAACTACATCAATACGGTTCTGGAGAGCGAGAAAGGAAATCCGCTAAGCTTGAGTATCCTTTACATCGTATTGGCGCAGCGGCTCAATATCCCGATTTTCGGGGTCAACTTGCCCAACCATTTCATTATGGCTTACGTGGATGAGTACAATATTTTGCGTCTCATGGAAAACCACATGAAGGGCAAAATGGATGATGACAAAGTATTGTTTTACATCAATGCATTCAGTCAGGGAACGATCGTTCACAAGAGTGAGATCACGACGTATTTGCAGCAGCTGGAATTGAAAGAGGAGCCGAAGTTTTACGAGCCGTGCGACAACAAGAGTATGATTATTCGATTATTGAACAACCTCATTATGTCTTACGATCGGTTGGGTTACCCCGAAAAGGTGGAGGAGATTGAGAAGTTGCACGCAGCGGTGAATAAGCATCGCTTGTAATTGCGGCGGGCTTACAGCCCTGGTATTCGCATCGTGATTGCAGACACAGGCCTTCGACCTGTGCTGAGAAGTAGCGGGCTTTCAGCCCTTGGGTGCGGTTGAACACATCATTTACAAGGCCTGAAGGGCCGACATCTGTCAGCGTCGGGTAAAACCCGACGATTGGATGAGCAGACCAAGCAAAAGCCTGAAAGGCTGACATCCCTTCAACCCAAAATGCTTGGTTTTTAGAAATCTGAAATCCAAACGAGAGGGCGCTCAGGAAACAATCCGCTTCAACGTTTTCGCAATGACACCCAAATCTTTTAAGAAGCTTCTCTTTCTCAAGTATGCCAAGTTCAACTCAATTTTGGCAGGCATTACAATTTCCAAATAGGTTTTCTCCGGGTCAGGACTATTGGAGAGAATATCATTTTCATTGAAATAGGCCAAGGATGCCTCATCGGTAATGCCAGGGCGAACGGCCAACACTTTTCGCTGTTCGGCAGTGTATCGATCCACGTATTCGGGCACTTCGGGTCGTGGCCCAACAAAGCTCATATCGCCAATGAGTACATTAAAAAGCTGCGGCAGCTCATCTAGCTTGTACTTTCTGAGGAAGTATCCTGCTTTGGTGATTCGTGGATCGTTTGACCCGACGGTGAGTTTCCCCTTTCTCCGAAAGTGGTCGCATGGTGCGAAATTTTAAAAGACCGAAATGGCGTCCATTCTTGCCTACTCTTATTTGAACAAAAAAAGCCCCTCCTTTCGAATCGAGCATCACCCAAATGATTATTGCGAAAAACAGAGGAAGAAGAAATAAAATTCCCAAAGCCGCCATAATTCGATCAAAGAGGAACTTGATCATTTTTTTAGAATCTGCGCTACGGCATCTTTTACCGCGTCAGCTACTTCTTTCACTTCTTCGTCCTTGAGGTTGAAAAAAAGAGGGAGGCTGATCTCATTGGAATAATGAGCGAAGGCATTCGGGTAGTCCTCCATTCGATAGCCTCTTTCGCGGTAAGCGGTAAGCATGGGTAATGGAATGAAATGAACGTTCACGGCAATGTCTCGATCGGCGATGAACTGAATGATGGCCTCACGGTCATCTTCCGAGGCTCCGTCGATTCTCAATTGGTAGAGGTGATAAGAGGTTTCACTCCCATCCTCGTCAATGAACTTTGGCGTGACCGCCCAATCGCAATCGGCAAACTCCCGATCGTACAGGGCACAAATCTCTTTGCGCCGTTTCAGGGTTTCGGAGTCGTAGCGACTCAACTCCACCAAACCAATCGAAGCTTGAATGTCGGTCATGTTGCACTTAAAGCCGGGAATGGTAACGTCGTAGCGCCACGCTCCTTTCTGCATTTTGCTCAAGGCATCTTTGCTTTGTCCGTGCAAGCTCATCAAGTTCAGCATGCGGTACATCTCGTCGTGATCAAAGGGCTCGGGCATATTGAGGCAAACGGCGCCCCCTTCGGCGGTGGTGAGGTTTTTCACGGCATGAAAGGAAAAGGCGGTACCATCGGCAACGCTGCCCAGCTTCTTGCCTTTGTAAGTCGCTCCGAAACTATGCGCAGAATCTGCCATCAACATTATACGGCAAAGCATTTCTTGCTCGGGGGTATGCGGTGAAAATCGCGCTTTAACTGCTTCATCGTGGATGATGGCAATAAGCTCGTCGTAATTGCACGGATAGCCGGCAATGTCCACAGGAACGATAACTTTTGTCCGATCGGTGATGGCTTCTCTCACCTTTTCGGGATCGAGGTTGAAGCTATTGGGGGAGCGTATCGACCATTACGGGTTTGGCTCCGCAATGAACCACCACATTGGCCGTGGCGCAATAGGTGTAAGCGGGAATGATGACCTCATCGCCCTCTCCTACTCCAAACCAGCGCAGCACCAACTCTATTCCGGCCGTAGCCGAATTGAAGCAGATGGTGGTCTTGGCTCCCGTATAAGCCGAAATCTCCTTTTCGAATCGGTTGGTCTTCGGTCCTGTCGTTATCCATCCCGAAAGTAAGGTATCGGTGACTTCGTCGACAATCTTTTGGTCCATGCGTGGAGGAGAGAACGGTATCATACTCTAGATAAATTTCGGGCAAAGATAGGAAATCGTTAAGCGCCTTTTATCGCTTCCTTGAGGTGATTGAGGATGGCTCCTGCTGCGTTTCCATCGCCGTACAGATCCATATCGAAGTCGATGGTTTTGGTGCTCATGGTTTCGAATGCGGAGAGCATACTATCGCGGTTTGGCGCAGCCAAAACGTTAAATCCGTTTTCCACCAATTCCACCCACTCGGTTTGGTCGCGCATGGTGATACAGGGCTTACTGAAGAAGAAAGCTTCTTTCTGCAAGCCGCCGCTATCGGTTAGCACCAATTGGCAATGTTTAAGTAACTCCACCATATCAAAGTATCCGACGGGATCGATGGTATGAACCTCGAGTTGGAGTCCATGCTCGGCCAGTTTCTTGCGTGTTCGCGGATGCAAGGGACAGACGATGGGAAGCTGTTTATGAATTTCGTTTAGGCTCTCAACGAAAGCAGAGAGTCGTTTGGGATCGTCGGTATTCTCAGCTCGGTGGAGGGTGCAAAGCGCAAATTTTTCATGGGGAAGAACTTTGATCACCGTGGAAAGTTCAGCCGAGCGTTGGGCGTAAAACAAAGCTGCATCATACATCACATCTCCCGTTCGCACCACCTCAGCATCTAAAAGATCGTAGCCCTCGCGGTCAAGGTTTTTCACGGCAGTGTCAGTGGGACAATAGAGAAAATCGGAGATTCGATCGGTGAGAATTCGGTTCACTTCTTCGGGCATGGCCATATTGAAGCTGCGCAGTCCCGCTTCCACGTGCCCCACCTTTACGTGAAGTTTTCGGGCGGCCAAAGCACCGCAATGGTGGAGTTGGTATCGCCGTAGACCAGCACCACATCGGGTTTTTCCTCGAGGATCAATTTCTCAATTCCTTCGAGCATTCTGCCCGTCATGGCTCCGTGGCCGAGGGCGTTGATGTCCAAATTGTACTTTGGCTTGGGGATTTCCATTTCGGTGAAAAACACCTCACTCATATTGGCATCGAAATGCTGCCCCGTGTGGACGAGAACCTCTTCGACTTCGGGATCATTGGCCACCTGCCTGCTGATGGTTGCAGCTTTTACAAATTGAGGCCGCGCTCCTACTATGGTTAAGATTTTCATTTGTTTAAAGATGTAAGTTCTTGGTGAAACCCTTCTGCAATTTCGTCGCGATTGAATTTTGCCCTGACGTAGTCCCGTCCGTTTTTACCGAGTTCTTTCAGATCGTATTTTTTCTCAACTATATCGCGCACTCTGTTTGCCAACTCCTCAGCATTTTCTGGGGAAAAGTAGATACCTGCCCTTCCATCGCGAATAAAAAGATCCTTAGCCTCGCCGTCTACTCCCAGTAATATCGGGGTCTCCATGGCTAAATTCTCAAATATCTTGGAAGGTATCGCTCCTTCAAAAAGCGGAAGCTTACGAAGTGGCACCAAGGCCATATCCGAATCCCTAACGATACCGGGAATGTCATTCTTAGTAACGGGATCGAAAAAATGCACGTTGACTAATCCTAGCTCCTCCTTAAGTTTGAGCAAGTCTTGTTTTACAGGTCCGTCCCCCACCAAAACAAAACACGCCGAAGTGTCCTTTACGCGATCTGCTGCTCTCAGTATAACCTCCAAGCCTTGAGCATGACCAATGATTCCCGCATAAAGAAAGATGGTCTCATCGGGGTTGAGCTTCATTTTACTGCGCCAGCCTGTTGGAATTTTTTCAGGATTGAAATAAGTCAGGTCAACGCCGTTTGGCAACCAGTAAACTCTTTTTTTGGGAAACCTTCCCGAGATATTCTTTACGATCCCCATGGTTTGCCCTGTAATCAGGGAAGCCTTTCGATAAAGAAATTCTTCGAGAAAGGTGGCTGCTCCCAGAAAAAATCGGTTAGTAACCAGCCCCAATTTTTCGGCACTTTCGGGCCAAAGATCACTGACGTTAAAAATCATTTTTGCCCCTTTGAGTTTTGCGAGCAAAAAGGCTGATATTCCCAAGAACAGTGGCGGACTTTCGACCATGATAAAGTCATAGTCAGGTAGTTTTCGCCAACCGGTCCAAAACGAGGTCCAAACGAAAGAGAAGTAATTCAATAGTCGCAGAAAAATACTGCTCGATTTTCGCACGAAAATGCGCGATCGATAGACGGATATGCCATCGATGGACTCTTGTACAAATCTCTTTCCACGATATGCCTCAAAGATTTCCATTACGGGGTAATTCGGCATCGCAGTGAGCACCTCTACTTCCATGCCTTTTGCCTTTAGCCGCAAGGCAAGTTCGTGAAGACGATTTTGGGGCGCTCCGGTCTCGGGGGATAATACTGTGTAAGAATCAGCATTTTCATGGAGCCTCAAGATCTTTGGGTTCGGTACTCGAAGAAAAGAAAAAGTAGGCATAAAAAAAGGCGAAGAAGATCACACCGCTTTGCTTTTCGAGCATTGATTCCACGGCAAACTGACTGATCACACTCAGCAGAAATATCCCGTAGATCCAGTCTCTGTTTCTCACGATTTTCCCGAAAGGATAAACCAACGAAAAGAGGAAAAGCAGTGCGGCAGAATTCCTAAAGCCACGGCTATTTGCAGATATTCATTGTGAGGGTTGAGGTTCTTTGCGGCAAGCTCATTCAAGCCTTGTTCTTCGTAAGATGAGACCATTTCGTCGTTGATATCGCCCGTGCCCACCCCCATTGGGTTTTGTTTGATCAGATTGAGCGCCGTGCTCCATGAATAAAGTCGAGCCGTATTGCTCTCAATTTGCGATTCCTTACTCGGTTGATCCAGCTGTGTGGTAACCTCCACAGCCTTCCCCACACGTGCGCTGGCAACGGATCAAATTTTAAAAAGAGAACAAAAAGAAGACCAGTACCCAGCAATAAAATGGCGGACGTTCTGTAATGCGGTTTAGAAAAGAGCCATTTCAAAAGGAAGACGAGGAGCACCAGGGCCCAGTTGATAAACCCCATCTTGCTGGCAAGAAAAATCAACGACAAGCTTAAGAACAAAAACGGCAAGCCAAAGCATGAGAGATGTTTTTGAATCTGCTGCTTTCTCAATTCTCAGCAATAGCATGGCTAAAGCAATCACCAAGTAAAAGCTCAGGTAAGAAGGATGATGAGCAGGGAGAGAAATTCGATATGTAAAATTCCGAGATGATTCCTGAAGAACTGTAAGCTATTGCTGAAGAAACAAATCCCAAAACCACCGCCACCAATGCTCCTAAAACAAAGAATTTCATTCCCTTTACGCGCACCTCTTTGGTCAACTTAGGCCCGGTACCAATGATGACCGGAAAGAGAATAAGGGACAGTTTTTGCATCAAGTCCTTCGCACCTCGATCGACATTTTCGGTGTAGAGCATAGCGATGAGATGAAAGATGTAAACGGACGCAAAAAGGAGGATCGGAATGAGTGCCTTTTTATTGACTTTTTTTTTGGCGAAAAGCCATGCTACGATCAAAAGGATGATTGGAATTTGAATCCCGTATTTGAGAACGGGAATGGAGAATGCGAGCAGGTAAATTGTCGCTTGATAGAAATCCTCGGGTTTACGAAAAGGAATATTTTTCATAAGCCAAATCGTTTCTTCGCTGTATTCAACATATCGGGCAGGGCGGTATTTTTCTTGATTCGAAAATACGGTGTGAGCTCACCACCGAAGCCTCTGAAAAATTTCTCAATGGATGGAACCGTCGAACCGCAAAAATCAAAAGTCGGGATACCCAAACGCTTGGCTTCCAAAATAGCTTCCCACAATACCAGAGCAGAAAGGCCTGCTTTTTCGGGATTCTTGCATAGACCCGCCGGCGATGTAGTAGGCACGGTATGAATCATAAACCATCACCGCTGCTGCATCTACTTCACTTCCCGAAATGGCCGAAATGGTGTAGGAGAAATCTGACTTAATTATACGTTTGAGGTATTCGTAATCATAGTTTAATCCCGACGATTCCAAGGTTGACTTCACCACGGTGATCACTTCATCCTCTTTGTGATTTTTCTGAATTTTCGGATCCTTCTTCCACGCGTCCTTGACATTTTTCTTCGTTCGGATGAAAAATTGGCGAGCAATTCCTTTTCGGGCAGTTCAATATCGAGCAGATAAGTATAGCCCAAGTCGGTTTTGAAACCGCACTCGTGAATGGTTGAGTATCCTTAATGTCAGTAGGAAGGGCAATGTCGATGTACGCATCCGAAAACTCATTTTGCAAGTAGTCGGCAATGGTCCTGAGGATGCGCTTTAACTCGGTATTTTAGGTGAAGGGTTTTGCGTGTTTTGTGACTTGTCTCAAGCCACAATTTGCCGCAAAGGGGAGGATGAATTAAAACGTCTTTTCCGAATTTTTTGAAATGAAACAGGACGAAAGGAGCAATTTTCTGATCGCCTGAAAAAACAGCAAGACTCTTTCCCGAAGCCTCAAAAATGTCGCACCAAGCCGATGAAGAGAATATCCCCTCAGTCGTATTTTCGGCCTGCTCTTGAATTTTCTGTGGTTCGATCGTCATGCTCATTATCTAACTAGCTGGTCAAGGTTTGATAAACTGCCAAGAGCTTTTCCTCTTCTCGGTCCCAATTGAATTTAGATTCGGCGGCACGAATGCCATTGGTACTGAACTCGAGGATCCGTTCATTGCTATTGGCCAGTTCAGCTATGCGGTTGGCGAGCTCCTGCGAATCAGAAGGGTTAACACAAAATCCGCATTCATATCGTTCTACCACATCTTGGTAAAGTGGGAAGTTAGATGTAATGATCTGGTAGTCCGATCGCCATGTACTCAAATATTTTGGTAGAATATGATTCCAAATAGTTTTCAATTGGCATTAGAATAGAAAGACCTACTTGACATTTCTCAGATCGCTGTAAAGCTATATCGAGTCTTTCGGGTCCATAAAAGTGTATAGAATTTCGAACCTCTTCAAAGCCTTGGATGGATTTAACTCTATTCATCACCGACTCTTCATAGGGGCCCACGCAATGAAAGTTGGCAACGATTCCCCTTGACTTAAGCTCAATAAGGGCATTGACAATCGTTTCAATCCCCCTTTCAAAAGTTATTCCGCCGACATAAAAAAGGTCAATTGAATCAGTCACCGAGCGGTCAGTTCTTTTGTATTCAGACAAAAAATTCACATCGGGCATGTTCAATACTGTTTCCAGTTTATCGGTATAAGTCTCGTAAATGGCCATGTAGAGTTCTCGGCAAGAATTAAATAAAATGCCTTTGCCGAAATCCAATCAACAAGGCCGTAAAGGCGCGCTACTAAATTTCTTAAAGGAAGGTACCTTCACTTTGATCTGTCTCGAGATGTTTTCGTGTACATCAAAAATCACCTTTTTCCCAAACAATCTTAAGATTAATCCGAAAGGAATGAGTTCGGGATCGTGAAAATGGAACACCTCAGACTTCGTTTTAAGTGCAGTAAAAAATACTCGCCAAGTAAAAAAGAGCGCTCTGCTCAGTCGGCCTTTTTGTTTTCTCTGTATGCCAATAATATTGACCTCATTCCAGACTTCTCTGAGCAATTGTGTTGAGCTACCAAGAAAACTTCATTTCCCGATTTGGCCAGGGATTGGCACTCTTTCAGCAAGATACGCGTATCGTACGCCTGATGTACGGAAGTAAAGTGACAGATCCGACTCATTTACTCCTGAGTAATCTGCGGTGCAAGGATTCAAACTTCTTTTCGCTCACCTCGTAGGTTGCTTCTTTTTTGATCAGCTGCACATTTGCCCGAGCAGACTTTTCAAAATCCACTTTTTCTATATGCTCTAAGAAATCGGACTCCACATCCTCAACAATTCTGCCTCGATCACTTGATTTAATCCATTCATGAGAAGCAGGGAGGTCAATCACCACGGGATAGCAACCGTTGTACATGGCCTCGAGCAAAGATATGGCAGTGGCGTCTGATTCAGGTATGGAAACCCAGACCTTGGCCTTGGCATACCATTTCATGTTGTCTTCCTTCTCCAGCCAACCCACAAACTCAACTTTCTCATTCAAGTTCAGTTCAGAAACGAGGTTCTTTAGTTTGTCCGTTTCGGTACCAATTGCACCTATTACCAGCCTCCATTCTTGACCCTCTTCGGTTTGGGCATATTGGTGGAAAGCACGAATGATTTTGTCGATTCTATAAAGTGGCTTGTGCAATCTGTTCGAGTAGATAATCTTCTCCTTCGGAAGGTCATAAAGAGGCTTTGAAACGCCGAAGTTACAAATGGTTACATCTACGTGCTTAGGACGGGCAAGCTCTTTAATGCGCTCGCCCATGTAAGCAGAATCTGAGGTGATGGCGGAAGCTAACCTGATTGAGCTTTGAACCATCTGCTTCATCAGCGGATTTTTTTCGGGCAAAACCAAGACATCGGATCCCCAGGCAGTACAGACAACGGGGACCTCAGCTCCTTTCAAACCTTTGAAGGCAAAGAAAGCTACCGAATTGAGCTGATGTACATGAACAATATCGGGTTTAAACGATTTGTAAACCTCTCGGATTTGTCGAGGGGTTTGGTAATAGTTGTTTGTCTTTTCAGTCCGAAATCAACGAAAGTGACATCGCAATTGGTTTCGAACGACAGAGGTTTCGAAGTGATGATGTGAATTGAAGAAGCTGCATGCTCGATTCTCGCCAGAAAATTTTTCAGGTGAGCACCTGCAGGTGCGATAATGAGCAATTTGTATTTCTCTTTGCTTTCCTTCATTACACTGACTCAAACCAGCCTATCCCTGCATCTCGCAGATTTTCTTCTCCCATATCTTCTGCCCAAAGGTTATAATGTTTCAAGAGTTCAGGATTCTCTTCAAGAAATTCTGCGTCCATCTTCCGCGTATCACCAACCACACGAGCAGGATTACCTGCAATAACTGAAAAATCAGGGAAATCTCCTTTTACATATGAGTAAGCCGAGATGATACATCCCTTGCCAATATTGGTATTGGGCATAATGATAACGTAAGGCCCAACAAAGCAGTAACTCCCAATACTGACGGGACCTTCGACCATCCCTTTCATGTTTTTTGCGGGATAAGCCCTACCATAAAGTCGTATGGAAATATGGCTGCTATGCGTCAAAATGCTGGTAAATGAGCAAATCTGACAGCCCTCTCCGATACTTAAGCCACGCGAGGCATCTATAAAACAGTGCTGAGCGATGTAGATATGATCACCCAGTTCCATGTCTTTTGTACTGGACGTAAGTAGTAGACCCATACCACATGGGGTAAGCGCTCACCACTCTTGGATACATAACGATCGACCAAGATAGGTCCAATCCTTCGGGCAATTTCAATCTTTATTCGGGTGATTACTTTTTTTACCAAAGACATCAGTAGAGAGCGGTAGTTTTGTACTTATTTCCACGATAAATGGCCACCGTGCTAAGTTAATTCAATTCTTCCTTTACCAGATATGCGAATGTACCATAGCCAGATGTAGAGATACAGGATGACGTTGCAAAAAACAAAAGCATAGAGAACCATCGTAAAATCATATTGGGCGATAGCCATCCCGAAATCCACTGAAAGAGTGATCACATTCTCTACGATGGTAATGAGTAAATTTGTTTGCTGTCTTTTTAATAAAAACAGGTAGAAAAGACATGGGGCTTACGATGAAATTCAAAAAGAGCCAAACTGCCATAATCTCGCTGTACTCGCCTGCAAGGGTCCAGTCAGAGCCAAAAACGAAAGCGAAGAGCTCTTCTCCAAAGAAGAAGAGTAATGCGAACGGAATATGCTCAATACCAAAGAGGAAAACCCTGTTTTAACAACTTCTCGTTTTGGATACGGTGCTCCGTGTCCAATTGTTCGGCCCATTTCTCATTTAGCACTTGAGACAATGAAACACCAAAGACTTGAAGAGGAACTCTCGCGTAGCGTAGTCCGAACGCAAATAACCCCAGCACCATCTCGCCATAGTAAGCCGATACAACGAAGAGTATAAGCGTTTTTTGACCTTCGTCAAAAAAACCATGAGAAGCGCTTATTAGTGGGAAATCCCTGTACTTTCGAAAGAGCTCTTTTGAAGAAACCTTCTGCTTAAAAGCACCAAATACTTCCCGTCTGATGCTTTTTAATCGCAAAAAGTCCACCACGGGAACCAGTACTCCGATGATCTGTCCCCACACCAAACTCAGAGCAATCGGAGCATTCAACTCCGCAATATATTTGAATCCACTATTGGTTAAAGCTCCCGACACCTTGGTTGACGACAGTTGGCCAAATCGTTTTAGTCGCAAGGTATACTAAGTGACGACATGGTAGATCCCTGTTCCAAATACCATTAGCGGAAGCAGCCAAAGCAAAACGGGAAGATCAGAATTCCCGAGTTTGATGCCGATCACCTCGCGAAAGGGTATAATAGCAATAGCAGTAACGAATGTGGTAATGAAACTGAGCTTGATCGAAAGCTTTGACCAGAGAAGATGCTTCCTCTTCCTCTTTAGGGATAATAATGGCCAACTCAAATCGCAGTGCAGAAACCACGGCAATGAGAGCAGATATCTTGACAAAAAGCTCAACCGCAAAATCTTTCGGGGTATAAAGTCTCGAAATAAGTGGCGCTTTCTAAAAAGGGAATGACTAGTTGCCGTTGCCCGATAGCATCACCGCTACATTCTTTACAAAAGGATTACTTGAATATTTGCTCAACCAAGCCATCAAGTCTAAAGAATGGATTTAATCCAAGGTATCCTATACCACTCGATGGCTTCGGTAATTCCTTCTTTTAGTGTGTGGGTGGGTTCATAGCCCAAAAGATTTTTTGCTTTCGAAATATCGGCCAGCGAATCGCGGACATCCCCTGCCCTTTCGGGACCGTGCTTCACATCAATCGCGGCGATGGCCGAGTCATACTTGGCTAAAGCTTCCTGAATGCCTTTGATCACTTCATTGAGCGAGGTGCGCTGTCCGCAAGCTACATTGTAGACTTGATTCAGAGCGTCGGGATTATCAGTAGTAGCAGCTAAATGATTCATCTGAATCACATTGTCGATGTAGGTAAAATCGCGTGTCTGCTCTCCATCGCCATGGACAATGGGCGACTCGTGATTTAAAAAGGCGCTGACAAACTTTGGAATAGCGGCCGCATAGGCACCGTCGGGTGATTGGTTTCTGCCAAAAACATTGAAATAACGCAGACCGATGATCTGCATTCCATAAAGATTGCCATAAACGTGCGCATAAAGCTCGTTGACGTATTTGGTTACCGCATAGGGAGACAAAGGCATCCCGATGATGTCTTCTACTTTAGGAAGATTCAGGCTGTCGCCATAAGTGCTAGAGCTGGCCGCGTAAACGAAACGGGGCACTTGCTTCTCCTTTGCGGCATTCAGCATATTCAAAAATCCGTCGATATTGACAGAGTTCGTAGTGATCGGATCATTGATGCTTCTGGGAACACTGCCTAAAGCCGCTTGATGCAAAATCACATCCATCCCTTCTGCCGATTTCAAGCAAGTCTCGTAATCTCGGATATCGCCTTCGGTAAACTTAAAATCGGGATTGGATAAAAACGGTTCAATGTTTTCGTGCTTTCCGGTGGCCAGATTATCCAAACAAAAAACCCTGTTTCCTTCAGAAAGCAGGGATTCGCAAAGGTTGGAGCCGATAAAACCGGCCCCACCCGTTACCAATACTTTTTTGCCATTGAGCTTTCGAGTCATTCGATTACTTAGCGTAGTTTACTGCTCGTCGCTCGCGAATTACCGTGACCTTCACCTGTCCGGGGTAAGTCATTTCATTCTGAATTTTCTGAGAAAGGTCGAAGCTCAGTGTATCAGCTTGCTCATCCGATCACTTGGTCACTTTCTACCAAGACTCTAAGCTCTCTACCGGCTTGAATAGCGTATGACTTTGTGACACCGGGATAACTCAAGGCCATATTCTCAAGATCTTGCAAACGCTTGATGTAAGATTCTACCACCTCTCTTCGAGCACCCGGGCGCGCACCGGATATGGCATCACAAACCTGAACAATCGGAGATATAAGGCTCGTCATTTCCACCTCATCGTGGTGAGCACCGATGGCATTGCACACTTCGGGCTTCTCGCCGTATTTCTCGGCCAGCTTCATTCCCAGGATTGCGTGTGGCAATTCTGGCTCATCGTCTGGTACTTTTCCAATATCGTGAAGGAGTCCTGCGCTTTTCGCCAATTTCACATTGAGTCCAGGTCTGCGGCCATGGTCGCAGTAAGGTTGGCTACCTCGCGGCTGTGTTGCAGCAAGTTTGCCCATACGAAGAGCGGTACTTCATTCTTCCCACCATACGAACCAGCTGAGGATGCAATCCGTGAATTCCCAGATCAATACAGGTACGCTTACCCGTTTCGACGATTTCGTCTTCGATTTGCTTGGTTACCTTCTTAACTACTTCTTCGATTCTGGCGGGGTGAATTCTTCCATCGGTTACGAATTGGTGAAGCGCCAGTCGTGAAATCTCTCGTCTTACCGGATCAAAGCAGCTTAAAATGATGGCTTCAGGAGTGTCATCCACAATGATTTCTACTCCGGTGGCAGCTTCCAAGGCGCGAATATTTCTTCCCTCGCGTCCGATAATGCGACCTTTGATTTCATCGTTTTCGATATTGAAAACAGAAACCGAGTTTTCTACCGCCTGCTCAGTCGCAACGCGCTGAATGCTCTGAATAACCACTTTCTTAGCGTCGGCACTTGCAGTCAATTTTGCCTCATCGACGATGGTTTTGATATGATTCATCGCCTCCGTGCGGGCTTCGTCTTTGAGGGCTTTCATCAGCTCCTCCTTGGCATCTGCCGCCGAATAGTTGGCAGTTTTTTCAAGTTGGGCTACATTTTCAGAATGTGCTTTTTCGAGGTCTTTTTTCCGTTTTTCAACAATCTCAAGTTGCTTTTCAGATTGGCTTTAAGTGCTCTCGACTTCTCTCTCAGCCTTTGGTCTTTTTGTTTTGCTCATCGACTTGCTCAAGCTAGCCTCGCGCGACTTCATTCTGTCCTCGGCACTTTGCACCTTTCGGTTGCGGTCTTTTATGACCTTTTCGTGCTCTTCTTTAAGTTGATAAAACTTCTCCTTGGCTTGGAGCATTTTATCCTTTTTGATGGCTTCGCCTTCTTTTTCAGCCTCCGATAGAATGGAGTCTTTCTTCTTGGTCAAGACGGCATTAACCGCCACCCAAGCGATACCTCCACCGACTATGACGCCGGCCAGGAGGCCAATGAGTAAATCTGTAATATTTATATCCATATCATAATTTATTAAGCCTTCCAACGGAGGGCGCGATACGGAAGATAGCTAGAGCAAATTGTCGATGAGTTGTTCAATTTCGCTGATTTCACGATCATCAATGGCTGAGCCCTTGGGGGCTGATGTGTCCACTTCTGCTAATTTGGTAGACAACTGCAAGGCAGTCATGGCAAGTAAATCTTGCTTGTCCTTAACGGCGTAATTTTCCAAAAGGTTTTTTACGCTGTCGTCTACGTTTTTGGCTGCAGCCCGAACCATTTCCTCTTCTTCCGGCTTTACCGAAATCGGATATATTCGTCCTGCTATGGTCACCTTTATTGATTTCTCGCTCATAGCGAATCATCTATCTATTTAAAAGCGCAATGCACTTATCTATCTCCCGCACCAATTCGTTAACTCTGAATTTCATTTCGGCTTTGTCTCCCGAGCTACTCACGAGAGTCTTGGCCAGTTTTACGCGGTCGTAATCTTTTTCAAGGTTTTGGCTTTTGGCTTTAGCCTCCTTCAATTCCAACTCCAGCTGTGCCGCCTTCTCTTTCAATTTGGCATTATCAGCTTCCAATCGATCCTGCTTGGTCTTGATTTTGACCAGCTTATCTTTAATGGAGTCTAATTTCAAGGATACTTCACCCTTTTCCATGAACCTTAAATAGGTTAAACGTTGTACAAAAGTAAATTGGTGTACAAGATTAACAAAAAGCTTTGGTTTTAAGGGGATCAAATATTTTCACTTTGCATTGTTCACATTTCCTGAAGTCATGGCTCGGAAATTGTCAGGAGCTCTGCTTATTCTTAGCTTCGCACTTCCATCCATGAGAAACACCATACTTTTATTTTTTTCGATCCTTTCTTTCGGCGTTTTTAGTCAAGAAAAACCAGCCGATTTTGCAGCACCTTTGGATATTCCGCTTTACCTGGCAGGAAATTTTGCCGAGCTGCGCAGCAATCACTTTCACACGGGGATTGACATCAAGACTCAAGGTGTAGAAGGGCAGAGAGTCTTAGCAGCTGAAGAAGGAAAGGTGTCAAGAATAAGTGTTTCACCTTATGGATATGGCTTAGCACTTTACATTGAGCACCCCAATGGCTACACCACCGTATACGGGCATCTACAAAAATTCAACGATGAAATAGGGCGTGTAGTTAGAGCAAAACAATACGAAGAAGAATCGTTTAGGGTGGATTTTGCCCCCGATGAGGAACTAAAGGTCGAAAAAGGAGAGCTCATTGCCTTGAGCGGAAACACGGGAGGCTCGGGCGGGCCACACCTGCACTTCGAAATCAGAAGAACGGCTGACAGTCATCCGCTCAATCCTTTGAAGTTTGGCTTTGACATCAAAGACGACATTGCTCCGAGAATCCGAGGTGTGCGTTTTCACCCATTGAGTGACACGACCTTGGTAAATGGAAAGCACGAAGCCGTAAGCTTGGTGGTGCAGGGTTCAACCGGGAAGTATAATTTAAAAGCGGGGAGTCAAATCAAGGTGTACGGTGCCTTTGGGATGTCGATACACTCACTTGATTACTTGAACGGTTACCCCAATAAGTGCGGACTCTACGAGGTGCACCTTTCGGTGGATGGAGAAACCGTGTGCCGGCAGCAATTTAATGAACTCGACTTCGCGACTACCCGACATATCAATGCGTATAAAGCATATGATGTATACCGAACCAACGGATGGCACTACCATAAATCATTTATTGTACAAGGGAATGAGCTGGAGATTTATCTTCCCGAAACAAAAAATCGGGGCGTAATAGACTTCAGGGAGGCGGGCACGCATCAAGTCAATTACGTGGTGAAAGATGCCTATGAGAATATTTCCACTCTTGATTTTTCTTTTGAAACATTGGCAGAGCCAAACGGTGCACTTCCCGAAGCAAAGCCGTATGACGCCTATTTCAGCTACGACCAAGAAAACACCTTCACATATCCTGAAGAGTTTGAAGTTATCATTCCCAAAGGTGCGCTGTACAATGACCTGAAACTCAACTTCGGTAGAGAAATGCCCAAAGCTGACCTGCTCTCAGCACGGTACACTTTACACAATGACATGGTACCTCTGGACGACTACATCGAAATCGGAATTAAGGCCGCCGACATCCCCGATGAACTTCGCAATCAGGTATTGGCAGCAAGGTATTCTACTACGGGGGCCGCATCATATATAACCGGAAACTGGGAGGGAGATGACTTCGAGTTTAAATCCAAAAGTTTCGGGAAGTTCGCATTGGTGGCGGATAGCATCGCACCGGAATTGACACCATTGACTCGAACTTCGGGAAGTATTTCAAACAGCACTGTTCTGAGGTTTAAAATCTCAGACGATCGATCGGGAATAGCTACCTACAACGCTTACCTCAACGGGAAATGGGTGCTAACGGCTTATGAGCCTAAGGCCAAAACGATTTCGGTAATCTTTGAAGGGACCAACCCTCAGCCTTCGGGCAATGAGCTTCGAATTGAAGTGACTGACGCGGTCGGAAATAAAACTGAAAAGGGATACTCGTTCTAATGCTGTTTGTGGTACTCCAATAATCCCTCAATCGGTGCCTTCATTATTCGATCAATGTTTACATCGTAGCGCTCGGCTCTGGACCGAAGTTGTTTTTCGAAATAATAGCCTACCGAACCCAAGACTCTTAAATTGTACTTTTTGTATCCGGGGTATTGAATGATGTATCGCTCAAAAAACTTCATAAAAGCATCGTCTACCATTTCCGTGACATAAGGGTGATCAATGTTTTCAGAAGCAAACTTGCTGAAGGAAGCCAAAAATCTATTTGGGTAAGCATCCTTATAGACGGCATAAATGATCTGATCTTTCGTGACGCGGTACTTATTCGTAAAGATCTCCTGCATATCATTGGGCATGAGGTCATTCATGAATTCACGAAGTACTTTTCGGCCGATATGCATTCCACTACCCTCGTCGCCTAAAATGTATCCGAACCCGCCCAAGTTCATCTTAATCTTTCCATCATCATAGAGGCAAGAATTTGAACCTGTTCCCAAAATGGCCACTAATCCCGAGCTGTCCTTATAAAGTGCCCTAGCCGCTCCCAAGAGGTCATGCATGATATGAACTTTGGCAGAAGTGAAAATTCTGCAAAAACCCGTATTCATGATTTCAATGCTCTTTTTGGTATTCGAGCCGGCGCTGTAGAAATACACCTCATCGATATCTGCGTGGGAGTAAGGAGCGAATGATATTTTGCGCAACGTTTCCGAAACACTTTCGTCATTGTGAAAATAAGGGTTGATCCCTTCACTCCTGTACTCAAAAACCTCTCCTGACGGGGTTATGAGTCTCCAATCTGTCTTGGTAGAACCGCTGTCTGCTATCAATTTCATACGGCGGCAAAACTATGGAATTTAGGCTAATGCTATTCCTATTTTGAAAAAAGGAACTTATTCACATTCACCAGATTCGATTTCACGGCGTACATAACGATGGAAGCCGTGTTTTTCACGCCCAACTTCTGCATGATGTTCTTTCGGTGAGTATTGACCGTATGTGGGCTTAGGAATAACTTTTCAGCAATGGTGGTATTGGTGAGCCCTTCGGCAATAAGGGTGATGATTTCCTGTTCGCGTTCTGAAAGCTTGATAGGCTCACAGCTGAAGCTTTCAAAATCTTCCGATTCAGGATCGATATCTACTTGGTGAATCGTATTTAAGATTTGGCCACAGAAGAATTTATTTCCTTTGGCGGTGTCGCGCACAGAGGAAACGATTTCATTCAAGTCGCAATCCTTTTTTACGTAGCTCTTAACTCCTGCCTTCAGGGCATTTACGATGGTCTCTCCCTCTTGATCGGGAGTAATGGCCACCACCTGAATATTAGGATACTCACTCAGAACTGCGGGAACAGACTCAATGCTAAATTGGGGAGAAGTAAAGTCGATGAGAAGAATATCAACTTCGACTTGGCTCAGTAATTCAATGAGGGCATTTTCGCTATCAGCCTCACCCACAATTTCGATGTCATCTTGCTCGGATAATACGACACCCAAACCGATTCTGATCAACAAATTGCTGTCTGCTACTACTACACGAATGCTAGAAGAACTCAACGTTATTTAGAATTTGTCTGAATAACAAAGATAGTGGCTAAGGGTTCAGCTTGGAGAATTCTTTTCCACATTTTTTACCGGTACCACAAGTCCTTCATCGGCGAGTTCCGCATTGGAAAAAATCTCCTTTGCTTCTTTCAAAAATGGCTCCATATCGCGATAGCGGGCAGAGTAGTGCCCGAGAAGGAGTTTGCCCGCATTGGCCTCTGCAGCAACTTTCGCTGCTTGCGATGCCGTGCTGTGATGAGTAAACTCAGCCCGCTCCATATCTGCTTCCAGAAAGGTGCTTTCGTGGTAGAGCAGATCTACGTCTTGCACATAACCTGCAGTTTGTTTTTGGTAAGCCGTATCAGAGCAGAAAGCGTAACTCAACGGGGGCTCAGAGCGATATGTCAGCTCATCATTAAAGATCACCGTACCATCCTCAAGAGTGTAGTTGCTTCCTGCTTTTATTTGACGGATGCGCGCTACAGGTATATTGTACTTGCTAATGTATTCAGGTTTGATGTTTCGCGATTTTGCCTTTTCGGCAAAAAGAAATCCACAGCAAGGCACTCGATGATTTAGCGGAAATGAGAATACTTCAAGTTTTTTGTTTTCGAAAATCAGCATCTTCTCGTTTGGGTTGAGATTGTGCCAATTGACTTCAAATCTGAGTCGTGAATGAGATATTTTCAGTTGGTGTTCTACGGCTTCTTTTAAGCCTTCTTGGGCGTAAACATCAAGTGGCCTGGTTCTTCCCAATAGGTGCAGCGTAGATATCAGCCCCGGTAATCCAAGGCAATGATCGCCGTGGTTGTGAGAGATGAAGATGTGATTGATTTTTAGGAATCTGATTTTGAAGCGGCGGAGTTGTAGCTGGGTCCCCTCGCCACAATCGATCAGAAAGTAATGATTATCGTGCTCTAGCAGCTGTGAAGTGGGTCCATGTCTCAATGTAGGTGTGGCTGAACCACAACCGAGAATGGTCACTTCAAATTTCATATTAACATTTGGGGGAAGTGATGTCGACCGATTTCAAGGGTAAGTTACTTAAGATTTATCGTCGGCAGCCGCTCTTAATTCTCGTTCGATCTCTTCCATCAAAACAACGTCTATTGCCTCATCCTTAGTAGGAACGATATCAAAGACAGAATTCAATTGAGAGATTGCTACTAACTTTTCGACCGAAGGCTGAAGTGTTGATAGTACGAATGTGCCATCAGCTTCGTGCGACAGCCTGTTTCCCGTAAGAAGAGCACTCAAGCCGCTGGAATCGCAGTAGCGCGTCTCAGCCATATCGACAATGATATTCTTAAAACCGCCTTTGATCAACATTACTAATTCCGACTTCAATAAAGGAGCATTGATCGACTGAATTTTCTCTGTCTGAGTGTATAGAATGGCGTACTTATCTTCTTTCTCAATTTTGAAACCCATAGTAATTCTTACTGATTGCTTTAGCCAAATATAATAACCTGAATGAGAATATTCAGAAATTCGATTCAATTGTTAATCCTGCCCCTTGATCTTCCCGGCCAAAAGGTAGAGAACAGCCATTCGAATAGCCACTCCATTTTCTACTTGTTGGAGGATAATGCTGTTCGGGCTGTCTGCCAAATCGCTGCTGATTTCAACTCCTCTATTGATCGGGCCGGGGTGCATCAGCACGATGTCTTTATTGATGGAATTGAATAGATCACGATCCAGACCATACTGCATGGTATACTCCCGTAACGACGGGAAGTAAGCCATATCCTGACGCTCCAATTGGATGCGAAGCATATTGGCTACATCGCACCATTCGAGGGCTTTCTTCAGGTTAAATTCAACTTTTACGCCAAGCGATTCGACGTATTTTGGCATTAAGGTCCGTGGTCCGCAAACCATCACTTCGGCCCCGAGCTTTTTAAGGCAGTGAATATTGGAGAGGGCAACGCGCGAATGAAGAATATCTCCGACGATAACGACTTTCTTGCCTCTCACTTCTCCCAGCTTTTCGCGAATGGAAAAAGCATCGAGTAGCGCCTGAGTGGGGTGTTCGTGGGTTCCATCGCCGGCATTTACCACCTTGGCATCGATGTGCTTTGAGAGGAAATGGGGCGCTCCGGGGTTGGGGTGACGCATCACTACCATATCCACCTTCATTGCCAGGATATTATTGACCGTATCGATGAGGGTTTCCCCTTTTTTCACCGAAGAAGAGGATGACGCAAAATTGACCACATCGGCCGAAAGGCGCTTCTCGGCGAGCTCAAAACTGAGTTTGGTGCGGGTCGAATTCTCAAAGAAAACGTTGGCAATAGTTATATCACGAAGCGAGGGGACTTTCTTGATCGGACGGTTTATGACGTCTTTAAAATTGTCGGCCGTAGTAAATATCAATTCGATATCCTCGGGCGTAAGCCCTTTGATTCCCAATAGATGATTTACGCTCAGGCTACTCACTGTCTGTAGTTAAGAGGGTTACACGATCGGCTCCTTCGGTTTCTACCCATTCCACTTCTACACGCTCGCTTGCTATACTATCTACAGTGCGACCTGTGTAATCTGCCTGAACGGGCAAGTGGCGGCTAAATCGGCGGTCGATCAGCACCATCAATTCCACCGTGCTCGGTCGGCCAAAAGCCAATAGGGCATCCAGACCGGCGCGAATGGTTCTTCCCGTGAAAAGCACATCGTCGACCAAGACCACTTTGAGGCCCTCAACGGTGAAGTCCATTCGGGTATCGCTTGGTGTGGGGGGAACACTTTTTCGACGGAAGTCATCGCGGTAAAAAGTAATGTCGAGATCTCCGTGTCGGATGTTTTCAATTCCCGTGATCTCCTCCAATCGCTTTACAATTCGGTTTGCCAAGAACACACCTCTGGGTTGAAGACCGACGATAGCCGTTTGGCCAAAATCACCGTGGTTCTCTACCAATTCGTGGCAGAGGCGCGTGATGGTAATCGAAAGCTGATCGCTATTTAGAAGCTCAACGGGTTTCACTGAGGGCAAAGATAAATTTTCGATGCTGAATTGCGCAGTATTTCTTTTTCACCAGAATTTTCTGGTAAAAATTAATCAATGTTGATCAGCTCTTTTGAGAATGCTTGAGTCTTTCCAATAGCGAACCAGAACTCGTCATGGCTCCTTTATTAAATTCAAATCTTCTATCAATTGATTGAGCTCTGTCGAAATAATTTCCCAAACAATTTCGAGGTCTACCCCAAAATACTCATGGATGAGCCTATTGCGGAAATCACTCAAATCTCTCCAAGAAATTGAATTATTCGCACGCTTAAATTCTTCGGGAATTTGATTTGAGGCTTCTCCAATTATCTCAAAATTCCTAACCACTGCATCAACCGTCTTTTGATCGGTGGTAAACCCGTCAAAATCCAAACCCTCAGTGTATTCTAAAATTCGGGTAGCTGCAATAACGATGTCTCTAACTAAAAAGGAAAGGATCTCTTTTAGACATAAATCAAATCTTCTTTAATCTGTCTGAAATAGTCTTGTTTGATTCCTCTCTGAGAAACAAGATCAACCTTCTTCTGAAGCAATTCCTCTAATTCCCGAGCTATTTGAAAAAACCTAGTACCGATTTTTCCATTGAGCTCGACAAGAATATCAACGTCGCTTTTGTCATGAAAGTCTCCTCTTGCAAAAGATCCAAAAAGCGCAATTTTCGAAATAGGGTATCTCGAAATTAAATCTCCCTTCGACTCTCTCAACTTTGCCAGAATAAACTCTTGATTTTGCATGTGATAAAAATAATCAAAGTTTACGCCGTACTGATTAACGGCTTAAAACATTGCAAAGTTGCTGATTAGCAAAGTATTCATAAAAAAAACTAAACGAACAACTACTTCAAATCAGCAATAATCAAATCGGCCAACTCTTCACCGATTCGATCTTGAGCTTCGAGGGTAGCTGCTCCGATATGTGGAGTAAAAGCCAGCTTATCGGTTTTCAAAAGATCTTCGCGCGGTGTGGGCTCATTTTCGAATACATCGAGCGCTGCTCCTGCCAGGTGTCCGCTATTGACGGCTTCCATAAGGTCGTCTTCATTAATCACACCACCTCGGGCAGCATTAACTATGATCGTACCTTTTGCCATAAGGCCCAACTCTCGCTTTCCGATTACTGCCGAACCGTCGGCCTGCTTTGGGATATGAAGCGAAATGGCTTGACTGGTTTTCAAAAGCGTTTCCATATCAACCTTCTCAACCTTAACCTGCACGTCTCCGTGCCCTTCAATATGCAAGGTGACGGTGGTATCTACGTCGAAAACATCTGAGCAAATGACTTTCATCCCAGACCCAAGCGCATAGCTTGCCAGCGACTTTCCGATGCGGCCAAAACCTACAATACCAAGGGTTTTTCCACGAAGTTCAATCCCTTTGGCGTATTTCTTTTTCAATGCTTTGAATTCAGCGGCACCATTCACGTGCATCTGCTTATTGGCATCATAAGTAGATCGGGCTAAGCTAAATAGCTGCCCCATCACCAATTCGGCAACCGACTGTGAACTACTGGCAGGGGTATTGGCGACGGTCTTGCCTTTTTCACGGGCATAAGCCACATCGATGTTGTCCATTCCTACTCCACCCCTACCGATGAATTTCAAACCGGGACAAGCATCGATCAAGTCTTTTCGCACGGTGGTGGCACTTCTTACCAAAAGTGCTTTTACGTCATTGGCATTGATGTAATCAGCCAATTTATCTTGGTCTACCGTGTCGGTTATTACTGTAAATCCTGCTGCTTCCAGCTTGGTTTTTCCCGATGGAGAAATTCCGTCGTTTGCGAGTACGTTCATCTGTTTTGGTTTAAGCGGTTCTTTCTAATTCTTGCATTACGTCAACGAGTACCTGTACGCTATCGATGCTTAGGGCGTTGTACATCGAGGCGCGGTATCCTCCTACAGAGCGGTGACCTTTCAATCCGTTGATTCGGGCTTCTTTCCACATTTTGTCAAATCGCTCGGCGTGACTAGCCTCATCTTTCAAAACGAAAGTCGGGTTCATGCAGCTTCTGTCTTCTACGGCGGTGGTTCCTTCAAAAAGCGGATTGCGGTCTATTTCGCTGTAAAGCAAGTCAGACTTGGCATCATTGCGACGCTCCATTTCTGCTACTCCACCTTCTTTTTTCATCCACTCCAAAGTGAGCATAGATCCGTAAACGGCAAACACAGGAGGCGTATTGAACATTGAATCTTTACCGTCGTGCACTTGAAGGTCGAGCATGGAAGGAATGCGTCTTCCCGTTTTTCCCAAGGCATCTTTTTTTACGATGTAAACGGTTGTTCCTGCAGGGCCCATATTCTTTTGGGCTCCTGCATAGATCAAATCAAATTTTGAAACATCAACCGGCTTGCTGAAAATGTCGCTGGACATATCGCAAAGAAGTGGCACGTTGCTCTCAGGAAAAGACTTGAATTGAGTTCCGAAAATGGTATTGTTTGAAGTGAGGTGGAGGTAATCCACATCGCTCGGCACGCTATATCCTTTAGGTATATGAGTGAAGTTATCTTCTTTGCTGGAAGCCAAAACTTTCACATCACCAAGAAGTCTGGCTTCTTTAATGGCATTAGACGACCAAGAGCCCGTATCAACATAAGCTCCTACTCCACCGTCATTTTTCATGAAGTTGATGGCGCTCATATAAAAACCAAGGCTTGCCCCTCCTTGTAGAAACAGAACAGTGTATCCTTCAGGTACGTTCAATAGCTCCTTCACAAGATTGCGAGCGTTTTCCATCACCTCAACAAATTCCTTGCTGCGGTGCGACATCTCAATGATGGAGAGGCCCGTACCGTTATACTCTAGTAAACTTTCTGAAGCTTTTTGAAACACTTCCTGAGGAAGGACACAGGGACCTGCGCTGAAATTATGAACCATCGTTTTTTCTTTACGTTAATGACCGTGTTTGGCAACGGCGGGGCAAAGCTATACGGAATTTTTGTAACGGCAATGCGGGCAGGCGTTACCTGAACATTAAAGATTTGTGTGAGTGTATTTCAAGCCGCTGGTCAAATAACCGTGATCACTTCAAAACACATTCAACATAGAAAAGGTTGCACCGAGACCGCTGAGAAATAGTGGAAGGGCGTGTTAGATTTTCTGCGAGAACGCCGAGTTCGCTGAAGCTCAGAGGAGCGAACAGAAAATAATGAATAATCAAAGCCCGAAAACATAAGGGTACTGAGGAACGCAAGCGTTCGAATGAGAAAAGTTAATCTCCAATCAACGGATTGGTCTTATCCCTTTTTCGATTGAGGTCATGGCGATCGGGGAAATTGAATTGGGCGCCCGATTCTGCACTTTTGGGACGCGACATATCTACAAATTCCTCAAGTTTCCAAAAGTCACCTTCCCATTCATAACCGTTGAAGGCAGTGCTCGGGCCGTAAAAAGCGTAATTGCCCTTGAGGTTTTGCGTCTTCGGCTCCAGCCTATCGAATATGATCATTTCTTTTGGCTCAAGCCACTTGAGGTTCATAATGACGTCCTCGGCATATTCAAAAACGCGCCGATTCACTAATTCGCCATCTTTTTCGAAAATTGGAAAACCAAGGCTGACCTTGTTCTTCTTTTCCAATACCAGTACATCCAAGACTTTTTTAGTCGTGAGTTCGTCATTGCCATCCCAGCCAATAAGGGTGTAGTAGGTGTCTCGCTTTATTTTTACAGAGTGAAGCTCATAGTAAAGCGCTCCGTACCATTGCTCGGGTTTAATAGACGCCTTTTCATCTTCGTGCTTCAGTTCTTGAGAATCGTCGAAGCGTTGGTATTTCCCGTTTGGGAAAAGCACGTACATGCGGAAGCTGTGCCTCCCCTCTTCCAACGGAATGTTCCAGTTGAAAATACGAAAAGCTACATCCTCGGGGGTGTGCTTGGCCACTTTGGGCAATGCATTGAAAGGATAGTCGAAAGTTTCTTTAGAGTCGAAAGCACTCACCAAAATCTCCTCAAACTCTTCAGAAGCCTGAAGTCTCTCTTTCGCTGTAGGCGCGGATCCGACGGCATCTTGTAGCACGACCAATTTCTGCTCCAACTCAGGCAAACTTTGGCCTTGAGCCAACACAAACAAGAAGAAAAAACAGATAGTTATGGCTATTCTCATAGAGTTGAAATAACGAGATCTAAGATAGCCTATTGTCAGGCTTACAAAGTCTTGTCTGTGCAGATGGTGTAGAGTCTGAGCTAGAAAGTTCGATAGCAACGCTCACGCAGTTTTAAAAACCAAGGAGTTGACTGAGGTCAGCGACTGTTTTTAAAACAAGTGGAAGGAAGGTAGCGAGCTTTATAGACAGACTATTACAGGTGCATGAACTCCTTCTTCTTGGTAAGTTGTTCCTCGCTTTCGCGGAAATCGGGATCATCGACGCAGCAGTCCACGGGACATACGGCAGCGCACTGAGGCTCGTCGTGAAAGCCCACACATTCCGTGCACTTATCGGTCACGATGTAATAAACGTCCATATCGCCAGGCTCTTGCTCGGAATCAGCCTCGTAGGTATTGCCCATCGGGGTGGTAATATCTCCTTTTAAGTCGGTTCCATCGCTCATGCGCCATTCCACTCCGCCTTCGTAAATGGCGTTATTGGGACACTCGGGCTCGCAAGCTCCGCAGTTGATGCACTCGTCTGTTATCATTATGGCCATGGTGGTCTATCTTTTTTTCGGTTGGAATATGATGAATACTTTTGCAAATATAAAGTTGAACAGGTCACTAACGAATTCCAAAGACAATTAATGTCATCAAATAAATCTGAGCTTTCAGCAAAGCTCAATCATTTGCACCTCATCTTTTGCCAATTGGCTTCTCCGGAAGCTGCCGATAAAATTCTAAACCACGAATCTATTGAAAGGTTTAATGATTTGGCTGTACACGCCCGAAACCTGAATCCATGGTTTACAGAGGAGAGCATCCAAAAGTCATTGGATGGATTTGCCTTCATGCTTCGACCTGAGGCGGTGAAGCAATGGCTCTCTGCATATGAGCTTACGCCAAAAGACAAAAAAAGAATCGGATTGGTACTAGCGGGCAACTTGCCGATGGTGGGATTCCACGACATTTTGGCCGTTTTGGTAAGCGGACACCACCCTGTAGTGAAGCTATCGAGCCAAGACCGACTTTTGCTTCCTGCGATTTTTGAACTTTTCAACGAGACTTCCTCAAACGGCGCATTCGAAATCACGTGGTTGGAAGACCGAAAGTTGGACGGTATTGACGCGATCATCGCGACGGGCTCCAATAATAGTTCGCGGTACTTCGAGTATTACTTTGGGAAGTATCCGAACATCATTCGCAAAAACAGGAATTCGGTGGCAGTGATTTCGGGAACGGAAACCGACGAGGAGCTAAAACTTTTGGGTGAAGATATTTTCAGCTACTTCGGATTGGGGTGCCGAAATGTGGCTAAGCTTTACATCAAAGAAGATTTTGACCTCGACCGCTTTTTCGGGTCGATCATTGACTACAACCCCATCGTCAATCACAACAAATACGCCAACAACTACGACTACTACAAAGCCCTTTGGCTGATGAATCAAGAAGATTTATTGGACAATGGATTTTTGCTCTTGCGCAAAAGCGAGGCGATTTCGAGTCCTGTAGGCACCTTGTACTACGAGCGGTACACGCAGGAGGACAACCTATTGGACAAGCTGTCTGCTCAATCGGAAGAAATACAGTGCATTGTTTCCAAGAACGATGTGCCTTTCGGCAAAAGCCAGAAACCCGAATTGTGGGATTACGCCGATGGAGTGGATACGTTGGAGTTTTTGGCTGGTCTATAGTCGCTAGTACCTTGCTACTAGTCTGTGGTATTTAGCAGTCGTGTAGTTCACAACTATGTTATATTTCCCAACAAGAAGCTTACGAAAATTCGAACTACATACCAGCTGCTATCGACCATCGACTAAAAGCTACTCCGGCAAATACTCAAAACAACCCAAAGGTCTCGGATTATTGTAGGGGGTTCCTATGATATCGAAATTGGGTAAACCACCTTGACTCGTACCTTTCGAGCGCACAAAAGCATCTTCTCTCAATCGGAAATCGCCTCCTGAAAAATTCAAGAAACCAGGATCAAATCCTACGAATATTCCATCGTCGAAATAGGATTGATCGAGCTCAAGAAAATCGTCTTCTTGCATGCGGATCAAGGTGTGATCGATACTTAGATCAATGCTTGCTGAGGCGGTTTCAAAATCAAAACCAAATTCATTTAAACCGTTTCCGTAGAAGATGCAGTTGCGGAATCGGCTATTTAAAATATTTCCCACTCCAAGAGTCTGGGAGTCGACTTGGTATAAGGTTCGTGAGAAATACAGCAGGTGTCTGACGAGTTGATGCAGACCAATTATTGGCAAAGGTGCAGTGATCGAATCGGTACTGACCTGCACCCGTGGCTGCTAAAAGATTTTGTCCTCCGGCACTTACGAGTAGATTTTCGGCCTCAATTCGATAGTTTCTACTAAAAATTCCCGCAACGGAATTGTTGCGAATGGCAACGTTTTTTAAAATAAGTCGATTGGACACCAACGAATTAGAAATATCGGGATCGAAGGGAGAAGGCTCGACCTGAATTCCGATAAAGTTGTTCTTGATGATGGTGTTCTCAAAAGAGTTGTTTTCCGTTCCGCCGAGAATCCATATTCGATCCCACTGTCCCGGCTCTTCGTCAAAGAATTCTTCCAAGCGATCTCCTTGGAAAACCACGGCCTCACCTCCTGGGCCTCCCGCTTGAATGGAGCCGCCTTCGAAAATCCAAAGTCCCGATCCTTGATGGAAGTAAACTTGTGTACCCGGTTCTACGATCAATCGCTGACCTTCATCAACCAAGGCGTATCCATAAACGACAATGGGCTTTTCAGCCGTCCAGATAATGGTAGCGCCCGGAGTGCTGTCAATCAAAGTGTAAGCCGGAAGTCCGTTGGTTGGAAAGACAGTCGGAGTGTAAAAAATAGCATCCAGACCGTATGCAAAAAGCGTGACGTATTGCTGGTTTCCATTGACAGAAA
The DNA here is from genome assembly GCA_942492545.1 of uncultured Cryomorphaceae bacterium. Taxonomy (GTDB): domain Bacteria; phylum Bacteroidota; class Bacteroidia; order Flavobacteriales_D; family Cryomorphaceae; genus JAKVAV01. The sequence goes on along the minus strand of CALOFA010000015.1, from coordinate 16,347 downwards.
ACTCAATAACGCCCAGCTCCAAAGCTGAGCAAATCTGCTCGGGATCGATGGTTACCTCTACAAAGACGAAGGCACTGTCGTTGGGGCCGATCTCTATATCTCGCACCGTTGAGCCTGAAATTCCATCTACATTCAATCGGAAAGGATCATAATTATCGCATGAGTCAATGACCGAAATTCGATCGATCGTGACAAATTCATCCGAGCGATTGTAAACTTTCATGATTTGAGTGGCCGAACCAATGCTTTGAAAAATCGTGTCGAAACTCACCGTATCGGTAGAAAATGCCAAACGGAAGTCAGGTGAAGTGTTGTACTCTTCCTTATCACAACCGGTGACAAGAAAGGCAACCAGAAGAATGGCTAGAATAGCTGGGTAATAAAACCGCTTTAATCGAATTTCCACCAAGGTATAACTCCTTTTCTGCCCACAATATTACAATTTTGCTCAGAGTATTTTTAGAATTAAAAGGTTTGCGTACATTTGCAGCCCGAATAATAATAGTGTCATGAGAAAAGGTATTCATCCTGAAGATTATAGATTAGTGGTATTTAAGGACATCGCAGCAGATTTTGCCTTTTTGTCACGTTCAACCGTTGAGTCAAAAGAAACCATTGAATGGGAAGACGGAAACGAGTATCCATTAGTGAAGTTGGAGATTTCAAGCGAATCTCACCCTTACTTCACAGGTAAAATGCAACTTGTTGATAGTGCCGGACGTGTGGATAAATTCCGCAAGCGTTACGCCAAATTCGAAAAGAAATAATTTCGACATAACTTTTTTTGAAAGCCTTCTCTTCATCGGGAAGGCTTTTTTGTTTTCTTTTGATTCATGAAGACATTTCTCATTGATGTAGACCGAAGACGATTATTGCCTCTCACCTTCACGAGGCCTACGTGCGATTTATTGGTAGGTATCGACACAATAAGAGAAAAATGGGAGAGTGTGCTCCAAACAGACCTATCCGTTTTAACGGCTTCGTACCTCGGACAAACAGAAAATGCGGAAGAAGTCAATCTCCTGATCCATGGATCGGCTATTCCCAATGGAGAATTAGCAGATGCCATCGCCAACCTGAGTGAAGATACGATATTGACCCATCGCGGAAGATTCATTGCCGTAAAGGCGAGTAAACAGGAAATGTGCGAAGTGCAAGTGAAAATCGATAAAGGTGAAGCCATCTCTTTCACTCTCTTTGATCGGGAGGAAGTTCACTTCAACTACGACTTGACGGTGATCGAAAAACCATCCGATATTTTCGCGCACAACGGAGTGGTGCTGCGAGCAGATTTTAAACGAATTTCCAAAAACTATCACAGCAGGAATTTCGACAATGACGTCTCCACGAAAGGTGACGAAATCTTTGTGGAGGAAGGCGCCCAATTGAGTCACTGCGTGCTCAATGCCTCCGAAGGACCTATCTACATTGGCCGCGATGCCGAAGTAATGGAAGGCAGTTTGATTCGAGGGCCATTTTCGCTTGGCGCAAACTCCACCTTGAAAATGGGAGCTAAAATCTACGGCGATACTTCCATCGGCAGACAGTGCAAAGTAGGAGGCGAAGTGGGGAATTCGATTATTCACGATTATTCCAATAAAGGCCACGATGGATACCTCGGCAATTCAGTGATCGGATCATGGTGCAACCTCGGCGCTGACACCAATACGTCAAACCTGATGAACACCTACGGAGAGGTAAAAGTCTGGGACTACTCTCGCGAGGCAATTGTACCTACGGGACGTCAATTCCACGGCTTGATTATGGGCGATCACTCCAAAGCGGGAATCAACACCATGTTCAATACGGGCACGGTGGTGGGTATGTGCGCCAACATTTTGGAGGCGGATTCCTCCCAAGTTTATTCCTTCATTTTCTTGGGGGTCTCGCCGAAAAGGGATTTGAGGAATTCAGGATGGATAAAGCCGAAGAAGCAGCAAGCGCCATGATGTCTCGGAGAGGAATAAAACTTTCAAAACGTGACAAAGATGCATTCAAACATGCATTGGAATACGACAGAAAGTACCGAAAATAGTCTCCCACTGACTTTGGCACGACGCTTGACTTTTGTGCATTTGTTATAAATCGAGCGCCTTTTCTGACAGATTGGCGCAATTTGGACAAGAAGAATATGATCGAAAATAAACTTTGGGACCCCCGCGAATTACAGGATATAGTGGACAACGAGACGGAATTCATCCCATTAATCACAAACGAAGACGAAGAGGAGATGAACAGCGAGGAGACTCCCGTTGAACTGCCAATACTTCCGATTAGAAATACCGTACTTTTTCCGGGTGTGGTTATCCCCATTACCGTAGGAAGAGATAAGAGCATAAAACTGATTCAGGAAGCTTACAAAGGCAAGCGCACGGTCGGCGTAATGAGTCAAAAAGAGCAATCCATTGAAGATCCTGAATTTGACGTTTTAAATAAGATCGGTACGATTGCCAAAATCATGCGGCTACTTAAAATGCCCGATGGAAGCACGACCGTTATCATACAAGGTAAAAAACGCTTTGAGCTAATTGAGCCCGTAACAGAGGAGCCTTACCTCAAAGCCAAAGTGACCGAGTTTCCGGAGATCAAACCCGAAACGGGGAAGAAAAAATTTCGAAGCGTTGGTGGATTCACTGAAGGACTTGGCGCCTTCACATTATCAAGCTCTCGCCAAATATCCCCTCGTGAAGCAGCATTTGCCATTAAGAATATTGAAAGCTACAGCTTCTTGGTAAACTTCATTTCGAGCAATATGAATGCCGAAGTGAAGGACAAACAGAAGCTTTTGAAATTGCCGATTTCAAGCAAGAGCGCTGAATTGGTTTTGGAGTACCTCAGCAAAGAACTGCAAATGCTCGAGCTGAAAAACGACATCCAATCGAAGGTTAAAGTCGATATCGATCAGCAGCAACGCGAATACCTCCTCCATCAACAGATGAAAACCATTCAAGAAGAATTGGGTGGAAATCCGCAGGAGGAACTGATCGCGGATATGATGAAGCGGGCAGACACCAAGAAGTGGAATGAGAAAACTGCAAAAGCTTTTCACAAGGAGCTCGATCGCCTGAAACGAATGAACCCACAGGGAGCAGACTATTCGGTGCAGTTAAATTACCTCGAGACTCTTTTGGATCTTCCTTGGCAGAATTACTCCAAAGATAAGTTTGACCTCAAAAGAGCCCAGCGAATATTAGACCGCGATCATTACGGATTGGAGAAAGTGAAAGAGAGAATCATCGAGCACCTTGCCGTACTGAAGCTAAAAGGCAATATGAAATCGCCAATAATCTGTCTTTATGGCCCTCCTGGTGTTGGTAAAACATCTTTGGGAAAATCAATCGCAGAAGCACTTGGAAGAAAATACGCACGTATGTCTTTGGGAGGATTTCGCGACGAAGCCGAGATTCGAGGACACCGAAAAACGTATATCGGCGCATTACCGGGAAGAATTATTCAGAACATTAAAAAAGCGGGAACTTCAAACCCGCTTTCATCTTAGACGAGATAGACAAATTAGGAAGAGATTCTCACGGAGATCCGTCTTCGGCTATGCTGGAAGTGCTCGACCCTGAGCAAAACTTCAACTTTTTACGATAACTACGTTGAGCTTAGACTATGACCTTTCGAATGTCATGTTTATTGCTACAGCCAACTCATTAGGTACGGTTCACCATGCCTTGCGAGATAGAATGGAAATCATTGAGGTAAATGGATATACAGTTGAAGAGAAAGTGGAAATAGCCAAAAGGCACCTCATTGCCAAAGCAGATCAAAGAAAACGGTCTTAGAAAAAGACCAAATCAAAATCGGAAAGGCGGTTATTGAAAAGATTATTGAAGAATATACCAATGAATCTGGTGTTCGAGGATTAGAAAAACGCATTTCCAAACTCGTCCGTTTTCGAGCTATGCAAATAGCAATGGAAAAAGACTTCACTCCCACTATTGAAGTTTCTGAATTGACATCAATACTAGGTATATCTCACGATAAGGATAAGTATCAAAATAATGAAGTGGCGGGTGTTGTAACGGGCTTGGCTTGGACACCAACAGGTGGAGATATACTATTTATAGAAAGCTCCCTTACCAAAGGAAAAGGTAAACTTACCCTTACCGGAAACTTGGAGACGTGATAATGAAAGAGTCGGCCATGATTGCTCTTGGAATATTTCAAAGCGCATTCAGATTCAATTGGATTGGAACAAGAGGTTTTCGAGAAATGGAATGTCCATATCCACGTACCAGCAGGAGCCACTCCAAAAGATGGTCCTTCTGCCGGAATTACGCTACTTACTGCTTTGGCTTCGATCTTTCACTCAAAGAAAAGTGAAGAAATTCTTAGCCATGACCGGTGAAATTACCCTTCGAGGAAAAGTACTCCCCGTTGGTGGTATTAAGGAAAAAATTCTAGCCGCGAAGCGAGCAAACATCAAAGAAATCATCATGTCTACAAAGAATAAGAAAGACCTGAAAGAGATCAACCCAAAATATCTCAACGGATTGACATTTCATTTTGTAGACGAAATGATTGATGTTGTTGAAAAGGCTTTGTTGACTCAAAAAGTTGCGCAACCACTGAAGGTGGCTTAGGAAAAATCAAGGAGCAAAAAGTAATTTCTTTGAAGAGAGCGGCAATAGTACCGAGAATTTTATATTCGTTCCTTGCATCGATGAATGTTAAAACGGTTAGTATCGATAGCCTTTCTGTGTCTGATTTTGTCGGCCTTATCATTTGCACAAAACGGAACTACCAATTTTCAGGTACTTCAAACTATTTCTCCTGCCCGAATAGCGGCTTTGGGAGGAAATGCAATTGCCGTTAAAAGATGGCGACCTAAACCTAGGGTCTGATCGCACCATCTCTGCTTGACTCAAGCTACTTCCAGATCAAATAGTTTTGGGTTATACCCGTTTTTTTGGAGAAGCCAATATTGGCCATGTGGGTTATGCCCATCACATTGACAGTGTGGGAACATTCTCAGTGGGGATTCAAAACCTCGGGCTACGGAAGTTTTCGACTGAACCGATGAAACGGGAGAAGTAATTGGTTCATTCAATGCAGGCGAATACCTTTTTCAAGTAGGAATTGGAAGACAACTCAACGATAGATTTTCGATGGGTACCAATTTCAAGTATATTCTCAGCGAATTGGCTGAGTACAAAGCACTGCCTTAGCAGCAGACTTAAGCGGTACTTATTACAATCCCGAAGAAGCTTTTACGGCTACTGTTTTAATGAAAAATATTGGCCGATCAATTAGTTCGTATACGCACCAATGTGAATGAAACATTGCCTTTTGAAATTCAAGCCGCTTTCTCAAAAAATTAGACAAAGCACCCATTCGCTTTTCGCTTATTGGAGAAAACCTGCAACGCTGGGATCTTACACCTGAACGCCAATGACCCAGAAATTGATCCAATTACGGGCGAAGAAATAGAAGTAACAAACCCATGGAGGCTTTGGAGAAAACCTTATGCGACACTTGGTATTCAATGCAGAAATTTTACTCACGGAAAACTTCAATTTAAGGCTTTGGATATAATTACAATCGACGTCAACAATTCAAGATTGAAGACAACCTGGAGCAGCAGGAATTACCTACGGTTTGGGACTGAGAGTAGCTAAAATTCACCTCAGCTATGCCCGAGCAGCATATACATTCGCAGGAGTCAGCAACCATTTTACTTGCGCGTAAAATTTGACGATTTCAAAAAGTCATAACCGCATTCCAAGCATTATCTTCACTATCTTCGCCGTGGATAGAAAATCAACATTGCCATTGATGGCTACTCATCTTGTGGCAAAAGTACTTTAGCCAAAGCGCTAGCCGCAAAATTGGGTTTCATTTATATAGATTCCGGGCGCGATGTATCGAGCAGTGACGCTCTACGCCATCCGAAATGGATTCATCGAAAATGGATCAGTCAATGAAAATGGGTTGATCGAAGCTCTAGATCAAATTGATGTTGATTTTATTCCTCGTAATGGACAGAACATCGCAAGATTAAACGGCGAGGAAGTTGAAGAGGAAATAAGAACGTATGGAGGTTTCAAACATTGGTGAGCCCAGTCAGTAAAATCGCTGAAGTGCGAGAAAAATGCAGCGTAGCTGCAAAAGAAATGGCTCGAAAGGGCGGGGTGGTAATGGATGGCAGAGACATCGGTACTGCAGTGCTTGCCCGATGCCGAGTTGAAAATATTCATGACAGCAGATCAAGAAGTTCGCGCGTAGAAAGAAGATTCGCTGAGCTCATTGCAAAAGGCAAATCAGTAAGCTTTGATGAAGTGAAGGAAAATCTATTCACATCGAGATAAAATGGATACTGAGCGAAAAGAAAACCCACTGATTCAAGCCGCCTGATGCCATCGAGTTTTAGACAATACCAACATCACACAAAAAGAACAACTTGATTGGTGAAATCTTGGGCTAAAAGGGCAATTACTCGAGGATAGCTAGGGCCTGGTTCAACAGCCGAATCTACATGTTAGAGTGCCATCAAAATAAGACAGATTTTCTGCATCACAGCGTCATCTACCGTAGAATCTGGACACGACGCTCCACTTGTTAAAATAATTCGCAGCCCAGTTTTCTTGGGTAACCAAGAGTCTGTTCTCACTTCCATTTTCTTCTCTGGATAATTGAAGTGATGAATTAGCTCCGCTAGATTCAATTTCAGCATCATTGAACTAATGAAATAAGTGGGCAGCTTTTCTTCGCAGAGCTCCACGATGTGCGAAGTATTTGAACTATTGTATCCACCTACCACAAGGGCAAGATCAGCTGCTTCTTCCAAAACGCCGTAAGTGGCCTGTTGATTGTCATTTGTAGCGTAACACAAGGTATCTCGGTATCGGCAAAGTGATTTTTATAAGCCTCCTCTCCGAAAAGTTCAATCATGGTTTGCTTTAAAAATCAGCAATTGCTTGAGTCTCACTAGCGAGCATGGTAGTTTGATTGACCACTCCGACCTTCTTCGAGATGTTTCTGGGTCAAAACCCTTCGCTGTACTTACCTTCAAAATACTCGTAAAACTCACTCATTGGGCTCTCTTTCCGCGGATGAATTGAGCGAGAGACTTGGCTTCTCATTCCATATTTAATAATCACCACTGAAGGAGCTCCTTGATAGCTATGAGAGAAAGTTGCTCGCGTTTCTTCATGCTTGGCTTTACCATGAATAATTACCGAGAATTCATCTTCACCTAATTTTTGGGAGCGCTTCCAAACCTTCTCTACAAATGGACAAGTGGTATTGTATTTCTCCGTTTGAATACCCTTTTCTTCCAGTAGTTTACTGATCTCAACAGTCGTTCCAAAAGCTGGAATAATCACAATATCATCTGAGTTGACCTCGTCCCAAGATATCAATTGATTTCCATAGGTATCCATGATAAACTCGATACCTCTTAGATTTGCAAATCATCGTTAACAGTAGGGTTGTGAATCATTTGACTGAGAAGGAAAATGCGCTTTCCCGGATTCTCTTCTATCGCTCTATAGGATATCTCAATGGCATTTTCTACCCCATAGCAAAATCCAAAATGTCGGGGAACCAAAAATGAACTGGTCCAAAATCCACAATTGTTGGCGAAAATCCTTTTTTCTCGGATCAGTAATCTTTCGCGCATTCTTTATCTTTCCGATAATTGGTGATCTGTAAAACTCGGGATATTGAATGTTTCATACTAATAAAGGATTAGTCGGTTCAACCTCAAAGTTATAGTTTTGTTTGCTCCTAAAAATCAAGTAATCGCTATTTAGCTTTTTAGATGTAAAAAATGAAAGGTCCATATTTTCTATTGCTCATCCTGTTTTTAGCTATTGCGGTTCTCTTTCTGAAGAGTTGTAGCGAAAAAGCGCCGATATTACCTCCGGCAATTTTAGAGTTCTCACAAATTTTCACACAAAAAATGATACGTTGATTCTAGAGATGGACCTAAGCCAAGGACCCTTTACAGGAATTACGCTTCCCTCAGAAATGGATGTCGGGTCAAGAGAAGTATTTCAAATTTTCATTTGAAATTGAAAACAAGAGCGATCAAGAACAAGATTATTCTTACAAGATTTTCTATCAAAACGAGTCTTACAAATGCATGCTGAAAAGATGGATGGGGAAAATACAATCCGAAAAGTTCCGAAAATTTCTATGGATCGTGGATAGAAAGATTCTACCTGGCTTTAAACTCACCGTGAAAGCCAGATCCCTCCGAACGGATTGACTATAACAGATTCTGATTCATTATAATTCGGGGAAACCCATTTAATGAAGAGCGATTTTTCGGTGCCATCCAACCCAAAATCAAATAATAACAGACACCGACCTGGAAAAGAAGATTCAAGATATTCAAAGCAATACAGATTGGTATGCCGCTATTGCAGAAAAAGGCTTGAAGAAGCATCTATAACCGTTGAAGAACAACTGAGACTAGACGCAATTTGGATACTGAAAAGAATGAATAAAAACTCAAAAAAGACGACTAACTCGTTGGACGCGGAATCCTAGAGGGTTGGATATACGAGTTCATGTTGGTTGATTGGCAGAGAATCATCGATCAATTGCCCGTGAATACGCATAAAATTTTCGATTGACCAAAAGCCTCAGCTGACAGGGGTTAGATCCAATCCTTTCTACTACTACTTAAGTGGTGAGGGAGCCAATTTAGCAGATGAAAATCGAATTGATCGTTCAAAAGAGTGACCAAAACTTAAAACTTACGCCGTTCTTAGACCCACTGCGGGTATGTATTATGATCAAATTGATTTTCAAAGAAGCAATTCGATGGATCGGATTGCATGGCAACGATGCAGACCTATTTTGAGAATGCTCATTTCATGCAATTCGTTAACACGCTGAGGTAAAGATTCTTCACTCAACAACATAAACACACTGCAAATGTAATTGAAGGCAGACGTTGGAACAATTCAGGGAATGGGCCGAAGGAACTCGAAGAGGAATCAGATAGAAATATTCCATCATTTGTGACCGCAGACCAGAAGCGCCTTGCATAAACGCGTATTATGATGCAGAAATCGAATGTCTAGTCGTTCAAAATCCTGGAAATTCGATAGAACCATACAGAAAAGAAAATGGTGGAATTGAAGGTAGATTCGGATTTACATTCGGAAAGTTCAAGGCACGAATTGAGTTTCCGGAGCTTTTGAGTGAGGAGAATGTTTGGAATGGAGTGACCTGTGCTTTTTGGTTAAAGTTTCTTTCCCTCGATGAATGGAATACCAGAGATGAGTGCAAGACGGGTGAAGGGTATGTGCTGGAATCGGGTTAGGACAAGAGGAAGCCGAGTGATTTCCAAGAAGAAACCTACTGAGAAATTGACATAGAAATTGTAAAGACTTCCAGAAATTGGCCGCCTGACATCGTATTCAGGAAAGATACGGTAAGTAATATGACGATCCTTCTTCAAACAACGATCTGATTGTAGCTTGCACCAATTGGGATTTGGCCTGCAAAGATCCGAGTCAATTTCGAGTCGGCGTCCAAAAATTTGAATCATGATGATAAAACGTATTACCACACATCGCTGGACAGTGATTAGTACAAGGCACTTACACCTAAAAATCCGAGCGCACCCACATGACAAGACCACGGTAGGTGACTATTGTGGTATGAAATTGATTGGCAACCTACGAAATTACTTGGCGAATCGGAGAAAAACCAAGTCAATGGACACTATCGGTTATATGGATGCTCAATAACCAAAATTCCAAACAACCAAATGATCCCGTTATGAGCCAAGAGTTTCACTATGGACACTGGTGGCCTACCTCCCTTTCCAGCAAGGAGATATACCCTATCCCTCCGACCCCATTTCAAGGCCATCTCTATGAAATTGTAATCGAATAAGAGGAATAAGATTTAGTGCTATTGATTTTCTCGAAAAACACTATCTTTGCGCCTCCTAAAAAATGAGGTGTCATGGTGGCGGCTATTCAATTATTAACCACTCTCGCAAGCTACCATGATGTTGTGATACAAATTTTTAGCCTTACATGGCAAACGACGAAAAAAAAGTTTCGGAAGAAACTGAAAACCAAGAAACTGCTGGAGAAGAGACGACAGCAAAAACTGAAACCCAAGAAAAAGTAAGAAGAAAGCATCGAGGAAACTGCAAAAGCAGAAGCTGCCAAAAGCTGAAGGTTACTGAAGTTTCTGAAGAAAAAAGAGGAAGCTGAGGCAACTAAAGATGAAGAGGTAAGCTGAAGAAACTGAACAACTGAAGAAGCTGAAACAGAAAAAGAAGAGATCAAAAGAAACGAAAACTGAAGAAGTCAGAATGAAGCAAAAATAGCGACGATGACGATGAAGATGGCGATGACGATGAAGACCTTTATGAAGGCCAATGAGTGATTCGAGCCTGCTTTTGACCGGAAAACTTTTGATTGGGAAGCTTACGAAGAAGGAATTGACAACGAGAAAAAGGCGACCGCTAGTCTCGACGAAATGTACGACGATACTTTGAATGCCGTTCAGCAAGGAGAAGTGGTAAAAGGTACTGTAGTAGACAGTAACCAAGAAAGAAGTTGTAGTAAACATCAACTATAAATCAGAGGGAATCGTTACTGCATCTGAATTTAGATACAACCAGACCTTAAGATAGGTGATATTGTAGATGTTTACGTAGAAAATCTTGAAGACCGTGAAACGGACAACTAGACATTTCGCATAAAACTGCGCGAATGCACGAAGCATGGCGCAAGGTTAACCATGCAGCTCTTGAGGAAGACGAAATCATCACTGGTTACATCAAATGCAGAACAAAAGGTGGTTTGATTGCTGATGTATTCGGTTTTGAGGCATTCCTTCCGGGTTCTCAAATTGACGTGAAGCCAATCCGCGATTACGATGTATACGTAAACAAGAAAATGGAATTCAAGATTGTAAAAATCAATCAAGAGTTTAAGAATGTTGTTGTTTCTCACAAAGCGCTTATCGAAGCAGAACTCGAAGAGCAGAAGAAACAAATTATTGGTGGTCTTGAGAAAGGTCAGGTTCTAGAAGGAACTGTTAAGAATATTACCTCTTACGGTGTATTCATTGACCTCGGTGGTGTTGATGGTTTGATTCACATTACTGATCTAAGCTGGGGACGTATCAATCACCCAGAAGAGGTGGTAGAACTCGATCAAAAACTAAACGTTGTAATACTAGACTTTGATGATGACAAGAAGCGTATTGCTCTTGGATTGAAGCAACTAAGCGAGCATCCTTGGGAAACTCTTGGAGATGAAGTACAAGTTGGAAGCAAAGTAAAAGGTAAAGTAGTTGTAATGGCAGACTACGGTGCATTTGTAGAAATCGCTGCCGGAGTAGAAGGACTTGTTCACGTTAGTGAAATGTCTTGGTCACAACACCTGAGAAGCGCTCAAGATTTCTTGAACGTTGGAGACGAAATAGATACGGTTGTTCTTTCAATCGATAGAGAAGAAAGAAAAATGTCTCTTGGAATTAAGCAATTGATGCCAGATCCATGGGCGGGTATCGCTGAGAAGATATCCTGTAGGAAGTCAAGCACAAATCTTCAGTACGAAACTTCACCAACTTCGGTGTATTCGTAGAATTGGAAGAAGGTGTTGATGGATTAGTACACATTTCTGATCTTAGCTGGTCTAAGAAAATCAAGCACCCATCCGAATTCTGCAATATTGGAGACGAGATGGAAGTGGTAGTTTTTGAAGTAGATCAAGACAACCGTCGTTTAAGCTTAGGGCACAAGCAACTTGAAGAAAATCCATGGGATGTATTCGAAACTGTTTTCCTGGAAGGGTCAACTCACGAGGGAACTGTTACATCGATCGAAAACAACACAGCTATCGTAGCAATGCCTTATGGTGTTGAAGCAGTAGCTCCTGCGAAACATCTGCGTAAAGCTGATGGTTCAAATGCAAAAGTTGATGAGAAATTGAACTTTATAGTTCTAGAATTCAACAAGAACAGCAAGCGAATCATGGTTTCTCATACTCGAACTTTCGAAGAAGATCCAAAGTTGAATAAGGCAAAAGAAGTCGCTGAAAGAAAAGCATCATCTAAAGCAGCTTCTAAAGCAATCCAGAATATCCAAATGGGTCAAGAGAAAACGACACTTGGAGATTTGGATGTACTAGCCGGTCTTAAAAACGAAATGGAGAAAGACGAAAAAGCAGCTTCAGCTAAAGCTGTCAAAAAAGAGTCGAAAGACGAAGAAGAAAAGTCTTAATTCTTCATACGCCCCATATATATTAAAGCCGCGCTCAGATGAGCGCGGCTTTTTTATTCTTCTCGCAGATTTCTGCTCGGAATATTTTGATTCGTCAAAATACCGTCCTATATTAGGCGAGAATTTTGCCTGATAGGTCTAAAAAAAGAGACAGTTCAGGGATTTTCAAGCCAAACATGGAGGCTTTTCCATGAAATTTTTAACCAAATTATTAACCAAAAACAATTCTTATGAAGATGCATTTTACTAAAATGTTCTCAGTCTGTTGCGCCATCGTATTTGGTGCTTTCATGACATCTAACGTAATGGCCCAAGGTGGCTGTTTGAACACTGCCGCTTTCGCAGGCGCCGACATTACCGTTGAAGGACCGAATGGTCAATTGATTGGTATTTCTACTTGTTCTTATGAGATAGAGTACTCTACTATTACAGGAGTGCCTGCAGGAGAGGACATTCAGTTTCTCTTGATGCTGCCGGAGACGGAGGTTACATCACTGTACGCAGGGATTCTGCTGCCGGTCCGATTGTAGCTGAAGGCTTTAGCCCGGTTAACCGTGATTGGAGCAAGTGGTGCAAACTTTTCCCGCATTGGAACACTGATGACGCTTGTGGCACATTATCGTCATGTGTAGTGACTACTGTTCAATGCGTTTCTTGCGGAACCGAATGTCCTGATGGAAACATCGGCGATGCTTGTGATGACGGTGATGCAAACACTGTTGGTGATGTTATAGGTGAAGATTGCACTTGTGCAGGTCAACCATTTACAGGAGACTGCTTGAACACAGTTTCTTTTGGTGGGACTGATTTAACAGGTCAATTTAATAACCTCGTTCTTATTAGCGGTTGTTCATTCCAGACTGAATACTCTACTATTACAGGAGTTCCTGCCGGAGAAGACCTTGAGTTCTCAATTGTTGAAGGCGGTTACATCACTGTAAGAAGTGATTCAGCTACAGGTCCAATTGTTGCCCAAGGAACTTCGCCTGTTATTGTTTCAGGTACTAGCGGTGCTGATTTATTCCCTCACTGGAATACGGATGGAGCTTGTGGTACTGCTACAGACTGTGTAGACACTCAAGTTCAATGTTTGACTTGTGCGTCAGAATGTCCTGGTGGATTAGTTATTGGCGTGACCCTTGTGATGATGGAAATCCTGAAACTGAGGGCGAAACTATCCAAGGAGATTGCTCTTGTGGTGGTGGTATTATTCCGTTAGCTAATGATGACTGTGCAGACGTTGTTGCACTTCTTCAATGCGGTGCTACCATTTCAGGTACTACTTTAGGTGCTACTGAAACAGCTGCTTCTGATAGCTTAAATAACACATGTAACGATTTTACATCATCTACTCCTGATGATGTTTGGTATGCTTTCCAAGCTAACGGTACTGATAATTATACAGTAACTGTTCTAGCTGCTGAAGGATCTTCAATAGATGTAGTTCTATTTATCTACACAGGAGGTTGTGGAAATTTAACTGAAGTTGCTTGTTCAGACACCGGTTTAACTGCCGGTTCCGGAGAAGCTATAACTTTAGAGGCTCCTGCTGCAGGGGTTTACTACGTGCGCACATACGCATACTTCGCTTCTGGTGATATTACCATCAGCCTTGACTGTGAAAGCAGTTGTGCAAATCCATTCCCTGCTGTTGATCCCGCAAGCCTTAGTACTACTCAGGTTGGAAACGGTTTCTTGACTGAATGGGGTGCTGTAACAGGTCAAATCGGATGTCAAGTGCAAGCTCGCCTTGCAGGAGGCCCTGGTATCTTGGGTGCAGTAATTGTTCCCGGTACAGGAGCTGACTCATTTGTTATTCCTTTTAACGTTCTTCAGCCAAGTACACAATATCAGTGGAGAGTTCGTTGTGGTTGTTCTCAAACACCATTGGTTGCAGGACCATGGAGTGCTTGGAACTTATTTACCACTCCCCGAGCTGCTATCTCTTCTCTGCCTAATCCAACTGAAGGTCAGTCTAACGTGACTTTCACAGTATTGGAAGAAGGATACACAACTCTTGAAGTATTTGACATGAGCGGACGTTTAGTTGATGCAATCTTCACAGGAGTTGCTCAACCAAACAACGAATACAGATTCGAGTTTGATGGTTCTTCACTTCCTAACGGAGTGTACATCTACCGTTTGACTACAGAAAACGAAGTAGTAAATAACAAATTCGTGATTGCCAAATAAGCAGTCAGTAGCTTAAGAATAAAAGCCGCTTGCCCAATAGGCAAGCGGCTTTTTTTATTGACTGAAAGTATTAATCGAAATCTAAGTATTCGTTATGATTTTGCTTCCACCTGATATAGAGTTTTCTCGAAGACGAATAGATCTGAAAATTTCTAAGAATCATTTGGCTCTATCAGACAGATAATTAAAATGAATTTTGATTCTTCCGAAAACTGATGTAAATTGTGGAACTATTTTGGCCATTTGTCGATTTTAATAAACAGTTAGCCGAAACCCAATTTTTTGTGGAACAAAAAAGCTCCACTTTTTTTTAACCAAATTTTTAACCAAATTCAAATCATTATGAAGATGCATTTTACTAAAATGTTTACGGTCTGTTGCGCCATACTCTTTGGCGCATTTATTTCGTCAACCGCATTCGCTCAAGGCGGATGTATCAATGGAGACGCTTTCGGTTCAGCTGACATTACAGCAGAAGGTCCAAACGGACAATTGATCCTCATTTCAGGATGTTCTTTCCAAACTGAATACTCCACTGTAACAGGAGTTCCTGCCGGTGAGGACATTGAATTCTCAATCGTAGAAGGTGGTTACATCACGGTAAGAACTGACTCTGCTGACGGTGCAATCGTTGCAGAAGGATTCAGTCCTGTAACAGTTGCAGCAGCTAGTGGATCTGATCTTTTTGCTCACTGGAATACTGATGATGCATGTGGTACTGCTGAAAATTGTGTTGATACACAAGTTCAATGCACCACTTGTCCGACAGAATGTCCTGATGGAAACATCGGCGAGGCATGTGATGATGGTGATGCAAACACTGTTGGAGATGTTGTAGGTGAAGACTGCGTTTGTGCAGGTATACCATTTACGGGTGACTGCTTGAACGAAGATGCTTTCGGTTCTGTTGACTTATCAACTGTAGCTAATGCCGGAGAGTTGATCCTAATTTCAGGTTGCTCTTTCCAAACGGAATACTCTACCATTACGGGAGTTCCTGCAGGTGAAGACATCGAGTTCTCGATTGTTGAAGGCGGTTACATTACCGTAAGATCTGACTCTGCAAACGGAGCCGTTGTAGCTCAAGGAACATCACCTGTTACCGTTGTAGGTGCAAGTGGTTCAGACCTCTTTGCACACTGGAATACAGATGGCGCTTGTGGCACTGCTACAAACTGCGTTGATACGCAAGTTCAATGTACTACTTGCACTGCAACTGACTGTCCTGATGGAAACATCGGTGACGCTTGTGATGATGGTGACGAGAATACTGAAAATGACGTATTGGGAGAAGACTGTGTTTGTGCAGGTACTCCGATTGTAGTTTCGTCTGACTGTCTGAATGGAGACGCTTTCGGTTCAGCTGACATTACAGCAGAAGGTCCAAACGGACAATTGATCCTGATTTCAGGATGCTCTTTCCAAACTGAATACTCCACTGTAACGGGAGTTCCTGCCGGTGAGGACATTGAATTCTCAATCGTAGAAGGTGGTTACATTACGGTAAGAACTGACTCTGCTGACGGTGCAATCGTTGCAGAAGGATTCAGTCCTGTAACAGTTGCAGCAGCTAGTGGATCTGATCTTTTT
Organism: uncultured Cryomorphaceae bacterium; assembly: GCA_942492545.1. Taxonomy (GTDB): domain Bacteria; phylum Bacteroidota; class Bacteroidia; order Flavobacteriales_D; family Cryomorphaceae; genus JAKVAV01. The sequence continues at coordinate 353 of CALOFA010000015.1, read as the reverse complement.
GCTCACTGGAATACAGATGATCTATGTGGTACTGCCACAAATTATGTTGACACACAAGTTCAATGTGCCACTTGTCCGACAGAATGTCCTTACGGAAACATCGGCGAGGCATGTGACGATGGTGATGCAAACACTGTTGGAGTATGTGATTGGCGAAGACTACGTTTGTGCAGGTCAACCACTTACTGGAGACTGCTTGAACGAAGATGCTTTCGGTTCTGCTGATCTATCTGAGGCCGGCAACACACTTATCCTTATTTCAGGTTGCTCTTTCCAAACGGAATACTCTACCATTACAGGAGTTCCTGCCGGACAAGACATCGAGTTCTCGATTGTTGAAGGCGGTTACATTA
>CALOFA010000014.1:0-42797 GCA_942492545.1 uncultured Cryomorphaceae bacterium | reverse complement strand
TCTTAAAGAAAGATTTCAACGAAAAGAAGCTTCCTGCCAAAGACAGAGCACCACTGGTAGAGCAAGCACTCAAAGAAAAAGCAGCCGCTACACAGCCTGCCATCTTGAGTTTTATCGAGAGTTCTGATCTGGAATACGCTGATATCAAAACCTTTTGGATTTCAAATTCCATTGCTCTTAAGGCAGAGCCGGAATTGGTTGAAGCTTTAGCAAATAGAGATGATATCGCCTACATGTACTTGAATAGAAATGCCTTTGGATACATCCCGAAAGAGTTAAAAGGCGAAGGAGGCGAAAAGAGTGTGGGTGGTATAGAGCCCGGACTGGAAGCCATCGGTGCGCCGGAGATGTGGGCCATGGGCTACACCGGTCATGGAAGAATAGCGATGACCTACGACACGGGCGTTTGGGATGATCACCCTAGTCATCAAAGAAGATTTCTCGCCAATAGAATGCCATTGCTAAGCACCTGGTATGGCTACGACAGCCCACTACCCGTCGATAAATCCAGCAGTCATGGCACACATGTAACGGGCACCATGCTAGGACTCGACACAGCTACAAGCGACACCATTGGTATGGCTCCTCGAGCTTACTACATCGCGACGGATCCTGTAGTTTCCAATTTGGCAGACGTAAAACCAACGACCGATTTTATGTTTGGCTATGAATGGTCAATCAATCCCGATGGCGATCCTGAAACAACCAACGACATCCCCGATGTGATCAATAACTCTTGGGGCTTTGGTCCTGACTTAGATGAGGCCCCTTGTCCTGAATTTGTAGTACCCGTATTCACTGCAGTGGAAGCAGCGGGTATTGCCAATGTTTTCTCAGCAGGAAATGAAGGCCCCGGCGATATGACGATGAGTGTTCCTCACAATACCAATATCGGTTTGGTAAACTCTTTTACCGTAGGCGCCACTTCATCGGGAGGAGCCTTCCCAATTGCCAGCTTTTCCAGCCGAGGACCGAGTATTTGTGGTGGTGAAGGAAGTCTTTTAATCAAACCGGAAGTATCTGCTCCCGGAGTGAATGTGCGTTCTTCCATCGAAAACGGAGAGTACGACTTCTTCAGCGGGACTTCTATGGCAGCTCCTCATGTGAGTGGGGCTGTTCTCCTTTTGCGAGAAGCTTTCCCCGATTTAACGGGCGAGGAGATTCTTTTAGCCATTTACAATAGCGCGATCGATCTAGGTGAAGAAGGAGAAGACAATACTTACGGAATGGGCTTCGTAAATGTAAAAGCCGCCTATGACCTTTTGTTGGAAAGCCACACTCCCACTCCGCCTGCTGTTTTGAGTACCGATATCGAATTGGTGAGAATTGTCAGCCCTTCTGATGACATCATTTGTTCTGATGGAAGCAACGGTATTGTTCCGATTGTAGAAGTTCGCAACAATGGCAATGAAACAATTGATGGTTTTGACCTCTTCGCCTCTGTGATCGGCGAGACGCTCGAAATACCATTTGCGGTGGAAACTTCACTTGAGCCCGGCGAGAGTGCAGAGATAGAACTGACAGAAATCAGTTACGAAGGCACGGGATTTAAAGAACTGCACATACGCATTGTGCCTGTAGAAGGAGAATATGACGTATTAAACAACCATGGTATTCACCGTTTTACTGAGATACCCAAATACGACTGGGAAGTAGATGGTGCCTTTGCAGACGACTTTAGCGAAGGAATTAATTCGGAAGTCTGGACTGTCTATAATCCTGATGCATCCATCACATGGGACACCTTGCGCGTTCTCCAGATAGACGGAACAGAAGGTTTGGCTGCTCATATGAACCATCCTGAGTACCTAACGGTATTGAGCCAAGACGACCACCTCATTAGTCCGTTGATCGAAAACCGACCTGAAACGACTAATTCCATGGCCTTTGATTACTACTACAGAAAGCGAAGTAGTCAATCATTTACAATGGATACCCTTATTGTTTTCATCAATCGCAGTTGCGGCGATGAGTACATGAGCGAAGAATTGCTTCGATTAGGTGGTACGGATCTTTGGACAAATGAAGACTCAGAGCAAGATGCCTTGCCTGAAACCGTGGAGGAATGGCGAACAGTCAACTTGGATATGGGCCTTGACAATAACGATCCTTTCTTCTTCAGCTTCGTTACCTTAAACAGAAGAGGCAACAACCTCCTGATAGACAATGTAAGAATGGGAATAAATTTGAGTATTTCTGATGCTGCGCCAGCCCTTGAAGCCCGAATATACCCGAATCCTACAAACGCCGGCTTCAGACTGGAGTGGAACGAAACAGGAAGGGCCGATGCAAGGATTTATGATCTATCGGGACGAGTTATCAGCTTTGAACAAAACCTGGAAAGCGGTGCGACCATCGAAAACCTCAACCTAAGCAAGGGTGCTTACATAGTTGAGATTACGGTAGGTGAAAGCAGATCTTCTCAGAAACTGATCGTAAACTAACGGCTTACTACCAATCGCTTGGTTAAAACGGTTTTGGCACTGTAGACGCTTACGAGGTAAATTCCTTCAGGAAGTCTTGCAATATCTACTGAATTAGTGGAGCGCAATCGGCCTGCACTTACCTCTCTGCCAGTTAGGTCCAAAATTCTGAAATGACCCTCGAATCCGGATGGAACCGAGATTTCTAAAATTTTCGAACCTGGATTCGGATAAATCTTGAAATCAGAAACAGTGATCTCCGCTGAACTGAGAGCAGTCTGGTTCGTCAAATAGCGAAACGAAACAAGAGCATCTTGGATGAAAACGGCCTCAGCGACAATCCCGCCCACATCGGGAGAAATCCAAGTGTAGTTGATTTGCCGGGGTCTTTCGATCTGTGTTCCCGTCTCTGTAAAACCAATGTATATGGTGTCTGTAACATCGAGCTCTGTGCGGACTCTCAAACAATTATACGAAGCGCCCGGAAGGGTAATCTCACCCCAGGCATCGGCATTGGTTGAGCGCAAACCCGACTGACCTACGGCTCCGATACTAGGAACATCGGTGAAGAAATAAAACGAATTGGTATCCATATCTCCGAATGACAATGGAAAAGTGAATACTCTATCGAGGGTATCGTAAGTCGATATCAGCGGGAGACCTTCAACCTCTGCCGCATTGCCCGTTATGAAATAGCCTTCGGCATCTGAACGATAGAATTGATAAGCCTCATCCACTTGCAATGGCAATGGAAGCTCAAAATCAAGAACTGCCAGTTCAAGGGCATGAGTCGAGATATTCTGACCGGCCAGAAACGGATTGCCAAAGAAGAGCCCGAACAAATCAGGAGTTGAATCAAGCGGGTAATAAGAATCTGTGATTTCAAGACCGTCGGGAGTTAGGGTGCTAAAGTCCCAAGTGAGGTTTTCACCACCTTCGGGCAAAACGTCAATCTGATCTGGAGTTAAATCGACAATTTGCGTGTATTCAAAAACATCTCCTGCCGAGATGAAACTATTTTGATCTATAATCGGCTGGGCTAAAAGACCCGCAGACATAGAGGTGAAAAACAAAAAAGAGTAGAGTGATCTCATAGCATATATATTAACTGCCGCCTAAAATACTGCTAATTGAACTAAATCGCCAGTAGAACATTTATAGTGAACCAGTCGGAGTATCCTTGGTGTACTTTTTGCACAGGGTGAGATTTTGAGAATATCCGTTAAATGTGCCCCTTTTCAACTAAGTCGCAGTAAAAACCGTTATTTTTGATGCATATGCATAAAAGTCCTTTCGCCTTAATCCTGTTTTTACTCTTTTCTCTCGCAGGAGCATCTTCGCTTCTAGCGCAAGGAGGTGACGAAGATCTTATTCAATTTTCGGGAGTTGTAATTACAGGAGACAGTTTGAGCCCTGTGCCGTTTACCAATGTCCTGATTGAAAACACCGACAAGGGAACCATGACTGATTACTACGGATACTTTTCGTTCGTGGCACAAAAAGGAGATTCAATTCTGTTTTCGTCCATCGGCTATGAGAGACGTCGATTTATCATTCCCGATACGCTAACCACTAACAGATATTCATTGATCCAAATCCTCGACAAGGATACCATCACACTGAGAGAAACGGTGATCTACCCTTGGCCGACCAGGGAACAGTTCAAGCAAGCCTTTTTGGAAATGGAAGTTCCCGAAACAGATTTTGACCGCGCACAACGCAATTTGGCTCAAGCCGATATGATAGCCCGAATGGATGCTGCCATGCCCAGTGGTGGTGAAACTTTCAAGTACAGTATGCAGCAGTATCAGCAGCAAATCTACTACGCCGGGCAAGCGCCCCCTATCAATGTTTTGAACCCAGTGGCTTGGTCTCAGTTTATCAAAGCTTGGAAACGCGGCGACTTTAATTCAGACAGAAAACGCGGAGGGCAATAAAACTCCAATCAATTCAGTTATGTTTGCGAATTGATTGAATCTAGTTACGGCCTTGAAAACCCGATTTCTTTTAGGAACCTTATTGCTCTGTCTTTTTACCCTTGCCGGCTCGGCGCAGGAAAAAGCGACGGTTAAGGGAAAAATTACCGATCGAGAAGGTAATGCCATTGAATTTGCCAATGTATATGTGCGAAGTCAAGGGCAAGGAACCTTCACCGACCGATACGGTAGATTCAAAATCGAACTCGAACCCGGAGAAAAGATTTTACTGGAAACCACTCATACCTCCTTTTTAGGAAAAGAAGAATTGCTCGACCTGACAGCAGGAGAAACGCTCGTTCTCAACTTCAGGTTGGAATATCGAGAAATTGAAGGTGTCACAATCATAGATGATCGATCGCGAACTTCGCCTATGGATAGGGTTCCCATCAAAGACATTAAAATCTCCCCTACCGTGCAGCAGGGTATTGAGAGTGTTTTGACCTCTCAGCTGGGTGTGCGCATGAACAACGAACTTAGTTCCAACTACAGCGTGCGCGGTGGCAGCTACGCCGAAAACTTGGTTTACGTAAACGACATTGAAGTCTACCGACCGTTCTTGGCGCGATCGGGAGAGCAAGAAGGTTTGAGTTTTCCCAATCCCGATATGGTGGGAACGATCAATTTCAGCGCAGGTGGATTTGATGCCCGCTACGGCGACCGAATGAGTTCTGTGCTCGACATTCAGTACAAAAAGCCCAAACGATTCGGAGGAAGCTTTATGGCCAGTTTGCTCGGTGGTTCGCTTTCGCTGGAGAGTTCATCAAAAGACAGTCGTTTTACCCAAGTATCAGGTGTGCGCTATTTCACCAATCAATACATTCTCGGAAGTCTCGACACCCAAGGCGACTATCAACCGGATTTTACCGATGTGCAGACCTATTGGACGTACGATCTCAATGAAAAATGGGAAGTTCAGTTTTTGGGTAATTACTCAAACAACAATTACAAGTTTGTGCCATCAACCCGAGAGACACAGTTTGGTAGTTTCAACGAGGCACTGCGGTTTACCGTTTTCTTCGAGGGACAAGAGGTTACTTCCTTTGAGACCTTCTTCGGAGCACTTTCTACCGAATATAAGCCCGACAATTCAACTCGATTAAAATTTACCGCGTCGGCCTTCCGCACCTTTGAAAACGAGACATTCGACTTATTCGGACAGTACTTTCTGGACGAATTGGAAAGAGATTTAGGCGATGATGAATTCGGTGATGTAGTCAGAAATCGAGGTATTGGATCTAATTTGGATCACGCCCGAAACAGGCTGGATGCACAAGTGTACAGTTTCCAACACCGAGGTTTTAAAACCATTGAAAACAAGTATCTCCAATGGGGAGTTACGTGGCGTGGTGAAGATATCAGCGATAGACTGAGCGAATGGAGCTACATCGACTCGGCGGGCTACTCCACTCCCATCAATCCGACCAATCAGATTGTTCTCAACGATGTGATCAAAGGAAACAGTCAGATCACTTCCAATCGATTGATGGGATACGTTCAAAACAGCTGGGATTGGCTACTGGACGATGAAAGTCAATTGACGGCGACTGCCGGAGTCCGAGTAAATTACTGGGATTTCAGCAATGAAACGGTTGTGAGTCCGAGAGGTACGATTGCTTGGAAGCCCAAGTGGACGAAGCAAATCAACGACAGTACAACGCTGACGCGAGATGTAGTTTTCAGATTTAGTTCGGGATTCTACTATCAGCCTGCCTTCTACCGCGAGCTGCGGGAGCTTGACGGAACGCTGAATCCGGACATTCGCGCACAGCGAGCGATCCATTACGTGCTTGGAGCGGATGTAAATTTTCAGCTTTGGAATCGCCCGTTTAAGTTCATTGCCGAAGCCTACTACAAGGATTACGACTTCTTGGTGCCTTACGAAATTGACAACATCAGGCTGCGCTACTACGGAACCAACGATGCAGTGGGGTACGCCGTAGGTTTGGATACGAAGATTCACGGAGAATTCATACCGGGCATCGAATCATGGGCCAGCCTTAGTTTCTTGAGAACAGAGGAAGACCTGCTCAATGATTTCTACTACGAAATCTACAACAGCGACGGTGAGATTATCTCTCCCGGCTTTACCGAGAATAACATTCCCGTTGACACCATCACCCGATTTCCAGGCTACATCCCCCGCCCTACCGATCAATTGGTTTTCTTCAGCATGTTCTTTCAAGACGAAATGCCGAGCATTCCAAGCTTTAAAGTTCACTTGAGCGTGCTCTTCGGTTCAGGACTTCCCTTCGGCCCACCCGACAATGAGCGCTACAAAGACACCGAGCGTTTTCGTGCCTACCGCCGTGTTGACATTGGTTTCTCAAAAGACCTGATGCCCAAAGACCCTAGCAAGGGATTGTTCGAAGAACTTCAAGAGTGCCGTGGTATCACTGGAGGTGTGGAACCTGCTGGGCATCAATAATACCATCAGCTACAGCTGGATTCAAGAATCGAGCGGAAGGCAATACGGAGTGCCGAACTTTCTGACCCAACGACGGGTGAATTTGAAATTGGCGTTTTCGTTTTAGTAGCTGCTGGTAGCTGGTAGCTGGTAGCTGGTAGCGAAATAACTACTTCTCAAATCCCAGAACCGTCTTCCGGATAATCCCCACACAGTCCATCAATTGCTCTTCGGTCATAACGAGCGGTGGAGCAAATCGAATGATGTTTCCGTGGGTCGGTTTTGCCAAGAGGCCATTTTCAGCCAAACCGAGGCATAGACGCCAAGCGGTATCGCTGTCTTCGGTATCGTTTACCAAAACCGCGTTCAGCAGGCCTTTTCCTCTGACTGATTTGATTAAGTCAGATTCATCAGCGAGCTGAGCCATTTCTTTACGGAAGATTTCTCCCAATCGGCGAGCGTTTTGAGCAAGTCGCTCATCGTCGATAACTTCAAGCGCAGCAATGGCCACGGCGCAGGCCAGTGGATTTCCACCAAAAGTGGAACCGTGAGAACCGGGCGTGAAAACGTGCATAATGTCATCATTGGCCAATACGGCCGAAACCGGATAAACTCCACCCGAAAGGGCTTTTCCCAAAATGAGGATGTCAGGGCGAACGAAAGTCTCAGCTTGACGCTCGCAATTGCCTTGACAAGTACAGTTTCCACAAACTGCCAAAAGGCTTCCTGTACGAGCTATTCCCGTTTGAACCTCATCGGCGATGAAAAGCACATTGTGCGCGCGGCAAAGCTCGGCTGCCTTCATCAGGTAATCGTGATCAGGCGTGTAAACACCGGCTTCACCTTGTATCGGCTCAACTAAGAAACCTGCGATGTTCTTATCGTCTTTCAAGACTTCTTCCAAAGCTTCAAGGTCGTTATAGGGAATATTGATGAAACCTTCTAATACGTAAGGACCAAAATTCCCGCGAGCTACAGGGTCATTACTAAATGAAATGATCGTGGTGGTTCTTCCGTGGAAGTTCCCATCGCAAACGATGATCTTGGCTGTATTCTCGTCGATGTCCTTTACCTCATGAGCCCATTTTCGCGAAAGCTTAATGGCCGTTTCTACTGCCTCAGCTCCCGAGTTCATGGGAAGTACTTTTTCGAAACCGAAATATTCCGTCACATACTTGGCATACTCTCCGAGCTTGTCGCTGTGAAAAGCTCTGGAAGTGAGCGTTAGCTTCTCCGCTTGTGACTTTAAAGCACCGATAATGTGCGGATGGCAATGCCCTTGGTTTACAGCAGAATAAGCAGAGAGAAAATCGTAGTATTTCTTTCCATCGACATCGGTCAAGAAAACGCCTTCACCACTTTCTAATACTACCGGAAGCGGATGGTAATTATGGGCTCCATACTTGTTTTCCAGATCAATGTATCGCTGCGATTTTGCTTTATTTTCTACCGTTTGCATAGTCGATGTTTTTAGGTGTTCGAGTTGGGTTCGCAAAGGTCACTTAAAAAGACAAATCCGCCAAATAATCCGTTCATTTGCCCCCGAAATGAAAGCATATCCCTTCAAAAGAGGTGACGACATTGAGGTCACCATATCCAAGATGGCCTTCGGCGGTCGAGGAATAGCAAAAATCGAAACGGAGAAAGGCGATATAGTTGCCTTTGTACCCAACGCCATCACCGGTCAAAAAGTAAGGTGCAGGATCGTCAAGGTTCGAAAGCGCCATTTGGAAACCAGTCTTATGGAAGTATTGGAGCGCTCTCCGGCCGAGGTGGAGATTCCTTACCAAGCGATTTCGGGAGCTCCTTTTGCCACCCTGCCCATCGAAATTCAAGAGGAAACGAAAAAAGAAACGTCCATCGATCTGCTTAAGCGAATCGGGAAAGTGGAAAATGCCGATGACCTCTTCGACGAGTTCATCTCCTCTCCTCTTCACTGGCACTATCGCAACAAGATGGAGTACAGCTTCGCGGCAATTCGCTTCGATCTGAGGGAGAAAACGGATGTGGACGACTTTGCCCTCGGCTTCAAGCACCGCGGCACGTGGTGGATGGCCGAAAATCTGGACAAGGACAGCGGACTCTTCGACGAAGAACTGGAGAACGGATTGAAAAAGATTCGCCAATTCTGTGAAAGCACGGGCCTTCCACCTTGGCACCATCCGAGGAAAGAAGGCTTCTTCCGATTCCTTACGGTGCGCAAGAGTCATACAGACCAAGGTCTTTTATTGAACTTGGTTACCTCATCCAAAGGTCTGGAAACATTCGATCTCGAAAAATTCAGTGCATTCCTCAAAGATTTATTGGGTGAACGTATCCAAGGGTTCTTGCATACCGTCAACGACGATATCGGCGATCGGGTGCAGCCGCTCGAAGGCGAAAGCAAGCTGATCTTCGGAAGAGACTACATCGAGGAAGAACTGAGTGGATTGAAGTTTAAAATCCAGATGGAGAGCTTCTTCCAAACCAATCCGCGCTCGGCGGAGCGGCTTTACGCCAAAGCCATCGATTACCTATCCGAGGAAACGGAGGGTAAAGGATTGATCCTCGACTTGTTCTGCGGAACGGGAACGATAGGGCAATTGGTCGGCTCGAAACTTACCGAAGCGAAGGTTCTGGGAGTAGACATCGTCGAAAAGGCGATTGAAGATGCCAAAAGATCGGCCGTGGAAAACGGGATCTCAAACGTTGACTTCGAAGCAGCTGATGTGGGCAAGTTCTTGCTCCACCACCCCGAATATCAAGGTAAGATTGATGCGGTGATTCTCGACCCGCCACGTGGAGGAATCGCGCCAAAAGCGTTAAAGAGGACCATCGAACTCGATGCCGATACCATTGTTTATATCTCATGCAATCCCGCTACGCTGGCCCGCGATACCGAAACACTGCAGACTTCGAATTATCAATTGAAGAAATTTGCCTTGGTGGATCAATTTCCGCATACGGGACATGTTGAGGCGGTGGCCTTGTTTAAAAAGAAAATTTGAAGCCAATTACAGCTGCGCAGCCTCTTTTAACCGCTAAGCGCGCGAAGAAGGCGCGAAGCACACAAAGAAATTCTCGTATAGTCGATTCATTCACCAACATCAAGATCTCTTTGTATACTTAGCTTAACAGCTTTGAGAACTTTGCGGTTTAAACAAATTTTACTGTAAGTGTGAATTAGCGAACGGACACATCTGTGTTTACCATTTCAATGAAAAGCAACAACATGAATAACTGGGACGAAAACTACTGGCAAGAGCGCTGGGAAGAGGGGCAAACGGGTTGGGATATTGGCCATGCCTCCCCTGCCCTCACTGAATTTGCCAAAAGCTACGATGACAAAAATATTCGCATACTCATTCCGGGCTGTGGGAACGGCTACGAGGCCGAGGAGCTTTATAAAGCAGGATACAAGAACACATTCGTCGTTGACTTGGCACACGGAGCCTTTGAAAGCTTCAAAAAGCGCTTTCCCGGATTTCCCGAAAGCCAGATGATTCTTGGAGATTTCTTCGCATTGGACGGAACGTACGACTTGATTTTGGAACAAACCTTTTTCTGTGCCCTAGATCCATCCTTGCGCTCGGCTTACGCCAAAAAGATGAGCGAATTGCTTGTGCCTGGTGGAACGCTGGCAGGAGTACTTTTCGACGATATCCTCTTTACCGATCATCCACCCTTCGGCGGTACCAAGGAAGAATATCTCACCTACTTCGAAGACCTCTTTGAAATCAAAACGTTTGAAACTGCCCGAAACTCGATTGAGCCCAGAAAAGGAAGAGAGTTTTTTATTGAGTTGAAGAAGCCGAGCTAAACCGTTTCACGAAAAGCCGCTGGAATTTCATGCATATGCGCCATTTTTTTGCACGCAAAGGCGCTAAGACGCAAAGGTGAGGTACTTATTGCACTATTATTTATACCGCAACGAGAAACATCTGCATATTATCATGGGTCAATTGAGCCCACTACGTCTTGCTTCACGACTTTGCCTGCAATTCTTTTGTCGTCCTGCAACTTTTTTCTTTGCGTCTTAGCGCCTTTGCGTGCAACCCTTTTGTCGCTTTATAGATTATTCACAATCCGCGAAATACCATTTTTTATTAACGCTTCATTGAAATTAATTAAGAGGCCCAGTTTCATTTCGGTAAGTTTCAGATAGGTTAACACTTGCTTTTGACGAACGGGCGCAATTGACTCCACAGACTTAATCTCGATCAGCACTTTATTCTCCACGATCAAATCTGCTCTAAAACCCAAATTCATCTTTAATCCTTTCCAAAGCACAGGAATTGCTTGTTGGCGTGAAACCATCAACCCTGTTTGAATCAGTTCATGGTATAAAATTTCTTCGTAGACCGACTCTAGCAGACCGGGGCCCAACTCTACATGAATTTGATAGCAGCAGTCAACGATAATCTTTGAAAGGTCATTTTCAGTCATTTCTGTCGGTTTTGGTTATCATCTATTTCACGCAAAGGCGCCAAGATGCGAAGGTATCAGCGTTTATTCTCAAAGCACTTATTACTTAGAAACCTCTTCTCGCCTTACTTTTTCACCCACACTGAGCGACTTTAAGTGCCTCCTTGTTAAGCCCTTCATTTCAAACCATACTTTGCGGCTTCGCGACTTTGCGTGACCTTTTATACGCCCTTCCTATCATACCAGCCTTTGCGGCTTCGCGTCTTTGCGTGCAACAATTTGTCGCCCTACTACAAATAAACCTTCGCGACTTTGGGTGACCTTTTATACGCCCTTCCTTTCAAACCAGCCTTTGCGGCTTTGCGACTTTGCGTGCAACAATTTGTCGCCCTACTCATCTTTTACGTAAAGCTTCTTAATCGTCTTCACCGGTCCGGGGCAGTAAGACTGGTGGCATGAGACACAAGCGGTTACCAAGTTATTGTAAGCCGACTTTGCCAAATCGATGTTTTCAGCAGCCAGAAAAGCATCTAGCTGAGTTTGGTAATTAGCCGCCATTCCTTCGAATACAGGGCCTTTTACTTCAGGCTTTGTAGGAGTTGATTCAACCAAAGCGGCATAGATAGAAACAGAATCCGTTACCAGTTCCCCATTGACGATTTGTTGTCGCCAATTCTTGGCGTCTTTGTGAATCTGCTTCATCAAATTGGCAAGCTCGCTGAACTCGGGTGTCATCACTCCAGCCTGCTGTAACGGTTCTTCCGGTTGTTTCCTCGGTTAGATCTGAACAGGACCAAATTAAAAGGAGAATAGCGAGGAGGATTGAAAGGTGTTTCATTTTGAATAGGTATTGAGACGAAAGTACGAAGTATCAAGATAGGTTTGCCTTTAGGAATTTGAAGATTGACGAATTCAAAGGTCCTCTTAATACTTTATACCTTTGTATTTATACAATTCCTTCGAAAAACTATTTTTGAGCAAAGTTTGAAAATGCCACAAGAGAAGACCTTAGTGCTCGATCACATCAGAATCCTCCAAAAGTTGCGACGTATCGCTTATCAGATCTATGAATTCAACTATCGCGAAGAGGAATTGACCATTGTAGCCATTGAAAAAAAAGGAGTCTTTCTGGCAGAACGTATCATTCCGATTTTGAAGGATATTTCTGGTTTCAAGATCAATTTGGTAATGCTAAGCATCAACAAAGAAAATCCAAAAGAAGAACCGACTTGGAATGGCGATGCGTCCGTTTTGAACGGTAAGTCAGTGATTCTGGTTGACGATGTGCTCAATTCGGGACGCACCCTCATATATGCAGCGAGGCACGTTTTAGATTACAATGTAAAGAAGCTTACGACGGTAGTTTTGGTTGATCGTCGCCACCGACTTTTTCCCATAAAAGCCGATTTTGTCGGACTCACCTTGAGTACTACTCTTCAAGATCACATTGCGGTAGAATTCGAAGAGGGGAACGACAAGGTCTACTTGGAGTGAATCTCGCGCACCAAACGTTCCAGTTTTTCTGCGTTTACATTGGTGGAATCAAAACGAATATGTGCTTTTTGGTAATGCGGTAGCCTTTCGGAGAGATGTGCCTTTACAAACTCCTTTCGTTCTTCTTCTCTAATACCTTCCAATAACGGGCGGTCCTCGCCTTGGGCAAGACGACTGACAATTTTTTCAACGGGCATGTCCAGCCAAACTACAACTCCCGACTCTTTCATTGTTTCCATATTTCCGATAGAGGCAGCAGCTCCACCCCCTGTCGAAAGGACGAAGGATTCCTTTCTATTGCAGAAATCCTTTAAAATTCGAGTCTCCAATTCACGAAAGTGCAACTCGCCGCTATCAGAAAATATTTCACTGATTGTGCGCGATTCCATCTTGACGATTTCCTTATCCAAATCAAAAAATGGTAAGTCCATAGCATTAGCGATTCGCTTACCCAGAGTGGTTTTCCCCACTCCCATATATCCGATTAAAAAAACCTTTTTCATGCTTTGATTTGTTAAAGCTAATTTCGCAGAAATTTCCCGACTATGCGAGCATTACCCGTAGAGAATAAGAAAATGGTCGATGAGTTTCATCGAGTACCTGAGATCATCTACGCGAATGACCCGAATTATATCGCCCACCTGAGGCAAGATATCGAAAAGATATTCGACCCCAAGAAAAATAAGCTTTTCAAGGATGGCAAGGCTATTCGATGGGTCTTTTACAATGCCGACGGGCAAAAGATCGGCAGATTGGCTGCATTCGTCAATCCAAAAACAGCCCACACTGAGAAGCAACCCACGGGAGGTGTTGGTTTTTTTGAGTCAATCAATGACCAAGAAGTAGCAAATTTCATTTTTAATACGGGGAAAACTTGGCTGGCAGAGCAAGGCATGGAGGCGATGGATGGCCCGGTAAATTTTGGTGAACGCAATCAGTTTTGGGGCTGCCTCACCATGAACTTCACCGATATGAACAGCTACGCCATGAACTACAACCCTGCTTACTATCCCGAGCTATTCGAAAACTATGGCTTCCGAACTTACTTCAATCAATATTTGTACACTCGGCCTGTTTACCAGCCGGTAGAGGATGTTTTCGTGAGAAAACTGGAACGCTTGATGGAGAGGGAACAAATCACCGTAAAGAACTCAGTAGGCATGTCTTTGGAAGAAATCGCCGATAATTTCTTGAAGGTCTACAACGGAGCTTGGGGTGGTCACGACAACTTCAAGATGATGGAGAGAAAGCAGGCGCTCAAAATCATGAAATCCATGAAGCCTGTAATGGACAAGCGAATTTTGATATTCACTTTCAATAAAGAGAAAGAGCCCATTGCGTTTTTTATTAACCTACCCGAGCTCAATGAGATTTTCCGCTATGTAAATGGAAATCTAAACCTTTTCGGAAAATTAAAGTTTTTATACCACAAGTGGAAGGGAACGCCCACCACGATGGTAGGTATTGTGTTTGGCGTGGTTCGCGAATGGCATGGAAAGGGCGCAGAAAGTGCTATGATTCATTGGTCAGGGAAGTATCTCACCGATAATCAACTTTACGATAAGATCGTGATGCAGTGGATCGGCGACTTTAATCCGAAGATGCTGAAAGTGGCAGAAAACCTCAATGCGACGCGATATCGAGAGATGAAAACTTACCGCTATCTATTTGATCGTGAGGCAAAATTTGAGCGCTGTCCTATCGTAGAATAGATACCCACAAAATGAAGTTCAAAAAGAGCTTTGTGAGTTAAAAGTAAGCACTTATATTTGCACCCGCTTTTAGCAAAAGATTCCGTAGCTCAGTTGGTAGAGCAACGCCCTTTTAAGGCGTGGGTCCTGGGTTCGAGCCCCAGCGGGATCACAAGAAAACCTGTTCTTTTAGAGCAGGTTTTTTTATACATGAAAGTTTTGTGAGTAACGAAAAGTAGCAGGGGCGAGAAGTTTATCCCGAGCGCAGTCGAGGGGAGCCCCAGCGGGATCACAAGAAAAACCCGAGCAGTAGCTCGGGTTTTTTTAGTGCTCCGTATTGAGTATTAAGACGCTTGACTTGTCAGCGAATGTAGCCGGGGCGAGAAGTAAGATCCCGATGCAGGATAGGAATAGCGCGAGGTTGTATCGGGAAGCCCCAGCGGGATCACAAGAAAAACCCGAGCAGTAGCTCGGGTTTTTTAGTATCCAGTATTTGGAATTGCGTCAGATTGACTCGTAAAGATATTCTGGTGGGAGAAGTAAGATCCTGATTGGCCCACAAACCGCTGAATGTTTAACAAGACGGCGATTTGTATTCGCTTTATAGCAACAATCCAAATTCATTTGATTCATTTTAACAAACTACCATCTGGGATGTACCCTTTTCTCGGTGGAATATGAGGCCGGTATCAACTACTATCTCGGAAATTAATGAGTTTAACATATTCTTTAACGGAACGGGAACTCTATATGCCATTTAGGTAGACGTGAATGGCCAAGGCACTAAAACCATCGGGTCGTTTGATTTATAGGGTTTAAATCAATTGAAGCCATTGATTCCAAAAAAAAATGCAACCAGAAATATCTTGGTTGCATTTTTATTTTTTACGGAAGTTGAACTCACTTATTCGTTCAGACCTTTACCAAATCTAAACGCCAGTCCAAGACCCAAATTAAACGAACTGGCATCGAAGGATCTTTTCACGGTAGCTATATCCAATGAATTGGAGCTGGAAGCGACCACCGTTTCTTCATTCTCAAAGAAGAATAATCCTTGGAATTCTGCTGAAATAAATGCCCCGAAGTGATTGGAGAAATTCCAATGTAATTTGGCACCGGGAATAAAGTTTGACCCATAGAACACGGGCATACGAGATTGGTACTGGAAAGTACTTCCATTATCAGAATAGATGGCATCAATATTCCTACGCACTAAACGTCTGAATCCGAAATAAAAGTAGGGCTCTACTTGCCAGCTTTCATCGATATCAATAAGATAGGATACACCAAAATCCGTTCCCATAGACCAATATGACAATGGTTGCGAAATATCAACAGTTTCATCAGTAAGTCCAAGATTACCAATGAAATCGCTTTCAAAAGTACTTCTGTCAATCTGGTAAGACTGACTCATCCATCTCACCCCAAAACCAAGATTGGTCTTTGTGTAGTAGTTGAATTCTACGCCAGCAGACACTGCGTACTGAGCATAACCCGCATCAGGATTGTTTATGTCATTTTTATTAAAATCACCCAGCAATAAATTATTTTGACCGATAGATGAAATTTTAAAAACCTGAGCATTTGTTGCGTCCGCTACAAATAGAGAGACTGCAATTAGTGAAATGTGTACAATCGTTTTCATATTACATATTTAATTATTGATTAAGATTAATTGTGACTTGTTTACTTTAAGTTGAAAGAGGTGATGATTGTTTATTTGATTATGAGCTTTTTTACTAATCCCTAGGCCATTAAAATTGAAGTTCAGGAAATAAATGCCCGAGACATAATCTCCTATTTCCAATTCGAGGATCTCTCCTGCAGGCACCTGAATACCCTGATTAATAACTCTTCCTTCTATGTCTATTACGGTAAGGCTTCCCATTCCAACCATGTCGGAGCCGAACGATATGCGAACGAAATCTTGAGCAGGATTAGGGAAAACCGACAGAGATATGCTTGACTCCAAATCTGAAGTGCTCAAGGCGATACCATTGACCGTATTGGAAAAAGTGACTTCGGATAACCCTTCAGAGTAAATGGTCTCCACAGCGTAGCGATATACCTCACTTGGGTCAAATCCTTCCCAGTTTCCGTCTTCCAGACTCAATTCCGTCAATGGCATGTCATTCAGGTGAACCCAGTTTGTGATGTCGGGAAACTCTGATTGCAATCCTCGGTAAACGTTGTATGAAAGCACCTCTCCATTTGAAGGATTATCACCGTCGTTTAGTGTGTTTAGCCTTACCAAGAAAGAAAAATTAGGCGTTCCTTCTCCGAAGAAATCAGATAGCAAGACAAAATCCTGTCCCGGGTATTTGATAACCGCCGTATTAGCTATATCAGGCTCCGAAAAATCAATACAAAGCGCATTCGTGCTTATTGGATTGTCTTGCCAATGAATAGCGGCGTAGACATCATTATCAACCACCACGTTTGGAATATCTATGACATGCACTGAATCCGCAAAGATTAAAAATGGCTCTGAGGTCCAATAACTTCACCATCAACGTCAAACACGTCAATGTCACCAAACTGTAGCATTGACAAAAATGTCACTCTCAAACTCAACATCGGTGATTGTAGTTAGCTCATCAATTTCAAAGATATTACCCAGCCAAACATTCTCATTCGGCTCGTTGGTATAGCTGAAAGAGCAAGTTTCCAAGTCATTTCGGATAAGGAATACATCGCTTTCCTGAGGATTTTCCCAGATCACTTCATTCGACTCGAATCCTTCGTTTACCACTACATTGTAAGGACTAATCCAGAATTGGGTCAAAATGATTTCTCCCAAATCAATAGACTCATTTCCTGTAGTAAACGTCACCGTTTGAGACTCATAGCCGTAAAAGCTGAAAGTAACCTCATAGTCTGAGTTGCTGAAAACGTTTTGCAAGCTGAAAGAACCGTCTCCCCCACTCGTTGATTCTGAGCTGGTATATCCATCGAGAGAAATGGTCACATTTTCAATGCCGATGGTTGGAGCATTACTACCGAAAACCACTCCCGTAACTTCTACTTCCATAAGCTCTTCAAGAGTGAAGTCCTGCGTAATTTCAGGCTGATTCACGTCTATCGAAACAACCTCTTCGTCGTAGCCAAGGATTTCGGCAGTCAGTTCATACTCGCCGTAGGGTAATTCAGGAAATTCATAGAAACCTGAAGCGTCAGTAATAGCGATGAGGGAAGAACCCGCAATACTAATTTCCACTCCTTCAATAGGCTGACTATCAAAATCAGAAACTGTGCCTGAAACGACACTGAATTCCATCGTTGGATCTATTACAAATGTTACGACATTGTGGTCAGTAAACTCATTGTAAAACTCAATCTCCTCATTAGGGTCAAGACCAAAGACATCAAAAGCGCTCAATGTTCTAATTGGACCATTGGGAACAACTTCCATCTCAAATCTTAAGATGGCGGGTGGCCACTCTGGATCGAATTGGTGATGTTGAATAACCAGATTCTCAATCCCGTTGTAGGCAATCGGCATATCAAAAGGGATATACAATTCTTCCATTCCTGGAAGTATCTCCACCGTATCGCTAAATACTAAAGTCATTTCCGATGTCGGGATGAAGCCTTCTGAAAGATCTTCCAACTCACTTTGTTTTACCCATACCTGGAGAGGCAAAAGCTTAGGCTCCTCCGTTCCCAATAAGTTATTGTATGGATAAATCACTCCGTAGACATCACCTGAGTTAGCAAACTCTTCTGCGTAAAACATAGACTGAGAAATATCGTCTTCGCCAAGGCTAAAGGTGCTTCCATTCGCATTAAAAGGGAAATTGAGAGCAGCCAAATCAAACTCTCCGATGGTGTTTAACTCCACCGTATTCGGAACCACGTATACATCTCTTGCTCTTGAAGAATTATTATCTAGTCGGTCATCAGCTTCAAAATCGATCTCAAAGTGAAGCCTACTCTGACCAATGTTTTCAAAATTGGCTGTCAACGTAAAAACTTCTTCCTGAAATGGCGAAAGAATGGTGCCGGGCTGTGAACCTACAACCAAACCCTCACTATCGACAAGATTAACGGTGTATTGGCTTCCAATAACGAGGGTAGAACCCATATTCCTAACCGTACACTGAAACGATTCATCTTGGTTTTGTCTAGCCAGAAAATAAATGTCACCTTCAGCAATGGCGAGATCATTCTCAGGTACATAAATGCTCGCGCTGGAAGTAAAAAGATCAAATTTCGCTTGGCCCGGTGCCTCGGCATATGATGCAATACCGAAACGATAAATCCCTGCAAACTCTGAAATATCATAAGTCAGCTCTTGCCAACTACCGAAGTCAATCACAATCTGGTCAACGACAGTTACGTTTCCATCTAGATCTTTGGCCACAAAAAAATTGTCCGTAGCCAGAAAACCTGCTGTTTCTATGAAAAACTTAAAGACGTCTCCATCTTCAACATCTAAGTAGGGCGTGTACAAAGTATCAGTCGCAATGCCGAAGAAATTGCTATCAGGCAGTGCAGAGTAGTAGTAAAAACCTTGAGCCGAGCTACCGAAGTTTAGATCATCTCTCACCCCAAACTCTATTGACCATCCGGGAGGCGGAAAATCGGCGCCTTCAAAGCTCTCCCACAATGTATCTACCGCCGTGTAGGCTAAGTAGCTATCATTTACCGGATTGATGTCGCCAAGTGCATTGGCAGTAGCAAAAACGGTATTCACTCCTTGCGGAAAATCAAAAGAGCCTATAACCAACTCTGTGCTTTGACCTGCAGGTAGCCCAAGGCTTTCCGTGCTAAAGGGAGCCTGTGAAGCATCATTCACCGCCCAATCAATGGAGAGCGTATCAATAAGGTTAGCACCGGTATTGGTAATCTTGATTCTTACGTCATTCTCTCCCGGAAACGGAACGATACCTTCTGGTCTAACTTGCTCTACGCTTAAGTCTTTG
The DNA here is from genome assembly GCA_942492545.1 of uncultured Cryomorphaceae bacterium. Lineage (GTDB taxonomy): Bacteria > Bacteroidota > Bacteroidia > Flavobacteriales_D > Cryomorphaceae > JAKVAV01. The sequence goes on along the minus strand of CALOFA010000014.1, from coordinate 23,477 downwards.
GGATTGGAAATCTCATAGTTAGATGTAAACACATCATTGGCAGGTACCTCGTCGCCGTTGGCAATCATGTTAAATTCAAGAACATAATTGTTAGAAGCGCTAAAATCAAAGCTGCCAAGATTAATATCGGTTTCATCACCTGGCTCCAAGGCCAGAGTGCTCGAACTAAAAGTGGTCTGATCCACTCCATTTACTGTCCATTCGATATCCGCTTCATCTACGATCGTAGTTCCATTATTTTTAATTCGGATAATCACATCCTCCGCATCACCCTGCTCGGCAAAGCCAGTGGGATTGATAACTTCCTGAATTCCCAAATCGGTATACGCGGATGGACTAACCTTAACGTCATCAATGAACCATACATGGAATGTACCTTCATAACGAAAAGCAATATTCACTTCCTCTCCTTCATACGCAGAGAGGTCTATAATTTGTTGAGTCCAAACCTGAGGCAAATCTGTTGAGAGAAATACTTCTTCATAAGTAGCAGTGGAAGGGTCGGCACCATCACTTGAGACCAAAACCGAAGCGCGATCATAAAACTCAACTGATTGATTCAGCTCCCAAAAGCTCACTTGGTAATTATCCGCTCCAATAACGATAGCAGGAGTGACCAACCAGTTGTCGCAATCGTCATTATTGATACTGGAGTACGCAGAATTGGCTCCTGTATGACTCTCGCCTTGCCAGTCATCAATCCATCCATTGCCTGCACCAAGGGTATAAATAGACCAACCCTGAGGAGGCCAAGATTCAAACCCTTCTTCGATTACTTCGAGTTGAGCCATAGCCCCACTGCACATTGCGGTAAGGATGAGGGCTAATATTGATTTTTTAAATATCATAATGTGTTTTTTAAATTCAAGTGTGACTATTGTTTGATGATTTGATCAATGAATAAACCATCACCGTTTGATACTTTCAATACGTAAACTCCTGACGGTAAATTAGAGAGGTCCAAAGTTTGATTTCCCGAATTTTGACTTGTCTTAATCAGCATTTGCTGACCGCTAACTGAGTAAACTTCAACTGTAGTATTTCCTTCCAACCCTTCAAGTGAAATATTTACCTGATTTCTGAACGGATTTGGAAATACCGCCAGATTTAAATTGTTTCTTCGATTCTCAACACCTACCGTTGTAATATTAAAACACTCTGAAGTTGATGAACAGTTTTCTGAAGTGATAATCACTGCATACTCACCGTTTGCCTCAGCTGCAAATGTTTGACTGGTCTCCCCTTCTATAGGTTCGTCATCGCTGCAGTCGATCCACAGGTATTCTACTCCCTCGGCAGATGCAGTCAGTACATTGCTATCTTGAGTTACTTCGGTATCGAGCACGATTTCCATTGGATTCTCTGAAACAGACACGCCTTGTCCGCCGCCGATGCACTCGACCGTTACCGATCCGGTGATGGTTTCGTAGCAGTCGAGCGTGATGGTGTACTCATACTCCCCACCTGGTACGTTCTCGAAAACATCTCCTAAAATAGCTCCTGTTATGATTGATTCATCATAACCGTCAGGGCCTGTTAGGTTTACCGTAGCTCCAGAAATTGTCAACGGTGAACCAACAAAGAAGAAAACATTGTTCGATGTAATCTCAACCGGATTTTCGAATACCGAAACACCTTGTCCGCCTCCGATGCATTCTACTGTTACCGATCCTGTGATAGTCTCGTAGCAGTCTAGCGTGATGGTGTACTCATACTCTCCGCCTGGTACGTTTTCGAAAACATCTCCTAAAATAGCTCCTGTTATGATTGATTCATCATAACCGTCAGGGCCTGTTAGGTTTACCGTAGCTCCAGAAATTGTCAACGGTGAACCAACAAAGAAGAAAACATTGTTCGATGTAATCTCAACCGGATTTTCGAATACCGAAACACCTTGGCCACCGCCGATGCATTCTACCGTTACCGATCCTGTGATAGTCTCGTAGCAGTCTAATGTGATGGTGTAGTCATACTCTCCGCCTGGTACGTTTTCGAATAAATCGCCGAGGATGGCACCTGTTATGAGTGTCTCGTCGTAGCCGTCTGAATCAGTAAAGAAGACCGTAGCTCCGCTAATGTGAACGGTGATCCAACGAAAGAAGAAAACATTGTTGGAAGTAATCTCTAGTGGATTCTCCAAATACCGATACACCTTGTCCACCGCCGAGGCACTCTACCGTTACAGTTCCTGTGATGGTTTCGTAGCAGTCGAGTGCGATGGTGTAGTTGTATTCTCCGCCAGGTACGTTCTCAAAAAGGTCACCCAGGAATTGTCCCGTGGTGATTGTTTCGTCGTAACCGTCTGGACCAGTCATGTTCACCGTGGCTCCACTCAACGTGAACGGTGATCCAACGAAAAAGAATACGTTGTTGGAAGTAATCTCTTGTGGATTCTCAAATACTGATACGCCTTGTCCGCCACCGAGGCATTCTACCGTTACAGTTCCTGTTACTGTTTCGTAGCAGTCGAGTGTGATGGTGTAGTTGTACTCTCCGCCCGGTACGTTCTCGAAAAGGTCACCGAGGATTTGTCCCGTGATGATCGTCTCGTCGTAGCCGTTCGGGCCTGTCATATTGACTGTAGCTCCTGCAAGGGTGAATGGTGATCCAACGAAAAAGAAAACATTGTTGGAAGTAATCTCTTGTGGATTCTCAAATACTGATACGCCTTGTCCGCCACCGAGGCATTCTACCGTTACAGTCCCTGTTACTGTTTCGTAGCAGTCGAGTGTGATGGTGTAGTTGTACTCTCCGCCCGGTACGTTCTCAAAAAGGTCACCGAGGATTTGTCCCGTGATGATCGTCTCGTCGTAGCCGTCAGGACCAGTCATGTTCACCGTGGCTCCACTCAACGTGAACGGTGATCCAACGAAAAAGAATACATTGTTGGAAGTAATCTCTTGTGGATTCTCAAATACTGATACGCCTTGTCCGCCACCGAGGCATTCTACCGTTACAGTTCCTGTTACTGTTTCGTAGCAGTCGAGTGTGATGGTGTAGTTGTACTCTCCGCCCGGTACGTTCTCGAAAAGGTCACCGAGGATTTGTCCCGTGATGATCGTCTCGTCGTAGCCGTTCGGGCCTGTCATGTTGACTGTAGCTCCTGCAAGGGTGAATGGTGATCCAACGAAAAAGAAAACATTGTTGGAAGTAATCTCTTGTGGATTCTCAAATACAGAAACACCTTGACCACCGCCGAGGCATTCTACCGTTACCGTTCCTGTTACCGTTTCGTAGCAGTCAAGTGTGATCGTGTAGTTGTAATCACCTATTGGAACATTTTCAAAGAGATCTCCCAGTATGGCACCAGTCACTATTGACTCGTCGTAGCCGTTCGGGCCAGTCAAGTTTATGGTAGCTCCTGAAAGGGTGAATGGCGATCCAACGAAAAAGAATACGTTGTTCGTCGGCTCAGGGTCAATCGCAGTTTCATCTACAACGTCTGCACCTGCAACAGTGACACTTCCCAATGCCAATTGGTAGCACTCGGCTGTTACTGTAAAATCATAGGTCCCATCAGGAATATTATTTAATACTATCTCACCTGAGGCATTTGTCTGGCCAGTGAATGAAATTGATTGAATGGTCGCGTCTTCTATAGGCGCGTTTGATCCGCTATCCAAAACTCGGAGGGTCACCGTTGATTGACTAAATGCCGCAGAAGCAGTAAATAGCAAGCAAATAAATAAGGAGTAATATTTTTTCATATCAATTATTTAGTTTGATCAATTGTCTTGTTTGTTTCTCTTTTCGATATCCTTCAAAATCTTTTTGATACCACTGGTGACTGATTTATTTTCTTCTACCATCTCTTCGAGAAGAGCTTCAAAAGATTTATCAGTTTCTTTTTTATCAGATACTTCCGCTTTCTTTTTTTTCACCTCTTTGGATTTAATGTGGGATAATTATGTCATGATCTTTTCATACCTTTTATTTAGGATGACCTGTAACAAATGTAGAAGGAGAATAAAACTGAACATATCTTCTGCAATCACTTAGATACTACACCTAAAAAAGAGTTGGAACAACGTTACTACAAAGAAGGGTAAACAACTGTATATCAAAACTAAAACTGACTCATTCCGGTAGAAGAAAAAAGTGACTTAGAGCAGAGTCCAAACGGAAATAATTTTCTCTTCACAATCAATTCCGATCTTTTTTGACAATCTAAAGCGCGCCCTGCTGATGCTTTTCTATGATTGGTGAATGATATGATTCAACATTGTGTTTCGAAATCATAGTTCTTGAAGGTTGAGATTATTTCATGATCTCATTGTCAGGGATCACTTCAGCGTGCAAGCTTTCTATGCTTGCTTTGAGTTATCAAGTTTCCGAAGGTTTTTTTAGCTGCTTGTTACCACCAACTCCGTCCAACACTCACTCTCCTAAAAAGATCTCTTGATGTCAGTGAAGAAATATCTTATTGATCGGATATATGTTCCCGGATTGAAGCCTGATATTCCCAATAAGTATAGTGTAATCTGTTTTTTTTTAGTTCCATGAGTTTAACAAATGCACCTGTCGGCGAATCTTACAAATCTGTTCAAAAAAAAAGCCTGAGTCAGAAATACAAGTCTAAAATCAACGTCGAATGCAAGACGCAGGAATAAGGCTATCCCATTGCTTAAGTTTGATTTTTTTATGCCTCATATTCGCTCAAGAAAAAAGCGATGCAGGAATTCCTGCATCGCTTTCTCTAAGTCAAAAGTGACTCGTTTATGATATCAACTCTTACTGTATCAAAAGTCTGATTGACTCGCGGCTATCACCTTTTAGTACTTCTACTACATAGAAACCGTTTTCTAACTCATTCAAGTTGAGGTTAACGTTATTTACACCTTTGTTGAAAGTCACTACTCTCTCAAAGGCTAGTTTTCCTTGGGCATCAAATACTCGAATCAATCCCTGTCCTTCTGTAATTGAATTGTAAGACAGGTTTACATTGTCTTGTGCCGGGTTTGGAGCAACCCGCACCCAAGAATCAGTAGATGCCATTGCGAAAAGTTCGCTAACCACGTTTTCACCAAGGTTTGCGTTATTCCACTGTGTATCTCCATCTACTTGAGAAAGCGGAGAGTCAGCGTAAGCAACACCCATTTCTTCCGTAATAGTTGGAGGTAAGTACAATATGGATGCATACGGAGTGTACTGCCCAACTATTAGAGGATTTTGTGAACAACCACATCTCACTCTGTAGAAGTATGTTGTAAACGGCACTAATTGAGAAACGGGAGCTGTGAATGAACTCGCATCAGGTCCTGGCTTGATAATGCTAGCTTGCTGAGGTCCTGCTCCAACCAAGATATTAATTTGACAGCCGATTTGTCCGGAAATAGGTTCCCAATCAAAACGCAATTTTCCGTTTTGAAGAATAGTAGCGTTTAAACTTTCAGGGTTTACAGCCGGGTAAGGTGACTCACAAGGCGCAGATGTTGGGATGCATTCAGACGTTGCTGAACAGTTATTTTGTGTGAGAATCACGGCATATTCACCTTCTTCCAATGCAACGAAGAATTGATTCGTAGCACCTTCGATCGGCTCTTCAGTTGCACAATCAATCCACTGATAAGTTACCCCCGTAGCAGAGGAAATCAAAATATTGCCCTCTTCTAGAGTAACTTCTGTATCAAGAACGATTTCTACAGGGTTTGCAAAAACTGATACGCCTTGTCCGCCACCTATGCACTCAACCGTTACCGAACCTGATAGGGTTTCATAACAGTCAAGAGAAATTGTGTAGTTATACTCACCGTAAGGTACGTTCTCGAAAAGGTCTCCCAGGATCGCTCCCGTTACGATTGACTCATTGTATCCGTTAGGACCCGTTAGGTTTACTGTAGCTCCCGAAAGGGTAAATGGTGAACCAACAAAGAAGAATACGTTGTTAGTGGTTTCCTCTTGAGGGGTTGCAAATACTGATACGCCTTGTCCGCCACCGATGCACTCAACCGTTACCGAACCTGATAGGGTTTCGTAACAGTCAAGAGAAATTGTGTAGTTATACTCACCGTAAGGTACGTTCTCGAAAAGGTCTCCGAGGATCGCTCCCGTTACGATTGACTCATTGTATCCGTTAGGACCCGTTAGGTTTACTGTAGCTCCCGAAAGGGTAAATGGTGAACCAACAAAGAAGAATACGTTGTTAGTGGTTTCCTCTTGAGGGGTTGCAAATACTGATACGCCTTGTCCGCCACCGATGCACTCAACCGTCACTGAACCTGATAGGGTTTCGTAGCAGTCAAGAGAAATTGTGTAGTTGTAATCTCCGTAAGGTACGTTCTCGAAAAGGTCTCCGAGGATCGCTCCCGTTACGATTGACTCATTGTATCCGTTAGGACCCGTTAGGTTTACTGTAGCTCCCGAAAGGGTAAATGGTGAACCAACGAAGAAGAATACATTGTTAGTGGTTTCCTCTTGAGGGGTTGCAAATACTGATACACCTTGTCCGCCACCGATGCACTCAACCGTTACCGAACCTGATAGGGTTTCGTAGCAGTCAAGAGAAATTGTGTAGTTGTAATCTCCGTAAGGTACGTTCTCGAAAAGGTCTCCGAGGATCGCTCCCGTTACGATTGACTCATTGTATCCGTTAGGACCCGTTAGGTTTACTGTAGCTCCCGAAAGGGTAAATGGTGAACCAACAAAGAAGAATACGTTGTTAGTGGTTTCCTCTTGAGGGGTTGCAAATACTGATACGCCTTGTCCGCCACCGATGCACTCAACCGTTACCGAACCTGATATGGTTTCGTAGCAGTCAAGAGAAATTGTGTAGTTGTAATCTCCGTAAGGTACGTTCTCGAAAAGGTCTCCGAGGATCGCTCCCGTTACGATTGACTCATTGTATCCGTTAGGACCCGTTAGGTTTACTGTAGCTCCCGAAAGGGTAAATGGTGAACCAACAAAGAAGAATACGTTGTTAGTGGTTTCCTCTTGAGGGGTTGCAAATACTGATACGCCTTGTCCGCCACCGATGCACTCAACCGTTACCGAACCTGATATGGTTTCGTAACAGTCAAGAGAAATTGTGTAGTTGTAATCTCCGTAAGGTACGTTCTCGAAAAGGTCTCCCAGGATCGCTCCCGTTACGATTGACTCATTGTATCCGTTAGGACCCGTTAGGTTTACTGTAGCTCCCGAAAGGGTAAATGGTGAACCAACAAAGAAGAATACGTTGTTAGTGGTTTCCTCTTGAGGGGTTGCAAATACTGATACGCCTTGTCCGCCACCGATGCACTCAACCGTTACCGAACCTGATAGGGTTTCGTAGCAGTCAAGAGAAATTGTGTAGTTGTAATCTCCGTAAGGTACGTTCTCGAAAAGGTCTCCCAGGATCGCTCCCGTTACGATTGACTCATTGTATCCGTTAGGACCCGTTAGGTTTACTGTAGCTCCCGAAAGAGTAAATGGTGAACCAACGAAGAAGAATACGTTGTTCGTAGTCTCAGGATCGAGATCAGTATCGCTACCTACATCGCTTCCGGCTACCGTTACATTGTTACTACCGGTAATGAAACAGTCTGCCGTAACCGTGTAGCTATATGTGCCATCAGCAATATTATTTAGCACGAGCTGGCCACTTGCGTCTGTTTGGCCGGAAAATGATGAAGATTGAACCGTAGCGCCTTCAATTGGAAGACTTGTTTCGCTGTCCGCCACATTTATGGTCAGAGTTGATTGACCTTGCAACACCGAGACGGCGAAAAATAAAATGGCAATAATCGAGTAAAGCTTTTTCATTTTGTTTTGATTTGGTTTAAAATGATTTGATTTGAACAAGTCGTTCATACCGAACAATCGAATTGAACTTTGCCGAATGTAGAGGGAGGAGATGGTCAATCAAAAATTTCGCGATCACTTGGATACTACAACCAATAAATAGCGGAAACAACATTACTACAACAGAACTCAATCAACTGTCTATCAGATGATTTTAACACACTTCGAGATGAAAGGAAAAAGTAACTCAGAGCTGAGTCAGAAACGAAATAAGGTTCTCATCGCGATCAATTCCAATCTTTTTTCGCAAGCGGAAACGGGCCATGTTGATGCTTTTTACCGATTGGTGGGTAATGGCTGATATCTCTTTCGTTGACATATTCAATCTCAAGAAAGCTGAAAGGCGAACTTCGTTCGGAGTGAGGTCGGGATACTTGTCCATTAAAGATTGATAAAAATCAGCATGAACTTCTTTAAACCTCATTTCAAACTCTTCCCAAATCTTCTGTGAGGAGTTTCTTTTCAACTCTATGATGATTTCTTGAACGAAATCTTGATTTTCCTTCTTTGCTCGAGACCTCATGTCTATCAACTTATTGGTGATAGAACCTATAAACTCATTCTTCTCGAGTAGATACATCATATTTGTTGCTAGCTCTTTATTCTTGTACCTCAATTTTTGACCAAGGCTTTCCTTCTCAAGTTCTAGTTTATCTCTCAATAAATTAGCTCGATCCGTTTTAATCTTTTGATTTTTATACCGAAAAACGAGGACCGTGACCAATAGAAGTGTAATGATTAACGCTCCTATATATATGAGCTCTCGACGATCTGCAGCAGCTTGTTTCTTGACTATTGCTACTTCGCGTTTTCGTTCAGCTTCGTCAAACTCCCTCTGCATCTTTAGCTGAGTGATTTGCTTTACGTCTCTATCCCTTTCAAAAGTCTTGTATGACTCTATGTAAGCCTTTCCATAATACAGCGCTGAATCCTTCCGGACAGAAAGGGAATGAATATTGAAAAGAATCTCGGCACATTCATAGGCGTTTTTTGAGTAGGAGTTTTGCACCGAAATCGAATATCCCGCACGTGCAAATTTCATTGCGTCGCTTTCCTTGCCTTGACTGTTAAAGATTTTTGCCAACGTGGTATAAATCTCAGCTCGGTAATAAGAGGAAGGCCCTTCAAAATAGTCTAGATTCTTTTCTACAGTTGTCAAAGCGAGGCCTGCAAATTCTTCAGCGTCCAAATAGTCCTTTCGCTCATAATGAATGGATGCAACTTCGTTGTAGCCGTATGCCACGTGTTCCCAGTTCTTCTCTTTCAAGAAGAAATTCACAATATCCAAAAAGCCATCTATCGCCTTATCGTATTCTCCTTCTGTAACCAGAATTTGATAAACATTAGCCCTTGCTAAGTTTGCATTGATCAAATCCCCCTCTTTAATGAATCCTTGTATTGCCTTTTGGGAGTAATTCTTAGCATCATCGTAATCTTCAATGTCCATGTATAGAACACCTAGATTGTTGTTAAGATGGGCCTCTATTAGCGATAAGCTTTGTTTTTCCGCGATTTCTAGAGCCTCTAAGTATGTTTTCTGTGCTTCTACATATTTATTCTGTGCAAGAAGGATATTCCCTATTATCATTGTCACTTGAGCACAATCAAACCATCGCCCCAGGTCTTTGTAGACAGACCCTGCTTCTTGATAACTTACGCGTGCACTATCCAATTGGTTCATGGAAACGAATAAATCTCCCAACACGGCGTAATTTTCTGCAATGCCAATTGGGTAATCCGCCTTTCTCGCTAGCTCAACCCCACGTCTTGCAGGAGCAATACCATCTTCCGAATTGTTGGCCTTATAGGTATTGGCGAGCTTCAAATACAAGACGCTTTTGGTTCTAGCATCTGTTTCAATTGCGATTAGGTTTCTTAGACTGTCTCTAGGTGAATCCGTTGAGCTTATAGAATCAGAATCTAAGCCAATGGAGTAGTTACTCAGAAAGAGCAGTGCTACAAACAGATGATATGTCTTTCGTTTGAGCATTATTAAGCAATAATAAACTACTTGCACCGAGGATACAAACAATTAGGAGGTGCCAATTATGTCTTTTTTAAGAAAGATCGGAAAGTAAGTGCTTCAGTTGACGAATTTAGCAATCCTAACGAGAGCCTAATATTAAAAAGGTGTCTAATTAAAACGAGAAAGGATGTTCACCTTTCCAAACTTTCTCGATATATAGTTGAAACGGCAGAAAATAAAATTGCATTGCACGGATTAAATCTTTAAAATTGAAAGATTGACCGACTTAAGTGCCACGTGCAGAGCAACCAGAATAAAATTCCGCCGATTTCAGATAAAGTGACCAGTCGTTTTCTTGAGCACGACCGAGCCACATTAAAAGAAATTTACTCCAAAAACTATCCATCGGTGGAAGCTTATATCATACAAAATTCGGGAAGCAGTGACGATGCCAAAGACATCTTCCAAGAAGCCATAACGGCGGCTTGGCTAAATGCCAAAGAGGGCAAATTCACTCCCCAAGACGAATCCTCCCTTGGAGGCTACATCTATCGAATCGCCAAGTTTAAATGGCTCGATCGTGTAAAGTCCAAATCCTATAAGTCTACTATGCGACTGGCTGAAGATTACGATCCCGCAGAGGAAGTTGAAGTAGACGAAAGCGAAAATAGACTCAATCAATTGCGAACTATCTACGCCCAACTCGGCGAAAAATGCCAGAATATCCTTAATCGGTTCTATTACGCCAAAATGAGTTTGGACGAAATAGGAAACGAACTGGGCTTTGACGCTGCTACTGTGAAAACACAGAAGTACCGCTGCATGAAAAAATTACGCGACCTTAATTCTGAGAACAATGCGTGAACTGTCGGAAAAAGATTTTGAACGAATTGAGCGATTCATCTTGGGCGACATGTCGGCCGAAGAGCGGCAAAGTTTCCAAAAAGAAATGGAAGCGGATAAGGAGTTGCGAGAAACCGTTTTGGAACAAAGCGACTTGATTAAGTCGGTTGAAGCAGAAGGCTTGAAAGCCGAACTGGATTCCATTCACTCGGAGCTATACGATAGCAACCAAAAAAAGAAAAGCCCCTACCTCTTCTTCTCCATTGCCGCTTCTTTAGCGGTGTTGATCGGATTTTCCTTTTGGTATTTTAATCTTGAGGATAGCTCCTCTGAGCTTTACGCCGAATACAACTACACCGATCCGGGTCTGCCCGTGCCGATGAGCGCCACGGACAGCTATGACTTCTACGATGCCATGGTGGATTACAAGACGGAAGACTATCAAACAGCAATAAACAAATGGATAATCCTTCTGGAAGCGGAGCCGCAAAACGATACACTGAACTATTACATCGGAGCCTCCTATTTCAATATGGATGCTTTCGATCAGGCTGAACCATATCTGGACAAGATTCTGAATTCTACTGCGTCAAAATTCAAGTACAAAGCCCAGTACATGCTATTCCTTGCTGAGTTGAAACGTGGGAATACCGAGGAAGCACTGAATTTTAAGCCACTCAATGATTCACCTTTCAAAGCTGAAATCAGGGCTGCTCAAGAATCAATAGGATCATGAGATTCGGCTTGGCAATAGCAATCTTGCTGAGTATAAACTCCTGCGTATTCTGCCAAGACTTCAATGATTCGGTTTATCTCGAAAATCAAGCACTTGTAGATTCTTTTTACGCTGCAGAGGACTATGCTCAGCTTGAAAAGGCGCTTGAACGTCAGGTGAATTACCTGATCGAAACAGCCCGTTACGACTCATTACACGAGTTTGTATACAAAACGGGAAGGGCAAAAACTCAATTGGGTAAAACCGATGAAGGAATTGAACGGGCAGAGTATCTCGTAGGACTTATAGAAAAAGAGGACAAAGATTCCTCAAACGTTCTCTTTTCGATCAACGAGCTTTCTTGGGTTTATTACGAAGCGGGCATTGACAGTATGTGCATGCTCACAGATCTGCGTTTCTTGGATTTTTGCAATGAGTATAAAAATGCAGATGTCATGGAGCGGTCAGACGCTCATTACAATCTAGGCTTCGACTATCAAGTGATAGGAAATACTCCAAAAGCCATATTTCACTTTACAGAAGCACTCAATGTTATAGAAGAAGATACAACTGTCCTTCTCACCAAAAGAGTTGATTGCTACAACGCGATGGGAGCAGCTTACTGGAAGTATGGTGATATGATCAAGGCTAAAAAGGCATTAAAGCGCAGCAGTGAACTGGCATTGCTGATGGAAGACACAATCATGGCCAAATTATACGCTGCCAATGCCATTGGAAATCTTTCACTTGCCTATGAAGATGAAGGCAATCTGGCCAAGAGTATGGAGCTGCTCGAGGTGGCAATAGAATTTAGAAAAGAGGCACTCCCTTATCTGGTAGAAACTTACGACAAGTATAATCAGCAAAAAAACTTAACCTTCAATTACCATAACCTCGCGGCCCTCTACTTGTCCATTGGAGATCTGGAACGTGCCCTGGCAATGACCGAATATGTTTATTCCCTAAAAAGTGAATTTTTTCCTGATGATGATAAAATGTATGTGAGCTATGAAGAATCTCGTGGCAGCATAGAACTTGCAGCAGGCAACTACCAAGAAGCTGAAGTGCATTTGCTCAATAGCCTCGAAGCAACTGTTAAGGAATATGGAGAAGTGAACTACCATACGCTGAATCGACATCAGCGACTGGGGCAGCTCTATCAAGAGTGGGGTAAATACGAGAAGGCTCTTCTCCACATCAACCGAACGATTGAGTTAGCGGGTCAGGTTTCAGATGAATTCGGAAGTCAAGAATTAGCAAAAGCCTATCAATTCAGAGCCGCAGTAAGAGTAGAGTTAGGAGATTATTCAGGCGCCCACTTAGATCTAAGGCGATCTGCTGCCATCTTCACCGAAAATTTTGGAGAAAAGAGCAATCCCATTGGTGAAATCCGGCTGTACCGAGCTGAGGTGTTCTTAAAACAGAATCAAAACGATAGCTCTGAATTTTATTTGGATAAGGCGATTGAGATTTTTGAATCAAACAGGGCTTCGAATCGAAATAAAGAAACAGGGAATTATAGCGGTATCGTGAGAATGCTTCCGGAAGCTTTGTTAATGAAAGCTCAATTTGTTGCAGGTGAAAATGCGGCTTCTTTGGAAAAAGCACTGGAATACTTAGAGTCGGCACTCATCTATTTGAGCGAGGAGCGCAGAAACTTTGATTCAGACGGAGCTCAACTCTCTTTTATCGATGAACATGCAGCGATCTACGCAGAAGCAGCGGGAATCGCGCATCAGCTATTTGTGCTCACCGGAAATAAATCCTACCGAGACGAGGTCCTGCGCTATGCCGAAGAACGAAAAACAGTTCTTTTGAAGCGTCAACTCAATAAGTTCAGTTCTTTGAGAGTTGCCCAAGTACCCGATAGCATCATCGCAAAAGAGAGGTCTTTGCTTAAGCAGCTATCCGACCCTGAGCACAAAGAAAACTACGGTGAAATAGAAGAGGAATACGACGGTTTGCTTGTACATATCAAAGATGTTTATCCCAATTACTACGAGTTGAGGTACGATTCAAAGACAGCTTCCTTATCTGAGATTCAAAACAATCTGCTGCAGAAAGGACAGACCTTGGTTGAATACGTCGAAACCAGCAATGGACTTTTAGCTTTTGTTATTACTCCGAAAAGTATCGAGTTGGTGCCATTTGAATTGGCCGATATCGAGGAAAAGATCAAAGTGTTTAATCAAAGCCTTATTAACAGGAACCAAACGGAAAGTCTCAAAATAGCCAAGGAAATTTACCAAGGTTTGTTTGCCCCTTTGGAGACTCATTTTTCAGGCAGCGAGCTTTTCATCATTCCTGACGGACCATTGTATGCCTTAAATTTCGAGGTTTTGACTGATGATGAGACGGGAAGATTTTTGATAGAAGATTACACAATATCCTATTTGCTATCGGCGACTACCTCATTGCTTTATCAGAACTTATCGGGAGTCTCGAATACGAATGGCATACTCGCTATGGCTCCCGGTTTTGAAAATGATGAAAACGAGGGCGGCTCGGGACAAAAGTTTATTCGTCAGCCGTTTGCTATGAAAACCGCTGGTTTCATCGCTGAGCTTTTTTCAGGGCAGTCTGTCATTGCCGCTCAGGCCACTGAAGACCGATTTAAACAAGAAGCGGAAGACTACAGAATTATTCATCTTGGCACTCATACTGAGATCAATACCACTTCTCCGATGCTCTCTCGTCTGATTTTATCTCGATCAGAAAATGAAGACGGCTACCTCCATGCCTATGAGATTTATAACCTACCTCTGCGAGCAGAGTTAGCCGTGCTCACCGCGTGCGAAACGGGTGTGGGAAAGGAGAGCAGTTCTGAAGGTGTGTTGTCCATGGCTCATGGCTTTGCCTATGCGGGATGTCCGAGTTTGGTGATGTCACTTTGGGAAATTGATGAGAAAACATCCGCTCAAATCATAGAGACATTCTACCAAAACTTGTCGGAAGGAATGCCAAAAAACGAAGCACTGCGACAAGCAAAACTCCACTATTTGCAAGATGCCAAAGGGGAACTCAAAAACCCATATTACTGGTCGGGCTTGGTGCTTTTTGGAAATGCAACCCCCGTGGAATCTTCATCAGACTATTGGTGGATTGCTCTTTCCCTTATTGGAATCTTGTTTCTACTTCTATTTGCCCGAAGAATCCGAAAAAAATCCGAATAGTACGTTCACCTTTTTAATCATCATCGATGATAAGTTGTGGTCTAACCACTCCTCCACTTAGATAGAGTTTGATCTCACTGATGATATCAGACAGGCGCCTGCTGAGGTAGGAAAGCAAGCGGCTCCGAGAGGGGCCGTTTGTTTATTAGTGCCTTATCCTACCAAGTCCCCGTACCTCCGGAAATAACTCCTCTTGTTAAGAAGGCTTAAAAACGGAGAGACAAACGACTGAAATCGATATGTTTGGTCAGTATGATGCCGAAATCAAAATCTCAAACCACACTTTTATTCAGCAAGCCTCTTTCCCTCCTTTTTGTATTCATCGCATTGACGAGCTGCTCCACAGAAAAGGAACAATCGAAATACTTGAGGTACGTAGGTGACATTGAAGCCGATACCCAACTCGACGATCCCGCATTCAAGCTTTGCAATGACGAAGTATTCCTCAAGCAATATTTCAATTTCTCTCAGGGACTTCAATACGAAGGCGAAATGCTCAAAATCAAAGAGCAGTTTGAATTGGCTTATGTTCCCGTTGAAGTAAACGAAAGTGGATGGGTGAGAATACGATTCGTGGTAAACTGCCGCGGCGAGTCGGGAAGATTTCGAATGATCTGCTCCGATGAGCACTACGAATCGAGGGAATTCGATTCGCGAATAACCGATCAACTCATGAGCATCACCAAATCCTTGGATGGATGGAAGCCCCTACCCGATTCGGAGAATCCCGATGAATATTACCAGTATCTGATTTTCAAAATTGAAAATGGAGACATAATCGAGATCTTGCCATGAAATACTTCTGCTTCACTTTTTTGATCATTTTTTGCTGGAAAGCAAAAGCTCAACCCAACTGCAACGCGTACTTGTATCAAGGCGACACCCTTAAATACGAAGCTTGCCTTGTATCGGAAAAACGCGCAGGGCATTATCAATTCAGCCGCGCTTACCAAGAGTTTCTGGATGAAGCATTGGCCATTGATTCCACCTTTGCCTATGCCTATAAGGTTAAGTCAACTGCCTACCTCAAAAGCGGCGACTTCTTGACTTGGAAGAAGTTAATTGACAAAGCCGTCGAGTACGATCCCGAGGGCGAACTCTTTTACCGAGGCTGGTGCCGATATCAATTCTTTCGCGATTACGAGGGCGCCATAGCTGATATTGAGCTCCTCGACAGCTTGGTGGATTACGATATCGGATTCGGGCAAAACGGCGACTACCATCTGGAAATCACGCGAGCGATTTGCTACAAGGCTATTGGTCAACCTGAAAAGGCCATCTCCATTATTGAGAAGAAGCTCAGTGATTCAACCTATTTCGCAAGCCCTTACG
Source organism: uncultured Cryomorphaceae bacterium (assembly GCA_942492545.1). Lineage (GTDB taxonomy): Bacteria > Bacteroidota > Bacteroidia > Flavobacteriales_D > Cryomorphaceae > JAKVAV01. The sequence goes on along the minus strand of CALOFA010000014.1, from coordinate 7,672 downwards.
ACTACTTGCATCTGGGAGTTCTTTACCTCGAAAAAGAAGAGTACGATAAAGCCATTGAGACACTCAAAATCCAAGAAGCTGAGAATGATCTGGCAGAAAATAGATATTACATAGCCTTAGCTTATCGCCAAAAAGGCCAACCGGAACTTTGCCGTGCGAATCTTGAAATGGCTCAAAAAAACTTTACAAAAGTGGCTCGCGGATGTTCGATATTTATACGGAGCACATGGATAAGATTTATCTGAAGGATATCGAGGAAGAGTTAGCGAAATCGATAAACCTCGATGACTAAGAAATAAAAAAAGGCTCCCGAAAACGGGAACCTTCTTGTATAGAGAATTAAGTTTAATTATCTCGGATCTCCTTCCACCCATTCAGTTGAATTAACGTTCTGATCTAGATTGGGATTGTAGAGACTATTATCCGTGGGAATGTACTCTCCGTTGGCATTCATCCAATACGTGTTCGAATGTCCTTCTACTTGATAGGTCTCGCCATTTGTGGAATTGTACATGGTATTCTCTTCCAAAATACCATTCGTAATTTGTTGATTGCTGCGATTAAAGCTCTCGCTTTGACTGCGGTATATGCCCATTTGTGCTTCGTTAATGGCATTGGAGCTATTGACATGTGCTCTTTGAGTAGCCTCAAAATTCGCTTGGTTATTGCGCATTCTGTTTTGAAAAGCCGCATCATTGGCTGAAAGTTGAGCAGATTCCTTTTGGTTATAGGCAGCTATTGCTTGCGGGTTGTGTTGAACATTCTCCAGAGCGTAGATGTAAGTTTGTTTTGCAGATTCAAAGGACTGTTGAGGCGCCGATAGGTTTTCAAGAGTGTACCCCCAGAAATACATTCCCATCCCGAATGTTTCATAGTAGTGTACGATCACCAATTCCTTCTTCCCATCTTTTCCAGTGAACTCAGCACCTGCTACCTGAAAAGACTTCTGCTGCTGTCCGTAAGTATATAACTGATCGGCGTATGCTTTATCCGCTTGCGCGAGCTTTGGCAGAGCGTACATCTTTTCAAATCTCATTCCTTGTTTCTGAGCTTCCTGCATTAAATCCTGCTTTATCACAGTTTCAACTCCCACAGGTTGGCGAACCTTCTGTCCGCTTTGCTGATAGATTTGATTCGTATAAGCATCATTGCTAAATGTAAATGACTGCCCTGTGAAAGTGCGAATTTCAATGCCACCGGGGCCTGTGGCAGCAGGGTCTTGTGGGCCCGGATTTGGGTTTATATTCCAAGAAGAAGGGAGCGGCATTTGAGCAACCATCTGACCGGTCTGAGGATTGGAAATGGTTTTCATCACAACCTGATCATTGTTTGAGGAGGTCGATTGAGAATATTGTGTCGTTGAATTACTGTAATTGCCTTGGTTATAGTTTTGTCCTGTGCAGGCTACAGATGTGAAAAGAATGGCGGAAAGAAGAAAAGAAGCAGAAGTTTTCATAGTGTTCGATTGATTCATTTCTCATTTATCGAATAATCAGGAAAAGGTGAACACGCAGTAAATAATATTTTGCCTCTGCCTTGTTTCGCAACTTCTAAAATGACTAAAAAAAGGAGAACTGTTCCATACAATTGTGTTCAGAGTCTCATGATTTCCACTTCCAGGCTCTCGTCTGAATCCAAGTTCATTTTTTTACGCAACCGGTATCGGGCTTTTTTCATTCCCTCTTCCCCTATTCCGAGCATATTGGCAATCTCTTTACTGCTCAGGCCCATACGAAGCAGGGCAGCCAGCCTCAGGTCGCCGGAGGTGAGGTTTTCTACTTTGACCGCCAGGCTCTTATGAAAAGAAGGATTTAGTTCCTTGAATTGATCGGTAAATGATTTCCAGTTGGTCTCTTGGACTTTACTAATCTTTAGCTTCGCTAAAAGTCGATTCAATTCATCTTCATTATTCGAACTTTCTATACCCTTAATATTTTCACCAAGTTCTTCGAGTAATTGATTGTTTTGTGCGATCAAAAGAGCCTTGGAAGTAAGCTCTCGATTTTTATGCTCCAATTCTTTATTGAGCGTCTCATTCTCCAAACGGCTCAACTGCGCTTGTATCGCCTGTGTCTTTATCCGATTATTCTTCTTGCTTATTAACAAGTAGGCGGCAAACCCAAATAGCAAAAGGCAGGCAGCCAAAGCATAGTTGCGATTAGTAGATGCCTCATTTCTCTCTGCCAGCAGCGCATTTTCTTGTTTGTGAAAAGCGATCTCATTTTCGCGCTTTTCAGCCTCATAAGCTTGTTCTAAAGCTGCGATTTCCTTTTGCTTTTCGTCACCGGTTAAGCTATCCGTCAAGACTATATGCTTCTTAAAGGCCGTGTAGCTTTCCTTGAACTTGCCCACCATCTAGGCCGATTCAGGCATTTCCAGATAAGTTTTTGTGCGTCTGAAATTCTTAGGTGCAAACTCAGACAGGCTATCTGAAATCATGACGTACTTATATGCATTGGCACCATCACCTAATTCCCTATAGCATTGAGCTATAAAATTGTGAAGAATTATGGTGAGGTTTAAATCACCTATGGGCTCTATCAGTTTAAGCCCTTTCTGATAATGATCAATTGCATCGTGATATCGCTCTAACAAGTAATAGGCACTGCCATAATTCTGCTCCATAAAAGCTTCGGCACGTTGATGTTTTCCAGAGATAAGTGGTTCGGCCATCGCCAAAAAAGTCAGTGCGCTATCAGCTAATTTAATGTCTAAGAGATCGGCACTCAAATCGATTAATGCTATAGCGTATTTTCTATCTTCTCCTGTTCTCTTAAAAATTTCTGCGGCAGCAATGGTTAGCTTTCGAGACTCGCTCTTTTGATGCATTTCAGAGTAAAGAATAGACATGTCGAGGTAAAGACCACCAAGACCTGAACTATCGGGAACATCCGAGTAAATCCTCTCTGCCTTTTGAAAATGTGTTAACGCGTCTGTGTATGCGCTGCGTTGCATAAAAGCGCTACCTAAGAAAACTTCAGCTCGGGCAATTTCTGAGGGATTGCCGCAAACTAGCGCTGCTTCAAGCGATCTATTGGCCAAAACTTCTGCTGAGTCTACCATACCCATAAAACGCGCATATCGAGTAATGGCAAACTGACTTATTACAATAGCACAGGGTTCCTTACTTTTCAAATTTCTGCTATGAGCCAGTTCAAATAGGTCAAGCGACAACTCATCCCATCTTCCATTTCTCATTCGCGCATTGCCCAACTTAATAAAATGAGAACCTGCCAAGGTGTCGTTCTCTATATCATGGATATAATCTATTGCTTTTTGAACTACTTCCTTGCAATCAGCATCAGACTCAGTAAGGCACTCATGACCTCACTATAGTAGGAATCAAAATCTGACTGACAGAATGCGTTTAAATATGAAAACAAGAATATACCGAGGAGAAAAAAATTTAAGTATTTCATTTAAACATCATTACCTACATCTATTAGCACTATTAATCAGGTTGTAGCGATAAAGTTAAACTCGAAATAATCAAATGAAAATTGGAAACGATCGAATTGGTATCAAAACCTTACGTAAGTCCGGAACTTTGATTTCTATACTTCATTAACTAGTTCATAGCAATCAACCTGAGACTTTACCCATTCCATATGAGCATTAAACTTGAAGTCAGCCCATTCTTCACGAAGCGGAGACTGGGCTAATCTTGGAGTTAAAATTATGGAATGGTCTGGGTGGGGGAGTGCACACTCCAAATCAGATCGAATCAGGCTCTCTTTTAAAGAAACGGCAAAATTTTGCATTGTTCTGAATGAGTGTGAACTATCCATAGTTTGGAAGACAAGATATTCATCTTCATGCCCCAGCACATCGGTAAGGACATCTTGCCATTGATCAGGATCAAAATACGGATCTTCCAAATTTGGCAATAAATACATAGTTCCTCGCAACTTATGAATCCAGCATTCCAGTCCTGATTGAAGCCAATCAGCGATCTCTCGAACGGTATTTTCAGAAAGTTTCACCGCATCAAAATACAGAACTCCTTTAAATAAAATAGTAAAACGCTAAATATTTGTCATTCAGCTAAGGAGAATAAAGAAATCATGAAAAGATGCTTTGGTTCTAGTTTCCATTTGTGACCGAAATGTATTTGGTCACTACATTATCTAAATTAGAAGCCTTTATGATATAGGTTCCTTGAGCAAATCCATTCAAGTCCATTCGATAATTCACCAGCCCGCCTATTACTTCACTTTTCAATTGACGGCCTATCATGTCATAAACTTCGATCTTATCCATTTCGAATGATGCGAATAGATTCACTTCTCCACTAGTCGGGTTTGGATACATATTGAACGTTTCGTCTTCACCGAAGATTTGATCTTCTTGGCTTTCGGCGATACCCGAACCGGTCGTGAATACATCCGTAACAGACCAAGGGGTGAGTACCAATGGACTTAACTGACACCCGCATTGAACTCTCCACTCATAGGATGTATTGGGCTGTAAGGAGTTATTACTTACGAATAACCCACTTGCCTCCGGAATCAAAATGTTTACATTTTTTGAAGCCGTCGCTCCGACAACTCTTCCGTTCACTCTGCAACCGATGGTACCGGGAACGGGATCCCAACTCAAGTAAACCCCAAACGGTTGAAAAGTAGCTTCTAAATTATCGGGAGCCACATCACAAGTCAAAGGTGCTGCACAATCAGTGAAAAATGACTGGGCTCGGTTAAAAGCATCGACTCCAATCACTATTCCCATTGACCTTCCGGGAATGTCATCAGCGGGCGGGTGAATTCCACCCCAGATTCTGGATAATCCTGACTCATCTGCTGCATCGCGGTATGTGGCCCATTCTAATTCCACATCTACACTTGGTCCGTCTTCAAACACAAGAAACTCGTTTTGAGGAGCAAGAAATGTTCCCATTCCCCCGGGGAAATATGCATCGCCTGTAAAGGCTGTTAATACTTCCGCTGCAGCTCTCGAGAAAGTAGAATGCCCCGAAACGTAACCCGCAAAAGGAGGTGTTACGAAGGATGGTCGCTGATAAGGAACCCATTCCTCAGCCAATATCCAATCAACTCCTGCTACATCTGTATCTACGTTGTCGATTACCTTATGACCTCGCCAAGCCTTAACTTTAATCTTATTGAGATTTTCATTTGAGGCTCCTACAAGTGGATCCCCGGGCTGAACCAATTCAACATATCCCGGTTCGAGAGGAAGTCCCCCTGCATGGTAATTCGGTAAGCCGGGATCAGAACTCTGCCCTAAATCTGCCATTGCCCGAATTGCCGAAATTGGTCTGATAAAATCATAACGGCCTTTTACTCCCCAAGCAGCAACTGCTGCATCGTGCATAGCTCCCCCAAGGGTGAAGTACCCTTTGATACTCCATTCCGTTTCAGAAACTTCAGGGCCTTCTCCTGCAATCGTATACTGAACATCGGGGTGATCCGTCACATAATTGAATATAGAAAACCAGTGTCCGGGAGGTGTTTCTGAATCCGGTCCATCAGCCCAAAACTCGGCAAGAACTCTAGCGTAATCTGCACGAGGCACCATATTGGGCTGCTACGGTAATCCAGTGGAGGGGTTTACCGAGTGTCCAGGACTATGGTTCCACCATCCAGTTGATTGTAGAAAGTAGGATGCTCTGAAAAAGTAGTGGGCAATGGACCTCTGTTCCCAATAGATGCGGGAGAGATATCCCACATCACTCCGTCGGTTGCGTCAAGATGTGATGACCATAACAGCGTCGTCATGAATGTCCATTTGTATAGATCGGTTCCACCTGTTCCATCTATTGCCCATTGCGGGGGACTCCCGGGATCTAAAAAGGTCTTGTAATCAAATCCATCTCTTTGGAAAGTACTTGATTGATCTTCATCCAGAGCAAAATGATCCACTTGTCCCCACTCGGGAGATAGAAAATCAAGGGCCGCACCGGGAATTTCATTTCCACTTTGGTCAATAAAAATCTCAAGAATAAGTGGTTGCCATCTATTCATATCGGCAATCAATGGGTTGCCGGGATCTTCTACACTCAAAGGTGGATTTACTGTTTGGTAGAACTCATTTTCATACCCATTCTGTTCATTCGAATTGTCTTGTAAGCCAAAATCAATAATTTCTTGAGCGATGTAATTTCCCAATGCGGCGGCAGATCCGCCACTATAATCAGTGGATGAAAATGCTATGTCATAGCCTAAAAGAGACATGTGATTGTCATACCCTTGCTGCAACAACGAAGCATTTGGAGCATTTTGAAACCGATGTGACAGCAAGCGATAAGAGGCATAACTAATGGCTTCTGCCACGGCAGCATCCTTATCCGTAGGAAGTTCAAAGGGAGTAAAAGAAGAAACAAAGCCGTCTCTGTCTTGTCCTAGTAGATAGGAACAGCCCTCATTGTATACTGACCAAACATCCCACATCGCAATGGAGTGATGAAATAAGTTTCGGGCATGCATTGTGGGTCGCGCAAAGTCCCTGCGAATAGAAGCAAGAAGCATCTCATTCCATTGACGAGCAATGTCCAAGTTGGTGTCAACTATAGGAAATTCCGTAGAAGGAGCACAGTCGGGATTAGGATTTGTCGGACATGGATCACAAGCATCAGGCAATCCGTCGTTGTCAAAATCTGCAGCATCCTGAACGAGATCACAGGAGTTGTTCATCACTACTTCATATCCTTCGCACTTTCCATTGATGAAATCAAATAATCCGTCGCCATTAAAATCAGCAATACCAATATCGTAGCTATTGGTCGCCCAAGCATAAAATCCATCATTGAACATTTGGGTGAATGTTCCTCCGTTGTTTTGTAGAATTTTCACCTCGCGACCTGAGTTGCAAGGTGGGATATCAACATCTACATCGCTAACGATCACATCCATATCACCATCTAAATCCAAGTCAGCTTTTTCAACGTTTCCGCCAAAACCACCTGATCCGTTCACTACGTCTACTCGAGTAGTTGAGCAACTAACATCTTGCACTGCAGAAGTGACTTGGATGACATAATCTTGACCGTCATCAACTACAAAAACATCGTTGAATCCATTGCCATCAAAGTCATCAATACTGATCATATATGGAGAGAACGGAGCGACATTTTGCCAATTGGTGAAATTTCCTGTTCCGTCATTGAAGAGCACAAAAACACCATTATCGTTGAAAGGCTCTACCCCGAAAAGGGTTGAAACTTTAACTATGTCAAGATCAGAATCACCATCCATGTCTTCCAACTCGACTGCAGTTCCAAATGCCGAGTTTCTCAAGTTTCCAAGTCGAGCTTCACTCTCATTGGTAAAGTTTCCGTTTCCATCATTGATAAGCAGAAAGTCTTTCGCAGCGCCTCATCCTTGCTTGTAAGTTTACAAAATAGAGGTCATCATCTTATCTCTGTCCAAATCGCACTGCTTGCGGCACACATCAAGATGACGTCTTCTGTGAGTTCGGGAAAACGAGTAGCGCTTTGGTGCATCTAATCCCAACCAGTCTCCATTCAAATCTTCTCCCAAGTTGGCATAGTACATAGGCTGCTGCGAGAAAGTATTGGCAATGATGACATCGAGCCAACCATCATCATCCATATCATAGGCAATCACGTATCTACCAAAAGTGGGAGTACTAATAAACCCAGGTGCCATTGAAGCTGTCTCATCTACCAATATGCCATTTTGATTTATCAGCAACA
>CALOFA010000013.1:0-46498 GCA_942492545.1 uncultured Cryomorphaceae bacterium | reverse complement strand
AGGACTGAACGCTCCTCTAGAAAACTTAGATGCAGACTTAACGGTGTTCGCTCCTACTGATGCAGCTTTTGCGGCAATCCAGTCAGTTGTTGACGAATTGCTTATGGACCCAACAGGTGCATTGGCAAATGTATTATTGTACCACGTAGTTGCAGGAACTGCTCTGAGCGGTGACTTGTCAGATGGTCAAGAGGTTCTTACACTTCAAGGAGAGACTGTAACTGTTGCTATAAACGGATCGGTTATTACCATTAACGGTGCGGAAGTAACTATGGCTGATATTCCTGCTGACAACGGAGTTGTTCACGTAATTGACGCTGTTTTGGTGCCTTCTACTTGTACAGTATTTGCCGGTGGACCATACAACGACTTTACTACCGCTTTCGGTGGTGCTCCTGTAGCAGTTGATGGAGTGTGCCCGTTGAACGCCATTGACGCGTTTGAAAGCTGGGCTAGTGAAGGATATATCGCAGCTGGTTGTGTTGCCGGAACGACTTATGAGTTCGGATTGCAAGGTGGTGCTTCAGGTGCATGGGATCCTGCTTTCGTAGTAATCGATGCCAATACAGGTGAAGTTATCGCTTCTGAAACAGAAGGTTTAAGCATCACATGGTTGTGTCCTGCTGATGGTGATTACATCTGGATTATTCAGGAAGAAGGTCTTTGTGGTAACCAAACTACAAACACGGGAACTGATAATGGATTTCCTTACATGACTTGTGTAGATCCTCTTTCAAGCACTGATTTCGTTCTTTCGAATGATCTACGTGTATTCCCTAACCCAACAAACAATCAATTCACACTCGACATAGAGCTTAATGCTACTGAAAGAGTGACGGTTGATTTGATCAATATCGTTGGTCAGGTAGTTAAGTCTGTAGACTTAGGTACACGTTCTGCCGGTCTTAACAGAGAGTACATTGACGTAAATGACCTCAGCGAGGGAATCTACTTCATGAACCTTACTGTTGGAGCGACTCAAGGAACAGTAAAAGTACAAGTGGTAAGATAATTTCGAACCAATAATTGATTTGAAAGCTGTCTCGAATAATTTTCGGGACAGCTTTTTTTGTGCCTTTCAGACCACTTTACTTTTCGAGTTATAAAGAGTCGTTTGTGAGAATTTACCAAAATTGAACAGACAATCCTGATAAGTCTGTCTAAATTTGCGGAAACTAAAAATCAAATTTCATGAAATTAAACTTTACTTCTTTAACATTGGTTGCAGCCCTTTTCGCTGGAACAGCAATGGCTCAGAGTACAAAGCAAGTCGATGAGACTTATTCTATTTTCAATCGGATTAAAAAAAGCAAGTCAAATTCAGACGCAAAAGCAGCGCGATTGATGCGACCATGACAACTAACGGTTACGAGTCAGGAGCTACTTTAGATATCGATTTCACACTCGTACTGAAACAACACCCCACTGATTTCGAATACGGTGATGCGATTTCAATCACTTTCCCTACGGGATTTACCATCAACAGCGTTTCGAATGATGACGTATTCGGACCTTCTTTTGACGATCCTGACGGACCTGATGGAGATCCTGAACCATTTGTAGAAATTAGCGGCCAAACCATCTCATGGGGTGATGACGACAATAGCTACGGTGGAATTACTCCCGGAAATGCTTACACTTTTAGTGTGAATGTAACAGTGGATGGTTCTGTATCAGGTGAGCAACTAGGTGATTACGATGTAAGTGGAGACGGTTTCGGAGATGCACCTGCAGACTTCACCGGAACATTTTCTATGTCAGAAGGACAGTCAACTACGATTTTTAATATCGTAGAAGATAGCGACGTTCACGAGACTCTTGAAGCTGCTTTGATTGCTTCAGGATTGTCTGCTGTAACAAATGATCCGGACGTAGATCTTACTTTGTTCGCTCATGCAGGATTTGACGGACTGCAGATTTGGTACAATAGTAGACGATTATGTGGCGAGGGATGTGCGACGGGTGCATGAATTATGCCTTGGCAAAGGTGATCAATTGATGAATCCAGGTGCCGCAGGACCAGGCTGGGCAGTGACTCGTCAGATGGTCAAGAGGTTCTGACAGTTCTAGGGGAGACTGTAACGGATGACAATGAAACGGATCGGTTATGACCGAATATTAAGCGGTGTACGGAAACGAAACTAGGCTATGACGACGGCATTGTAGACAATGAGCGATTGGTTCCATCAGCATGTATACCAACAGTATTTGCAGCACCGACAGCCACCACTGCGGCCACAGATGGTGCCCACAGTAGCAGTTATGCGCAGTATTCGTTGAGATAATTCGCCTTTGCGTTTTGGCGGAATAGGCTTTGTTTTTGGACTAATATTTACGGATTGCAAGGTGGTGCCTCGGGAGTATCTGATCCTGCTATCAGGAATCGATGCAAATAGCGGAACTACTCGCTTCTGAAACAGAAGGTTTAAGAAAACATGGTTGTACCTGCTGGGACCGCCGCATGATTGGCTCCTTCAGGCCCCTTCACCTTCGCTCCCGATGTGCAATACATCGACCTCGCCTACATCTTTGCTCGTGAGTCATTCGACGATGAAGATACGGTTATTGAAACACTGCAACGCTTTCTGACGAAGTGGAGGGAATGCAATCCGAACCCGCCTGCCATCGTTCTTCAACTGATCGAGCCGAGATGAAAGAAAACCACTGAAAGTATTCCCAACTCGAGCAGTGGCAGCACTTTCATTCGAATTAACTGAAAACGCGGCGAAACTCACGCTGAAATGACATCACGGGGAAAGTGGTGCGACAAGAAATCTTGAATTCGGGATTGCAACGCATTGAAGTACCAGATCTGGCTGATGGAATCTACATGATTCAAGTGCAGGCAGATCAATCCATTTGCCACGGGAAGGTAGTCGTCGACAAGTGAGGCATTAAAGCAAAGTGATTAAAGACCTGCTACCAACACAAACCTAATGGGCAACGTAAACCGCACGCTTACTTTTTGCCTGTTTTGAAGTCCGGCTTCCAAGGCGGCATTGAAGAAATAACCCTTACGGCTTCTTCATCCAATGAGGGGTGGACTCCTCGTACGACCTGAATCTCTTCAATTGTTCCTTTATCGGTCACTACGAACGAGACATAAACCAGCCCGTGGATTTTGGCCTCTTTGGCCATCGGCGGGTAGCGAAGATTGTCACTTAAGTATTTGTTCATCGCCTCCATACCTCCAATAAATTCGGGCATCACCTCTACGAATTCAAATACTTCTTCGACCTCCTCAGGTTTTTCTGAGGCGATGATCACCTCCTCGCTGTCAATCATGATGCTGTCCAAACCTTCAATATTTTCCGTTCCGATAAAATCCTGACTCAACTCATCCATCGTCGGGATCAATTCCTCATCGATCACTTCTTCATCTTTTTTCGGTTTTGGCGGAAGATATTTGATCACCTTGGCTTTTGGCTTTGCCTCCAAGACGGGCGGCTGAACTTTCTCTAAATCGATGGGAGGAGGAGCTTTGAGCTCGGAGTAGTTGATCACCTTTGTAGCCTTCACGGGAATAGCCTCTTCGCTTTGGCGATTTAACCGGTCCACAATAAGCGGATAAACCACTGCAGCCGTGACCAGCAAAAGAGCTACTCCAAGAGAAATCAGCATGGATCGCGGATACTTGCGCTCCAACTCTTCAGCTCCATATGTCTTGGCAGCGTCCATTATTCCTCCATTTCAATATCAAACTCAGAAGGTTCAATCAAGGAGTAGCGCTCTACACCCGAGTAACTCAATACGTCTAGTACCAGCACCAAATCCGCGTATTCATTAGAAGGTAGTGGCTTGATCAGCACCACAAGATCCGTGGTATTCGCATTGGCTTCCGCCAATATTTTCAGGAGCTCCGACTCTTGGTAGTCGATTTCAAATGTTTCGGGTTCCGTGATTCCTCGATACCAGACTATCTCGTTCTCTTTCAAAACCAGGCTCATCGTCTTGGATTCTTTTACCGGAGTTTCCTTGATTTCTGCAGTGTCTTTTGCTTTCGCAGGAACCAGTATTTCCATCGCCTGTGGTTTGCTGAAAGTCGTAGCGAGCATGAAAAATGTCAAAAGGAGAAAAGCCAAATCCACCATGGGATTCATGTCCACATCCACTTCCCGTTTCAATCTTTTACGGGCATCGTCGTCGCGACCGTGAATTTTATCTACGTCGATTTCATCAAGATTTGGCAGCATCGCTTTCCGTTTTTTCAGTTACCAAATTGAATCGCGTCACTCCCAGCTCTCGCAGTGTTTCAAATACTTCGTGTATCACGGGATACTTTGTCTCTCCATCGGCATTTATGGCAAAACGCAAATTCGGATTAACCGCCCGCGCATTCCTGATCCAATAAAACAACTGGGAATCGTCAGATAATGGAATCCCTGCCTGCTCAAAATGAACTCGATTGGATTTGGCATCCAGAAACTCACCCATCTTTTCGACAGGAACACCCGCTGTAGCCATCAGCGAGTAGGTATTTAATTGACTTTCGTTAAAGGTGATTCCAAACTCGCGCCCCACTCGGCTTAGCAATTCTCTTCGATCAAACTTATTGTCAATGCCAAAAAAGACCATTCCCGTCTTGGTGACGGTGATCGTTGCCAGGTTTCGCTCGGGAAGCTTCACCTCCGCCGATGATGGCGGAATGAGCACTTCTTCAGGCAGCTCGGGACGAAACGTGGTGGTCATCATAAAAAAAGCAACCAACAAGAAAGCCATGTCGACCATGGGATTCATGTCGAGCTTCGGCTTCGTCTTTATGTTGCGCAGCATTGCCATCAGCTGTCGATTTCTTCTTTGAATCGACTCATCAAAGCGTAATTGGTTTCATCAGCGGCATAGGTAATGCGGTCTATTAACGTGTTGTAAAAATTGAAGATTACAATGGCCACTGCGGCTGTGCTAATCCCCAAGGCGGTGGTGACCAAGGCTTGCGAGATTCCACCCGCCAATCCAACGGCATCGGAAGAACCCGCTCGAGCCAATGCACTGAAGGCGCGAATCATCCCGGTTACCGTTCCCAATAATCCGATGAGCGTAGCAACTGAGGCTATCGTCGAAATGATGGCCATATTTCGCTCCAAATGCGGTAGCTCCAAGTGAGTCGCCTCTTCAAGCTCCCTCTTTAGCCGAAAGGCTTTCTCTTCAGGTCTCAGGTCTTCCACTTTGACAATCTGCAAATAGGAATCAACTCCTTTTCGCACCACATTTCCCACGGAACCCTTGTGCTTGTCACAAGCTTCGTGGATGGCTTCTATATCGCCGCGACCCAAAAGAATCTTGATATTGCGAGCAAATTCTTTGTTTCTTCCCTTTCCGTTGGCTCTGGCCAAATTTATCCCCCTTTCCACGGTGTAAGTGATCAGGATGATCATAAATGAAAGTTGCAAGATGACAATGCTACTCCCTTTGTAAATCACACCGAGGTAATTCCCCTCTACGGGTTCATTGGAAGGATCACCACCTACGAAGTTGTCCGGGTGACCCAAAACGTTGAAGTAAATAAAGTAGGAGGCGACTAGAGATACGACGATAACGACAATTCCCATTATCGACGATAATGTCGTTGTTAGGTTTTTAGATTTTTGCATAATACTGGTTGAGGTACTCTCGAAGTTAAACAAAATCACCATCGATACGATGACTTAAGTCACCAAAACCCTCTCAATTGATCAAAAAGAGGATTAGTTGAGAACCTTCACCAACTTTATTTGTTGGTTAAGACCAAATGCAATTACTTTGCACCCGCATAATGAGAACACATTTACATCATCATTTTACTTTACTCTTCGATTCCGAAAAGAGGTAGTGGTGTTGTGCATAGATTTGAACAATGGCCCCTCCGACTTCGGAGGGGCTTTTTTATTGAAATAAAATAAGACGAATGAAACTAAAAGTGGCCGTACAGAAAGGCGGACGATTGAGCGAAAAGAGCGTGGAGCTTTTGAAAAATTGTGGAATCAAAGTTTCCAACGGCGGCAAGCTGCGCAGTGAGGCCACCAACTTCCCCTTGGAGGTACTTTATCTGAGAGATGACGATATTCCGCAATACGTAGCCGATGGGGTCGCCGATCTTGGCATCGTGGGCGAGAATGTAGTCAAAGAAAAAAAGAAAGATGTCGAAGTGGCCGAGGCCCTGGGTTTTGCCAAATGCCGACTCTCCATGGCCGTTCAACGAGAAGTGGAATATCCCGGACTCGATTGGTTCAACGGTAAAAAGATCGCCACCAGCTATCCGAATATTGTCAAAACCTTCCTCGACGAAAAAGGACTGACCGCCGAAATCGAAGAAATCAGCGGTAGCGTGGAAATAGCGCCGAGTAGTGGACTCGCTGACGCGGTCTGCGATATCGTAAGCACGGGAAGCACGCTTTTGGCGAATGGCCTCAAAGAAGTGGAGACAGTAGATCGAAGCGAAGCGGTGCTGATTCAAAACAAGAACCTCAGCGCTGAAAAGTCCGAATTGGTGGAGAAATTGCTTTTCCGAATTCGGGCGGTCAACAAAGCGGACAAGTTCAAGTACATCCTGCTCAATGCTCCCAATTCTGCGCTTGATGAGATTTCTTCCCTCCTTCCGGGAATGAAGAGTCCGACGGTATTGCCATTGGCTCAGGAAAACTGGAGCAGCATGCACTCGGTGGTAAAAGAAGATGAGTTTTGGGAAGTGATCGACAAATTGAAGTCGGCGGGAGCCGAAGGTATCCTCGTATGTCCAATCGAAAAAATGGTGCTATGAAAACGGTGAAATTTCCCGAAAAGGAGCAATGGGGCGAACTCATTCAGCGACCCAATTTTGAAAACGACCGAATCAAGGAATCGGTGGAAGAAATTATGGCCGAAGTCAATACCAAGGGTGACGCAGCGGTCCTGAGTTTCACTCGCCGATTTGACGACGCTGACCTCGATGGAATCAAAATAGATTTAGGAGTTGATACAGACGACTTGACCGAGGATCTGAAAGCAGCCATCAACTTGGCAATGGACAATATTGAACGATTTCACTCAGCCCAAAAAGAAGAGCCCAAGAAGATCGAAACCTCTCGGGGAGTCACCTGTTGGCGCAAAAGTCTGCCCATCGAAAAAGTAGGTCTCTACGTTCCGGGTGGAACGGCACCGCTCCTCTCCTCTTTGATGATGCTCGGCGTTCCCGCCAAGATAGCGGGCTGCCGCGAAATCGTCGTTTGCACTCCCCCAAACCGCGACGGATCCATTCACCCCGCCATTGTTTACATTGCTCAAAAGCTCGGCTTGAAAGTCATCTACCGCATGGGCGGTGCTCAGGCAATTGCCGCCATGGCCTACGGAACGGAAAGCGTTCCCAAAGTCGATAAGATCTTCGGGCCCGGCAATCGTTTTGTAACGCTGGCCAAGCAGTTGGTGCAGCAAGAAGGAACTGCCATCGATATGCCAGCAGGACCAAGCGAGGTTTTGGTAATTGCAGATGCCGAGAGCAAGGCGGCCTTTGTCGCTGCCGATCTGCTGAGTCAAGCCGAACATGGTGCAGATAGCCAAGTGGTATTGACGATGAGCGAAGAACGAGGTGATTCATCGGACAAATTGAGAGAAATACTCGAAGAAGTAGAATCGCAAGTTTCTGCCCTGCCCCGACAGGAAGTAGCCCGAAAAGCATTGGAAAACAGCTTGGCAGTCGTTTTCAAAACCGACGAGGAAGCCATGAATTTCTCCAATACCTACGCGCCCGAACACCTGATTCTCTCGACTGAAAATGCGAATGAACTAGCCGAAATGGTGCAAACGGCGGGAAGCGTTTTCATCGGCAAATGGAGTTGTGAAAGTTTGGGCGATTACGCCAGCGGAACAAACCATACCTTACCGACAAATGGCTTCGCAAGAAGCTACTCGGGAGTATCGCTCGATAGCTTTGTAAAAAAGGTGACCTTCCAAGAAGTAACGAGAGAAGGTTTGGAAAACATCGGTCGAGCGGTAGAACTTTTGGCGGAAGCCGAAGGACTGCAAGCCCACAAAAACGCGGTAAGCCTGCGATTGAAATGAAGACAACATTCGACATAATGAGTCTGGTTCGGGAGAATGTGAAAGCACTTTCGCCTTACCGCAGCGCGCGCGATGAATTTGTGGGCGAAGCGCTGATCAGTTTGGATGCCAACGAAAATCCGTTCGATCACGATTCTCTAAACCGCTATCCCGATCCCTATCAGCGAAAGCTGAAGCGGCAGATCGGCAAAATGAAGGGCGTGAACGAATCTTCCATTTTCCTCGGAAATGGCAGCGACGAGGCGATTGATCTGCTCATCCGCGCTTTTTGTGAGCCGCGAAAAGATTCGATCCTCATCTTCACGCCTACTTACGGGATGTACCAAATCTCTGCCGATATCAATGCGGTGGAAACCGTGGAAGTTCCGCTGATGGCCGATTTTCAAATTGACCTGAACAAGGCGCTGGAAGTGAATGCCAAACTCACGTTCATTTGCTCCCCGAATAATCCGACGGGAAACGATATGGAAGCCGCAGATGTGGAGTCCATCTTGCGAAACAGCAAGGGATTGGTCATCGTGGACGAGGCGTACATCGATTTCTCAAAAAGAGAATCTTGGACAAGAAGGCTTAAGGAGTTTCCCAATCTGGTTGTGCTGCAAACCTTCTCCAAAGCCTACGGTTTGGCGGCGATCCGCTTGGGTATGGCTTTCGCCAATGAGGTGGTCATCGAGATTTTGAATAAGATCAAACCGCCTTACAACGTGAACGGACTCACCCAGAATTTTGCCTTGGAAGCTCTGGAGAATGGGGAGACCGTACGTCAGGATATATACATGATCCTTCGGGAACGAGCTACCATGGAAGAGGCTCTGAAAAAGCTCCGAGCGGTGAAAAAAATCTATCCTTCGGAGGCAAACTTCTTGCTGATTGAAATCGATCGAGCCGTTGAACTCTATCGGTACCTCGCCGAAAAAGGCATTGTGGTGCGCGATCGCTCAAAGCAGGTCAAAGATGCCTTGCGCATTACCATCGGTACCCCTTCTGAAAACCAAACATTATTAGAAGCCATTAAAAAATTCTTCGCATGATGTATATCCCCCTTATTAGGCACACTATAGATCAATTTGGTCACATCGGGCTTTGCCTGTCACGCTCTATTCCAAATGAGATTCATCGCGGCTCGACGCCCGATGAATTCTCACCGTTTTCCCCAGTGCAGCTCAAGGCAAATTATGCAGACGACCGACAGGGAGCGAATAATTTGACTGAGCGAGGCGAAAGGTCGCTTAACTTTTTAAAAGCGACCGAAGACGCACCTTGGGAAAACAAATGAATTTTGGTTCTTTTCTTCTACGGGAAAAGAACAAATAGAATTATTGAATGCGAAGACTGGATTAAAATTCAAAACGAATTGACGAATAAGCATTTACAAATGAAAAAAGTACTCTTTATTGACCGCGACGGCACCATCATCGAAGAACCCGCAGACGAGCAGATCGATAGCTTCGAAAAACTGCGCTTCCTCCAGGGCGCCATTACCAACTTGGCGAAAATAGCCCGCGAAACGGATTTCCTATTGGTGATGGTAACCAATCAAGACGGACTGGGAACGGAGTCTCACCCCGAAGAAAACTTCTGGCCACCTCACAACAAGATGCTGCAAATCCTGGAAGACGAAGGCATTCGCTTCGAAGAGATTCTTATTGATCCTACTCGTGCCGAAGACAATGCTCCAACTCGGAAGCCAGGCACCGCCATGCTCACTCACTACCTCAAAGGCGATTTCGACTTGGCCAATTCATACGTCCTCGGCGACCGCAAAAGTGACATCCAACTCGCCGAAAACTTGGGGGCGCAAGCCATTTATATCGCCGACGAAAAAGACGATAAAGCCGCTTTGACAACCAAAAGCTGGGAAGCCATTTACAAGTTTCTGAAAGGAAGATTTCGCAGAGCGGAGGTAAAACGAGCGACGACGGAAACCGAGATCAAAATCGCATTGAACCTCGATGGTTCGGGTCAATCCAAGATTTCGACAGGGATCGCCTTCTTCGATCACATGCTAGAGCAACTGGCCAAACACGGAGGTATCGACTTGGAAGTTGACGTGAAGGGAGACTTGATCGTCGATGAGCACCACACCATCGAAGACACGGGGCTGGCTTTGGGTGAAGCTTTCCGCAAGGCATTGGGCACCAAAAAGGGAATCTCGCGATACGGTTTCACTTTGCCGATGGACGACTGTTTGGCACAGGTCGCGCTCGATTTCGGCGGCAGACCTTGGCTGATTTGGGATGCCGAATTCAAGCGGGAGAAAATTGGCGAGATGCCGACTGAGATGTTCTCTCACTTTTTCAAAAGCTTTGCCGACGCATCGATGTGCAACCTCAACATTAAGGCCGAAGGAGAAAACGAACACCATAAAATCGAGTCGATCTTCAAGGCTTGGTCACGCGCCATTCGCATGGCCATTGCCGATACAGGCGATTACCGAATCCCCAGCACCAAAGGAAGCTTATGATCGCCATCGTAGATTACAATGCAGGAAATGTGCGCTCGGTTTTGAATGCCCTCCACCGACTAGGCGCGGAGGCTGAAGTGACCTCAGACCCCGATTTGCTGAAAAAAGCTGACCGAGTGATCTTTCCCGGGTAGGCAATGCCAAACCTGCCATGCAGAATTTGAGAGAAAAAGGTCTCGACAAAGTATTGCTCGAGTTGAAACAGCCATTTTTCGGCATTTGCCTCGGCATGCAACTTATGTGCAGCCACAGCGAAGAAGGCGATACCGATTGCCTCGGCATTTTTCCCGAAAGGGTAAAACGTTTTGAAGCCGACAAGCGCGTGCCCCACATGGGTTGGAATGAACTGGTAGAAATGAGAGGGCCATTATTCGAAGGCTTGTCCGAACGAGCGGACGTTTACTTCGTCCACTCCTATTTTGTGGAGCTTGGTTCCGACACTTCCGCGAAAAGCGGCTACGGCCATTCATTTACGGCAGCGCTTCAGCGAGACAATTTTTACGGAGTGCAGTTTCACCCTGAGAAATCGGGAGAGGCAGGTGCTCGTATTCTATCGAATTTTTTAAAAATCAATCCATGAAAATTATACCCGCCATCGACCTAATTGACGGAAAGTGTGTACGCTTAACCAAAGGCGATTACAGCACGAAGAAAGAATATTCTAGCGATCCGCTCGACATGGCGATGCGCTTTGCCGATGCGGGTCTGAGCTACCTCCATTTGGTGGATCTGGACGGAGCCCGAACGGGAGCGGTGGTCAACCACAAGACGCTCGAAAAGATTGCTTCAAAGACTCCGCTGGAAATTGATTTCGGAGGTGGCATCAAGTCGGATGAATCCATCCGAATCGCCTTTGAATCTGGTGCTAAGAAAGTAACCGTGGGAAGCGTAGCGGTGAAAAACCGAGAACTCGTTACGGAGTGGCTCAGCATTTACGGAAGTGAAAAACTGATACTTGGCGCGGATGTAAAAGGAGAAAAAATCGCCATCTCAGGCTGGACGGAAACGGGCGATGAGTACATCTTCGACTTTGTGAGAGAATACTTGGAAAAAGGATTTAAAACCGTGATCAGCACCGACGTGGCCAAAGACGGAATGCTGGAGGGGCCATCGTTCGAGTTGTACAAAAAGCTCTTGGGTGAAATCGAACACCTCAACCTCATAGCCAGCGGTGGCATCAGAGACATGGAAGATTTGGAAAAGCTGCGGGAAATGGGAATGTACGGAGCCATCATCGGCAAAGCCATTTACGAAGGGCGCATTGACCTGAAAGACCTCTCGACCTTATGCTAAAGAAGCGAATCATACCTTGCCTTGACATCAAAGATGGCCGCACGGTAAAGGGCGTCAACTTTGTCAATCTGCGCGACGCCGGAGATCCCGTAGAATTGGCGGAAGCCTATTCGAAAGAAGGAGCAGACGAACTGGTCTTTCTGGACATCACTGCAACGGTGGATAAGCGCAAAACGCTGGTTGAATTGGTGGAGCGAATCGGCGAGCGCATCAACATTCCGTTTACCGTCGGTGGTGGAATTTCGAGTGTGGAAGACGTCGCCGCTCTATTGAAAGCAGGCGCCGATAAAGTGAGCGTGAATTCCTCGGCGGTGAATCGGCCTGAATTGCTCAACGAGATTTCCGAGCGATTTGGAAATCAATGCCTGGTGCTGGGGCTCGATGCAAATTGGCTGGACGGCCGATGGGTGGTTTTTACCCACGGCGGTCGCACTCCCACGGAGAGAGATGCCGTAGAATGGGCCAAAGAAGCCGAAGAACGCGGAGCGGGTGAAATCCTCCTCACCTCGATGCGAAAGGACGGGACCAAGAGCGGGTTTGACGTGGAATTGACCAAAGCTATCAGCAATGCGACCAACATCCCGATCATCGCCTCGGGCGGTGCGGGTAAGATCGAAGACTTTACCGAAATATTTCAGATTGCCGATGCAGCGCTAGCTGCGAGTATTTTCCACTTTGGAGAAATACCTATTCCCAAATTAAAGAAGACATTAAGAACCCAAAACATATCGATACGATGAATCCCGATTTTGAGAAAGGCGATGGATTGATTCCCGCCGTCATTCAAAATGACCGAACCAAGGAAGTACTGATGCTCGGCTACATGAACGAAGAAGCTTTCGAGCAAACCAAAGCCGAGGGGCTGGTTACCTTCTACAGCCGAAGTAAAAATCGCCTTTGGACCAAAGGCGAAACTTCGGGAAACCACTTAAAATTCGTTTCGGCAAAGCTCGACTGTGATCGGGATACCCTTTTGATTAAAGCTATTCCCGTGGGTCCTGTCTGTCACCAAGGTACCGATACCTGTTTTGGCGACAGAGAGGCAAAGGGGTTTATATACGAATTGGAAGCGACGATCCAAGACCGCAAGGAAAATCCGCTGGTGGGAAGTTCTTATACCACATCACTGTTCGAAAAAGGAATCAACAAGATTGCTCAGAAGGTGGGTGAAGAAGCGGTGGAGTTGGTGATCGAAGCCAAGGATGACAACGACGAATTGTTCAAAAACGAAGCGGCTGACTTGATGTATCACTTTTTGATCTTGCTGAAGGCAAAGAACTTCGAAATGAAGGATGTAGAGGAAATACTGAAATCCAGACAAAAAAGTTAATCAACAATTAAATCCGTTGGGCAATCTGAGATTTTTCTATTTTTGGTATTGAACTAAACCTATTACCATGAAAACCAAATCACTAATTGCCGTTATCGGAGTGGCTCTATTCGCTTCGTGCAGCCCCACGGAATACCGCGTTGAGCGATCCGCGACGATCGATGCTCCTGTCCAATTGGTCTTCGACCAAGTCAACAATCACAAAATGCGTGACGCTTGGAGTCCTTGGGAAAAAATGGATCCCAACATGGAAAAAAGCTATGAAGGCCCGGAAGCCGGAGTAGGCGCAATCTACAAGTGGAGTGGGAACGACAGCGTGGGAACCGGAGTTCTTGAAATTATTGAAAGTATTCCCTACGAATACATCAAAAGTACCTTGACCTTTACCTCTCCATGGGAGTCTGAATCTACCGTAGAATGGAATTTTGAAGAAACTGCAGAGGGAGTGAAAGCCACTTGGGCGGTAAATGGAGAACTTCCCGGCTATCTTTTCTGGATGGGACAGGAAGATATGGAAGAGATGATGGGAAATGACTTTCAACAAGGGGTTGATCAGTTGAAAATAGTTGCAGAAGAAAAAGCTTCCGAAATGCCTGGCATGGAGATATCGCTAACTGAAGTTGAGGCTTTGCCAATTTATTACATCGAAGGAGAATCCAAAATCTCAGAAATGAGCAGTGATTTCTTCGGGATGCGCTACGGCAAGTTGGCCGGATTCTTAGGAGCCGATGCACAAAACATGCTCGAAATGCCTTTGGCTATTGCTGAAGTTTGGGACGAGGAAAACGATAGAGCCGTAATCAAAGTTGCTATGGCCTGCAAGTCTGAAAAGGCGGGTAACGAGTGAAATTAAGAAAGGTATGTCACACGGTGGGAAAGCAGTAAAGTGTGTTTACATGGGCCCATATGAAGGGAGATAGAAGCACACAATGCGATAGCTGCGGTGAATATGTCGTAGAAAAAACTCGAAATAGCGGGAGCACCGTGGGAAGTTTATGCAACCGATCCTGGTGAGGAACCTGACTCTACAAAGTGGGTGACGCACGTATACTATCCGGTTCTCTAGGCAGAATTTCTTGAAGTTAAATAGTGAGGCATCCTGATATTGGGGTGCCTTTTTTGTGAGTACACTTTGAAAGTTACCAATATGGTAACTTTATTACTATCTTTACGTCAAAAGCTAAAAATTGAGAATTATTGCCAAGAGGACATTACGAGAATTTTGGTTAAAGCATGCTGACAGCGAACAACAGCTCAAGTCTTGGTACAGAGAGACTGAAAAGGCTCGCTGGGAAAACATTAACCAACTCAAAACGGAATACCCAAGTGCGAGCATTCTCAGAGAAAACAGAATCGTTTACAATATAAAAGGAAACAAGTACCGACTAATAGTCAAAATCAATTTTGAATTTCAAATCTGTTGGATTCGATTCATTGGCACACATGCCGAGTATGATAAAGTTGACGCAAATAATATTTGAAAATGGAAATTTCACCAATCAGAAACGAAAGGGACTATAAAAATTCCTTGAAACGACTCGAAGCAATCTTTGACTCCAAGAAAGGAACCAAAGAAGGAGATGAATTGGAAATACTTTCAATTTTGATTGATCGCTATGAAAATGAAAATTTTCCGATTGAACTGCCCGATCCTATCGAGGCAATCAAGTTTCGAATGGAACAATTGGGTATGAAGCAAAAGGATTTGGCGGAAGCCATGGGGTTCAAAAGTAGGGTAAGTGAAGTCCTCAATAAGAAAAGAAAGCTCACTCTTGACATGATTCGCAAATTAAGCTCGATCCTAAATATTCCCACGGAAGTTTTGATACAGGAATACTAGCTAGGCTTTTGGATGCCGAATTAAACGCTTGTAAAGTCCTGATAATTTATCGGGACTCATACCGAGGTAGTACAAAGTGAAAACAATGAAGTTGGAGATATTTACCTTCCAATAAGGATTGTCCTCATATTTTCTAGCCGAGACAATGACATCGTCTTGAAGGATGCTGAATTTGGCGAATTTCTTTCCGCGTCTGATTATATCGTAATCTTCCATCACGATATGGTCTTCCCGATAGCCATCCAACTTATCAAATAGCTTTCGCGAAATAAAGAGACTCTGATCTCCTCCCCTTACAATCATTACGGGTAATCGAGTGCACCAAGAGTTCAACCGGAGTTCCCTTCGGTTTGAATCAAAATGAAAACGGAACGATCCGAAAGTATTTTCGTCAGCGGCTGCAGCCAGTATTTGATTTGCATACTCCTTCGGTGGTAGAGTATCTGCATGAACGAAATAAAGCAAAGGTGCTGTTGCCAATTTCGCTCCCGCGTTGAGCTGCTTTGGCCTTGAGGGATTTTCGACAAATAAGACTCGAACACCGAGTTCTGTTGCAATTTCAATGGTCTTATCCGAACTGTTTGCATCGGCGACAATGATCTCAATTTGTCGATCAGTGTCGTACAGTTGACGGATCAACCTTCCGATGTGCTCCTCTTCGTTGAGCGTTGGAATAATTATCGATATTTCGGGAACGGTATTTGCCAAAGGGTAATCCGAATTGGGTTTGCGAACGTAGGTATAATACGCACCAAACAAAACAACAGATTTATGACAAGGTTTCTTTTGCTTCTTTTTTCCGTTTTATTGGTTACTGCTTGCTCCGGGGTAGGCAATGTGCAGTCAGACTCCAAGCCTGTAAGCCACGCAACCTGGGACATACTTCTCAAGAAACATGTTGACGAAACGGGAATGGTCAACTACCAAGGAATGATCAAGGACAGCTTGGAGCTAAACAAGTACTTGGACCTCTTGAGTAAAAATCACCCCAACGAGAAGAATTGGAGTAAAGACGAGCGCTTGGCTTATTGGATCAACGCCTACAACGCCTTCACCGTGAGATTAATTATCAGGAATTATCCCGTAGAATCGATCAAAGACATTGCGGGTGGAATTCCTTTTGTCAATACACCTTGGGACATTAAGTTCATTCAAATTGAAGGCGAGACTTACGACTTGAACAATTTGGAACACGGCATTATTCGTAAAGAATTTTCTGAGCCCCGAATTCACTTTGCCTTGGTCTGTGCGGCCATGAGTTGCCCGCGATTGAGAAATGAGGCTTTCACGGCGGAGAAGCTGGACGCTCAACTGGAAGCCGAAGCCACGTATTTCTTCAACAACCCGAAAAAGAACAAAATCTCTGCTGATAAGCTTGAGCTCTCAAAACTCTTGGATTGGTATTGGGGAGATTTCAAAGACGTCGCAAAGAGTCGAGTGGAATACGTGAATCGCTACAGCAAAGTGAAAGCAAACGCTGATGCGGATGTTGATTACTTGGATTATAGCTGGAAGTTGAATGAGCAATAGGACTAAAAAGCTTCCCCAATCGTCAAATAAAAATTTGGCTCCTCACCCACTCCCATGTCCAGCCTGATGTTAATTCGATCGTCGGGATCGATGGAAAAACGCAAGCCTGCGCCGTAGGTGTATCGCATGTTATTTAGTGAGAGCTGACCGTATTCGGGAGCGACCACACCCGTGGCGGCAAAAGCTACTGCACCGATTCGCCAGAAAAGATTTCGTCGGTATTCGGCTTGAACTACGGCAGAATTATCGTCGCGGTAACGGCCTTCATAAAAGCCACGCATAAGCCTGGTTCCGCCGAGTAAAGCTTGCGAGATAAACGGCGCCTCGCCTTCGATGGACTCTGAGAAGAAGCGGGTGGCGAGATGATCCTTTGGACTGAACTCGAAAAACTTCCGGACATCCAATCGCAGTCGGGTATAGTCAAAGTCGCTGCCGAGGTAATCTCCGTGGCGATCGACGGTGAATTCGGCATACCAGCCGCTGTAAGATTCGAAATAATTGTCGCGGTTGTCGTAATTGAACAAAACACCTAGTCCGGCATTCAATCCGCCGTCGTTTCCCGTGATGCTTTCATTCGCCAGTTCGCCTTCTGGATCGAGATCGGTAATTGCAAAATCATCTAAGATAAAGCGTCCCCCGACGTAGAAATCTTTGCGCATCTCCTTCATCGCGCTTAAGCGAATACGCGGGTACTCTACTCCATAGATTTCATCAAAGTCTTGCGGTTGATCGTTGCCGATTCCAAAAAAGAAATAATTGTATCGGTACCAACCCAGCTCCCCGAAAACCGAGTATTCTTCATCGTTCCACCAAAGCTGAAACGGCAGATAGGCCAGGATTTGATCTTCGAGCGTGTAAGCGCCACCGAGCTGAAACTGCGAAGGGCGCGAATCAAGCGATTCGTCTTTGAATCTCCAAGACAAAAAGGCAAAGGCACCGAATCCCCAGCGGGTTTCGGGAGTGAAAAAAACAACCGGGAGCGGAACAAAAGTCGTTGAACTTGAGTCAGCTTCTTGGCCAAATAAATCCATTGCCGAAAGGCCCAAAAAGAAAAAGAGGGCAATCCTTCTTATCACCCTCCCAAACTATTGAAAAAAAATAGAAGATTCACATGGCTTCATCGCCTTTTGTTGTCGGCTCCAAGTCTTTTTGTTCATATTCAATGAAGAGTCAGGTGAGGTTCGGTTTAACCGCGGAGAGCGCAAAGTTAGCGCAGAGTACACGGAGAAATCTTCTTGGAATCACACAGCCAACTTTAATATTCGAATAATCTCTGCGTTCTTGGCGTCTCCTCTTTTTTCTCTGCGAGAACCCGAGTCTAAATGTTTACACTAAAGTAGGGTGAAGTTAGATTCTAACGCGGAGCACGCAAAGTTGGGGCAGAGTCCGCGGAAAATGCTTCAGTAATCAGACCACCTCATCGCCTTTCCTTGTCGGCTCCACGTCTTTTTGTTCATATTCAATGAAGAGTCAGGTGAGGTTCGGTTTAACCGCGGAGAGCGCAAAGTTAGCGCAGAGTAAACGGAGAAATCTTCTTGTAATCACACAGCCAACTTTAATATTCGAATAATTTCTGCGTTCTTGGCGTCTCCTCTTTTTTCTCTGCGAGAACCCGAGTCTAACTGTTTACATCAAAGTAGGGTGAAGTTAGATTCTAACGCGGAAAACGTAAAGTTGGGGCAGAGTCCGCGGAAAATGCTTCAGTAATCAGACCACCTCGTCGCCTTTTGTGGTCGGCTCTAAGTCTTTTTGTTCATATTCAATGAAGAGTCAGGTGAGGTTCGGTTTAACCGCGGAGAGCGCAAAGTTAGCGCAGAGTACACGGAGAAATCTTCTTGGAATCACACAGCCAACTTTAATATTCGAATAATCTCTGCGTTCTTGGCGTCTCCTCTTTTTTCTCTGCGAGAACCCGAGTCTAACTGTTTACACTAAAGTAGGGTGAAGTTAGATTCTAACGCGGAGCACGCAAAGTTGGGGCAGAGTCCGCGGAAAATGCTTCAGTAATCAGACCACCTCATCGCCTTTTGTGGTCGGCTCTAAGTCTTTTTGTTCTTCTTCGTTGAATAGTCGGCTCTTGATTACAAATCTTTTCCCATAAGGTATATCAAGGCTGAAACTGGAGCCCCTGCCTTCGGTACAATCCAGTGTGAGGTGGGTGTGCTTCCAATACTCAAATTGGGAGGCACTCATAAAAAATTCGCACCCGTATACTTGGCCGAGACGCACGTCAGAAGGGCCTGTTTTAAATTCACCTTTGGCAAAGCACATCGGGGTTGATCCGTCGCAACAACCTCCGCTTTGGTGAAACATAAGCTCACCGTGATCGGCTTTGATTTGATCGATCAAGGCTTTGGCGTCGTTGGTAATGGCTATTCTTTGGTATGGCATGGATTCACTTTTTTTGTCAGAGAGTAAAATACAAACTTCCCGATTCGCGCATGACGGATCGGGAAGTTTTGTCAACTATATGGTCACTTTTGGACGTGGTCTAAAAGAAACCCAGCTTATTCTTGTCATAAGAAATGAGCATGTTTTTATTCTGACGATAGTGGTTGAGCATCATCAGGTGATTCTCTCTACCGAAACCCGACTGCTTGTATCCGCCGAAAGGTGCGTGAGCAGGATAGTTGTGGTAGCAATTCACCCATACTCTACCCGCTTGGATAGCTCGAGGTACTTGATACAATTCGTGTGCATCGCGACTCCAAACGCCGGCTCCAAGGCCGTATAGGGTGTCATTCGCTATTTCTATGGCTTCTTCGGTAGTTTTAAAGGTGGTCACAGAAGTTACAGGGCCAAAAATTTCTTCTTGGAACACACGCATTTTGTTATGTCCTTTCAGGATGGTTGGCTTGATGTAGTAACCCGTTTCCAATCCGCTGTTGAGATTGGCAGGTGTTCCGCCCGTTAGTACTTCCGCACCCTCTTGCTTACCAATGTCGATGTAGTTCATTACTTTGTCGAATTGATCCTTAGATGCTTGCGCACCCATCATGGTAGTCGTATCCAAAGGATTCCCCATCTTGATCGCTTCGGTACGTTGAATCACGCGATCCATGAATTTTTCATAAATGCTTTCGTGAACCAGCATTCGGCTCGGGCAAGTACAAACCTCACCTTGGTTTAGGGCAAATAGCACAGCGCCTTCTATAGCTTTGTCAAAAAAGGCATCATCGGCATCCATAATGGAAGGGAAAAATACGTTCGGTGATTTTCCTCCGAGTTCCATCGTGACAGGGTTTAGGTTCTCAGATGCGTATTGCATGATGAGTCGCCCCGTCGTTGTTTCACCGGTGAAGGCTACTTTTTGGATGCGCGGTGATTGGGCCAAAGGCTTACCTGCTTCGGGACCAAAACCGTTAACTACATTTAATACTCCTTCGGGGATCAAATCGCCTATCAGCTCCATCAATACCATAATGGATGCAGGCGTTTGTTCTGCGGGCTTTACGATGGTGCAATTACCTGCCGCCAGTGCGGGTGCAATTTTCCAAGTGGCCATCAACAATGGGAAATTCCAAGGAATGATTTGACCTACAACTCCCAGCGGTTCTTTGATGTTCATCGAAACGGTGAACTCGTCATGCTCGGATACCGAGCCTTCTTCTGCACGAATGGCTGCTGCAAAATAGCGAAAGTGGTCAACCACCAAAGCCAAGTCGGCATTGATAGTTTCACGCACGGCCTTACCATTGTCTACGGTCTCTACCCGTGCCAGGTATTCCAAGTTTTCCTCGATCCTGTCAGCTACCTTGAGTAAAATATTGCTTCGATAAGTTGGGCTCGTTTTTCCCCAAGTCTTAAATGCTTTCTGAGCTGCATCGATCGCCATTTCAATATCGGCTGCTTTTCCTCGTGCTACTTTCGTAAACGGTTTACCATCAATTGGTGAAATCGCATCGAAGTATTCTCCTCCTGCGGGCTCTACAAATTTTCCTCCGATATAATTGCCGTACTTCTCTTTGAATTCGGGCCGGGTGAGTACGGTACTACTCGGCGCTTCTGCTGTTTGTGTTGACATTACATTAATTTTAAGATTTCAATGCAATGTCCCTAATCTAACCTTACTCCACTTTCCTGTAAGTCTCAACAATTAGCACAATAATCTCATACATGCTTAAAATTTAATAAATCGTACTCTATTGTGTATCTTTCACACAGATCTAAAGGAGTATGCTAGACCGTTTTAATCTTAAGGAAAAACACAAAATTTTCAGTTCACCCGCTACTGAAATAGAGCACCGCACGTCTCACAATTCAGATCACGCAGTCCTTAACGTCTTTGAAACTAGAAAAATAACGCACAGTTTCGATTTAAAATTTGACAATCCCGTGGTAGTGAGTATGATTCAAGGCAAAAAAGTAATGCACTTGAAATCAAAAGATCCCTTTGAATTTACTCCGGGAGAGACAATCGTTATGCCCGCCTCCGAGTTGATGTACATTGATTTTCCCGAAGCTCGACAAGAGCACCCCACTCAGTGCATGGCTTTGGAAATTAGTAATGGGTTCGTGCAGAATACCATGAACTGGCTCAACGAGTATTTTCCGAAAGTGGATGAGGGTACTTGGGACTGGACGAAAGACAATTTCTTGTTGATGAACAATCAAAACGTACAAGAAACCTTAAACCGATTGATTCGCGCCATGGTGCAAAACAACTACGGCAAACAGTTAATGGCATCCAACGCTACTCGCGAGTTAATTGCCACATTGATGCAAACGAACGCGCGGCATTTTCTTTTGAATAATTTGAAGGAGCTCTCCACCAGAAACCGATTGGCAGGAGTAGTACACTTCATTCGAAAGAATATCACCGGCAAGTTTACGGTAGACGAGCTGGCCGAAAAAGCTTGCCTTTCACGTGCTCAGTTTTTCCGATGCTTTCAGCGTGAAATGGGTGAGACGCCCGTAGAGTTTGTGAACAAAGAAAGATTGAGGTTGGCAAAGAGACATATGCTGCAACACAATCGCAGTGTGAGTCAAGCTTCTTACGAAAGCGGTTTTAGCAGCTTAAACTACTTTTCTCGAACCTTCAAGAAATACGAAGGAGTTTCGCCCAATGCGTGGAGAGCGGCGAAGATGACCGTTAAGTGATTAAATCTTTATCAATTTTCGATTACTAGAACTTCTTGTAGACCCCAACCCCATAATTCGGTGCGGCCAAAATGTTCTTTCCCGCAAAGGCTCCCGCCGCAGATAGGGAAAAACCAATCTCGTTTTTCATCTCGTAAGCGAGTTCCAATGAAGGACTGATAAACTCGGTATTGTTGGAGAAAATCGTTCCTCCTTGAGATGGATCGGCATCGCCATTGAAAAAGGACTGTACCACATCCACTTTGGCTATAGCCAGAAAATCGGACCAAAGCTTCGTTCCGATTTCAGCGCCCAATCGGTACTCGTCAGAGAAATCGTTGGTGCGATTATTCAATCCGGCATAAACCGAAATCCAAGCACTCTCTGAAATAGGGCGACTCAAATCCAAGCGAATCATCTGGTTGAACTCTCCGTCTCCACTTTGAAGAATGCCTGTCTCACCACCCGATACTTCACCTGTAGGCAATCCGAATAGAATGCGAACTGATGCCACCCAAGTGTCTGATTTGTAAAAACCATATTGCAGCGATAAATCAATATCGCCAACTGAGTTCAATTCGTCACCAGGGATTTCCATTCCCGAAAAGCGGAAGCGAGTTTTATTCAAGGTATTTCTCGTAAAAAAAGGCACGTAAGCGATTGCAGTCAGCTTGTCGGTCAGTCCGTATTCGCCGTAAACCGAAGTGGCGTAATAACCAATGGTGGTGATGTCGATTATGTCGCCGTCAGGATTGAAGAGCTGATCGCTGTAAATGGCGTTCTGACTTAACTTCACGAAGCCTTTTCCTTTGACGTAAGTCCAGCCGCCACCGGCGATGGCAGAAGAATAGACAGAACCCAAAAGAAGAAGTAAGAATAGCTTTTTCATATCAGTTGAGTTGGGCATAGCCAAAAGTTATGGTTGCGGGTTTACACAAGACGATTACATAATTGAAATCGTCGATTGCTGCGGTGGGATCAATTGCCGAAACGTTAAAGAGATGCGCCCCGCCAGAGGTGACTTCTTGAATTTCCACTCCCTCATTTCTAGTGACACTGCCGGAAGTAGAATTGCTCAAATAGATAAATGTTCCCAAAGCAAAATCAGTATCGAAATTCTCGTCAAGCCTGAGCATCAAATCTCCGTCATCAGCCAGGAATAGTTCGGTGGTGCCTGAGGCATCGTAGCCATTCGCTCCATTGAAGATTCCCGTTCTGCTGGTTTGCCCGACTTGTATCCCCAAAGTATTGCTCTGCACACCTTCCACTGTTGCGATAATACGGCCAAATCCGTTGTCTATTCCAGTGGCCACTCCGTTTTCGTTTACCGAAAGGTAAGCGGGATCTAGCGATGTAAACTCAACTTCCAAGCCTTCAATCGGACCACCGAGAACATTGAGCACTTCAACTGAAAGAGAGACTTCTTGTCCTACACTGATTTGATTCCCTGCGGGAGAGGTAATAGAAACCTGAGCCACATCTTGTTCATTTTCCACAACGGTGACCAATAACGGAAGGCTTGTAGTGCCTCCAACGGAACAAGTCAGGTTGGCTTGACCGCTCCCCTCTCCGGTAACCAATCCTGCAATATTAACGGTAGCGACAGACTCATTCGATGAACTCCAAATAAGTTGGACGTCTTCTTCGATTCCAAATCGATTGAAAAAGGTAGCTGTCGCTTGGGCGGAATTCCCAAGAAGCAGAGAGAGCTGCTCCTGATCCAAAACAATGGATTCTCCCACAATCGGATCGTCGACCTCATCGGTACCGATGCAGGCCGTTAAGAGTAGTATTAGGAAAAATGTATGTTTTCTCATGACATCTAATTACAAATCATATCCAATTCAGCAGACGTACTGATTCATTTCTAATCAACAAGAATACAATGATGTCTTCGGATACTACCCACGGATAAGCTCCTTGTGTCGGCTGTCAGACATTGTCTCACAACTGATTTCGACCTGCGAGCTACTACGTACCAGCTACTAAATTAAACCTCCGCCAAGTACTTGTGGGTAAACGATACCGCCATAGCGCCCTCTCCCACTGCCGAGGCCACTCGATTCATAGCCCCCGATCGAACGTCACCAGCGGCGAACACGCCCGGAACTGATGTTTCCAAGGACAGTGGTTCCCGTTTTAACGGCCACGATTTCTTAAAATCAGGATGATTCAATAAATCACGGCCGGTCAATACAAATCCCCTCGGGTCTTTCAGAATGACTGACGGAAGCCACTCCGTGTAAGGCTTAGCGCCAATGAATATGAATAAGGCCCCCGCATCGGCCTGATAGGTCGTTTCATTTTCATTGTCCTTGATCTCCAGTTTCTGCAAGTGTCCGTCTCCCGTAGCTTTCACTACTTCTCGAAACGGCTCGATGGTAATATTATCAATGGCGTTGATTTGATCAATCAAGTAGCTGGACATGGTATCGCGAATATTGTCGCGACGAAGCAGGATGTGCACATGCTTGGCATAATTGCTCAAATACACGGCTCCCTGCCCCGCTGAGTTTCCTCCACCAACGACGAACACGTCTTGGTTCTTGCAGGAAGTGGCCTCGGTAGTGGCGGCACCGTAATAAACTCCAGCCCCGGTGAAATCCTCCAAACCTTCGGCTTGAAGCATGCGGTACGAAACTCCCGTAGTTACAATCACCGATCGCGTGATTAACTCCGATCCATCTGCCAACCGCAATCTTTTGTATCCCGATTCGAAAGTGATGTCATCAACCGACTGTGGTACCAAGAAATCAATGCCAAAACGGGTGGCTTGGGAAATGGCGCGTCGGCTCAAATCAGCACCGCTCAATCCTTTTGGAAAACCAAGGTAGTTTTCGATTCGCGAACTTGTTCCCGCTTGTCCTCCGGTGCTCGCTTTTCAATTAAGGCCGTATTCAATCCTTCGCTTCCGCCATATACGCCCGCAGCCAATCCCGCGGGTCCCGCACCGATGATGGCTAAATCGTACATATCTGATTTTGCGGTTGGCTGAAGCCCTAACTTCTTGGCAATCGGTGCCAAATCAGAACCGAGCAAAACTTCACCATCTTCGAAAATCACCGCGGGCAAGGTCTTGTGATCAATGCCGTGAAGCATCATGGTTTCCGCCGCAACGGGATCATTTTCGACATCCAACCACTTATAGGGAAATAAATTTCCTGAAAGAAAATCCTTCACGCTATGTGACTTAGGCGAATATTGATATCCCAATAAGCGTAATCCGTCTATCGTCGAAGCATTGTTCGCCTTCCATTCATCGAGTTGATCATTCAGAACGGGATATAGCTTTTCTTCGGGCGGATCCCAAGGTTTCATCAGGTAGTAGTCGAGCTGAACCTCGTTGATGGCCTTAATGGCTGCATCGGTATCGCTATAAGCGGTTAGTAAAATGCGCCTCGCTCCCGGAAAGATCTCGGCGGCCTTTTCCAAATAGTCGACTCCCGGCATTTCGGGCATGCGCTGGTCGCTCAGAAAAAGAGCGACTTCATCGCCTTTCTTTTTCAAGTCCAACAAAGATTCCAATGCTTCATTGGCACTGTCGGTGCTAATGATGCGGTAATCCTTGCGGTATTGTTTCTTCAAGTCTCTCGAAACGGCCCTCAGTACTTGAGGGTCGTCATCCACTACGATTATCAAAGGTTGTTTTGCCATCTAGATTGCTTCTACTGCAGGTAAGGTTATGATAAATTCGGTATGCCCCGGTTTTGATTTTAAGTCAATTCTTCCGGTGTGTCGGGCCACTATTTTATTAACAATGTCCAATCCCAATCCCGTTCCTTTCCCTACAGACTTCGTAGTGAAAAAAGGATCAAAAATCTGACTCTGAATCTCTTCGGGAATCCCTGAACCCGTATCGGAGATTTTTATGCAAACATTGGGCTCGACCCAATCAGTTCGAATACTAAGGGTTCCACCACCTTCCATGGCATCGAGTGCGTTGTCGATAATATTCGTCCATACTTGATTGAGTTCGCCTGGCAACCCCGAGATGTGGGGAATGCTGTCGCAATATTCTTCCTCAATTTGGATCTGTCCGTTTTTGGCCTTGTGGCGAAGCATGGTGATGGTGCTTTTCAGCCCCGCATTGATGTCGACGTCTTGCCTGTCTTGGCTCCGATCCATGTGGCTATATTCCTTAATGCTCCCGATCAGACTTGAAATGCGCTCAGCGGA
This sequence comes from uncultured Cryomorphaceae bacterium, assembly GCA_942492545.1. GTDB lineage: Bacteria > Bacteroidota > Bacteroidia > Flavobacteriales_D > Cryomorphaceae > JAKVAV01. The sequence goes on along the minus strand of CALOFA010000013.1, from coordinate 20,773 downwards.
GGTGTGAATTTCTTCAACCATGCGCTCAGTGCTCAGGTTGTTTACCACCCAGCGGATCACCGTTTGGAAATCCCCTTCGCCGGTCAGCTGATGAAGATGTTTTATGTCGTCGACGCAGAGGCCATAATCCACACATTCTTCGGCTAGTTCGTAAGGGTCTTCTACCCCATACTCTTCCAAAAGATCGGATATCTCATCCTCACGATCATTTCTCTGCATCAGCGTGAGCGAGGGGCGCTGATTTGCCAAAATAGCAAAGAGCCAATCCGTCGCTTGATCCACCTTGTCGGGATCGAGGTTTGACTTCATTACTTGTTTAAAACTGTCGGGCAGTAGCTTGAGATGTTTAGACAATTCTTCCGAGCTGCGCACCATAGCGCTGGCGGGATTATTCAGTTCGTGCGCCAGTCCCGCTGAGAGCTTCCCCAGGGAGATGAGCTTCTCATCTTGCATGCGCAATTTGGTAAAGCTCCGGATACGCGAGGCCATGTGATGCACCAGAGTCTCAGCCAGTGGTTCGTGATTTACAATCATTTCACGGAAGTGCTTACGGTGCATGGCAAAAAGATCCCCATCTTCTCGGCATTCAGCAGATCCTTGAGCATGGGTCATTCTACTGAAAGGCAGTAAACCGGTCAACTCAAAGGGAGTCAACATGGCCACCTCTCTTGTCTGACCATTCTGAGTAAAAAACAGCCTGAATCGGCCGCTCAAAACGTAGAGTAGTTCGTCTGCCTGATCTCCTGCCTTAAAAATAAAGTCGCCCTTCTTGTAGCTTCTCACTTCTCCGTGATCGACCAAAAATTGAAGGTGTTCATCATCTATGTTTTGCAGAGATTCGTTCTTTCGGAATTCTTCGATGAGGTTCATAAGCCAAATTTAGTCAATTGAACTGTTCGATTATATGACGAAATGAAGCCCAACCGCTTATCCATCTCAGCACCCAATCCTCATGTGTGAAAAACATTTTATCATAAAAAAACAGAGCTCTGACTTTCCATTTCTATTTTGCAGCACCTAAAAACCAAACATATGGCAACGATTCGCATTGAAAACCTCAGCAAAACCTACCCAAACGGAGTAAAAGCACTCGACAACGTTTCATTGGAAATAAACAACGGAATGTTTGGCCTGCTCGGACCAAACGGGGCGGGAAAATCCAGTTTGATGCGTACGCTCGCTACGCTTCAGGAAGCAGATTCGGGCACGGCGATGATGGATGGTATCGATATGCTGAATCAACCCATCGAAGTACGGAAGTTACTCGGGTATCTTCCACAAGAGTTTGGTGTTTACCCCAGAGTAACGGCCGAGCAACTGCTCGATCACGTAGCGATCTTAAAGGGAATTGCCAGTGGAAAAGAGCGGAAGGAGTTGGTGAAGTACCTTCTTCAAAAGGTCAATCTATACGACAAACGCAACAAGAGTGTAAAAGGCTTTTCGGGAGGGATGAAACAGCGTGTGGGAATTGCCCAAGCATTGATCGGAAATCCGAAGCTCATTATAGTTGATGAGCCCACAGCGGGACTCGACCCGGGCGAACGCAACCGTTTCCACAACCTATTGGCCGACGTAGGCGAAGAAGTGATTGTGATTCTGTCCACACACATTGTAGAAGATGTAAGAGAGCTCTGCTCGGATATGGCCATTATGAATTTGGGTAAAATCATGTACAAAGGATCGCCATTTACGGTGATTGACGAATTGCGCGGGAAGGTGTGGATGAAGTTGGTAGAACGCGAAGAGTTAGACGAATTGAAAGCCTCGATGGATGTGATCAGCGACAAGATGGTTGCAGGTCGACCACAAATTCACGTTTTAAGCGACACATCTCCCGGAGAAGGATTTACTTCTGTGGAACCCAATCTGGAAGATGTCTTCTTTGTAAAAATCAACGAACCCGAAACCGTATAAGCCATGTTTGGAGAATTTTTTAAGCTTGAGCTAAGATCGGCCTTCAAGAGTCCGATGATTTATGTCTTTTTCTTTTTGGTTGCGCTTATGGCATTCGGAGCCGTGTCCAGCGACAATGTCCAAATTGGTGGTGCCGTTGGAAACGTATACAAAAACAGACCGCATACCTTGACCAATTTCGTTTTGATCTTGGGAATTTTCGGATTGCTATTCGCTGCAGCATTCTTTAATAACGCTGCATTAAGAGATCATAGCAATCAGTTCAACGAAATCATGTTTTCGCTACCCATCAAAAAGAGCGGATACTTCTGGGGAAGATTTGCAGGAGCTCTTCTGCTGTCCACCATTCCATTGCTTGGCGTTTTCTTTGGTGCTTGGCTGGGAGCTCTCATAGGTCCTGCAGCGGGTTGGGTGGATGAAAGTAGAATCGGTCCCTTCTTCTTGGAGACAATAGTCTCTAACTACTTCATGTTCATTCTACCGAACATGTTTATTGCTGGTTCGATCATATTCTTTCTGGCGCATAGCTTCAAAAGCACGATCATTTCCTTCGTCGGAGCAATGGCCTTATTGGTTGGCTACCTGGTTTCGGGTACGTTTCTCTCTGATATAGACAATGAGTCCTTGGCGGCATTGGTAGATATATTTGGTTTGCGAACCTATAGTGTTTACAGTCGCTACTTTACGCCCGCCGAGCGAAATGAATTGAGTCCTGTATTTGAAGGGCTTATTCTTCAAAACCGACTCATCTGGTTGACCGTAGGCGTCGTCGTTTCTGTGATCTCTTATAAGGTTTTCTCCTTTCGGGAAAAAATGAAGTACCGCAAAAAGAAAGGAGTGACCCCGACGTAGCGACGGTAGTTGCCGAACTATCACGTCCGACAGTCGATCAAAACTTTGAGAAAAGCTTGGGCTGGGTTCAATTCAAGAGCTTCTTTAAAACCAGCTTTATCAGCATAATCAAAAGTCCGTCCTTCAGAATTCTATTCCTTTTCGGAATCATCCTCCTGTTCGTAAATCTCATCGAAGGATACGAATACTTCGGGCTACAGAGCTACCCTGTTACGTACAAAGTGATTGGCGATATCGATTCGGTCCACCTCCATTTTCATCATTATCATCGTGGTATTTTTTAGTGGTGAATTGGTATGGCGCGACCGTATGTTCCATATTCGAAGAAGTGATCAACGCGACGCCTCACAGCACTTTTGCCTCAGCGCATCGGCTAAAGTGTCTTCACTCGTTGCGGCGGCAAGTGTACTGCAGCTCGTGTTCATTTTGATGGGCATCGTCTCACAGCTTATGAGAGGATACACTGTTATAGAGGTTGACGTTTATTTAATCGATTTCTTCGTGAGCAGATTCCCTGGTTACATTGTATTTGCCTCACTCTTCGTCTTCATTCAAACGCTGGTTAAAAACAGATACATCGGTTATTTTGCCAGTGTTTTATTCTTTTTTGCGATGGGAATTTTGGTAGACTCTATTTTTGAATGGAGTTCGAACATGATACTACCCGGTTCGATACCAGGAATTTTCTATTCGGATATGAGTGGTTTTGGGCCAGGTATGGAAGGCTCTCACTGGTTCAATCTGTATTGGTTACTCTTTGCGCTTATCCTTCTCATATTGTCCGCCTTGTTTTGGCCAAGAAGCTCCGTTGGAAGTTTCAAAGAAAAAATGAAAGTTGCACGGGCAAACTTCAAAGGTGGTTTTAGAACCTTCACAATAGCAACGTTCGCGTTATGGATCGCAGCAGGTGGCTGGGTATTTTACAATACACAGATTCTCAACCGTATCTCCTATCTCAGCAAAGCTGATAGCGAGCAGAATACCATGGATTACGAACTGGAATACAAGAAGTACGAGAATGCATCCCTGCACCAGAAATGAAATCCATTAAATACGAAATTGATATTCATCCGGAAGATCGAGACGTCTTCGCCAGAGCAAATTGCCCAATTTGTAAATGATGAAAATATAGCACTGGATTCTCTCTACTTTGGAATGTAGATAATCGAGGGATACACAGATCAAGATTCCAGGGGCTCGACTGGCTTTAAAGGACGATACCTATTATGGGATTTCAAATCTACACCCTCGATGAGCCTTGGAAACCTGGAGAAACCAAGAAATCTCCATTACTAACTCCGATTTCGTCACCAAAGGATTTCACTGAACTCGAGTGGGGAAATACTTCGACTCTTGTCTCGAATGGAACATTTCTAGACAACGCGCATTTATGCCTTCGCGAATGGGTTCCAAGCCCAATGCTGAAATGTCTGATAAGAACGATCGGAAGAAGTTTGGATTACCGCCCAAAAAGAGGACGCCCGACTTAGAGAAAAATTGTGGTGAGCTTTGCAATCACAATTACATCACAGGCGACATCTCTCATTGGGTAGAAGTCGAATCAATCATATCTACATCTTCCGATCAAATTGCAGTTGCACCGGGCTCTTTGATCAAAGAATGGGAAGAAGATGGTCGTAATTATTTCCACTACAAATTTGATCAACCTTCCTTGAACTTTTACAACGTCGTTTCGGCACGTTATGAAGTAGCTCGGGAGAAATACAATGACATTGATATCGAGATATACTATCACCCTGCTCATGATGTAAACATTCCAAAAATGGTCGATGCAGTTCGAAAATCGCTTGCCTATTACGAAGAACATTTCGGACCTTACTATCACAAACAAGCCCGAATAATAGAGTTTCCCCGCTACCAAAACTTTGCTCAAGCTTTCCCAGGTACTATGCCCTATGCGGAGAGCTTCGGCTTCATTACCAATTTGGAGGATGAATCTGAAAACAATGTGATCGATGCAGTGATCGCCCACGAGATGGCGCATCAGTGGTGGGCGCATCAGGAAACACCGGCAGATATGCAAGGAGGAACCATGCTGACGGAAAGTTTTTCCGAGTATTCGAGCCTCATGGTCATGAAGCAAGATGCCGACGACATAAAAATGAAGAACTTCTTGAAGTACGATTTCAACAGATACCTGCGTGGAAGAACCTCTGAAACGGAGAAGGAGCTTCCGCTCTATCAGGTGGAAAACCAAGGCTACATTCACTACGGAAAAGGTTCTGTGATTCTCTATGCATTGCAGGATTATATCGGTGCGGATTCGGTCAATGCAGCGCTACGGTCTTTCTTGGAAGAGTATCGTTACGCCGAGCCTCCCTACCCCAATTCATACGATTTCTTAAGGCATTTAGACCCACGTGTACCTGACAGCTTAAAGTACCTCATCAATGATTGGTTTAAGGAAATCACCTTGTACGACTTACGACTGCAAGAAGCCAGAATGACCCAGCTCGACAATGGGCAGTACGAAGTGGAGATGGATGTGATGGCGAGAAAGTTATATGCCGACACCTTGGGTAATGAAACGCAAGTTCCGTTGCAGGAATGGATAGATATAGGCGTTTATGCCGATAATGACGAGGAACAACTCATGGCTTGGAAGCGGGTTAAATTTGATGACGAAAACTCGACGGTTTCGATGATTGTGGATAGCCTTCCGGCGAAAGCTGCGCTTGATCCGCGACGGATACTCATCGAGCGAGTAACGGATGACAATGTGAAGAAGGTGGATATTCAATAGCGCTTTGTCCTAAGCTAAAGCTCTGCAAATATGATAAGACTCTCCGAAATGAATTGTAATTGATCAAATACTTTAGCCAATTGATTTATTCATTGATAGAATTCGTCCAGAATTATCTCTTCCTAAATAAATCTATTGCTAGATTTGGAAAAAACGAACGATGAAAAAATTAGACTATGATATTAGCTTTCGTCGCAATATTTGAAGACAGGTTATTGTCAATCAACTATGTCATTGACAATACCATCCTTACTTGCAAACAGTATGAACCCTTCGAAACAAAATCGTATATCTTCAATCATAGAGAATACGGTAAGAGACATATAGTCGAATTAAATGTCGCAATAAGTAAAAAGAATTTATTGAGAGTTCTTGAGACAGAGAGTTTCACAGTTGTTTCTGAAAGTTTCTTAGAAGATATAGATGGATACGTAATAGGAATCGTTAATGTTGAAAATGAATTTTACCTTTTTTACTCACGGGAAGATAAATCGGCTGGCTCAATTTCAGTTTTATCTAGACAAATCAATATATCGGATTAAGGGGGGTTGAAATTTTGAATCTGGCCAAAAGTTCAATAGGGCAAATTCAGATCCCAATTGGCTCAGTATATCAATAGGTAAATTCTGGGATGAGACTTTTGGGTTTGTGCAGTCAAAAGACAAAACGAAGTTTGCACTTAACTTTTATGTTAGAAAAGATAAAAACCAATCTCAATCAGGTAGAGGTTTTGTGGTATTTGATGAATCTTTAAATAAAATTTCGAGCTGCATTGATTTAATGGAAGATTATCAAAAAACGAGATATAAATTATCAAATTATGAACTATCAGACAATGGAGATTTAGCACTGATTAGAAAAGTCGCTATTAATCCTGATCCTCCTTACAGGACGGCAATTTTGAAGTGCTTATTTTGAAAAAGAACGCTAATAGTTTTCAATCAATACCAGTAGAAATTCAGGACGAAACGATCCTTAAGAATATGACTCTTAAGTTTAAAAATGGTTCAGACATACTCTGGCTTGCGGGATACCTAAGAGAAAAAAACACAAACGAACTGCAGCTTTTCACAACCTCAATGAATCTCAAAAGTGATGAGAAATCATCAGTGGTATACCATTTAGATAATACTAAACTTCCTAAAACAGAATATAAAGATAATCCTCTCTCATTTGCAGATGCGACGAAGAAAATGAATCAACCCGATGACTTCGAAGTCGCAGAGATCATTTTTGCTAATGAAGATTTGATTATAGTTTCTGATTTTCGAGAAATAACCACTTACGTTGAGTATGATTATGGTTCAGGTTCAAAGGCAAGGTATGAGTATGACTATGAAAATATTTTAGTTCATAAGATTAGCGATTCAGAGTTGAAATACACTACCATCATAGACACGAAATATGCTAATATCCTTGATTTTAGCAAATACTTAGTAAGTGCCTTCAACGGAAAGGTTAAGTTTTTGTCACGTATGAAACGAGAATATTTAAGAAAACTGAGCATTATCAAAAAGAAATGGATTTTCCGAAGAAGCCGTATTATTTCGAAGCATGCTTCGATCTTGATATAGCAACGGGTGACTTTAGCGCACATTATGCAATCCCCAAAGATTTTGACTTTTCACCCGTCTGGTTTGAACCAATTAATGCCAACAATTTTTGTACTGTTGCGAAAGTTAAAGGCGGAAAAAATTCTTATTTCAAGTTTACACTTAAATAGAGTAGACTAACTGAATTCACTTCCAGATAATTATATTGATCCTTCAAAAAGGAATCTGACCGTAAAGGCTTGTTCAACATTGATGATCATTTATTTAATCGCTCCCGTCACCCTTTTCATAAAGGTATTCAAGGCGTCTTTGTCTGACATGCCTTGTTCTTCGATCAACTTACGCACTTCGAGGGCTCCGTACATATTTGAGAGTAGCTCTCCCATAACTTCCAGTTCTTCGTCTTTGATTCCTTTGGCTTCAGCCAAATCTTCCAATACTTGAATGGCTTCATGGATGAAGTCTTCGTCGTTCTCTTTTACAAATTCATTAAGGTGCTTTATAATGGGAAGTCGCATGGTTCTATTTTTTTACAAAGGACGGTATTGAAAGATAAACAAGACGTCCGATTAAATAATAAAGTTCTATCACTGAATTGAAAGTATTTACCGGTTGAGATAAAAAAAGTAAGTAGACAGCTTCAGTTTTTTTGAGATTATTATTACCTTGGAATCAACCAAGACAGCTATGAAACAAATTATAACCAATCTCTTTCTTGTCCTTTCTCCTTTTTCACTGTTGAGTCAAACCGTTGCCGATACTTCATTTTTATTTGAAAAAGCCGAAGATGAGTTTCACGAATTCTTCTGGCAAAATGAAGTGGAAATCACCTTCGAATCTACGTTCTATTATTTCAGGCCAAAGTCCGAGATTGCTCGATTGGAAGTAATCAACTCTTCAAACGAAATAATTTGGGATTCAAAAAGTATAAAGCCGACACTGTCCATTCCTGACCAACTAATCAGAGAAGAATGGTACCGCATCAGAATGTACGGACTGCAAGGAGTTAGTGAAGTAATTTGGTTCCCGTAGCACAAAAAAAGGGGAGCAAAAGCTCCCCTGTCAATTTCAATAATCCAAATCACTATTGCCTCATCATAAGGCGCTTCGCCTCTGCTTCCAAGTCAATGTAAGGTGTTCCTTCAACGGTCACTCCTACTGCCTGAATGACTCCTCCTTCAAATTCACCGGGGCTTTTGTAGAGCTCACTCACGGCATCGCCGCTGTCATACCCTACACACAGACCATCACCCGAAAGGGTAAACTTGGCAGGCTGTGTCTTCATCGGTCCTTCAGCCACAACTTCTTCATCGATGTAGAGTTTCATCGTACCGATAGATTCGCCATACTGACCCGCGCTTTCGCGAATGAATTCCATACCCAAGGTGTACGAGCCGGGTGTGAGCTTCTTACTCGAAACAAATACCTGCTCGGGCTTGATGCCTAAGAAATTGTAAACGTAGTGGAGTTTACTGTCTTTGATAAACAAAGAGTGACCTCCAAATCGAGAGCCATGAGCAAAGATCACCCCGCTGGCATCTGCTTCTTTGATCTCTACATTTCCCAAAATCTTGAAGTTTCGTCCGCGAACATTTACCGCTACTCCTTCAGGAACTGACGCAGTATTCGGATAATAAACATATCGCTCCCGAGGTGGCTCTGCAGTAGGTCGCTCAATGGTTAACTGTTCCGCAGCGCTTCTATCATCCAAAGGCAAAGCATTATTTTTCTTGGCTTCAGCAAGCCACAAATCTTGAAGTTCCTTCAGTTTCTCAGGGTTTTCTTCAGCCAAATTGTGCGTTTCAGATCTATCCTCGGCTACGTGATACAATTCCCATACATCTTCGTCAAAATTGCCCTTTCCTGTTAGTGGGGAATGCACAGCCGCTGCCTTCCATCCATCTTTCCAGATACCTCGTGTGCCTAACATAGAATAGTATTGAACATCTTTCTGAGTTGGGTCATTGGGCTTTGCATCAAAACTGTAGGCCATGGAAACACCCGATAATGGTTGCTGCTTTACTCCCTTGTACACATCGGGCATTTCAATACCGATAACCTCTAGTAAGGTTGGAACAATGTCTACTGAATGGTGATATTGATGACGAATCTCACCTTTTGCTTTGATACCTTTTGGCCAAGATATTACGAGCGGATCATTAGTTCCACCTGCATATTGTGAATAGCGCTTGAACATCTTAAACGGTGCAGAAAATGCGGCGGCCCATCCGGTAGGAAAGTGGTTGTAGGTGTCAGGCCCACCCAGTACATCTATGTACTTGAGATTTTCTTGCAAATCATCGGGATACCCATTAAAGAATTTATTCTCATTCACCGATCCATTAGGGCTTCCCTCTCCCGAGGCGCCATTGTCAGCGGCGTAAAGTACTATCGTGTTTTCGAGTTGACCTGTTTCTTCGAGATAGTCAATGATTCGGCCTACTTGAGCATCCGTGTATTCAGAAAAACCTGCATATACTTCTGCCATTTTACTAAAAAGACGCTTTTCATCTGCATTCAATTCCTCCCACGGACGAACGTAATCAGCGGGGTTAGCAGCATCTTCAGGCATAGGGTTAAATGCCGCCATATCAGTATTCTCAGGTAGAATACCTTTCTCTTTCATTCTTGCAACTACCCAGTCGCGGTAAGCATCATAACCTTCATCAAATTTACCGGCATACTTGGCGGTGTATTCGGCTGGCGAATGGTGCGGGGCATGATTTGCTCCGGGATTAAACCACAAATACCAAGGTTTTGAAGGATTCGTAGCTTGCTGATTACGCAAAATTTCGAGTGACTTATCAGCCAAATCTTTCGAAAGGTGGTAACCTTCCTCAGGGGTAGCAGGAGCTTCAATGAAGTGGTTGTCTTCTACCAAGTCGGGATACCAATTGTTGGTTTCACCACCTAGAAAACCATAAAAACGGTCAAAGCCCATTTGGGTAGGCCATTCATTGCGGCTTCCTCCGGGAGCTACGTCATTCTCGGGAACATTGTGGTTTTTTCCAATCCAAAAGGTGCTGTAACCATTGTTTTGCAAAATTTCTGCAAAAGGCGCACAATTATCAGGTATTCTTCCACTATAACCGGGAAAACCATTGGCTCCTTCTGTTATAGAACCCATCCCGTTCAAGTGATGGTTTCTTCCTGTAAGAATAGTAGATCGTGTAGGTGAGCAGAGCGCAGTGGTATGCCATTGCGTATACGTCAATCCGTTCTCAGCCAGACGATCCATGGTAGGCATATTGATGGCACCACCGTAAGGAGACCAAGCTCCCAATCCGGTATCGTCATACAATACAAAAAGGATGTTAGGTGCACCTTCGGGTGCAGACTTAGGGGTAAAAGATGACCAGTCTGCTTCTGAGTCTCTGACATCTAGTTCAATCTTGCCCTTGAAGGTATCGTCTTCTTGGGTAGTTTCTTTCTTCTCTCCGACCGGCTGACAGCCAAAAATGAAAACAGCTATGGCAGCAAATGCCACAGCATTGATGCGCGATGCACCAATTCTGATAAAGGGTTTATACATGTATAGGGTTAAAATGGATTGATATAAAATTATAAGGGCGCAATATAGCAATCGGCACAGCAACAGTTGGTCTAACGCAAAAAAAAAAACCGCTCTGATCGAGCGGCTCTTTGTTTTATTGGTTGGTCGGTTTGACCATTTTGGTGATCTGTTCTTCGACTTTCTTCAAACTCCAGTCCCCTGCTGTTTGGCTGGGCGGATAATTTTCAAACGTTGATAAGAAATTAAATGCATAGCCTTGCATGGCGATCAGAATGTACGCTCGATCGATGTACCAGTCATAGTAGGTATTCGAACCAACCAAAGCCTTTTCGAAAGGATCTCTTCGCAAATTGAAAAGGTAAGGTGCGCGAAGCTCTACGAAAGGCTCCAGCCATATTTGAAGTTTATCTGCTCTGTTTTCCAAGAACATCGCTTTCCAATCGGTGTAGCGCAAGGCGGCTACTGAACCCGCATCATCAACATAAATAAATCCTTTGCGCGGTGACTCATCAACCTCTCCTTTTAAGTAAGCCAACTGATTCACACCGTCAATGTAGTTCTTGTAGGTTCTTCCGTTGAGGGTAACACCTTTTTTTATCTTTTCTGCGATCTTATCATCTCCGGCAGCTGCTGCAAAAGTCGGAAGCCAGTCCTCATGTGAAAAAATGCCATTAAGAGTCACGTCAGCAGGAAAGTTTTCGGGCCATCTTACGAAAGCCGGCACACGGTAGGCGCCCTCCCAAGAGCTGTTCTTTTCTCCATGAAATGGAGTAGTACCGGCATCGGGCCACGTATTGTAGTGTGGTCCATTGTCTGTAGAATAAAGTACGATCGTATTATCGGCTATTCCGAGCTCATCGAGAAGCGCCAATAACTCACCTACATGATTGTCATGTTCAATCATCCCGTCGGTATACTCATCATGCCCGGGATTGCGGTGATCTTCTCTAACGTGGGTTCTGAAGTGCATTCTGGTGGCATTCCACCACGTAAAGAAAGGCTCATCATTTTCGGCTTTTTCTCTGATGAATTCTTTAGCCGCAGCGATTGTCTCATCGTCAATGGTCTCCATTCTCTTCTTGGTCAAGGCTCCTGTATCCTCTATTTTTTGTCCGCCTTTGCCATCAGCCCAGCTATGGATTACGCCGCGAGGGCCGTAAACTTCAACGAAAGTTTTTCCATTGGCCAATACCAAGTCAGCAGGATAGTCTTCGTTTTCGGGCTCTTCTTCAGCATTCAGGTGATAGAGGTTTCCAAAAAATTCATCAAACCCATGCATGGTAGGAAGGTGCTCGTCCCGATCTCCTTGGTGATTTTTACCAAACTGACCGGTACTGTAGCCTAAACTCTTCAGAACAGTTGCTATAGTTACATCAGACATTTGCCAACCTTCTTTGGCGCCGGGCATTCCTACTTTAGTCATTCCCGTCCTTACAGGAACATTTCCTCCCAAAAAGGCCGCGCGACCTGCAGTACAGCTCTGTTGTCCGTAGTAGTCGGTAAAGCCGACACCTTCTTTGGCAATGCGATCAATGTTGGGCGTCTGATATCCCATCATTCCTCGGTTGTTGTGACTGATATTCCAGGTTCCGATATCGTCTCCCCAGATTACCAAAATATTTGGCTTTTCTTGGGCCTCTGCAAGAAATGCAAGCCCAAAGATGGCGCACAGCGCCAAACTAATTCGTTTCATAAAGAAAGTTTTAAGTGATTGAAGGGGCAAAATAGGGTTTTCTGTTGAAAAACAGGATCAATTCTGAGTCTCCATGCGGTAACCAACTCCGTGAACGGTTTTGATCGCAACCGAATCATCGGCTTTTAAAATCTTGCGCAAGCGCGAAATGAACACGTCCAGGCTGCGACCGACTACGATGCCTTCGTCTTCCCAAACGGCTGCGAGAATAGTGTCTCGACTGAGGACTTCGTTGGCATGTGTTGCAAAATAGTTCAGCAATTTGCTTTCACGAAAGGTGAGCTCAAACTCCTCCTCTCCCAATGACAGCTTTTGGTTTTGCGCATCAAATCGGTAGTTGCCCAATTTGATCCTCGATTCGGTGACTTCTTCCAAGGCTTGTGTTTCTTTTTTCCTGAAAAGGAGTACCCCGCCCAAACCTACAACGGGTATGAGGAGCCAAGCAAGACTCGCCAAGCTGTTTTTGTCTTCTGACTTTCGGGGACTAAAGACTATGTGTATGGATGCACACCGAAGGTCTTCGCCACGGTTTCGACAGGCTACGGAGTCTCGCTCCAGTGCGGCCTTGTTGAATCCCAAAACCAAGACATTGGTTTCGCAGGAGCGGACCATTACTTCGTAGGGTTGATCTATGCCGAAATCATTCAGTGCCTTACCGAGGAAATCGGGCAATAGGGTGTAATCAAAACCCGAATTCATTTCAAGAACGTATTCATTTGGCCCCTCTACTTGGATGGGTGGAATAACGGAGGTCGAGTCACCGTTGTGCAACAATAAGGCATCGCCCGTTTGCCTTAGGGCTAAGTTCACTTTATTGCTAAACTCATCCGAACCAATGGCATCATGGGTCGAAACCGAGAATGACAAAACCAAAGTGAAGACCGTCAGAAATGAACTCACCTTTAACATAGCTGCAATTTACACTCTCCGATTGGTGAAAGCTGCACTTTTACAAATCGTTTACAATTTTTTACGCCCATTAATGTCGGTTTACTCAATTGGGGAGTTATTTCAGAATACTTCAATTTGCAATCTGTTTGAAAGCGGCACCCAAACTTAATTTTGCACCTTCTAATTCTTTACCCAGCTAATAGTCTGCAGAGATTGCAGAGAAAGGGAAGTCAGCTCTATAATGTAAACACCACTTGGGAAATCAGGAAAGTGGCCTTTATAACGATTGCCGAAAAATTTATCTGAATGAAGGAGTTGACCGCGGATATCATACACCCTAATAATATATGCATCGTCACCCAATAAATCAAGTATGAATCGACCATCGCTTGAAGGATTTGGATATAGGCCTGAAATCAGTACATCATTTTCTGTAGATCCGAGCGGGCTATCGCCTTCAATCAGCGTATGGATTTGATTGATCTCCATGTCACTGTACTCATCAATGAGTCCGCTTGGCCATTGAACTTGAACGTTTTCAATCGTATCACTTGATCCAAGACCAAAATGAAGTCGTGGATCATCTTGACAAATCCCGTGGATTCCTCCTGCCATTTCCCTCAGCTGAGTAATTCCATTTGCAGTAACATAAACTTTAGCGCCAAATCCATCACTATTGCTTGAATCGCCCTGCAAGTCGAACATCACCCAGTTGTTCTGGTTCGCTGTTTCATTCACATAGAGTACGTGCTTGGCACTATCCAGAAAGTGACGAGAGGCGCCATTTGCAATGAAGAGATCAAGGAAACCATCGTTATTAATATCTCCCGTAGTCGCAGATTCTCCAATACCAGGAACCTTACCGAAAGTATTCCATCCATCCGTTTCGATAGAAAACAGACCATCACCCAAGTTTTCATAAACCACGTTGGGAGAATTGACGGAAGCATTTGAAACAACAGTGTAGAGATCGATATCTCCGTCATTGTCATAGTCACCAACCGTTACACTATTTGCATTATCAAGGGCAGCAAAAATGGGTTGATCTGATTCTACGAAATTGAAGTCTCCCTGATTGATTAATAAGATGTTGGCTATATTTTCTTCAACCGGCGGAACCCCTTCTGTAATGAGGTTCAGAATGGGTTCATTCCCTGCAACATCCAGGCTGATTCTACCATTGAAGCCATTGCTTACTACTTCAAATTTCCAATTGTTGTCACTAATCTCTCCGATATAGACGTGGACTCCAGGTAGGTCGGGATCGGGTGTTTGATAACCCTGAGCAACGGGAGCGTCAGGATTAAGAACAATAGGGTCCAAGTCGTTCATGGAAAATTCGGGCGAGACAAAAGCGCTGCCCAAATGAACGGTATAGTTGAAATTGGTGAGTGGATAGATTCTAATGGAAAGTCCACCTGTCGTTTCGAAGGTAAAGCCCGTTTGAGAACCTGTAACAGGCATTCTATGAGTACTATGAACAGTGCTCTCATTAAACATCTCGATGGACGTAGCGCCCACAGAACCTCTGGCAATAAAGATATCAGGTAGAAGATCATTGTTGAAATCAGCGCATTCCACATCCCTCACATTTGCCAACGGCATATTCAACACTTCGACAAAATCTTCTTGATCACCGCGCGACAATACCTTGACGGAGGTTCTGTTGGTAACCAAAAGATCTATGGAACCGTCACCATCCAAATCGGTGATTTGCGTGGCTTCGCTGTGCTCCTCCTCCCAGCCAAACTGACTCCCCAAATTATAACCTGAACCGAAATTCTTTACTCGGATTTGCGATTCCAGCTGTCCTTCGTTTGGTTGCTCATTATTAAACAAGAGATCGGTAAGACCATCATTATTTATATCAAGACAGGTTATTTGTCTTCCTCGCCCACCAAGCAGATCAATTCCTTCTTCCACTGATGAATCGGTGAAATCAGACTGGCCGTCATTCCTGAAAAAGAGATTGTGATAGAAGCCACCAGAAGTCACTAAGAGATCGTCGTCGCCATCATTGTCATAATCGTAAAAGACAGCTCCGTGAAGATCGGCCATCTCATTCGTATCAAAACTGTAAAAGTCTGACGACAGGCTCTCGCCATTCGCGTTCACAAACAGCTTAGGAAAATCATTGGTAAAATAAGGTTCAGACACATGGTAGTGACAAGACATAAAAATATCGTACCAGCCGTCTCCGTTAATATCACCCCAAGAAGACCCGTATGATCTTCCACGGTATTCAAAACCCAATTCAGCTGTTTTGTCCTGAAACATTATTTGAGCAGATAAATCTCCTGCCATGGCGAGGAGCATAAAAGGACGAAAAGACGTGATTTCATAAGCAATAATTAGAGCTAAATTAATGCATTACGCATTAAGAAACAGGGATAAATTAATCTCATACTTATAATCTTAGCAACCCTACCCAACCGCCATGAGGGCATACATAGTAAAAACTGAGGGGAATGCATTGAATCCACTTTAACTCAACGTTGCAAAAGCAGCTATTTGAGAAAAAGTCAAATTATATATCGCATTTGCCTTAGATTAGCTTCATAAAATTGTAAAATGAAGATCCTAGTACCGTACGATTTTACTTCCATCACGCGCACCGCGTTAAATCATGCCCTGTTCCTGGCAAAATTGGCAGACTTAAAATAGGCGGCTCCTGCACCTTGTAGACAAGGAAAGCCGGATAGCCGATGCCGAACACAACTTTAAAGAGCTTCTAAAACTGATAGCTGAAGAAGACCGAAATCTAATCAGCACTAAGGTGCAGGTTGGCGATATTTTCAAAGACATCACCCAAGAAGCTTCTGAAGGCAATTTTCAGCTGCTGGTCATAGGCACGCACGGCGAGAAGGGACTCCAAAATCTTGGGATCTAATGCCATCAAGGTTATTACTAGTGGAAACTTGCCATTTTTGGTGACTCAGTCCAAAGGGCCTGAGGCTACCATCAAGCACATTGTAATGCCGGTAAACCTGACCAAAGAAAGTTTGCAGATTGTAGAGTTTGCAAACTTTCTTTGAGGTCAGGTTTACCGGCATTACAATATTCTTGATGTGCCTCAATTTGTGGAATAAAAGTTCCACTAGTAATAACCTTGACGTGGAAAGATCCAAGATTTTGGAGTCCACTCGCCGTGCCAATGCCCATGACCAGCAGCTGAAAAATTGCCTTCAGAAATTTCTTGGGTGATGTCTTGAAAACTGTCGCCAGCCTGCCAGTGCTGATTGGAACTCGATCTTCTTCAGCTATCAATTTAGAAGCTTAAAGTTATTGTTTCGGCATCGGCCATCGACTTTTGCCGGGTAGGGCATGATTTAACGCGGTGCGTAATGGGGGTAAAATCGTACGGTACCGTCTCATTTTACAATTTTATGAAGCTAATCTAGGTGCCAAATGCGATATATAATTGACTTTTCTCAAATAACTACTTTTGCAACACAAAGTGCATTCAATGCATTCCTAGTTTTGCACATGTATGCCCTCGCTAACGGTTGGAATAGGGTTGCTAGATTATGAAGTGTAGTTAATTTATCCTGTTTCTGTGCGCCAATGCATTGAATTTAGCTCTAATTATTGCTTATGAAATCACGTCTTTCTCCTTTTATGCTCCTCGCCATGGCGGGATTTATCTGCTCAAATACTGTTTCAGGACAAAACAACCTGAATTAGGCAGGTACCGTGGGAAATCGTACGAGATATTCTGGTGATATTAACGGAGACGGCTGGTACAGTGTTTTATGTCTTGTCACTACCATAATGTCTGAATATATTTTACCAATGATTTTCCTAAGCCTATTTTATTAGTACGGTGGCGGAAAATGTCGTCAGACTTTGCAGTTTTGATGCAGATGGGGATGGCCGACTGCAGACTGTCTTTACGACCTTGACAATGATGGCGACGGTATTCTGTAGTAGCTGCAGTGGCTTCTATCACAATCTCTTTTTTGGGAATGACGGCCAGTCACATTTTCACCGATTCATCAGTGAAGAAATTGATCTGCTTGGTGGGCGAGGAAGACAAGTGGCCTGTCTTGTTGTGATAATGATATTCTTGCCGATCTCTTGTTTAATAATGGGCAACCAGAGCGAAGGATTAACAAGTCGCAAATTCGAGTAAAAATTTCGGTGCGGAATTTGGGGAGTCAGCTGGGAGGAGAGCACAGCGAAGGCGCAAATCACCGATTTGGATGGTGACAATTCCGTAGATCTTTTGGTTACCAACAGAACCTCCCGTCAAGGTATTATTGTCGCGCAGTGATCAGAAGACTTGTCGAGAGCAGGTACTGCGTGAAAACTGTCGGGGGACGCTGATTTCAACAATGATCTTCTACCTGTCTTTATTACTGGGGATTCTGTAGGCCATCATCGAGATATTTAATGAGCATATTCATAGTACTCATAGAATGCCTGTGCAAGTTGGCACCTTCAAGCGACTGGTGAACTTTTCCATTAAAAATCCTATCCACTCACCAATTGCCGTTCATTTGGGCAGCGCTGCCCGAATTTTCCATGAACGACTTGGATTTGGTATTCTTAATCCTGACGCTCCAAAATTTATCCGACTTACTTGACCTACCTGGAATCGCGTCTATATCCGGAAGTTAGTGACAACAATTGGAAATTTATTGGTAGGGGTTCCACTTGATTAGCATATCTATTAATCAATCGAGACTTCAATTTCGTAAATCAGATCGGCCATTTTTGCTGCCTATATTCATGCAAATAGTGTAACGGTGGTGACTATGACAATGACGAGATATCGATCTCTACACTGTTGTTTCAAATAGCTTCCGTCAATTCAACGTGGTTTATGAAAACTAGTGGTGAGTCTATTTTTCTATCAGTAGATGGGTCGCCGGTAGGTTCTGGTATTGGAGAATCTGCGACTACAGGGATATTAATGGCGATGGTTTCCTTGATCTCTTCATTGCAAATAGCCTCGTCACTTTCTGGATGAATGCCAAGCACGTACTCTATGTGAATGAAACGGCAGACAATTTGGCTGGGATTGATTCGACTTAGAACATTCAAGCAGTAGTGATGGATTTGGCGCTAAAAGTTTATGTTACTGCAAATGGAAATTACTCAGCTGAGAAATGGCAGAGAGAGAATCCGCGAGATCTGTCGAGATGATCCGCGACTCATTTTAGTCTTGGATCAAGTGATACGGTGAAAACGTTCAGATTCAATGGCCAGCGAACTCGATGATGATGCAATGACATGGAGATCAATCAAATCCATACGCTGATTGAAGGCGATGTGCTCAATCTACGAGAAGTGATGTGACAAGATGATCGCTCGAGTATTCATATGATTTGTAGTTGTGACGATGCATATATTATTGCGTTAGTATCCGCGGTCAACTCCTTCATTCGAATGGAAATTTTCGGCAATCGAGCCACTTTTCTGATTTCCCAAGTGTACTGTTTGACTTCCCTTTCTCTGCAATCTCTACAGACAGCTGGGACAAAAATTTAAAATTCTGGAAATAAGTTTGAATTATGCTCCAAACAGATTGCAAATTGAAATATTCTGATAACTCAATTGAAATGAAGCCGTCGTGTGACGTAAAAAATTGTAGACGATTTGTAAAAGTGCAACTTTCGCCAATCGAAATTCTTCAAATTGCAGCTATGTTAAAGTGAGTTCATTTCTGACAGTCTTCACTTTGGTTTTGTCATTCTCGGTTTCGACCCATTCTGCTGTGAATTCGAATGAGTTTGGCAACAAAGGTGAGCAACCTAGACAGATTGGGCGATGCCTTTAAATGTTGCGCAACTGATGACTCGACCTCCGTTCCGCCCATCCAAGTAGGCAAATGAATACGTTCTTGGGAGAATTCGAGTTTTTGATACACCCTTTACCCGATTGCTTAGACAAGGCGCTGAATGATTTTGCCGGTAAGTTCGGCCTGCAGTGATGGTCAGCTCCTCAATGTCTTGGTTTTTGGGATTCAGCAAAAGGCCGCACTTTGGGTATCCGTAGTATATTGACAGACCTTCGGTGTGCATCCGTACACGTAGTCCCGAAGTCGAGTTAAAGGCAGCTTGGCGGGCTCTTTAACCTCCTCGCTACCGTTGTAGGTTTGGGCGGGAGTACTCCTTTTCAGGAAAAGGCGCAAGCCTTGGAAGAGTCACCGAATCGAGGATCAAATTGGGCGGCTGCCGATTTGATGCGCCAAAACCAAAGCTGATGTTGGAAATTTGAGCTCACCTTTCGTGAAGCAAATTGCTGAACTATTTGCAACGCATGCCAACGAGTCCTCAGTCCGAGACATAATCCTGTATTTGGGAGGAGCGAGCATCGTGGTCGATTAAAGCGCAGACGTGTTCATTTCGCGCTTGCGCAGATTTTAAAAGCCGATGATTCGGTGCGATCAAAACCGTTCGCGAGTACACGTGGAGAATCCGGGAATCTGTTTTTCAACGGAAACCCTATTTTGCCCCTTCAATCGCTACAAAACTTTCTTTATGAAACGAATTGAACTGGCGCTACATGCGCCATCTTTGGGCTTGCATTTCTTACGAAGGCAAGAAAAACCAGATATTTTTTGTGTCGGGGACGATATCGAGACGCAGATATCGGTCACGGCAACCGAGGAATGGAGATCAATTTTGGCGATGATCGCATTGCCAAAAAGTGTCGGCACACCGACTGCTACTGGACGGCAATTGTACTGCAGGTCATATGTTTGGGAAATGTTCCTGTGGGGACGGGAATGACAAAGTAGGAATGCCACGACGCCAGAAGACGGCAAGTGTCGTGTAACTGGCAACTGTTCTGAAAGTTTAGGCTACGATGCGACACGTTTGGTAAGAATACCCGAGAATGGGATACATGCATGGGTTTTGATGAATTTTTGGAGGCCTCTATCGCTACGAGATGCTGAAGAGCCCGAAACAGACATCACTGCTGATTTGGTAATGGAAAACTTTCGGTGTACATTTTCGCGGCAATAATCCCGAACGATGGCAAAGGCAAGACAAAAATAAGAGGATACAGGAGCGCCAAGAGGAGGACCATTGACGATGAGACAATCGCTGCGGCTAAAAATTCATCAGAGAAAAACCGAATGATGAACTCACGTGGTGGAATGCCACCAGGATGCACTTCAAGACCCGATTAGAATCGCCGCAATCCCGAACATTGGTGACGGGATGATTGAACATGACAATCATGTAGATATCTTCTCGATGAGCTCAGATAGCCGATAATACGATCGTACTTTATTCAACGGACAATGGGATACATACAATACGTGGCCCGATGCCAGTACCATTTCATGGAGAAGGGCAACAACTTGGGAGGCGCCCACCACGTGCCGGCACTGATAACCTTTTCTGCTGATGTGACTCTTAATGGCATTTTTTCGCATGGCTTCCGACGCTGCAACATTGCCGAGATGATGGGTCGCAGAGAGATAAAAAGGTACCTCGGAAGACCTACGAGAACCGCATTGACGGTGTGAATCGATTGGCGGGACGAGTTGTCCATATCGAGTTGTATATTTGATGTGCGGAGTACGTGTACACCGATTGGAAAACGTGATGCTGAAGCAGAGCGAATAAACGGCAATG
>CALOFA010000012.1:0-62364 GCA_942492545.1 uncultured Cryomorphaceae bacterium | reverse complement strand
AACGTCTTATCACTGAGGGCATTGCCGACTATATTTCCATGTGTCGCCCCTTGATCCGGGAGCCGGATTTGATCAATCGCTGGCGAGCCGGTGATCTAAGCAAGGCCGCATGCGTATCCGACAACATGTGTTTCAGGCCGGCAATGAAAGGGAAGGGAATATACTGCCTGACGGAAGAAAGAGAGAACGACCTAAATAATTACCCCCCCCACACGGGAATGGGATTAGAAATGTTTTCGCACTAAGATTGTTTTAAAACAATATCCATCTCCACCTACTGGATTTGGCTGGAAACCCATAAATCTCTATAATCGTCAAATAGATTAAAAATGAAAAATGTCTTGTTCTCAATTGAGAAAATCACTGCAAGTATCTTAACATCGCAGCCGCATTGCTCTTGGTGCTGCTCTTGGTGCCCCTTGCAATTCCCCAGGACAAAACCGAGCAGAGCCCGGATGAAAAAGCCAGACAGCAAATGCTGGAACGAGAAGCGGCCAGTGCGCTCCGGCGGCTGAAAAGATCTATGGAGAAAGACGGGTTTTACAGCGGTCATGTTGCGCTTAATATCTGGCGCAGTACCGCCATGGACGCCGGCACGTTCGATGAGGCCCAATATGACGAATTTAAAACACAGTTGTATGAAAAATCCGTTAATGACTCCCTGCGCTGTTTTGAAGAATTTCTCCTGGAAGAAGATTTTTATAACGCTAATTTCTGTCTCCAGACCTGGCGAATGCATTCAAAGGAACTTGGTACATATGACCAGGCTGAGTATGAGGCATTTAAAAAAGGAATTGGAGGATGCCAGAGCCGCGAAGGCTTCTAATCGAGCAAAAGGTCAATGATATATAGGTTGAGCGTTCAGAGTTCAACCTTCTGGCTCTAAAAACAGCGTCCACAGGCTCATATCGTTGATGAAGGGATCCTTTAATCAATATTGAATCAATTTTTATCGGTTAGGAGCCGTATCATAAACCAATTGTTTGTCGGGGATTTTGGATTTTGATCATTTTTTTTTTGCTATTGTGATTTGAGTGTCTTTTGTTTTTTTGACATAAAAACGCAAAACATCAGATATAAGGGCTAAGACCCAACGTTGGGGTCAAGCTTCTGCAACACTTCTTTCATCATTGCGGCATCCTCATAGGGACTGGGCGATTCGTTGATGATGGTGATATCCAAATCTCGTCTGACCAATTCCTTTGCCAGGGGCTTGAAAAATTTTTCCGTGGTTCTGATATGCTTTCTTTCCCCTTTATCACCGTATTCTATGCCGGAAAAATGAGCGTGAAATTTTTTGGGTAACTCATCAAGAATTCGACCATAGTCAATGTCTCCCCGGTGTCTGGCGTATAAATGGGAGAAGTCAACGGTTAGCCCGCAACCGGTTTCTTTTTTCAGCCGCAAGAGCTCTTCCAAAGATCCGAACTGGGATGGTTTGCCGGTGACTTCCGGGCAAAGCGTCACCTGCCACTGCTTCCGCGATATGGTTTTTTTCAAATCCCTAAGCGCTTTTTTAATCAATTGATACGTCTTTTCATGGGTCCGTTTTTGATAGAACCCGGCATGAAAGGTCACGTTTTGCGCACCCATG
The DNA here is from genome assembly GCA_942492545.1 of uncultured Cryomorphaceae bacterium. Classification (GTDB taxonomy): domain Bacteria; phylum Bacteroidota; class Bacteroidia; order Flavobacteriales_D; family Cryomorphaceae; genus JAKVAV01. Next base: position 60,770 of record CALOFA010000012.1, on the reverse strand, counting down.
GTTTGGGCCCGCTCACAGGCGTCCAGGATTCGTTTCTTACTGGCAACAAACTTCTCCTCCTCATCCGAAGCCAGGTTAATATAATAAGGTGCGTGAACGGAAAGTATGACCCCCTTCTCTTTGGCCAGAATACCGATGTCTTTGGCGGTTTTGAGGTCCATGCGAACACCGTAGGTGAATTCGACCTCCATGCAATCCAGATCCATCTCGGCGACTTTGCTCACACCTTTCAGATTTCCCAATCCGCTTGAACCTGCGGGACCGACTTTGATCATTCTTTACCAATCCCTTTAAAGCTAACCCGAGCTATTTTGCGAGGTAACAAATTACAGGATCATGCGTATAAATTCCAGATCTCAATATCCAACATCGCAAACGATCCAACATTGATGGTTTCGTAAAAAGTCTTAAAACGTCCTTTGACGTCATTCCCGCGAAGGCGGGAATCCAGTGTTTTCAAATAGTTCTGGATGCCTGCCTTCGCAGGCATGACGGAATTTCGGACTTTTACGAGTTTGTCAACATTGAGCATCGAATAATGATGTCCGCTCCCACACTCCGCAATTTAATTTCATTTGTCTTAAAAATCCGATGTCAAACCTTGAGTGACTATTTCCGCCTTCCACATTCCGAATTCACTTGCTTCCCATTTCACGAGCACTGAGGCCAAGAGCTTCAAGCCGCCTGCGGTCTTTGTTTGTGTGAAGCTTCCAATAAGGTTCCATAATGGTATGCGTCCGGACAGCACTGGTGGTAAGAACCTTCGCGCCCATGCCGCTCAGACCCCTGTAAGTTTCATGCCACTTTTGAATGCGGTGGGGGAAATCTTTTTCAAAGTAGGAATGCATTCTCACCCGGTATCCATTTTCATTCAAATTCATTTGGGTGTAAACATGACCGCACCATTCCTGGGTCGAAGAGCTGATTTTAAGCGGCAGCGGATAGTTTTGGACATCCTCCGGCGCAAAGATCGAGGTCATAATGGAATAAGGATAGATGCCGGTGAAAAATTTTCTGACGGCATTTAATTTTAGGATGGGAGCTTGCACCCCGGATGCTCCGCTTCGATCTGTTGGGCTTCATTTTTTCGGTCACAAACTCATACAGGGCGGCTTCCCCTTGGTGGATTTCTCCGTAGCGCGTCTCTGGCAAAGAAAAACGCGAACGTCCCGTGCGTGATTGTACCAGTAATCTTGAAATTGATCCCGGGTGTGGGTTCCAAATCTGAGGCAGGATCATCCGGATGGACAACCGGCGGGTAGGACAGGAAATATGGTAAGACCATACGCCGAAAATTCCTGATTGAATCTCCTGGTATTTTTTAATCAGTCTATTTAAAGGCATTCTGAAATTTATCTCTATTAGTGCGAAATCTGCATATAAAACCCTATTGAGTGATATCGGTTAATCCATAGAGACAGAGCGCAGCGACCCTCCTTCCGCACTCCCATCCCTCCGAAGGGTTTTGGCCTTCAACCATGACGCCGACTACCGCATTAACCGTTATTAATGTAAGACCATAATCGGCGTATTAAAGGTATGGAGCTTGAAATCCAAACACGAATATTATATCGTCGCTGCCAGGGACTCATCATTACACTGTCGGGAGGGCAATATTATGAAAAAAGATACTCAGTGTGTTCACAGTGGAACTTATGTGGATTTAGAAACCAAAGGCATCAATACCCCGATCTTCACCTCTTCTTCTTTTGAATATCTTGACAGACCGGAAAATGTCTATCCCCGGTATTTCAATACGCCCAATCAGAAAACGGTCATCGATAAATTATGTGCCTTGGAAAACGCAGAAGACGGTTTGATCTTCAGCTCCGGCATGGCCGCCATCAGTACCGTCATCTTTTCCCTGCTAAAAAGCGGGGATCACATCGTTCTGCAAAGAAATATTTACGGCGGGACTCACCATTTTGCCACCGCTGATTTTGATAGATTCGGCATAGAATATTCTTTCGTATCCAGCAATCTCGGTGAGATCGAAAATGCTGTTCGTGATAACACCAGGATCGTTTACATAGAAACGCCCTCCAATCCATTGCTGGTGGTCACGGATATCGCGGCGGTCGCCCAACTCGCGAAGTCAAAAAATATTCTATCCGCAATTGACAATACCTTTGCCTCGCCCATCAATCAAAATCCGCTGGATTACGGGATTGATATCGTCATTCACAGCGGAACAAAATATATCGGCGGCCATAGTGATATTTGCTGTGGCGCCGTTTTGGCTTCTAAAAATTTGATCGCAAAAATCAAAGGATTTGCGGCCAATTCAGGGGGCAGCCTGAATGCAATGACCTGCTATTTGATTGAAAGAAGTTTAAAAACCCTGGGGATCAGGGTTGAGAAGCAAAATAAAAATACACTGGAAATTGCCAGGTACCTACAAACGAACGCCCTCATCCGGAAAGTGAATTACCCCGGCCTGGAGAATCATCCGGGTTTCGATATCGCCTGCAAACAGATGCGGGCCTTTGGCGGGATGCTGTCATTTGAACTGGACGATCAAAAAATCGATCCCCATGGATTCTTAAGGAAACTGAAATTGATAAGACCGGCACTCAGTCTCGGTGGCGTTGAAACCATCATATGTGCACCGGTGGCCACCTCCCATGCAAAACTGACCGATGAACAGCGCGCAGAGCTGGGTGTCACGGAAAGTCTTATGAGGATGCCGGGATTGAGGATGCGGTTGTCTCACGCCGACATTGAGGATGTGGATGATATCCTAACCTTTTGGATGGATATCTCAGAAATCATCAGGGTGAGAACGCCAACTGTTTCACCCTGATTGCTTCCTGCTATGCATACAGATATTTTTGTCGTTTTAACCTGCGAACCACATTATTGTGACCTCCATTCCTAAGCCGACATCGAACAGAGCGCTCGCGGTATCGGTAGCCTTTTACGCGGCAAAGCCGGAGCCTTCGGATCGGGAGAATCCCCCCTCTCCCCCCCCTGACCTCCAACCGTTTGAGGATGTCAATAAACGGGTTTCGCGGCGGCGGCGAATATTCATCCCACAACCGGCCCGCTGTCCTTCATGGATGTACCGGAAGACCTTTATATCAACGGACTCTGGGTGTTTATGAACTGAACCGTACCCTCCTTCTCCCCGCTGCAAGAAGAAATAGCCGCATTGCACGAGGGAAACTTCGCCCGCTACCGCCTTCGCCCCGCTGAATTCAATGACTGGCAAAAACGAAAGAAATAGTGGTCACCTACGTCAGACATATCACAGGTTTTTGAGCAAACAATTTTAATTTCAGCGGGCGATTGATTTTCCCACCAGGTGGTCTTCAAGGAATTGAGTGATTCATGGGACTATTGCTATCAAGGTTTCATAACCTGCTCAATTAGATAAAATTCAAGGGAGACTTCCAATGACACGCCTTGACAAATATTCTGAAGAAGAAAGATCCCACCTTCTTGGGCTTCCCTGTCCGCGTTTTAAGACAACAGCTTTTGCCACCGGGCCGTCTCTGGCTGAACGGCGGATTGCTCTCATTTCTACGGCCGGGCTCCACCGCCGTGGGGATCGCCCTTTTACAGTTGGCGAGGCTGACTATCGGCTGATTTCGGTAGATACCCCGGCCAACGATCTTGTGATGAGTCATATATCCACTAATTTCGATCGAACAGGCTTTCAATTGGATTTGAATTTGGTGTTCCCTCTGGACCGGCTTTCAGAACTTGTAAAACAAGGATTTATAAACAGCTTGGCCGATTTTCACTATTCCTTCATGGGGGCAACCGATCCCCGGCAAATGGAAAATGCCGCCCGAAACCTTTCTAAAATTATGAAAAAGGATGGTGTAGATTCGGTGCTGCTCGTTCCTGTCTGACCGAATTGTACGCGCGCAGTTGGCGGGCTGGCACATTATATCGAAGAAGAGGGAATACCGACAACTCAGATAAGTCTCATCCGTGAGCACACTGAAAAAATAAAGCCGCCTCGGGCATTGTGGGTATCGTTTGACTTGGGCCGACCGCTGGGTGTTCCAAATAATCCGGAATTTCAAATTTCGGTACTGAAGCATGCTCTTAAGCTTTTTGAGGCTCCGGTCGGCCCTGTGCTTGAGGATTTTCCTGAAGACGCCCCGGATACCAAAGATAAACCTGTACAGATTGCATGCCCAGTAAATTTTAGATCAAAACCGGTTGAAACAACTTCAATACAGCAAATGTTAAATGATTTTCTTCAGAAGTAATACAGATGCGTACCTGGTACGATCTGGCCTGTGAGAAAAAGAAGCGAACAACAACCGGGGTCACCGGATTCTCTCCTGAAGAAACAGCTGAATTTCTTTCAGCATTTGTCAAAGGGGACCTTCCAAAGGCAAAATTGAAAAATACATCAATAGCTGACGCAATCCGAATGGCGGCAGAAGATCTTAAAGCATATTATTTTGAGGCAGTTTCTGCACAACCCGGCCAGCCCACTGACAGTTTAAGCCTTGCCAACTGGTTCTGGGGAGAGACGGTTGCTGCTCTTGTGATCAATAGTATTCGAAAGATTTGCATTGAGGATAGAGATAAAAATATGGAACTACTGGGCAAGCTCCTATTGGTACCTAGAAGCCAACTGTACCGATTTAAAGATTTGTAATTCCAGGTATAGTTATGAAGGCGATCGTCCAAACAAGTCATTGGTCACTGATGATGTCCTAAAACTCAAGGACGTGGACAACAACGTGCCCGTTGAGCAGATCCTGAGGCTATCGGTATGTCGGAGAGGTGACACGCTCGAGGAAAAGTATCATAACTGTTTAACATAATATAGGTCGTGACTAATTATCGACAATGGGGGTTTACTAAGACAATAGGTAAGATGAAAGGGATCCACCACCATGAACGATGATTTCCTGTACCGGGATGTTCCTAAACTTGGGCGTCGCGTGTTTCGGCTCGGCTTAGCTACCAACTATGGTATTGAGGGAGTGGATTTAGAATGGGCCTTGGAGCAGGGTGTAAACTATATCTTTTATACTCCCAACGCACGGCGGGTAACAACGTCGCTCAAAGCAGCTCTAAACCGTGACCGGGAATCGTTCATCTTGGCCTCTGGGCCAACCACCGGATATTTCGGCGGGAGTATCAAACGTGCCTGTGACCGGTTGCTTAAGACGCTCGGCACGGAGTATCTCGATGTTTTTCAGCTTGCCCCCCCCCCCCCCCCCCCCCCCCCGGAATCCATTTCTCCACTGACATGCTTATGGTCCCCTACCCAAGGGGGTTGCCGCCCCGTTACCACTATTGTGCCTATACAGCCACACGATGGCGCGGTCTGCTCAAGCGTCCAAAAAATTGGAGCGGCCTTGTCATGACCGCATCTGATTGTTATCGCTTCTGCCTTTCCAATCCCCACGTTGATCTGGTGCTCACGGGCCCTAAAAACCGTCAGCAACTCCAAGAGAATTTAAGAAATCTTCATGAAAAAGGTCCATTGTCAGAGGAAGAAAGTAGCTGGATCAGAGATTACGGGCAGGTTGTTCACAGGGAGAGTTCGCGGTTTACCTTCAGGTTTTAGCCTGTCAGACATATCGATGGTTTTCCAACAGGCTGATATTATAACCTTTCGGCCGACTATCTCAGGAATCAGCAGGGTAATGAAAGCACTGGCTATTTCATCCTAATCGTGATCGACACACAGTTTTTTTTTATTCATCTGTAGATTGATATGTTTCTTCACCCCCCCCCCCCCCCCCCCCCCCCCCTGAAAACCCTGGTCCACTTCCCCCCGGGCTTGCTTTCCCAGGGAATTAATGTAGACTAATAACCGAAAAAATCCCCCCCCCCCCCGCCAGATTCGTATTTGTCGAATGGTTTGGCCGGCATAAGAAATATTTTTGAGGTGCAACATGAATATCCGCCCTGTTAATTCAGAGCAGGCATACGATGAGGCTATTGAGCGCATTGAAACGCTCTGGGGTGCCGAGTCAGGCACTCCCGAAGGGGATGAGCTTGATGTCCTGCTCACATTGGTTAGGGTATACGAAAAAGAGAACCATCCCGTTCCCCCCCCAACTCCTATTGAGGCTATCAACTTTGTTATGGACCAAAGGGGCATGAAACCGGCCGATCTGGTGCCTTACATTGGTAGCCGCTCAAAGGTCTCCGAGATTTTGAGGGGAAAGAGAACTCTTCTCTCGCTCGTCGCGAATGAAGAGGGTCTCGCGGGCCGCCGTTTTCTTCCTCTCTCAATCTGAAGATGCTTTATCAATCGATCTAATAGAGCCTCAAAATGAAATAGAGAATGAAGCGGATGAGTTGGCCAGGAAATCCCTGATACCAAGCCAATTATGGAAAAGTCATCCAGCCCGCAAAACAGGTAAGCTAAAAGATATTGTAGACTTAGCCTCAAAAGCAGACATTCACAAATCTATAATTGCTGGTCGAATCCGTTACGAGAGAAACAATTATCGCATTCTTTGGCCCCATGTTGGGAGCGGCATGGTTAGAAAATTATTTTTTGCCTGATGTCATAATCGCTGTAATTTGTAATGACAAAGAAATCTCATTCAGGCTGATGAGCTGAGCGAAGGCTGAGAGCTCAAAATTCAAAGAGATAGGAGCGTTTTATGTCAAAGAGGACAGAGGGGGCAGGTCTTCATTTTTGACAGATTTAGGCAAAGGCAGGATTGAATTGATAAGAATTCCCTTTTTGAGAGCAGCAAAAGGGAACATTTAAAGTTGTGTGCAGTAACAGGATGCATCCAAATATGTAGTAGGAGCGGATTCCGGCCTCTCCGCTTCGCCTTTTTCTTCACACGAACCATCCGAAGCTGGAGATAAGGACGTCTTCGCCGGATTCGAGGGCAGCCCTAATGAGTTCGAGCAAAATGTCGACAATTTTATTCTGAATGCAAGAAAGCATAAATCTGGATCTTTTCCAAACATTGAAAATTGCCGTATAAACACTTCAAATGTTGAGACCAAAGATTGTTGCAGGCAGTTTTTAATGATGGAAAGATTTTAACTCATTAGGGCTAATTCTCTCTCTCCTTCTCCTGTTGAACGCCATTTAGTAATCTCTATCGCGAACCTTGACCTCTTTTCCTTTTTGCGGTGATTCAATATCCACTAGGTATTCAGGGAAACCGTCCGCCCGAAAATCGATGTCGCAATCATCTTCCAGCCGCTTTACCACCATGGAAGACCAGACCCGAGGACCATAACGATCAACCCGTCCCGAGAGTTTACCTCCGACATTGCCGAGTCCGATAAATCCGATTTTCATAGTATTTTCCTGTTTACAGGGGCAATGGGATAGTCATCGCAGACTAACCCATACCAGATTATGTAATAACGTCTTTCTTGTTGGCCACATTTTTTATCATTTAACACAGCCCAATATATTGAGATTTGGAATTTATTTGACCCATTTTTTAAGATCAGGTGGTGCTTGTAATTTGTTATTTCCGGTTTATCCGGATTTAGGTCCTTAATGGCTGATCATTTACTTCCCGGCCAATTTTTTACCAAGGGCCTCCGCCTGGTCCATCAGCGGCTGATTTGATTTGATCTCCCCGGGCTTTTCCGCACTGCCATACACCATACCGACTAAATTTGCTCCTGCATATTTAAATGCGTCCTGGAAAGTTCGCAGAGCATTTACACATCCGGAATTGAAAGCATCCGTATCCCCGTAACTCATGGCGATGGCGACCCGTTTCCCGGCAAGGACATCTTTTTTGTAACCAAAAAGCGCAAATAAACCCCGATCCATAAAAAGTTTTGTCTGGGCCGACATTGTAAACCAGTAAACAGGGCTGGCGATGATCCAGCAATCGATATCTATCAGTTTTTTATAAATCGGTTGCATCTCATCATCGATGGCACAACCGCTGCTGTCCGGCCGCTGACATGCATAGCAAGCCTGACAGGGAGAGATATCCTTGTCGTGGAGATAGATTTTTTCAGCTATCGCTCCAACCAACTCAGCCCCCTTGACGATCTGATTCGCCAGCGCAATACTATTGCCGTTTTTGCGGGGACTGCCCTGCACCACGAGTATCTTCGATACTTTATTTTTATTTTCCATAAGCCAGACCTCGTTATTTCGTTTACAATGCTAATCCAGTAACCAGTAACCAGTGACCAATACCTAGTACCCAATACCCAGTATCCTATCTTAATTCAATACCTTGGCACTGCGTATTTCAATGGTTTCAGCCGGAACATCGCGATAGTTTCCACGCGTGACGGTTTTAACCGCAGAAATGGCATCGACCACATCCATTCCCCTAATTACTTTCCCGAAGACCACGTATCCCCAGCCCTGCTGTGTTTTACTTTTGTGATTCAGGAAATCATTGTTGACGGTGTTGATAAAAAATTGCGCGGTCGCACTGTGTGGATCACCGGTACGCGCCATAGCAATGGTGCCGCGATCATTTTTCAAACCATTATCCGCTTCATTTTTTATCGGTGTACCGGCGGACTTTCTTTTCATGTCCGAGGTAAAACCGCCGCCCTGAATCATGAATTTCGGAATCACCCGGTGAAAGATTGTGCCGTCGTAATATTTGGCCTCGACGTAGTTTAAAAAATTCTTCACGGTTTCAGGCGCCTTTTCGGGGTAAAGCTCGATCACCATTTTCCCTTTGGATGTCTCCATCTCGACCTTCGGATTAGCGGCGACGGCCACACCTACACCGGCAGTATGGCTGGCAATGGGATGATCCTGTTCGCGCAGGTAACTTTCAAATGTAAGGGGTTTGGGAGGCCTTTTGATTCGTTCCGACAAAAGAATTTTTTTCATTGGGAACGCTCCTTTTTTTCGTTGTCATTAGGGTAAACAGGGATCTTAAATTGTGGGGCCGACGGGTTTCCTTTAAAGCGAGATTTGATTTTATCGTAACCAACCTGACTGAAGGGACAACCTGCGAGACAAATGGCACAACCAAAATTCTGGTTAAAATAATCACGACAGGAGTCATGGTCAATACATTGCATCCCACCATCGCCACGTGGTTGGGGCTGATGAAAAATGGCATCAACCGGGCATTTGCGGATGCATTTTTTGCACAAGGCGCAAAAATCACGCACCCAAAATGGTCATTTTCCGTTTCAATGGGCAGGTTGGTGATATTGGTGTAAATGGTGTTGATGCGTAAGCGCGTACCCTCTTCCGGTGTGATCAACATACCGTGATAGCCAATCGTACCCAAACCAGCCAATTCGCCGAAATGAACGTAATCTGTGATGCCGCCCAATGCGGTGCCGGGATAGGCAGCGTAACCGTTTTGGCGCAAAAACTTCGCCAATTTGTTGCCAATCTCGGCCAGCCGTTTATATCCTTTGGCTACCTCAACGAAGGCAGTAAAGCTGGGGGCAGTGGACATGTTTTCCTTGTCCATCTCGACGGTGAATACGATGGCATACTCGCAAGGAATCCCTTTGTCTTGGAAGATGGCATTTTGCGGCACTTTGACATATTTAATATCCTTGGCGCCTGCATTATGAGCGAAATTTTCGAGTTCGGTGATAAATTCCGGAGAGGCTTCGGCCGTGGCTTGGGTTGGAACAAATTTGCCGTCATACAGTTTTGATCCGTATCGCATTGATAAGAGTAAATGAGCAGCCCATCACAGGAGAAACGGTCATCAATTGGCTTGGCGACATATTGGCGACGGATGATTTTTCTAGCGGAAGTATGTTGGGGCTGTCAAACGGGGTGCGGGGTTTTGATTCGGGAGATGGCAGCACTAAGGATGAAAAGTTGCCCAATTCCTTATCAAAAATTGCCAACATCGAGTCCAACGAGGGGCGTGCGTTGGCACTGCCATTTAATTTTGAGAAAATTTTTGTAACGATGGACATGATATCCGCCTATCCTTATTCCGAAACTTGAATTTTTATAGCAAGTGTTTACTAACAATAATTTATCACGTTTTTTATTGTAAGTCAATACTTACATATGGTAAAATAACAACACGTTAGATCGTATGAAATGGGAGTTAACCATGCCAAAGATTCTCGATGATGAAAAAATTTACCGCGCCGTAATACAGGTGGTCGCTGAGCGTGGGTATTCCGGGGCGACGACCAAACAAATGGCCGATGCAGCGCATGTCAGTGAAGTGACCCTCTTTCGGAAGTATGGCAGTAAACAACAATTGGTAAAACAAGCCATCGCCTCGATTATCAGCCAGTCCGACCTGGCCTCTGCTGCTTTATACAGCGGGGATATTCATGCTGATTTGCTGCGTGTGGTTCAGGCTTATCAATCTTCCGCAGTAAAACACGGCGATTTTATCACATCACTTTTTTCGCAGATGACCCAACATCCTGAATTAATACACTCAGTCGAAGAACCGATGCGTGTTTTTATAGCCATCGGGGAGTTGATAATGCGTTACCAGAAGGAAGGTGTTTTGAAACCAGAGCCACCCTTACATACGGTTGGAGTTTTGCTGGGACCAGTCATGTACGCCGCCATGCTAGGTAAGTTAGTACCAAACAATCAACTACCCCCTTTTGATTTAAAAAATCACGTAACCTGTTTTTTAGAAGGGCACCGTAAGAACCCGGATCGGTGATGGTAAATTTGTTATTCGGTAATTAACCCCAAAGCTCTCGCTCGAGCACCAGCCTGGGTACGGTTATTTACCCCGAGTTTGCCGTAGATATTGCGGGTGTGGGCTTTCACTGTGTTTCGTGAAAGGTAAAGCTGATTGGCAATTTCTGCATTGCTCATTCCCTTTGCAATTAGGTGAAGAACGTCTATTTCACGTTCGCTGAGTGGTTCAATTAAGTCAGAATCAGATGTTGGTGACTTTGCAGCAGTTATCGGTTCATTTTTTATGTCCGGAAATGCAGCTAATAATTTTTGAACATAATTTGGATAAAATCCTTGCCGAAGCGCTTCGACAAGCAAGTGAGCCATAGTTGGCCCCTCATCCACAAAAACTTGAAAAAATCCTTCTGGTTCAGCAAGGTTTAGGGCACGCTCAAGGTATTTGAGTGATGCAGGAATTTTTTCTAATGCTTCACAAGCAAGTGCCTGTAAGATTAAAATCTCGATGAGACTTCCCGCTCTTGTTTCTTCTTCTGCTGCTTTCTGAAGGCGTGTTAAGAGTTTAATACTATCATGGATAGAATTGTTTTCCGGATCCGATTTATAGGATGTTATAAACACCCTAATCATGGTGGTATATTCGTACTCTCTCTGGTAACTGAGAGGACCATTAACGGATAGATTCTGATCACGGGCCCACCCCATTGCTTGGGTTAATTTGCCTTGCCGGATCCATACTCTTGCTATCATAGCTGGGATTGGACGTAACATTGGCAGCGGGGTTCTGACGAATACACGTTCAGCTTCATATAAGTAATCTAGCGCATCATCAAACCTTCTCTGGGAGACCGCTAACTGTGCCTGGGCAATACAATAGCGAGACTGCCAGTCTTGCAGATCAACTTGTTCTCCTAGCTTTTTGCAGCGATTTAAATCTTGTGCGGCAGCCTCCAGATTTCCCATTTCGCGTTGGATTTGGCTTTTTATTGAAAAAATATCTTCGGTCCCGATTGGATTGGGTTCTTCAAATGTTTTCGCGAGGCTTAATCCGTGTTCGCAAGTGTTAAGTGCCTCGTGTAAATTACCGAGTGTCATCTGCATATCCGCAAGAACAAAGGTGCCTTTGATTGTATCGTGTACATTTAGAAAAAGACCATCAGAAAACACCTTAAGGGCAGCTTTCAGATTGCCGCTGGCCCAGTAAGTGAGTCCAAGCAAACCAGTTATCGATGCACGATTGAAGTAATCATCTTCAGGTAAGAGGTTGAGTGTCTTATGAACATATTTTAAGACAGCTTGTGTATCTCCGATGGCTTGGGCGTGGTAGGAACGAATCGTCGCTAGCCTGGATGGCAGTACATGAAACTGCGCTTCGTCCACAATCACCATTTCGCTCATTACTAAATTTGGCTGATTTTCCTTATTAATTGCCGGCACTAGCCAGCGTTCAGCATCCATCAATCGTTTTTCGGCTTCTTCCAGCTGTCCAGCATTCATTAATGCCCAGGCAAATGCAGCACTGAGTACAGGTCGAACACGAACCAACTCATCAGGTAGGTCTTTTACCCAATTAAACCATGTGATTGATTTATAACTTTCGTTCCAATCCGGCCAGGCTAACTCGGCCAGATTGGCTGCACGTTCGAAATCTTCCGCAGCTATTGCGTGGTGGATGGCATCAGCGTGTAGGAATTGTTGTTCATACCACTTGCTTGCTCGTAGATGCAGGGTTGGGATTTGTTTTGGTTGAAGTTGGTGAAGCTTCTGCCTTAATAAGTCTGCAAAAAGATGATGATAACGGTACCAGCGTCGTTTAATATCAAGCGGGATGATAAATAGATTGGTACGATCTAATAATTCCAGAATTGTTTGTCCATTGCTCTGTCCGTATGGGGGTTCATCGGAATCAAAATGTATGGCATCACATAATGAGCCAGTAAATTGGTCAAGGATGGCGGTCTCAAGTAAAAAATTTTGAATATATTCTGGCTGCTGGTTTAATACTTCTTCGATCAGATAATCCAAAACAAGACGATGGCTGCCGCTGAAAGACTTTATGAAATTACTGGCATCAAGTCGTCCTTGTAAGGAAATAGCTGCCAATTGCAATCCGGCGATCCAGCCTTCTGTGCGGGTTTCCAATGTGGTGATATCCTCTTCAGTCAGATTTAATCCCATAACCTGGTTGAGGAAAATGGCTGCTTCGGTAGAAGTAAAACGCAAATCGGCAGCACGTAGTTCCGTCAACTTGATCCCGAATACGCAGACGGGAAAGCGGTAGGAAAGGGTCTTCCCGTGTAATAATGACCAGGTGTACTTGTGGGGGTAGGTTTTCGAGCAAAAAACTGAGGGCTTCATGAATGGCCTGGTTTTCAATCAAATGGTAATCGTCAAGGATAATAATGAGGTTTTTCTGGAAAACTGCGATTTCATTGATGAGTGGGATGAGGATGGCTTCAATCGGTGGTAATTGAGGAGATTGAAGCATGGTTAAGGTTCCAGCACCAAAGGTTGTGTCGTTTTTAATGGTGTGATTTAAGGCAGCGATAAAATAGGTCAGGAAGCGTACCAAATTATTATCGTTTTTTTCCAGTGAAAGCCAGGCAATCTTGTATTTCCCTGTGGCTGCTTGTTGGTAATTTTTCTTTAAAATCATTTAACCATTCAGTGACCAGTGTGGTTTTTCCAAATCCGGCTGGGGCAGAGATCAGGGTTAGTTTTCGAAAAAGACCATGGTGTAATTGTTTAATCAACTGCGGACGAGCGATAATTTCTGGTCTGGTGGATGGAATAAAGAGTTTTGTGACCAAAATTTCAGATGTCATGAAAAGATTATAGCTTAAATTATTCCGCATTTTGTCTAAATAACAAACTACTTTTTGTTTAAATCAAAAGCAGTTTAAATCATAGTGCATCCTGATAAATGACCGAAATCAAAGGCAGTCCTAGTGAATTAAAAGGCGACGCAGTAACCCTAACAAGGCCGACTGATCAAAGTTACCGGCCAGAATTGTGACTGGAAAATTCGCTTCACCACTTTCAGTGAGGATGGTTACTTTACCAATCCAATCTGACGCACGTTTATCCAGATAACCCGGTACTTTGATTTGGTATGGTATTGGTTGATCAAGCGTGAGTTTATGCATGTTATTCATTTTTTACTGAAACGAGTAATGGCGTGTAACTTGTAAGTAATAATAAAAAAAAGAAAAAGATTGGTGTATTCACGGATCGACATTTAATATGCGATTTTTTGTCTTTTTCTTTGGTTAGATCATTAATTTTACTTATCATTATTTTCCTCCAGTTGGGCAGTTATAAATTTATTTTTCAGATAGAGAAGCGACAGCCGCAGGATTAAACCCTTTAACGATCATCCATACAGCAAATACCATTTCTTGGATGGCGAGAGGTCCCATCAAGTTGCCCCATCTGACACCGATTGATAAGGCCAAATGCTGTGGGTCAAACATGTTGATCACGGGTGAAGCAAAATATAAGATCGCTCCAACAATCCCCCATAATGACAACCACCGCGGGATCAGTTTTGTTGTAAAGAACAGCCAATATAACATGAGTGCACCCAGTGTAAAAACAAGGGCTAAGATGTGTTCGGTCCAATAAACAGATTGTGTTAATAACGTACCCAATGTTTGAAAATGGGATAATTCCGGTGTACCTGCTTGTACGAATTCCCGACTTAATGGGATTAATAATAACCAACTACTAGCAATTACAATATAGGCAACGGCCTCAAGCACTCCTCTAAAAATGACAGCCCCAAGAGCTAAACGTTCATTTTGTTTCTTAAAGATCGGAAACATCATGACTGGAATCATTGCAAGGGGAAATCCCATAATTAATACGAGCAGAGACCCCAAGGCTATCTGACTCTCGTTTTCTGCAATTTTTGTAAGGTAATCCGGACCACCTAGAACCTGCCCTGTAAAAACACCACTGAGGATTCCTGCAATTGTCCCGATAATAAACAGCACCCCGACGATTATTGCTGTTTTCCTGTGACCCACATGGGTACTTCCATTTGTTGTATTCATACGAAATCTCCTTTTTGGCAAATCCTAATTTTTCGATTATTGATGTTTACAGGATATCAACTCAAGCTAATTAAGGCCATCCCCCGAAGGGTTAATGAAGGGTTTAAAATGATCCCAACATCCTTAAATTCACGAGAATCAAAAAACGAGCCAATATTCAGCTCATTTAATGGATCATTCATTTTTTTGATAAAAAGCAAAAATTCATATAAAACCTTTTATTGGATTGGTTTGTTGTGTACACTCATTCTATGAACTCACCATATAAAGAACACTTCATTCCCACCAACGGGATCAATCTGCACACCATCGTGACCGGGCCGGAAGATGGGTCGGTGGTAATTTTGTTACACGGTTTCCCATCCTTCTGGTTATCGTGGCGGTATCAGATTCCGGTCTTGGCTGAGGCGGGATACCGGGTGATTGTACCGGATCAGCGCGGGTATAACCTGAGTGATAAGGATGGCCCGTATGATATTGATACACTGGTGGATGATGTGGTTGGTCTGATCCGGTGGAGCGGGCAGGGTCAGGTTTATTTAGTTGGGCATGATTGGGGTGCCGCTGTGGCCTGGATGGCGGCTGCCAAACACCCTGAATTGATTCAAAAGCTGGTGATTTTAAATGTACCGCATCCGGTGGTGATGACCCGGGCATTAAAAGGAAAAAACCTGACCCAGATCTTAAAAGTCCTGGTATATTCTCTTTTTCCAGATTCCCAAACTGCCGGAGTGGTTGTTAAGTGTAGGGAATTACCAAAACCTGAAACGGATGATGCTCAGCAGCGCGAATGAGGGCACTTTTGACAAAGCAGATTTACAGCGGCTGGAGGAAGCCTGGTCACAGCCCGGTGCGTTAAAGGCGATGATCGGGTGGTATCGTGCCTTGATGCAGGGGGTGCGGGCTGGCGTTGATTTTGATATCCGTATTAAGCCGCCCACCTTGATCTTGTGGGGCGAAAAAGATATCGCCCTTGATTTTGCAGGGGCGAAAGACAGCCTGGATTGGACAGATAACGGCCGCCTGGTTTCTTATCCCCAGGCCAGCCATTGGGTGCAGGAGGATAAACCCGAAGCAGTGAATGGGGAGCTGCTGGGGTTTTTGGGAAGTTAACCGCGAAGGATATTTAGCCACTAAGTACACTATACCCCTCCGGGGCACAGGGCACACCAAGCAGAAATTATTTTTGTTTTATCTGTGCTTCTGATCATCTGTGTGCGTTAAAAAAAGCAAACTTTATTTTTGTTGGGCATGTGGTTAAAAATTCGCCGTGAAATTGCTGTTCATTTTGCAAAAAATCGATCTGGCATACCGCAATTGCCCAACCTACCAATTTTTAACTACTCGCCCATATCCTCAAAGACCATGTCTTCTTCGCTGATATCTTCCAGAGAGAGAGCGACCACTTTCAGAAAACCGGACTGAATGGACTTTTCGTCTGTCATTAAGCGGATATGTTCCGCGGTCTCGTATTGGTAGGTTTGCTCGAGGACATCCACGTATTCGTTTAATAATTCAACAATGGTCCGGATATCTTTTTTGTTTACCGGCAGCACCTTTACCTGGGCGCCAATCGCAATTCGTTTTGGTAGTGCGTTTTCATCAAAACCCATTTCGGGGGTTAGTTTTTGATATACCACACCGCCCGTCATCCCGGAAAAGGCGTAGGGACCTGGGTCACCGAGAATGACAACCCGGCCGGCAGTCATGTATTCGCAGGCAAAGCCTTTCAGATTGGCGTGGGTGGAGGTGCGTAGTTTTTCTTCGTCGATTGGTTCGATGATTTCACCACCCAAAATGACATCAGCGCCGGATAGGCGGATGCAGGCGCGGGAATCGGCGTTGCCTTGAATAATGAGAGTGCCGTCCTGCGCTCCATAGGCAAAACTCTTTCCGACCGAGCCGTCAATCCGCATACCTTCGTGATTGACACCTTTCATGACGGCTACCCGTCCCCCGCAGGCACCTTTGGCGGTGCCGTCCTGCGCGCCGCCTTCAATAATAATATCCAGCGGTTCCGCCAGCCAGGCGGAAAAACCATTGCCTGCAATGGAAGATGGGCCAAAGCGTAAATGTAACCGGTTCAGGCGCTCCCGAATAGCCGGGGTGCGTGCCAATGCGCCCACGATGTGTGATCCCAGGGCGCGGTCAATCGCCATGACGGCATCCTGGTAGGTAATTTCCCGTTCATCATCCTGGGTTATGGTCTCGGTGATGATCTCACTTAACAGGCGGGTCAGGTTGTTGCGCGGTCGCACCAGCAGGCGGCCGATGCCGGGTTCCAATTCCGGGCGCGGGCGCAGCGGTACGGCAGCAAACATGGCAGTTAAATCGACCTGATCGTGCGCCGAAATTTGCTCCAGCAGGTCACCCCGCCCAACCAGATCCTGTAAACGCTGTGCACCAAGACGTGCGCTTATTTGGCGCAGTTCTTCCGCCATGCCGGTGAACAGCCGTTTTAGTTGTTCCACAGCTTCTTCATAAATCTGCGGTGTGAAAACTTTTACCCCTTTTTCCAGTGCTTCTTCCTTGCTGGTAAGCTGGGTGGTGATGCCCACCAGACAGGTGCCTTCTTCACATTTGCGGCAGATGGTACAGCCGATTGCTACCATTGGCATCGTACCAAATCCAACCCGGTTGGCTCCCAGCAGGATCATTTTGACCACATCTTCGCCCATTTTCATGCCGCCATCACACCAAATTTCCACTTTATGGCGTAAGCCCGCTTCAACTAAGGCACGGTGGGCCTGGATCACGCCCACCTCTGCCGGTAAGCCGACAAATTCGAGGGCGTGTTTGCGGGCTGCCCCGGTGCCGCCGTCATAACCACTCAGGCTGATAATGTCAGCACCTGCTTTGGCGATGCCGACTGAGATCACGCCGATACCCGGCACAACCGGGCACTTAACCGAGATTTTGGCCTGGGGGTTAACGACCTTTAATTCTTCAATTAATTGGGCCAGGTCCTCGATGGAATATAAATCATGATTATTGGAAGGTGAAAGTAAGGAAACCCCCGGCGTGGTGCGGCGTGCTTCGGCTACTTTCACGGAGACCTTATAACCGGGCAGCATGCCCCCTTCCCCGGGTTTTGCGCCTTGCCCGATTTTGATTTCCAACACAGCGGCGGAATTAAGAAACTCCACATTTACACCAAATCGTCCGGAGGCGACCTGCTGGCCGCGGTTTTTGGTGTATTGGTTTAAGATAGAAGACAGTTCACCACCTTCGCCGTTGATACAGATCATATTTAATTGGGCTGCCGCTTCAGCATACGCCCGGAAGGAAGGCTCACCCTGAGAACCAAAGGACATGGCGCTGATCAGGAAGGGCAGATCGTGATCTGCGATGCTTAAATCGACCTGGCTGGGCATGACGGTGCCGTGCACATTTTTAAATCCGATCACATGGCGTAATGCCACCGGTAAATCGGTTTTGAGTTTTTCAAACGTATCCAAAAACTGATCATAACTGCTCTGCGATTTAGCGAATAAGCCAATTTGTTTCCATAGTTTGGGGTAAAAGTGGTCTACCCGGTCCAGTTTATTGCCGGGGGCTTGCGCTTTTATCTCCGCGCAGCGTTGGGTTGATTCCTGATCCAGCCGTTCCCAGGTGATACCCGCGTGTTCCGCGCCGAAATAGTTCGGTGTTCGGAGGATGGCAGCAACTTGTGGGGAAAGGCCAATCGAACTGCACACCCGTCCGTAGCCGCGTAATTCATGGCAGCCCATCGTTGAGATCACTTTTTCCAGTCCAGCTTTCAGGCTGTTAAGGATGGTTTCTTGCGCTTGCAGCGGTGTAATATCCTTCTTTTTAGCAGATTGCTGGATGGTTGCTGCAAATAAGGCGTAGGGGGCCACAGCATCCACACCCAGGCCGGATAATAAAACAATATCGTGCAGGTTACGGACGGAAGCTGAACGGATCACCAACCCAACCCGGCGGCGCAGGTTTGACTTTTTGGCTTTTGCCTGTCGTCGCAAGGCTTCATCGATGCTGGAAACCGCCAGCATTGGATCGAGCCAGCCCAGTCCGTCTTTTTGAGCCAAAAAATCATCTAGGATCAGGCACTGAGTTCCCTTTTCGGCAGCGTTGACTGCCTGATCACCCAATCGTTGGAGGGCATCCTGAACATTTTCACCGGGCAGGGTGCCTAATACCAACCAGCTTGTATATCCCTGGAATATTTCCAGTACGTTTTCAAGGGTGTATGTGCCAAAAGAATCAGCCAATTCGGTTAAGTCGGTTTGCTCACCCAGCCCGGGAAAACCACCCAACAGGATCGGGATTTTGAGGGTCAGCATGATGTCGTTGGGGTCAGGGGCTTGGCCGATTGTCATGGTAGCACCCAGCAGACTGCTGGTGGAAAAGACCTCCACTTCCCGGCCGCGGTCAATAGCGGGATTGGTAACAACCGCCACTGTTTCTTTAAAGAAATCTGCAATATTAACACGGTGTTTGGCTAAGACCGCCAGCGGTCCGTCGTAGCCTAAGGAGCCAGTATGTTTCCCGGCTAATTGATCGGTCAGGTCTTTTAAGTGTTCCTGATTCCAGCCATTCGCTGCTAAAAGATAAGAAGCTGCTGCGAAATCGGGTTCCTGTTCCACCCAAGGGTTAACCAGTGGTGAATTTTCAATCATCTTTTCATGGATGGGGCTGTCAGAGAACAAGGTGGTGGTTACTTCGCTGAGGTACTGACGGGCAGACGGGGTTTTAGGACTGCGCTGGTTATGATCGCGGTCGATCGCGGTCCAATATTGACGGGCTAACTGCGGCGCTTCCCGCTGAAAGGCACGTTTTAAAACATGCTGGCGGATGGCAGATTGATCAAATATTTCCGCCACGCTGCCGCGCTGGACGTGGATTGCCATTTTTTCACCCGGGCCTAAGGCACGCGGTTCATTAATCATCACTTCCAATGGGATGGCACCGCGTTCCGAACTGAACACATACTCTTTTTCCGTTTCAACGTACCATAACGGGCGCAGTCCAATCGCATCCACACTGGCAACAATCTGGTTTTCATACCGAGCCAGGATGGCAGCCGGTCCCTGCGCGTACGGGCCAAAGGATTGGCGCAGGCGGGTGTATACCGCGCGCTGCTCGGGTGGGAATTGTTCCAATTCGTAAGGAACTGGTGGAAAAACGGTTTCCATCGCTTCGATCAAATCCAGATCATAATCAGCAAGCATAGTATGCACGGTACGGTCGAGGTCTTGGAATCCGAACCATCCGGCGGCAGGCAGACGCCGACCTGCTCCGCTTCCAGGCGCAAGCGCATGATGGTGTTGATCTCACCGTTATGGCCGAGCACGGAAACTGGCTGGGCGCGTTCAAAGTAGGATACGGTATTGTTTGAATAACGCGCGTGGCATAAAACGACTGAGGTATCAAAATTACGATCCTGCAGGTCGTTGTAATAACGGGTCAGCGTCTCCACCGAACCGCGCACTTTGTAAATGACGGTGTAGCGGCTGAGAGAGACGAAGTGAATCGGCAGACTGCTTTCCAGGGATGGTTTGTAAACCAAGCAGCCGTTTATCCAGATCCGGCAGCTCCGTGTACCCGGCGATTTGCCAAAAATTAGGGGGTTCAGCCGTGCATTTCCACCCAGCACTTCCCGCCGTGTGCGGCCAGGCTGCTGGTAGACGATATTGACGCCTGCTTTTTCAAAGGCAGCATGGTACTGGTCTTGTAACTCAGGGGTATCCTGGTCGGCGGGGATGAAGAGATGACCCACCCAAAAACCGGGCATGGTCGCCAATGAGGCACGTAAGCCAGCCTGGCTGAGGTAGCGTGCCCATAGGCGGCGGGGAATATCGGTTTGAACACCGGCGCCGTCTCCTTCACCATTCACAAAGCCGGTGCGGTGCCCCATGGTGGTCAGTGCAGCCAGGGATCGTTTTAAGGTGCCAAATGTACTTTGCCCGTGTTTGCGGGCGGATAAATAAATGGCGCAGGCATCATGCTCTGGGCCGTAAGGGGCGTGGGGTTGTAAGTCACTGCGGATAGGTTGAATAGACATAAGTACTCCAATAAAGGGTTTATGGGATTAAAAACAATATTAAATTCAACAGCAACAAACAAACAATTTTAGGAAAAAGTCACCGGGCATTCAATCGCCGGGACTGAATCAGCAGGTGTTAAGGTAAAAGTATACCGAAAAGGAGTTGTTAATACAAGTAGAATTTTTTAAAGTGTCTGTCCCAAAGTTGGTTGGTGAAAAATAATGTGGGTGCGATTGGATACAATTCGATATGGATTTATCTTGTTGCAGTTGTATTAATTTTGTTTGTTAAATATTTGTTTTATTCACTAAATTCCATGTATAATGAATAATAATCACACCCTTTTCATCATCCAAGCAGGGAGAAACTTATGGATAAAGCAGGGCAAAATAAAAAACCTTTAGCACTGGTCATCAATGGTGAAATTTGGATTCAAGTTAATAATTTCCAAGAGTCAAAAGAGTATGACCGGCATTTTATGACCAAACGCTTGGAAAATGGACATGAGGTTTTTATCTTTGGTAATGGGAAAAATGGCAGCCGTCCCGGAGACCGTTTCGCCCTTTCGCTTAAACAGACAAAACCTGATCCTGAACTGAACGGCCAGCTTGGTGACATGAATCTGAATCCCAACCCATCGGAAAAGCTAAAAGGCATTTATCGCGCAGTGATTATGAATAATGAAGACCCGGAAGAGAGTAACCGGTTGCAAGTTAAAATTGATGCCATCCCGGAAATGGGTTTACTGTGGGCTCCCGCAATTTTGCCTTCGAAAGATAAAAACCTGATCATCCCATCGGTAGGGGATATTGTCTGGATCAGCTTTAAAGAAGGTGATCCGAACCAGCCTTTATGGTTAGGAAAAATTTACGACGAGAGTTGATTTTCATTAACTTCGTTTGTTTTTCCCAGCAATAAAATTAGGACTGGTGAAAGCATCACAGCGGAAGCGATTAATCCGGATTGAGTTGCGTATTGATTCGCAATGGCACCTACGAACGGTCCACCGCTGATCTGTCCGATAGCATCAACCAGACTGCTCATTGATAAGACCGTAGCTCGTGCCCCGGAATCCAAACGCTGGTTCACCCAGGAAATATACAAAGGGTAGATCATATCTCGAATCACATTAACCAGAAGCAGCAATACAAAGGCAAATAGCAGCTTTTTGGTCACGGCGAATAAAAAGATAAAACTGATCAGCAGTCCGCTAAACAGGGCCAAACTAGATTTTAATTGTTTGGTTAGGATCGTTTTGCCAAGCCATTTTCTTAACATACCCGTTGTAAAAAATGTAACCACCATCGAAGCTGCACTCAACCCGCCAACCCAACCAACCATGACGGCCTGACCTTGCTGTGGCAGCTGAAAACGATCTAAGACATGGGGAACCCACAAGCGGTCTAATCCTTCCGAGTAGAAACCATAAAAAAAGCCGATCAATAATATTCTAAATAAAACCGGACGAATCTTTAACATACTGATGCCGGTTTTAAGTGTTTTTCCCATCGATTTCCATGAACTGCGTTCAGTTTGGGGTATTGGGTTAAAACCTGTCTCGGGCATGTGGAAAATTAAATAAAAACCCAAAACCCAAAACAATACAGCCCCCAGAATCATCGGTGTTTTTAATGAAACGATCGCGGATAAAAATACACTTAATCCAATGGCGATCAACGCCCCAATTTGTTCAAGCTGGGTGGCATGCAAAAACGCTGGTGCAGCCGACTCTTCTCCAATTTCATCGGTAATCCAGGCCTGTAATGCTCCGCTTGTAAAGGTGTAGCCGACACCCCATAAAACCTGTGCGAGCAGGATCAATGTAAAAACTGGAAAAACAGCCTGCACCATAAAACCCAACCCTAGTAAAAACACCCCAATAATGACAGATAAACGCCTTGAAATTGTATCTGCAACCACACCCGTGGGAATCTCAAATAAAAAAACAGCCGATTCCAGGAAAGTACCCACCAGAACCATTTGCAAAGGATTTAACCCCACTACGGTTACAAAATAAATCATATTCACTGTGAAGATGAGTGTCATAAACGCGCGGGTGCAGATGCTGTAAACGATAAACAGGCGATAAGGATCGCCTTTTCCGTTAAACACAATTTCCCTCTGGTATCAAAATGCGGTGGGGGATGGTCACACTACTATAGAGGCTACCATTACCAATGCACCGGTAACTGCGCAAAGGATGTTCACCCAATCGTTATTCATCCAGCCTAATCCGCGGATGCGTTTGGTTTTTGTGCCACAGCTGTGGATGGGATACCGTTCGGTCTCTTTTTTACATTTAGGGCAGTAATACATAGATTGAATGGTAGATCCTAAAATGGAATCCACCAGACTGCCGAAAACACCGGCCAGCGTGATGGCGATCAGCGGCAGCCAGGGCATATCTTGCATGGGGTTTGGAATTCTATCTGGCCAGGTTATTACCGCCAGCAATGCAATTAAAAAAGCACCTGCTGCACCAGCCAATGTGCCCCAAAAAGTTATCCCTCCGGAAGCACCGCGTTCTACCGGTTTGCCGGTAAGGATACTGCGGGGAATCTGGCGGCTTAATACACCCAATTCCGTGCCCCAGGTATCCGCGTTTACAGCGGCAAACGCACCTGCAAAAGCCAGCCAGGGCCAGGTTGCTTGAGGAAACAGGATATGAAATAGCACAAAAAAGCCTGCCACACCACCATTGGCAAAAACCTGGCCTGCATCCCGGTTAGAACCTTTGGAAAACTTTTCACTTAAATCCCGTTTTCGTTTTTTTAAGAGTTTGGATAAACCACTGGACGTAATAAAAAATCCCAACAACACCACTGCCCAGGGCCAGCCGCCGAAGCCAAATACAACCAGGCCTAAGACAGAAGCAGCCAGAGCGCCGCTGCGGTTTAAAACCCCAACGCGGTAGGATAAAACGGAAATCCCGATTGCGAACAATAAGCCCAAACCCACTTGGTACCATGAAACCATGTTGTTTTTCCTCTGTTACCCGGCAGCTGAAAATAAAAGTACGGCGGTCATCAATAAAATGGAGGTCAGGCTTGCCCCAATCCACAAAAGATAGGCCACTAAATTTTCATCCAGTCGCCGAAAAAAATATAAGCCGAGGCTTAAATCCATCACGAGGATAAAGCTGTTTACTACTGGCAAGAGCAGCATTTGTTCTGCCCGGATCATTTCGATTGGCAGGCCCTGGTTTGTGTATCCCAAAGGAAGCTGGGCATGGTTAGCGATCACAAAACCGGTGATGATCCATAACAAAATTGCCAGAACAAGGCTGGTTACCAGGAGGACTCTAGCCAGACCGTCTGACCACACGGATTGTAAAAACGCAATTGGCCGGGCTGATCGGGAGGTTAAGGGGGAAAGGCTGCCCATTTCCAGGGTGCGCTGAAAACTGCTTTCAAAATATCGCGTTTCCAAAGGGGAAATAGCGTAAACCTTGTCCGGTGTTGCAATTAAGATCAAAGAATCCGCATCCGATGCAATAAATTCCACATTCCCCAAGCCCTGCACATACCGGCTGCCCAACACGGCGCCGGGCCATTGCAAAACAGGAAGCGGCACCACAAAACCGGATTCGCGTGCCGGTCGGACCCACTCCACCGAAGTGACAGGAATATCTTCTGAGCGCAAACCCCAGCGAATTTTTAATCCATCTCGTTCCAGGATGTAACGGGCATTTAATAAGGCAACACCACGATACAGAATCCAGGGTAAAAGTCCCAGACTGATCAGAGCTAACAGCATTAATAAAACAAACAAATTTCCCTGTACCCAGTTTACAGCAGAAAGTATGCTGCCAACGGCGATCAAAAGCAGGACTACAACACCTATGCCGTGTAAGATCAATCCTTTTTTACGGACGGGTTCGAAAATTTGCTGCGGCTCATCAAAGGTCATATTATAAATTCACGATTACCTGTCGAATGGCATCTGTTACTTGTTGTACCTGAGTTTCCGTCATTACACTGGAAAAAGGCAGTGCCAAACCGCGTGCGCCCAAATCTTCCGTGACCGGGAAATCACCAGGTTTATAACCGAATTGATTTACCATATAGGGCTGCAAATGAATGGGGACAAAATAAGGCCGCACGGGAACACCCAGTTCTGCCAGGCTGGCTGCAAATTGTTCGCGGTTGATGTGAGGTGCTGTGCGGACAACATACACAAACCAACTGTGCCGGGTGGTTTCCGGCGCGATATGAAGCAGTTCCAGATCAGTCAGTTCGTTTAAGCGGTCCTGATACCAGGCAGCGACTTGATCACGCTTTTTCATCATTTCATCTAAACGAGCTAACTGCACCAAGCCCATGGCGGCGCTCATTTCATCCAGCCGGTAGTTATAACCCATAAACGTGTGTGACAACCAGGTATCTCCCGGAGCACGTCCTTGATTTCTTAAGGCGCGCATCATGTCGGCAGCTTTTTTGTCATTGGTGATAATCATGGCCCCTTCGCCGGTGGTAATTTGTTTATTCGGATAAAAGGCAAATATTCCACAGTCACCCAGTGTGCCGGCTTTTTTTCCTTTATATTCCGCACCCAAGGCTTCACAGGAATCTTCAATGACTTTTAAGTTGTATTGTTTGGCGATTTTGTTGATTGCATCCATGTCAGCTGGCTGTCCAAACACATCCACCGCTAAAATGGCCTTGAGCGGGCCGGGGTTTTCCGCGCCTTTTTTGGGCAGCCAACGTTTGGCGGATTCACCGCCCGCAGTTAGATCGGCGGCAGCTTGTGCCAGTAAAACAGGGTCCAATATTTCGTTTGGATGAATTGCGAGGGACGAGCAATTTGTATCGCAGAACAACTAGTAAACCAATCAGCGCACTCTCCGTGCTCTTAAATCATCGCTTCAGCGATGCTTTGCGACCTCATGGTATTATGCTTTTGTTGTCCGTTTTCTTTGAGTTCTCTGCGCGGGGCTTTTTTTAGCTTTCACCTTCCAACATAGAGTTCTTCGCCAAGGGATACGCATTGAACGTTCCCAATCCCTTGGAGGCAATTTTCATGTCTTCGTTTTCGATGTAGATAGTGCCTTCAGAAGAAATCAGTCTGTTTCCTTCAAAGGTCACTTTTCCTTTACCCAATAGTTTATCGCCGAATTTTATCGGAGCGTAGAAGTTGAGTTTAAACTCGACGGTACTCACCAGCTTATCTTTTTCTACGGCCAGCGAAAGTGCTGCTACACCGAGGATGGCATCCATCATGGCCGAAATAGCTCCGCCATGTGCAGCCATGGGATTGGAGAGGTGCTCCTGTCTTATTTCCATGCGATACTCGACCTCACCGGGCTCAATGACCTTAAGTTCTAAACCGAGTAATCTACCGAAGGCGTTGACTTCGTTGTATTTTTTTAAAACTGCATGCATTGTTACATCTAATATCCGGCTCCTACATCGTCCCCACGCGGATCTCCGCACACCTCGAGCATTCCATTATCCGATACTTTAATGGCATCAACTCTGCCTAAAGAATAGAAGTAGTCGATTTCGTGGCCCTTGCTTTCCAATAAAGTGATGACGTCTTGGGGAAATCTGTCTTGTTCCAGAAACAACTTATCCGGTAGCCATTGGCTGTGAAATTTTGGTGCGGCAATCGCATCTTTCAAATCCATTCTAAAAAATGCGCAATTGGCAATGGTCTGGTACACGGATGTGATGATGGTACTTCCTCCGGGAGAACCTACAACCAGAAATAGCTCGCCGTCTTTTTCCACAATAGTGGGAGTCATTGAGCTTAGCATTCGCTTTCCCGGTTCTATGGAATTTGCCTTGCCGCCTATCAGGCCAAACATGTTGGGCGTACCCGGCTTTGCGCTAAAATCGTCCATTTCATTATTGAGCAAGAAACCAGCCCCTGATACAACTATCCGACTTCCATAAAGGCCATTGACGGTCGTCGTTATCGAAACGGCATTCCCTTCTTCATCCACCACCGAAAGATGGGTGGTTTCCATGCTCTCGGCCACTTGTCTCATGTTTCCATGGCTCACTCTCGAGCTGGGAGTTGCTCGATACTCAAAGTTCCTCAACCTCGAGGCTAGATAGGTTGAATCAACCAATTCCTTGTAAGGAATATCGTAATAGTCGGGATCGCCGAGGTGCATGGAGCGATCGGCATATACGCGCCTTTCTATCTCGGTATTGAAATGGATGTACTCGGTAGAGTTGTGTTCGATGGAATCGACTTCAAGCATTTTACCCATCTTGAACATTTGCTCCAAAGCTATTCCTCCGCTTGAAGGGGGCGGCATCGAAATGACTTGATATCGGTCGAATGAGAACTTAATGGGGTTCCGCCATTGCGGTTGGTACTTTTTTAGATCTTCAGCAGTGATGAGCCCTCTGCCTTCTCCCATCTCCTCCAAAATCAGTTGTGCTGTTTCTCCCATATAAAACTCCGTCGGACCTTTATCTCTAATACGAGTAAGCGTATTGGCTAAATCTTCTTGAATCAGAATATCACCTTCTACCCATGGAGTTTCTTTGACAAAGGCGGTGGGAAATCGATTTCGTGTTTCGAATATTTCTCGATTCTCGTTGAGGCGTTGGGCCTGATCGGCAGTAATTGGAAATCCGTTTCGGGCTATCTCGATGGCCGGTTCCAGGAGGTAACTCATTTGCAAGCTCCCGAACTTATCGTGCATTTCATAAATGCCTGCTAACCGATCCGGGAACTCCTGCCGCTATTCGCGTATCAGTGCTGATACCTTCAAGTACTTCCCCGTCAGGGCCAAGGAACAACCCCGAAAAGCACCACCGGCGCTCGCTCGCGGAAGTCTAAGGTCGTTGTCAAACCGTCATTCCGTCGGGCGACCATAAATCCGCCTCCGCCGATGTTTCCTGCTTCGGGGAAACAAACGGCCAAAGCCCACTGCACGGCAACGGCCGCGTCAGTTGCATTTCCTCCGCTCTCAAGAATTTTTGCTCCGATCTCGGCTGCTACGGGATGCGCGCAAGCCACACCCGCCTTTAAAGAATCGAGACTTTTGTCAACTCGGATTGAAGTATTTGTTTCATCTGATTCTTGGCAAGCCCATAAAAAACAGACCGCCAATAGTAGCATTATTCTATTCATCGATAATATCAATTTGCATGATTAAAGGGGTAATAGGCCATTCGCCGGCATCGGTATCCACTGCAGCCATTTTGTCTAAGACATCCAGGCCTTCATATATCTCGCCGAAAACCGTGTGCTGATTATCCAGATGTGGCGCGCCGCCGATGGTCTTGTAAATTTCTCTTTTCCATTGAGGAATGACCATATCGCTGTCTCGTTCAATAGCCATTAGTTGTGGTTCATTGAATTTCTGTCCGTGAACGAAGAAAAAATAATACGGCGAAGACCTCTTGTTGGGATTGTTCTCGTAATCGCGAGCCATGGACAAGGCTCCCTTTTTATGCAAGCGTTCTTCTTTAAATTCGGGTGGTATGGTGTATGATCCTATCAAGATCCGCTTTACTTGTTCGATTACACTTACGTAGTTCCCGCCTTGGACCACAAAATTAGGGGCTACCCGAATAAATTCCGTACCCGTGAAGTAATTTCTTTTTGTCATCATCAGAAAGTTGGCCGTATGCAATGGGGTATCGTCAAACAACTTCACCTTGAGAGTTCCTACACGCGTAATCACTCTGACCCTCCTCTCGGGATTTTCGCGAAAGTATTCGCTTAAAAAGCTTTCGATATTGGCACTGTCCAACTTTGGGTACTCTCTTTCAACTGCTATTGTGCTATCCTTTTTTGCAATTACTTTTTTCGCAGAGGGCTTGACCTTAAGCTCATCATCTTCTTGAGTTGACTGCGATGGCTCGCATGCGATAAAAGCTAAAATGATGAAAGCGAACCCGAAAAGGTTCGCTTTATTAAAAGTGAAATGTTTTGACATTAATCGAGGGTGTCGTCGTATTCTTCAACTTGCCTTTTTGCAGCCCCTGTTTGTTCTGAGCCATTTAAGGTATCGTAGCGGTGTGGGATGAGTTTGGCATTTCCCGTTACCTCCAAAGGATTGGTATAAGTGCCTTTTTCAATAACAGCGTGCCAGATGCCGTCAAACGGAACGGTGAAAGTCACCGGAGATTGCTCAGCTTTACCACCACGGTACTGATAAGTGAGGCCTTTTTTGTAACGCGTAAACTGACTGCTTTCGATCAGTAAGACCTTTGTGGGCTTATCGAAGGTGACTTCGATTTTGTCTTTTTCTTTTGCTGTGAATGGTTTCTGTAGGATTTTCATTGCGTTCAAATTCTACGAAATTTAAGAAAAATACCAATCCGATGCCGAATAAAAAAAGCGAGTGATCTAGGATCAGCTCGCTTTTCATTGCTCTGCTCAAAGCAACCATCAGAAGATTTTAACTGATACCAATGTAGTGGAGGTTCATGGAATTTCGATCGTGATTTTCATCAAAGAGCTCGCTCAACTCTTTTTCGGTCGAAACCGGAGATAAGCGGATTTACTATCTGGGAATAATTTGATATTCGAACACCACTCGGTCATCATAGCCCAAAGGGTAAGCATGAAATTTTCGTGAACTGCGTATGGTAATATTAATCTGCGCTTGCTTTTGAACGTGCTTATCTGCTACTTCAAAAAACAAGATATTACCGCTCTGCCATTTCTGTCCGTGGATTTTGAATTCAAGCGGCTTCTCTTCAGGGTCGCTGGCCTGAACGATAAATTCTACAGTGGTACCGGGATGGATTGTCAAGTTGGTTTTGAGCCGGCGCGGCTTACCGGGTACCCAAATATTTCCCAAACTATCTTTGATGTATTCTATTCTGGGGTAGCCCTCTTTGCCTACTTCAAGGAGGCTGCGATAGGCAGTGATCTTAGCACGAATCTCTCCCGTTATGCCTAAGACCAAATGCTTCTGGTAAACGAATAGTTCGCGTCTGTGAATTTGAGGATCTCGATACTCCTCCAGAATTTTGATGAAAGTGATGAGTCTATCTCTTTCTGTGAAAGCACTCTGGAAATCGCCGATCCAGTTTTCTGAAATCAGGTCATACAAATCTTCGAAAGGAGCATAGTAAACCAGTCTTTCTTCCCCCTTATTGGGAATAGAGTCAACTTCTCCTTGGGCTTTTCTTTCTCTCCAAAGATCAATTCTGGCTGAGGGAATTCCACATTTAGACATCCAATCTGCTCCGAGGTTTTTCTCCAGCGAGTATTCGATGAAATCTCTTAATGCATTCTCAGCATCTTTTATGGATCGGGCTAATTCCATGACCCGCAATATGGTGAAAATTGACTTCTCTTTCCAAAAAATCAGACCGCTGATTCCTTAACTTTGGCAAATGAGATTTTTGAAGACCTTTTTATTTGCCCTCTTTGCTTTCGCATCGATTTCACTGATAGCACAAGAAGCGCGCTATATAGAATTCTGGGCAGAGACCGATGCAGAGTTTGCCGACCCTGAAAAATCGCCACTAAAGAAAGAGATGGTAGCAGAATTTGATAGCGTGCCACGCTATCCTTATAATCCCGATTTTGCCCTAATGGCCAAGTTTGAAAGCCTCGATCGTCAAAAGCCAATCTCATTTCAAACGACGGGATCAATCAAACAGCGCTACCAAAAAGCCGGTACGATTCATTTTCAAATAGACTCCACTGAGCTAACCTTATCAGCATACAGAAATTTGGAATTGATGCGAATGCCGGGTTATGAGAATCAGCTCTTCGTTCCTTTTACCGATGCTTCGAATGGCTTCGGCACTTACGAAGGTGGCAGATACCTCGAGATGGAAATTCCCCCCGGTGATTCGGTCTTGGTAGATTTTAACTTGGTTTACAATCCATACTGCGCGTATTCAGATCGATACTCATGCCCCATTCCTCCTCGGGAGAATGATCTTGAGGTCAAGATTTTGGCAGGAGCCAAGTCTCATAAATAAAGACTCTATTTTTCAGAAACGGTTTCTTGGATCCCAAACGCGTTCCGTAACGGCATCACCATTTTTAAAGAAGAAGACTCCACCCCAGTTGTGAACGACCTTCTTGTATTCGTCTCCTTTTCCATCGTGTACTACTACTCGCTTGGTGATCACCTTATTTCCTTCTTCTGATACTGTTTCGGTGATACCGCTGGGAAAAGTCTCTGCCAACTCCTTTCGGTAATCCTCAATGGACATGGTCTGTACATCACCTGTTTTTGTCTGAGTAGGAGGCTGAGCCTGTTCTTTCTCCGTTTTTTCATTTTCGCGCTGAGCCTCTAGCTTTTGCCGCTCATTTTCTTCCCATTTGTCCAAGCGATCCATTGTTTGCTTTGGAGTCTCGGGAAGTTTTTCCTCGGCTTCAGCTACCTCGGGTTCTTTCGGTTTTGGCTTTTCCTTTTTGATTTCCTCCTTCTCTGCGGCCCTCAGGATTTCTAAAGTATCCTTCATAGAAAGTTCGATATCAGCTATTTTTACTTTTGGGTAGACATTGTAAGGTCGAACTTCTGCTGCCTTTTCATAACTGCGAATGGCCTTGAGGTAATGCCGATTTGAAAAAAGGTCGTGGCCGGTGCTCATGTATTGCTGAAACTCCACATCGGTTGCGGCTTCGATTTTCTCGTTTTCAGCGATGCGAATTCGCTCTTTTGCTGATAGATTTTTCAAATCTTCTTGAGCATTGACAATTCCAAAAATGAATAAACTTGAGAGTAATAGAACGAATAATTTCATATCAATTTATTGACTTAACGGGCTTTTTGTCTTGAACTTGATCGCTTGAACCCTTCGAAATAATTAACACATAAAACAGTGCTCCAAAAGTGTAAGCTACGATATCAAACGGATCGCTGACAAAGTTCGTGCCTTCATTTGGCAGAAGCCATTCAAACACAATGGATGAATATACAACGGCTATGGCAACTTCTATCTTGTTCACACCGAAAGAAAAGTTGAAAAGCCATTTTACAATTTTGACGGAAGTCATGAGGATGGGTACAAATAGAATATCACCTCCATATAAATGTATAAACTCAGGTCCGAAATGAACTGCTCTCATCCAGCGAATAGCCAGATAGAGAAAGATCATCAGAAGGAAAAACCTTCTCTCTTTTATCCCGATATCAATGCGATGAGCCATATAAAGAATGAGAGAATTCCCATGTAAATAGTGAATGCGATATTTAATACTCTGAAGAAAAGTTGGTGTCCAGGTTTTTCGGATTCCTGAAGGCTGCGAAGGTATTTTTCAAACTTGGTTTCAGTTAGAAGTTTCTTTTCTCGAGCGATGCGCTCCCTTTCGGCTCTTTCCTCTTTTGCTCTAAGAACCGGGTCGAGAGTGGCGTCACAGAAAACACAATATTTCTCGCGAGAGTCGGTCCACTTTCCACAATCATGACACTTTCTTTGATTCGTCACTCTATCGGGCTAACTTTTTATCAATCTTGGGACTCACTACAGTCTCAGCTTGAGGCGAAAGAAGTTTTTTGGGCAACTGCGCTTGAATCTCCTCAGCGATTAAATCGATGATGCTGATTTTCAGTTGTACCTTGCTGTAGATCATACTTATCTCTCTGGTCGGCTGCGGGTGCTCGATTGGTTTGATAAATTGCCTTTCTTCTTCGCCCAAATCCAGCGCCATCAGGTAAGGGAGTAAGGTCATTCCAAATCCGGTGTTGGCCAGGCGAATCAGGGTTTCGAAGTTCCCGCTCTGAAATTCGAGCGTTTTGTGGTTGCTATGGTCATCCGGAAAAGCTGATGCACACAGATTAATCACGCTATCCCTGAAGCAGTGTCCGTTTTTAAGAAGGAGCATATCGCTCAACCTCAATTCGGAATGAAGCACAAAATCCTCATTTTCCAACCGATGTCCCTTTGGCACATAAGCCATGAATGGTTCGTAGTATAGTGGTTTTTCGATTATTCCCGTTTTGTCCAATGGTGTGGCAAGTATGCCGGCGTCAATCTGATCGCGATCGATTTTTTCCAAGATCTGCTCGGTCTGTAACTCTTCGATTTTCAGCTCAATCTCGGGATACTTTTCCATAACTACCCTCAGAAAACGTGGTAACAAATTGGTGCTTACCGTAGGTATGATACCCAATCTGAATTCTCCTGACACCTGTCCTTTGCTGCCCTTTACCAACTCTTCGATTCTCTTCGCCTCTTGCATCGTAGTGCGGGCCTGCTTGATAATCTGAGCGCCAATGACAGTTGGCTCAACGGGGTGCTTATTCCGATCAAATATCAAAACATCAAGCTCTTTTTCGAGCTTATTGATCTGCATACTCAGGGTGGGTTGAGTCACGAAGCAGCTTTCCGCAGCAGCGGCAAAATGGCGGTAGGTATCTACGGCGAGAACGTATTTCAGCTGAGTTAGTGTCATTGGAGATATCTATAAGGAGTAATTTCTTATCGACAAAGCTATAACATCCGAAACACCTGTGAAACCTAATTGAACCAAATAAGTATAAAAGGACAAATCGCAAAAGACCCCTTAAAATGCAGTCAAAATTTTATACACCGATTTTCGCTCTCCTGTTGCTGACATCATGCAACAAGGACCCCAAACAAGAAGGATGTACTGACCCCATTGCGGTGAATTACGATGCCAGCGCCTTAAAGGATGATGGCAGTTGTCAATTCAATCAGGCAGAGCAGATCATTTGGCAGGCCGGCTTTCCCGGCGGCTGGAATGGTGATTTGGTAGAAGGAGCTTACAGTTTGAACATATGCGAAGGAGTGTCTGAAGTGATGGAAGAAGCCAGAGATTCTGCCACTGTAGTCGAAACACTCTACTTGGGAACAGGTGGTGGTTTCACTCACCGCTCTTATTTTACCTTGATTAATGAGCAAGATGCACGCGATTTTGCTGAAGGTAGCCTTCAGTTTGATGCACGTGTTACCGACACAGAAGACGGTTCTCCTGATTTTATTAAGCTATTCATCAGTGGTAAAATTGCTGATAATGGAGATTGTGAGCCTTATCGAAGAAGCGAGTACGTGCAAATCTCGACTCATTCTTTTAACGACTCCACCTTTACTCCTGTAAATATTACAATCAGAGAATTCGAGCAGATTATGATGGCCCGAGTTCAAGTAGTGTGTGGAATGGAATTCGAAGGTGAGCGCAGTACGGGTATCGAAATCGATAACCTTCGCTGGGTGGCCAATGACTTAGACTAATCAGTCAATGAGTTTTTAAACTCTTCTTGCTGCTTAGCCAGTTTCTCTTCAAGCTTTTCCTGCATGATCACTTTTTGATCCTCATTCAGAACGCTTAAAATTTGCTTGTCCGTTGAGACATCAATATTGTCCAGCTGACTCTTGAGCTCCTCGATTTCAGCCACAATTACTTCACTCTTTTTGATCTTTTCTCCCAATAATTGGGTGATTTGGTAAAGCTGCTCCGCTGAAAGATTCAGCTCTTTATGGTACATTTTCATCTCCTCTTGCACGGCTGCATTCGCTCGATTATCGGCTTCTTGAGAAAATCCAACCAACGAAAGGCAAATGGTTAAGAGTGTAAGGCAAATCTTAATTTTCATAACAAGTATTTTTAGAGTTCTATACGTTCGTCTCCTTTTTGATAGGGGATGTAATTTATGAAAAACTGAAACATCTCGTCCGTTGTCTTCATGTTTTTTCCTGCTTCGCTTAAAGTCTTAGGCGGGGTGTTCGGATTAAACGGATTTTCAATCGTATTGTCAAAAACGGCTACCACTTCTATCGTGTACCCTTTCGGCACGACCAGCACTTTCTCGTATGTATAGAAGTACTGCCACCTGAAGTCCCATTCGGGAATTCGGATTAACGGAATTGTGTCCGATTTGTCTTCCGAATAAGCATAGGCGGTGAATTCGCGGCCTAGCAAGTGCATGTGTGGATTAACCGTCAAAACCGATATGGTATCAGGCAATCTATATTTAGTTGTGAAGGTGCTGACTACACCTGCCGGCAAAATAAATTCAGGCTGTATCTCAGTGATTCCTTGTGTACCCATGTGCAGCTCTGATACCGGTCTTTCGGGGCGCTTTTCAGCGAAATAGATTTCAATCTGACTGAAATCAAAAGTGTCCAAAGGCGATGGACCGTAATGCAAAGTGTTTAATAAGAATGCTGCATTTTCATTGATAAAAAGACCTCCGATGCCCTCAGGGTATTGCAAGGCTTCTACACCAGGCAAGTAGTTGAATGCCGAAACCCGCATAACGGGATAGGAGCCATCGTCATTGGCAATCTTCATGAGCCGATAAGCCTCCAAAGAATTGATTTTTTCAGCATCAATAATCCACTCGCCCTGTCGGGGATTTTTCTTCATTCCCTTTTCATAGTTGATGAGGTGGCCATTGACGTGGTGCACCAATTGTCTGTTTCCGGGTCTGAAGTGAATGGCCTTGATAACCGTGTCTCTCGGAAGCTCGATCGGGATTTTGGCTATTCTGAAGAGATCGAGATTTTGTCCCGGAACCCACACCGTGTCAGCGTACGGAATAATCAAGTCGGGCTCTTCAGGATTTTCTTCGGTGAATATTTCAGGTTGAGGAATAGGCTCAGTTTTGGTGCCCTCAGGAGCACCTTGATCAATCCAACTGATCAGAGTCAGTTTCTCTTTTTTGGAAAGGATTTTCTCTCCTTTGAAACGACTGAACTCAGGGTCAGCCGGCCATGGCGGCATGTAGCCGTCGGCTACTACTTGTCGGATGGTCTTCGTTCTCTTCTTTACTGCTTCAAAATCGGTTAGGGGAAATGGCCCCGCACCTTCTTGGTGATGGCAAGGGGTGCAGTTCTTAAATACAATCGGTGCGGCATCTGCCCAAAAGGTCAAATCTTCACTAATCTCAATCGTTTCGATCGGAGCAGCCGTAGGAGTGGACTCCTTCCTCTCGGGACTTGAACTGCATGCAGCCAACCCCATCATCATCAGAAAAAGGGCTATTCTATAAAACATCCGACGGCCTTCGTTTTTTTTGGGTTTATTTCAACACCGGTCAAGTGAGCGTTAACTGCATTTTCCAGGTATCGCTCGGTTATGGTCAGTCGCTTCTGTCCCAGCGAAATGGCCCAGTTGTCTATCGCTCCTTGATACTTCGATTCTCCATTCTCTGCGATTAAGAAAGCCTCAGGTGTAATCTCAGCTTCGTAGTGATTTGCAAGTGCTAATTCAGGGTCAAGGACAATTGGCAAATCAAGATCGTACTTTATTAAAAAGCCTTTGATGTCAGAGTCGGAGTAGTACTTACCGCTAACGATGCCGTAAAACGCTACATCTTTTTCGTCAAAATCTTTTTGGATGCGGTCAATGGTGACGCTGTAGTTTTGACAAAGCGGACACTCGGGCGACAAAAAGATCAATACCGTGCCCGAGTGATTCGCGAAAGCGGTGTCCAAAACAAGTTCGGTTTGATCGAGTAAAGCTAATTTCCTGTCAAGGGGAGATTGTTCTCCACAAGAACTTATGATGAGCACAATCAAAATTAGTGTCATTCGACGCATGGCACAAAATTAACAATCGCCGATCGGTTCTCGAACGATCGTAAAATTTCTATTTTGCGCCTTCATGAATCCTAGGATAAAATCTCTTCTTTTCTCGGCTATTGCTGTTTTTATCACTCTGTCTGCTTCTGCTCAAGACGAGAGCATCTTTACAAAGGATGATTTTTCGGTAGAGCTTCCCCACTTGATTGTGGATGGTGTAGAATCTACGGGGACTTTGATTTGTAAGGATTTGGATAAGCTGTACTTATTGGGGAATACGGCACAAGCTGTGATCAATGGGGAAAGAAAAACACTGACTTTTGAAGGCGGGAAGGCTGATTTTAAACTCAGTTTTGATCGAAGTGAACCCATGTCGATTAAGGTCGGCGGCTTTACTTTTGTAAAAGAGATCACTCCAATGCCTCTCTGGCTGTCCATCCTTCCTCCTATGCTGGTGATCATTCTGGCTCTTGCCTTCAAAGAAGTGGTGAGCAGTTTGATCATAGGAATTTTCGTTGGTGCAATGATCGCAACCCATTACGCCATAGATTCATCGGGAATTTTTATCGGGTTTCTCAATTCAATTGATATCTACATGGTGGAGGCTATGGCAGATGAAGGCCATGTGTCGGTTATCCTGTTTTCGACGCTCATTGGTGGCATCGTTGCGCTCATTTCAAAAAATGGAGGGATGCAAGCGGTCGTGGATAAAATTTCGCGCAGAGCCAATAGCCCCAAATCAGGTCAAATGGCCACGTGGTTTCTCGGAGTCGGAATATTTTTTGACGATTACGCCAATACATTGGTGGTGGGGAATACCATGCGTCCTTTGACCGATCGGCTGAAAATATCACGCGAGAAATTGAGCTACATCGTAGACTCAACCGCGGCCCCCATTGCGGCCATTGCCTTGATTACAACATGGATCGGTGCTGAACTCGGGTATATTCAATCGGCACTTGATCAGATAAATGCTGGCGAGAGCATGATTGAAGGCGGCCCTTACATCATATTTCTGGGATCGCTGAAGTATGCATTCTATCCTGTTTTTGCGCTGGTTTTCATGCTGATCCTTATCCAAAGAGGCCGCGACTTCGGACCTATGCACAAAGCGGAAGTGAATGCCAGAAAAGGTGTGGTTGCGTCAAACTCAAAGAGGATTGACTCCTCAGAACTGGATGAATTCGCTCCTCAGGAAGGGGCAAAATTGAATATGTGGAACGGCATCATTCCGATTTTAATAGTGGTACTCGGCACAATGTTGGGCCTGATCTATACGGGGTATATGGCCGATCCTTCTGTTTGGAGTTCTGAGGAGTTCCCGTTCTCAAGGAAATTATCCATCATTATCGGAAACTCGGACAGTTACAAAGGCCTGCTCTGGGCTTCGATGCTGGGATTAATGGCAGCAGTTCTGCTATCGGTAGGCAGAAAAACAATGTCATTTGTAGATGCCATTTCTGCCTCGATAGACGGTTTCAAAACCATGGTTCCCGCAATGGTTATCCTCATTTTGGCTTGGAGTCTGGCGGCGCTTACCGAACAAATGCATACAGCTGATTACTTAACGAGTATGGTCGAAGGTCGCTTGGCGGTTTGGGCATTGCCAGCGGTTACCTTTCTACTCTCGGCGGTGGTAGCATTTTCTACGGGGTCATCATGGGGTACTATGGCCATTATTTACCCGATTATGCTTCCCTTGGCTTGGGGACTCTCTATCGAAAGTGGTATGGAGGTAGCTGCGGCGATGGAGATTTTCTTAAACACGACATCTTGCGTGCTGGCAGGAGCTGTGTTGGGAGATCACTGTTCTCCTATCAGCGATACGACTATTTTGAGCTCTTTGGCTACTCGGTGTGATCATTTGCAGCATGTTAAAACACAAATGCCCTATGCTCTGACTGTCGGTTTGGTGGCAGTTTTATTTACCACTTTCTCCGCCTTGGTTTCTATACCATGGCTCCTCAATTACATCATTGGTTTTGGTTTGCTGTACCTCGTCATTTCACTTTTGGGAAAGAAAGTGGCAGCTGACTAATCTTCTTTTTCATTGGGAGATATCACCAAAGGAGGGAGCAAGGCAAAGTCAAACACCAAGGCAAACCCTAAAGTGAGCGTCACAAATAATCCTATAAAAAAGGTGCTTTGAAATGAGCTGAAGCATAAGCCAATAAAGCCTCCGAAAAGGATGATACTCGTAATGATGAGCGCCTTTCCGGTATGGAGATAGGCATTTTTCATTGCCTGAAATTGACTCATCCCTTTCATCAATTCAAGCTTGTACCGACTCAATAAGTGTATCGTATCGTCTACCGCTATCCCAAAGGCGATGGTAAAGATGATACCTGTGCTCATGTTGAGATTTATTCCGGCCACAGCCATCACGGCGCCCACTGCCAAAAGGGGAAGGAGATTGGGTACAAGAGCAATCAAGACCATTCGCAGCGAGCGGAACATAAGCCCCATCAAGATGGATATCAAAATGAAGGCCGCTCCCAATCCTTTCGATAAACTCACGACTAAGGTTTGGTTGGTTCGGTCAATCAAAGTGCCCGTTCCTGTGATTGTTGTCGAGGCTTTATCGGCTATTCCTTCTCTTTCGAGGAAAGAGCTTAATTCGGCGTTTTTTGAAGCGAAATGCTTTGCCCCCAAGTCGCCGACTCTTCCCAAAATCCTCACGTAGCGACCATCTTCGGTAGTGAGATTGGAGATTTTTCCCGTGTTCAATATCTTTTTGTAATCCTTCAGCAATCGTTTCAATTCGCTCGCTTTTTCGGGAAGTCTGTAGTATTCATTCTTCCCTCCGTTGTTGCTTCGGTTGAGCTCTTTCAAAACGGAAAGTGGCGAAATGACTGCCCCGACTCCGTAGCTTTCTTCCAGATAAACGTGGAGCTTTTCAAGTGAGCGAAAATATTCGGGATCGTTTAAATCCACTTCGTTTTCCCATTTCAGGCCCATATCAAATGGACGTACTCCCGAAAAGTATTGATCGAAGAAAGTAAAGTCCTGCCTCAATTTTTCACTCTTCTTCAAATCTTCGAGCAGGTAGTTGTTCAAGTCGATGGAGGTAATGCCGGCTATCATGACCACGCTGAGCAAACCCGTTGTAATGAATACTTTTTTGCGGTTTTTGGTTACGGCATTAAACAGAGTTAGCAAGAATCCATTCCATCTCGCCGTATTTACCGTTTCCAAATATCTTTTGGGCTCGGCAAATAGTGTCAGGCAAGCGGGCATCATAACTATGGCAATGACAAAGGCGGCCATTACCCCGACTGCTGTCAGCACGCCGAACTCTTGGAGGGCGGGAATTCCTGTAAACCAAAGGCTGGCAAACCCGATTGAGGTCGTCACGCTGGTAAGTAGTGTGGCCAGTCCCGTGTCAGTGGTCATCAGTTTGATCGACTCCTTTTTCGACAGGCCTTTTTTCAATTCCTCGAGGTATCTGGAATACAAATGGACGGCATCGCTCATGCCCACCACAAAGATTACGGGCGGAAGCATATTGAGCAAAATGCTGATGCCTTTTCCCGCAAGGTTGAGGATACCCACACTCCACACCACTGCTAAAAGAACCGTGACCATGGGCAGAATAATTCCTCGGGTACTCCTGAACATGATATACAAAAGCACCACCACGAAGGCCATGGACAGGCTCATGAATAGCACAAACTCCGTTTGAATCTTTTCGATAAAAACAACTTGGCCAATGGCTCGTCCTGAAAGATGAACTCCGTCGAAATCGTAATCAGATAATATGGTATTCAATGATTCTGCCAACTCGTCACTTTCATCTTTATTCAGAAACTCCTTCGTCATGGCCACGATCGAAATAGCCGATGTATCTGCCGAGAAGAGATTTCCGACTACGGATGGGTCTGTAAACACTCGTGTCGAATCCAATTCGCGTTTTCCCGAAAGGAGTGGCCTTTGAAAAACGGTTCCCGTAAGAGGTTCTCTCACCTTGATCGTTGCATTTGTGGGAGAGATCACCGAAGTGACATAGGGCATACCCTCCAGATCTGTCGTTAGCTCCCCGACTTTCGTCAAAAAGTCCGATTCAAAAACGCCGCCTTCGTTGACAACGCCGACGAGGATAAAATCATTATCGGTGCTGAAAGTGTCGCGGTGAACTTGAAAATATTGAGTGGCCTGATCGTCGGGCTTGAAGAACTTATCGAAATTGTAATCAAAGCCCGTATCGGGAAGGGTTGAACCGAAAAAAACAGAAACTGCTAGTAGCAGAATCAGGGCGATTACAGAGTTTCGATTGTTGATCATTTGACTCCCCAAAGAACGCCGGTATTTATGGTTTGTTCTAAATAAAAGTAGGCATAGAAGAATGGCTGAATTCTTCCGAATAGTGTTTAACTTTTTAAGTGAAAAAATCGGTGTTTGATTAAACCCACCCAAAGGCAAAAGGAGACAAGTCAGGTCAATTGGAATTTAATAATGAGTTCAATTGAGAAACCTTCCTTTGAAAATAGTTTCTACATTCAGGACGTACTAACCCAAAATCAAACGCGATGATAAAAAATCTACTACTCCTTGCCCTGTTTATAGCCTGTACTTTTTCAGTTCGTTCTCAATACTACACTCAGGATTTTGACAATGGCGAAATCGATCCTTGGATGGATACGCTGCACGTTGTGTTTGATTCTGCTTCTACCCTTTGGCAAATCGGAGTTCCACAGAAATTACTGTTTGATGAAGCTTCTTCTCCACCTAACGCTTTAATTACCGATACTGTGAATGCCTATGGTGCATCGGATACTGCAGTCTTTTATCTGCACGTACCCATGGATGAGGAATTCATGAATTATTACTACGGGATTGCGGCCTTCAAGTGGGTACAAAAACTCGATATAGATTCTCTAGACGGCGGTACGGTAGATTTTTCTATTGATGGCGGTGAAAATTGGGAAAATGCCTTTACCAGCCCCTACGTATATAACTGGTATGGATGGGATGATACAAATCTTGATACCCTGGCCGATGGTACAATAGCCTTCGCGGGTACGGACACTTTATGGAGAGAGATTTGGCTTTGCTATGAATACGGATGGCTTTCTACGCTTGAAGATACGTTGTCCATACGTTTTACCTTTTTTAGCGATTCCCTTCAAGGGGATGGTGACGGTTGGATGATTGATAATTTGCTCTTAGAGCCAACTATTGTTCATACGGTTGGAGAATCCCCGGGAGAACAATCTTATGTGACGCTTTATCCTAACCCCGTTACGGAAAGGCTTAACATCAAGCTGAAAAAATCGGATGAATTTCACATAATTGAGGAATTGAAGATTTATTCTGACATGGGGCGTCTGATGAGATCTTATGAAAAGATTCCGACGAACTTTTTCGTCGATATGTCAGATTTCCCTCAGGGAAGTTATCAGGTTATGATTAGGTCAAACCTCAAAACAGAAATGCATCAAGTCGTGGTTGCCAGATAGTCATGAGCTTTTCAAAGATAGTTTTGCTGGTCTTAAGTGGTTTGATATTCTTGTGCACAGGTCTATCTCAAAAGCCAAACCACTACACTTTGAAACGACCGGATAATTTTCCTCCATTCATTCAGAAAAATGCTGATAACCTCACAAAAGAGGGTGTTTTACTAGGGCGATCATTGTTTTACGATACTATTTTAAGCAGGGATTTCTCCATATCGTGCGCTTCTTGTCATAAGCCTGAGAATGCCTTTTCCGATTCAGGAGAAATAAGTAGTAAGGGTGTAAGTGGAAAACGGCAAAGACGCAATACACCTGCTCTCTTTAATTTGCTATGGAGTGACTCTTTCTTTTGGGATGGGAGAGTGACGAGTCTTGAAAGCCAAGCCATCGAGGTTGTGTCAGGACATACCGAAATGGACTTGTCATGGCAAGAAGCGGTTTCCAGATTATCATCCGATGAAACTTACTTGAGCTTGTTTGATCAGGCATTTCCGGGAAGAGAAATAGACAGTTTGCTTGTAGCTGACGCTTTGGCACAATTTCAATCCACATTGATTTCCAATAACTCAAAGTACGACAGAGTACTAAGAGGTGAGGATCATTTCACGGAGGAAGAGTACAAAGGATTCGTATTTGTAAATGATCAAAGCATGGGCAATTGTCTTCATTGTCATACCACTGATGCACATGCCTTAGGTACGAATGGCGGACTAGCCAATAATGGCTTGCCAATCATTGATTCGCTTGACAGGGGTAAGTATGATGTGACCTCCGATGAAAATGATCTGGGGCTCTTTAAGATTCCAAGTTTGAGAAATCTGGTTTTTACAGCTCCCTACATGCACGATGGTAGATTTTCATCACTTGAAGAAGTTCTTGATTTTTACAGCAGGGGTGTTGAGTCGCATGCCAATCTTGACTCGAAAATGAATTACTTCACAAAAAATACACCGCTGTTTTCTGAAGAAGAAAAGCACAATATACTGGCATTTTTAATGACCCTCACAGATTCGACTTTTGTTGAAAATCCTCTCCACCGTTCAGTAAATTATCAAATCGAATAAAAAACGCCCTCTCGATACCGAGAGGGCGTTTACATTTTATTTGTTCAGGTCAGAATTATTTCTGCTCTTCACTTACTTCTTCGAAGTCAACGTCTGTAACTTCTTCGTCTCCGTCAGAAGAACTTGCTTGAGCGTTTTCAGCTCCGTTTCCTTGAGCACCTTGCTGAGCGCTGTACATCTCTTGAGAAGCGGCTTGGAAAACAGTGTTAAGTTTTTCCATACCTGTATTCATCGCGTCGATGTCCTTCGCTTCGTGTGCTTTCTTGAGCTCTGCTAAAGCATCTTCGATAGGCTGCTTTTTATCTGCAGGAATCTTATCTCCGAATTCGCTCAACTGCTTCTCTGTTTGGAAAATCAGCGAGTCAGCTTTGTTGATAGTGTCAACTTCTTCTTTTGCTTTTCGGTCAGATTCAGCATTGGCTTCAGCCTCCTTCTTCATTTTTTCGATTTCCGCATCGGAAAGTCCACTTGAAGCTTCGATTCTGATGCTTTGCTCTTTGCCGGTAGCTTTGTCCTTGGCAGACACATTCAAGATACCGTTGGCATCGATGTCAAACGTCACTTCGATTTGAGGTACACCTCTAGGCGATGGTGGAATGTCTGACAACTGGAAGCGACCAATCGATCTGTTTCCTGCCGCCATCGGACGCTCCCCTTGCAATACGTGGATGTCTACCGAAGGCTGATTGTCTGATGCTGTCGAAAATACTTCCGATTTCTTAGTAGGAATCGTCGTGTTCGCTTCGATCAATTTGGTGAAAACTCCACCCATCGTTTCGATACCCAAAGAAAGAGGAGTTACGTCAAGCAAAAGAACGTCTTTCACCTCTCCCGTAAGTACACCACCTTGGATGGCCGCACCGATAGAAACTACCTCATCAGGATTTACTCCTTTTGAAGGCTCTTTGCCGAAGAATTTCTTCACGTTTTCGACTACTGCCGGAATACGTGTAGATCCTCCTACCAAGATTACTTCATCGATATCTGACTTGCTCAAGCCTGCACTTTTCATTGCTTTCTCACAAGGATCGATCGTTCTCTGGATCAAATCGTGTGCAAGCTGCTCAAATTTGGCACGTGTCAAGGTTTTCACCAAGTGACGTGGCACACCATCTACAGGCATGATGTATGGCAAGTTGATTTCAGTAGAAGTCGAACTTGATAATTCAATTTTTGCTTTTTCGGCAGCTTCTTTCAAACGCTGAAGAGCCATTGGGTCTTGAGTAAGATCCGTGCTGTATTCTCCTTTGAATTCACCAACCAACCAGTCGATGATTACTTGGTCGAAGTCATCTCCACCAAGGTGAGTATCACCATCGGTTGACAATACCTCGAATACACCGTCTCCAAGCTCCAAGATCGAAACGTCGTGTGTTCCACCACCAAGGTCGAATACCACAACTTTCACGTCTTCGCTCTTTTTATCAAGACCGTAAGCCAGAGCTGCAGCAGTAGGTTCGTTGATGATTCTTCGAACTTTCAAACCTGCAATTTCACCGGCTTCTTTGGTAGCTTGACGCTGAGAGTCGTTGAAGTAAGCAGGAACGGTAATTACCGCTTCCGTAACGGTGGTTCCCAAGTAGTCTTCTGCAGTTTTCTTCATCTTTTGCAAGATGATGGCAGAAATTTCTTGTGGAGTATACTTTCTATCGTCGATCTCAACACGTGGAGTGTTGTTGTCTCCTTTCACAACTTTATAAGGAACCCTTGCCGCTTCGTTTTTTACTTCGTCGAAAGAGTTACCCATAAATCGCTTGATTGATGAGATCGTCTTAGTAGGGTTAGTGATGGCCTGTCTTTTTGCAGGGTCACCTACTTTTCGCTCGCCTCCCTCTGTGAAGGCTACAATTGATGGAGTAGTTCGTTTACCCTCGCTATTCGCGATAACAACAGGTTCGTTACCCTCCATTACCGATACACACGAGTTGGTGGTACCGAGATCTATTCCAATTACTTTACTCATTGCTTTCAATTATGTTTGGTTCGCAATGAGCAATAGGTGTACCGGATGTAATTATTTGGATTTTCGTGCAGAATTGACACAAATACTGTCAAAGAATGTGACAAAAAGACAGAAGAACTTACTCCGTGCAGAGGTATTCACTTCCGCTCCAGCCTTGTACGCAGTAGGAGTATGAGCCTGTCAGAGGGCTTTCGTTTAATTTGAGTAGAGTCGTTTCAGAAATGTAAGCTCTTCTCGTTTCCGTAGCTACCGAACTAAAAAGACCAATGGCCCCGTTGGACAAATTAGTATATGAACTGAGGACAGGAGTAAATTGACTCACGGGTTGAGCGACTTC
The DNA here is from genome assembly GCA_942492545.1 of uncultured Cryomorphaceae bacterium. Classification (GTDB taxonomy): domain Bacteria; phylum Bacteroidota; class Bacteroidia; order Flavobacteriales_D; family Cryomorphaceae; genus JAKVAV01. Next base: position 15,934 of record CALOFA010000012.1, on the reverse strand, counting down.
GATGTAGGTGTTCAATTCAGGTGTTGCCCCTGTTACTCTAAATTCAAAATCTTCAATCCTCACTTGGTCCAAATCGGGAATCAAATCCAATTGATTTCCCCAAAAAGTAAATAAATTTTCACCAAAGACAGAAATAACTACTGATCGTCCTGAGGTCAATTCCGCATTACTATAGTCTCCCATATCGTAATCGATGGAAGCTCCTTCTACAAGCGTTCCGTCGTTTTGGATATAGTCAAAATTCATCCGAAAGGAAGCTGAGTAGGACGCAGTAAACGCATCATTGATAAATTCAAAAGGTACCGAACTGAAATTTAGATTAAAACCGGGTTGAACAAAGAATAGTCTTTGAGGTGGATCAGAATTAAATGGCAGTTCGATAGTGTTTGAAGATAACCCCGGAAAACGGGTTTCAGCAGTGTACTCCTCACCTTTGATGGTAACGCTTAGTTCAAATATATACTCTTCCTGATTCACTTGCTGCTCCTCTGTAAGAAGCTGCTGAGTGGTGTAGTAAAAACGCACGTCCTCCGAATAGAAAACCCCCGGATCGCGACTTGGGATATCAATGGGCTCAAGAGTTATTTCACTCAAAAAATCTCCATCATCGTTGTATTTGATGATTTTAGCGATCACATCCGCAGGGTCGTATTCCACCGAGTCCTTAATACCGGAATATTGACTCGGATCACCAGGGCCGAGAAATGTCTTATTGATTCTCACAAACTGCGTATCCGCAGTGTAGTCCAGAATACCATATATAACAGGTGTTTCATCGTAAGGAGCCAAAAGCTCTACATCCGTTTCGCAAGAAGAGAGCAAAACGATAACTAGAGCAGAAAAGAAAAGGAAAAGGTCGGACGATCTTTTAATCATGTGCGTCAAAAATTATCTGGCAAAGGTAGCGCTTATGGATGTATCCCGTCGCACTCGTTTAATAAACGGTATGAAATTGATAGGTGGAAGGGAATCCAATCTTAACTCTCATTTTTCCACCATTGAGAAAAACAGTAGGTTTGAGCGATAAATTCGGTCCAATATGTCTGTACACTCAAATGTGAAACGTGTTACTACGCACACCTTGCAAGAGATGAAGAACAAAGGCGAGAAAATTGCCATGTTGACTTCATACGATTATTCGATGGCTAAAATTGTCGATGAGGCAGGAGTAGACGTCATCTTGGTGGGTGATTCCGCCTCCAATGTGATGGCCGGACATGAGACGACTTTACCCATTACCCTGGATCAAATGATCTATCATGCAGCCTCCGTTGTACGAGCTGTAAATCGAGCATTGGTTGTTGTTGATTTGCCTTTCGGAACTTATCAGGGTAATAGCAAAGAAGCGCTGACTTCGTCAATCAGAATCATGAAGGAAAGCGGAGCTCACGCCGTTAAGATCGAAGGTGGTTTGGAAATAAAAGAGAGTGTTCTGCGGATTCTGTCAGCAGGAATTCCCGTTATGGGTCACTTGGGACTTACCCCGCAGAGTATCTACAAGTTTGGTACGTACACTGTTCGAGCAAAAGAAAAGGATGAAGCGGAGACGCTTATTCAAGATGCGCTTATGCTGGAGGAGTCAGGTTGTTTTGGAATTGTCTTGGAAAAGATTCCTGCCAAATTAACAGAGAGGGTTTCGAAGCAACTCACCATACCGACTATAGGAATAGGCGCAGGTGGTGAGGCAGACGGTCAAGTTCTCGTAGTTCACGATATGCTCGGTATCACACATGAGTTTAATCCACGCTTTCTCAGAAGGTACTTGAATCTTTACGAAGATATCAAAGGCGCCGTGGGTAACTATGTCTCCGATGTGCGATCTCGGGATTTCCCAAATGACTCAGAGCAATACTAGCATTAAGTGCACTCTACCGTAAAAAATTTGGAAGTTCTCTATGAGGACAATCACATTATCGCCGTGAATAAGCGCAGTGGTGATTTGGTGCAGGGAGACCACACGGGCGATACTCCGCTTAGCGAAATAGTAAAGGAGTGGATTCGTGTCAAGTACCAAAAACCCGGGAATGTCTTTACGGGAGTGGTTCATAGAATCGACAGGCCTGTAAGCGGAGTTGTGATCTTTGCAAAAACGGGAAAGGCTCTGTCAAGGCTCAATGAATTGTTCAAAACAAAAGAAGTACAGAAGACCTACTATGCTGCTGTATGTTCGAAACCCGATATTCCCTCTTCCACTGTGACTAGTTTCCTGATCAAGGACAGCGCAAAGAATAAGTCAAGAGCATCTAAAATTCCAAAAACAGGAGCTAAAGAGGCTATCCTCGATTACCAACACGTGTACTCGTCTGATCGGTACTTCTTTTTGAAAGTGAAGCCAAAGACCGGACGACACCACCAAATCAGGGTACAACTTTCGGAAATCGGTTGCCCGATAAAAGGAGATGTAAAGTATGGTGCGCCCAGAACCAATAAAGATGGTTCCATTCATTTGCATGCAAGAACCATTGAATTCATTCATCCTGTTAAAAAGGAGCCCCTCATCATTTCGGCACCCTTTCCAAACGACCCGGTTTGGAGTTCCCTACCAGACAATTTAGCAGACTAAACACTTAGTGCAGTGTCAATATGTCGCTATTAATGAGTGGTTTATGTCATTTTGTCACTACTGAGCCCTTGATTTTGGGATGGTATTCTATTTGTCCTGATCAAAATGAAATTGATGTCTAACAAAAACTTAAAACAATGTCACTCATAAAATTTAGAAACAGCGCACCTGTTTGGAACGATTTCGACAATTTCTTCAATGATTTTTTTGAAGGTGAGTTCAATCCAAGGCATATTGCCAGAACGACTTCTGTACCTGCTGCGAATGTTAAAGAAACGGATGGAGCTTACCATGTCGAGTTAGCTGCTCCGGGAATGAAAAAGGATGATTTCAAAATCGAGCTTAACGATGATCTTTTATCGATCAGAACAGATAAGTCGGAAGAAAAAGTTGAGGAGAATGAAAAGTTCACCAAACGCGAGTTCAATTATGCATCGTTCGTTCGATCATTCAGGCTACCTGAAAATGTTGATTTTGAAAAGATTAATGCGCAATACGAGAATGGAATTCTCACCTTGGATATTCCGAAGGCTGAATTGGAAGAGAAATCAAAAGTTCGTCAAATTGCCATCAAGTGATTGCTAATTGATTAAAATTTTGGTTAAATGGTGGGAAGTGCGGACTTTTAGTTCGCACTTTCTTTTTGGGAAAGAAATTAACGATGGATTATAAGGACTATTATAAAATTTTGGGTGTCGATAAAAAGGCATCGCAGGCTGAGATCAAGAAAAAATTCAGGAAGTTGGCCATCCAATTTCATCCGGATAAAAATCCTGACGATCCTAAGGCGGAGAACAAATTTAAGGAGGTCAATGAGGCTTATGAGGTTTTGGGCGATCCTGATAAAAGAAAAAAGTACGACGAGTTAGGTTCGAACTGGAAGCATTACGATCAATATAAAAATGCCCAACAAGGCAGAAGAGCCGGCAATTATCAATACAGCGGAGAGTACGGTGATTTCTTTGGTGGCTCTCGTGGAGGAGGGTTTTCTGATTTTTTCAATTCCTTTTTTGGTGGTGGTTTTTCTTCGGGACGAAGTGCTGCAGGCAGTGGTTCTCCTTTTGGTCAGCAGTCACAAGCAAGAAAGCCAGCAACGGCCAGAGGCCATTTGAACTTGAGCTTTGAAGAAGCATTTCAGGGTGTCAGCAAAACACTTCAGGTAAATGGAAATAAGATTCGACTTAATATTTCGCCGGGAGCGAAAGATGGTCAGAAGTTAAAGGTGACGGGTAAGGGACCTCAAGGCGGAGACTTGATCATTGAATTGAAAGTCGGAAAAAGCATGGCCTACCAGCTTGATGGGCTTAACCTTCTGGGAAAGGTGGATGTAGACTTTTATACCGCTGCCCTTGGCGGAAAAGCCAATGTGAAAACTCCCCATGGAACGCTCTCTCTCAATATTGCACCCGGCACCAATAGCGGTAAGAAATTGCGATTGAAGGGAAAAGGCATGCCCGCTTACGGAAAGAAAGGTGTATTCGGTGATTTTATAGCGGAAATAAAGATTTCCGTTCCCACGAATCTTAGCTCAAAAGAAAAAGAATTGCTCGAAGAGCTAAGGAAATTGAGAGCTGCTAAAGAGTAAAATAAAAGTCGTTTGACTTGTAGTTCTGATACATCTCTTTGTCAAACATATAATACCGTGCAGGCTTATGCGGAACCCCTTTTTGTTTTTCCTTTAAGGGAACCAGGAAGCTCATCTTGAGAATTTTTCTTCGGAAATTTCTCTTGTCTAACTCGGTCTTTAAGATGGCCTCATAAAGTTTCTGTAACTGGCCGAGTGTGAATTTTTCAGGGAGCAGTTCAAATCCCAATGGCTGATATTTGCTCTTGAATTTCAATTCTCCTAAAGCCCCTTCTATGATTTCTTTGTGGTCAAATCCAAGCATTGGCAAATTGTCGATATCATGCCAAAAAGCCTCTTTGGCAAAGCCACTGGCATGGATTTCATATTGATCAGCTCGAATGAGTGAGTAGTAGGCTACAGTGATAACACGGGCGTCCGGCTGAGCTCTGATAGACTTAAGCCATGCCAAATCGTGTTCTTTAGTCAGTCGATCAGGGGCACCAAAAGAGCCAAACTGCTCCAGAAATATTTCTGACAGACCGGTAAGTTCGTCCAGCACCCTTTCGGCCGCCTCATCAAGATTTTCGTCTTCTCTGATAAGGTTTCCGGGAAGGGCATAAATCTTGTCATCAGATCCTTTTCCATTGATCACCTGACCCCTGTCTATTAATAGAACCTTGAGTTTTTCACCGTCAAATCCGAAGATTACACAATCTACGGATACATTGGGGTTAAATTTAACCTCGGCAGTATCGCCATTTCGCATGTCTAGTAACTGTCGTTTTTTAGTCGAGTAGGGGGCAAAAATATCAATAAATTCTTGTTTATTTGCGTTAACATAGGCTAAGTGTGAAAATTACACTTTAAAACTAAACTCCATTTATGGGTTCAATCAAAAAAATTGCGGTATTTACTTCGGGTGGGGATTCCCCGGGGATGAATGCTGCTGTGCGCGCGGTTGTCCGTACTGCCGTGTATTATGACTTGCAAGTAGCCGGGATATACCGAGGATACGAAGGCATGGTCGAGGGTGATATTGAAGAATTAGATGTTCGATCTGTCAATCATATCCTCCAGCGTGGCGGAACTTTTTTGAAGTCTGCCAGAAGCAAAGAATTTATGACAAAAGAAGGCCGTGAAAAAGCCTATCAGAAGCTCATTAATAAAGGTATTGATGCCGTTGTTGCTATTGGTGGTGACGGTACGTTTACCGGGGCGCATATCTTCAATAAAGAATTCGACTTTCCGTTTATTGGAATACCGGGTACCATCGATAATGATTTGGACGGTACCGACTATACCATTGGCTTTGACACAGCTCTCAACACAGTTATCGACGCTGTAGACAAAATCAGAGATACTGCCGCTTCTCATAGCCGACTCTTTTTTGTGGAGGTAATGGGAAGAGATGCCGGTTTCATTGCCGCTCACGCAGGTGTAGCCAGCGGTGCACTTGCCACGCTTATTCCCGAAAGGGAAACTACCATCGACAGCATTGTAGAAAAACTTGATGAAGCCCGCAGAAAGAACAAATCTTCGAGTGTGATCATAGTAGCTGAAGGTGGTAAAAGTGGAAACGCTACGGAGCTGGCTCGCCAAGTATCCGAAAGAGCACCATATTACGATACCAAAGTGACCATTTTGGGTCATATTCAGCGCGGTGGAAGTCCTTCGTGCTTTGATAGAAACCTTGCAAGTCGCCTAGGAGTTGCAGCTGTTGAACACCTCTTAAATGGTGAAAGAGATTGCATGGTGGGGATTATGAACCATCAGGTGGTACTCACCCCCTTTGCTACCGCGATAAGCGACAAATTAACCATTGATCCTGAATTGATCCGAATCGCAGATATTCTCTCGATTTGATATAAAAGACAAAAAACATGTTAGTAATAGCTGATAGTGGCTCAACAAAATGCGACTGGAGAATAGTTGCAGAAGACAAGACCTTTATCGATTGTGCCACCATGGGTATCAATCCGTATTTCCATAATGCTGACGTGATTGAGGCAGAATTGCGCAACAACGAACAATTGATGCGAGTAGCTGAAGAAGTGAAAGCGCTGTTCTTCTACGGAGCCGGCTGCTCTTCTACTGAACTGAAAAGAACCGCGGAACAAGGTTTGAGCAGGATCTTCCCCAATGCCGAAATATATGTGGACCATGATTTGGTCGCTGCGGCTTTCGCAGTTTATGAAGATGATCCATGCATAGCATGTATTCTTGGAACGGGTTCAAATAGCTGCCATTTTGATGGCGACATCGTTCGAGAAGAGGTTCCCGCGCTCGCCTACATTCTGGGTGATGAAGGGAGTGGAAGCTATTTCGGCAAGAAACTGTTGTCTGATTTTCTCTACAAACGGCTCCCTCAAAACATTCACGATGGCCTCGTAGACAAATTTGGCTTGACCAAAGACATCATTATCGATCGAGTTTATATGAAGCCGCATGCCAATGTGTATCTCGCCTCATTTATGAAATTCATCACCGGATTTAAGTCTGAGCCTTATGTTCAAGACATGATCTCTGAAGGGATCGGTAAGTTCTTGGACATCCACGTCACTTGCTACCGTGATTTTGAAAAAAGTGAAAACGCATTTTATCGGTTCTGTAGCTTATTACCATGAAGATATTCTTCGAGAAGCTGCTGAAATGAGAAACATCCAAGTAGGCAAGATCATCAAGAAGCCAATTCACGGCCTATATGATTACCATATCAAAAACTACTTCGAACACATTTCATTCTAGATGGCCGATATTAAAGCTTGTCTGTTTGATCTTGACGGTGTAATTGTAGATACTGCAAAGTACCACTACCACGCCTGGAAACGACTTTGTAACGAGTTGGGGTTTGATCTCACCGAAGAGGAAAACGAATCCTTGAAAGGTATTAGCAGAGCCGAGTCACTCGACATTCTCTTGAAAAAGGGAAAAGTCTCTCTTTCTGACAAGAAGAAAGAGGAATTGATGATCCGCAAAAATGGCTGGTACCTTGAAGATGTCAATAAAATGACGGTAGAGGAGTCCCTGCCCGGAGCGATTGATTTTCTTAAATTGGTCCGGGAATCGGGTCGAAAAACGGCTTTAGGATCGTCCAGTAAAAATGCTTTTAAGATTCTTGAAGCTCTCAATATTGTGGATCTCTTCGATGCAGTCATCGATGGTACCAAAGTATCCAGAGGAAAACCTGATCCGCAGACTTTTCAGCTCGGTGCTGAAGCGCTAAAAGTTCACCCCTGCAATTGTGTCGTTTTCGAAGATGCACTCGCAGGAGTTGAAGCAGCGCTAGCGGGTGGAATGTTCATAGTCGGAGTAGGGGATGAACAAACCTTACACCGCGCAAACCTTGTAATCCCCGGTTTTGAAAACGTGGGAATCGAACTATTCGATAAACTTTAATCATGAAAAAACACTACGAAGAAAATCCTTGGCTAATTGTTGAAGAAGGGTTCCACCCTGATATGCAACAATCATCAGAAAGCATCTTTAGTTTAGGAAACGGACGCATGGGCCAAAGGGCCAATTTTGAAGAAGATTACACCGGAGAAACCCTGCAAGGAAATTACGTGGCAGGTGTCTACTACCCCGACAAAACTCGTGTGGGCTGGTGGAAAAACGGATACCCTGAATACTTTGCCAAAGTACTTAACGCGGCAAATTGGATAGGTCTTTGCCCTATCATCAAAGGCGAAGCTTTAGACTTGCACACTGCCCAAGTCAGCGAATTTCGCCGTGAGCTCAACATGAAGGAAGGGACCTTGCACAGAAGCTTCAAAGCCAAATTGAAAAACGGCGTTGAACTGAAAGTGGATGCCAAGCGATTCCTGAGCATGGTAGATGATGAGGTGGCCGTAATTCGCTACAGCGTCACGCCGCTGAATTTTTCAGGTAAGCTTGATTTTCGCGTCTACATCGATGGCGACATTATAAACCAAGACTCCAACTACGATGAGAAGTTTTGGGCTGAAGTAAACAAGAGCACTTCAAACTCTGAAGCACACGTCACTTTGGCTACCAAAAAACTGGACTTTCAAGTGTGTACGGCACAGAAGATTTTCGTCACTCAAGATGGCGGTAATGCCGAGTTTACCAGCAATCAGGTTGAAAGAACCAAGTACGTCGAAAACCTATTGAGCATTGACGCTAAAGAAGGTGAGGAGATTGTGGTTTACAAGTTTGCTTGCAATATTTCTTCAGAGAATCATCCCAAAAATAAACTGACGGATAGAGCCAAAGAAGCACTCACTCAAGCCGCCGAAAAGGGCTACGAGAAAATGCTTCAAGAGCAAAAAGATGCTTGGGCGAAGCGATGGGAGATGAACGACATCGTAATTGATGGCGATATCTCTGCTCAGCAAGCCATTCGCTTTAACATATTCCAACTAAATCAAACCTACACGGGTGAAGACCCTCGACTAAACATCGGCCCGAAAGGATTTACGGGCGAGAAGTACGGAGGATCTACCTACTGGGATACGGAAGCATATTGTCTGCCTTTTTACATGCTGACCTCGGGAAGCGAAGTAGCCAAGCAATTGCTGCTATACCGCTACCGTCAGCTAGGCAAAGCCATAGAAAACGCCGAGAAATTGGGCTTTTCAAAAGGAGCTGCTCTTTACCCCATGGTGACCATGAATGGTGAGGAATGCCACAACGAGTGGGAAATCACCTTCGAAGAAATTCACCGAAACGGCGCCATAGCTTACGCGATTTACAACTATATCCGCCACACAGGCGATCGCGACTACCTCAAAGAAGGTGGTTTGGAAGTGCTCGTGGGAATCGCTCGCTTCTGGGCGCAACGCGTCAACTGGAGCAATGCCAAGAATCAATACGTGATGCTCGGCGTTACAGGGCCAAACGAATACGAGAACAACGTAAACAACAACTGGTACACGAATTACATCGCCAAGTGGTCAATGACTTACGCTTCTGAAAGCGTTGCCTATGCGCGTCAAGACGCATCTTATTGGAGCGATTTTGTTTCTAAAACCTCTTTCGAGGATAGTGAGTTAGAGAAGTGGTCAGACATCTGTGAAAAGATGTACGAACCCAAAAAAGAAGGAACGAAATTATACCTACAGCAAGATGGGTTCTTGGATAAAGAAGACCGCTTAGCAGCTGATTTGGATAAATCCGAAAGACCTATCAATCAGCATTGGTCTTGGGATAGAATCCTAAGATCTGTTTTCATCAAACAAGCCGATGTCCTTCAAGGGATGTACTTTTTTGAAGAAGACTTTGACGAAGCGACCATTCGCGAAAACTTCTTGTACTATGAGCCACGGACGGTTCACGAAAGTTCACTTTCACCTTGTGTGCACGTGGTGCTCGCTTCCAAGCTGGGCATGGAAGAGAAAGCTTACGAGATGTACTTGCGTACCGCTCGTCTCGACTTGGACGACTACAACCACGAGGCGGATGAAGGATTGCACATCACCTCGATGGCGGGCACATGGATGGCTGTAGTTGAAGGTTTTGGTGGAAAAAGAGTGAAAGATGGTACCTTGAGCCTCGATCCAATGATTCCAAAAAATTGGAATGCCTACCGCTTTAATTTGGTGTACCGCAAAACGGTACTCAGCATTACGGTGAAGCCCGAAGAAGTGAGTGTGAAGAATGTATCAGGTGGTAGTTTGGACATTTTGGTTTACGGAAAATCAGTTTCCGTTCCCGAAAATGAAACCATTTCCATCGGAAGATGAACAAAATAAAGTGCTTAATTCTAGTCCTTGGAGCCGCCACATTTGGCTGTGCTCCTCAGAAAGACGTAAAGCCAACCGTTGAGAATGGCGAGGCTATCGTTGGTCTTGCCAGTCCTATTCGGCTGGATTTTGGTCAAACCGAAATCCACTTGGGCGACTATTTCGAGAATCCCGAAAAAGTAGATTCGGTCAGCTTCGGCGTTGATGCCGACTACTCGATTGATCAAGGAATCTTGACGGTCGAAAGTTTCAACTCGGATGATCCCATTACTTTTCTGACAGTCTCCTACGAAGGCGTGGATTACGAAATCCCTGTTTTCAAAAGCCGCAAGCAAGCTTTCGTTTTCAAGTACGAGCCTCCCTCAGGAGATCCGCAGGAAATCGGGCTGAAAGGAAACTTTAACGGCTGGAATCACAAAGCGGGCATGCTCACGAAGGTGGATGAAGTTTGGTACGATACCTTGATTCTCAACCCCGGATTGTATGAGTACCAAGTCGTTCAAGACGGAGTGGAAATGCTCGATCCGACCAATCCCGATAAAAAGGACAATGGCTCGGGTGGATTCAATTCCACCTTTCGAGTTGGAGCGGTAGCTGAGCGCCCTCATATTTCAACTTACGGATATTTGGGAGACAGCATCGTTTTGCACTACCCCGAATCGCTCGATGAACCATTGATTTTATGGGAAAATCAGCGACTGGACGAGAATTGGTACAAGCGTCGCGGAGACCGACTGAGTTTCCCGATTCCCCAATCGGCTTCAAAGCTCGAACGCAGTTATGTTCGCGTTTTTGCTGAAGATGGCGAGCAGCGGTCCAACGACGTGCTGATTCCTTTGGCTGGAGCCAAGCCCGTCATGAATGCCGCTGACCTTAACCGAACGGACAAGCAAACCTGGTCGATGTATTTCATGATGGTCGACCGCTTTGTCAATGCTGATGCAGCCAATGACCTGCCTGTAGATGATCCCGAGATTTTGCCCATTGCCAATTATTACGGCGGCGACCTTGCGGGAGTGAATCAAAAAATCGAGGAAGGCTATTTCCAAAAATTGGGAATGAACACCGTTTGGCTTTCGCCAATCGTGCAGAATCCACTCGGAGCTTATGGTCTTTGGGACAAAGGTGGAGTGAAAACGAAATTTTCGGGATACCACGGCTACTGGCCCATTTCTTCTTCAGCGGTGGATATGCGATTCGGAAATGACTCTGTGCTCCATTCGCTCATCGACGAGGCACATGAAGAAGACATGAACGTGATTCTCGACTACGTGGCCAACCACGTTCACCAAGAGCATCCCGTTTATCAACAACACCCCGATTGGGCAACGGAACTTTACCTGCCCGACGGATCGCTGAATACCGAGCGCTGGGACGAATACCGCCTTACCACTTGGTTCGATACGTTCATGCCCACGCTGGATTTGCGTCGCAATGACGTGACGGCCGCCATGACCGATAGCGCGCTTTATTGGTTCGAAGAATTTCCGATTGACGGTTTCCGTCACGACGCTACCAAGCATATTCCACTTAACTTTTGGCGCGAGCTTACGCGAAAACTGAAGTACCGCGTGGTGGTTCCCGAAGACCGCAGCATCTACCAAATCGGTGAGACTTACGGAAATCCCGATTTGATCGGAAGCTACATTAGTTCGGGAATGCTCGATGCGCAATTCGACTTCAATCTCTACGATGCTGAAGTTTCTGCCTTTGGGAAAGACGATGGAAGTCTGACGGACTTAAACCGTGTATTTGGCCAAAGCCTTCTCGGATATGGAGATCACCACCTGATGGGAAATATCTCTGGAAACCAAGACCGCACGCGTTTTATCTCCTACGCCGATGGCACCGTTGATTTTGGTGAAGACCCAAAATTAGCAGGCTGGACACGCAACATCACGCGTGGCGATACCATCGGTTTTAACCGACTCGGACTCTTACATGCATTCAACTTTTTCTCGCCCGGAATCCCCGTTATTTACTACGGCGACGAATACGGAATGATCGGAGCGGGCGATCCCGACAACCGCCGAATGATGCAGTTTGGCGATGACCTTACCGATCGAGAGCAAGCTATGCTTCAAGAAGTAACGACAATGGCCAACCTTCGAAAAGGGCAATATGGCTTTGCTTTACGGAGACACTGAGGTACTCTCATTTTCCGAAAAGGAAATGGTCGTGCTCAGAAATTATTTTGATCAAACGGCCATCTTGTTCATCAATAGCTCACGAGAAGAAAAAACAGTGACCGTCGAAATTCCCGCTCACTACAATATCGAGGGAATCATGGCCAATTTTGGAAGTCAATTTACTGTCGACGGAAGAACGATCACAGTTGTGCTTCCTCCCGTTTCATTTGAAATTCTTACCCAATAACTATGAAGTACTCAGCTTTGTTTTTCGCTTTTGCAATTGGTTTGACAGCCTGTCAAGAAGCCCCGAAATCTCAAGATTCGGAAGCCACCGAAGAAGCCGCTGTACCGACCAGTCACGACGATTGGTCAAAAAATGCCACCATCTACGAAGTCAATGTTCGTCAATATTCTCCTGAAGGAACCTTGAATGCGGTAACCGAAGACCTTGGCAGAATTAAGGACATGGGCATCAAGATCATCTGGCTTATGCCGATCTATCCCATAGGAGAGTTGAACCGCAAAGGTGGAAAGGGAAGCTATTATTCCATTCAAGATTACAAAGCGGTGAATCCCGAGTTTGGAACCATGGAAGACTTTAAGGCCCTTGTCGAGAAGGCTCACGAGATGGACATGAAAGTTATTCTGGATTGGGTGGCGAATCACTCGTCTTTCGACAATGTTTGGGTGGCCGATCACAAAGATTACTATACCCTCGACTCTCTCGGAAACCTTCAAATGCCTGAAGGAACGGATTGGAGCGATGTGGCCGAATTGAATTACGACAATCCCGATTTGCGCTTGGCCATGATTGATGCCTTGGAGTTTTGGCTTGAAGAAACAGGCGTAGACGGATACCGTTGTGATATGGCTGGCCTCGTTCCTATAGATTTTTGGGAGGCTGCCATGGATTCCTTAGAAGTTGTGATGCCTGATGTATTCATGCTAGGTGAATGGGAAGACCCCGAATACCACAGAGGCATTTGATATGACCTATTCATGGGAATTTATGCATTTGATGAATGGCGTTGCCAAGGGTGAGAAAACACTAGCTGCCTTTGACGAATACATTGCCAAGCAAGACACGCTCTTTCCAGACGAAGCCTACCGCATGTACTTCACCACCAATCACGACGAAAACTCTTGGAACGGCACCGTGATGGAGCGCTACGGAGAAGAAGGACACAAGACCTACGCCGTTTTGGCATACACCATTGCAGGGATGCCGCTTCTCTACAGCGGTCAAGAAGCTGGAATGGATGAAGCACTCGCTTTCTTCGAAAAAGACACCATCGACTGGGGCGATTACGAATTGCAAGATTTCTATACCAAGCTCTTAATGCTCAATCGAGAGAATGAAGCACTTTGGAATGGAGAGTACGGCGGAGACTTCACACGACTATCCACCGATGCCGATGACAAAATCTACGCCTTCAAACGCCAAAAAGGTGATGATGCCGTAGTGGTGGTTTTGAACTTTTCTGATGAAATGGTTAGCGTGAATTTTGATTCGCTTCCCGAAATGGAGATGAAGAGTTTGATTTGATGAGGTAGATTGCTACCTTTAAATCTTAGCTTCTTTTTTTTGATTTGGCCAAACGAGCATAATGGTGGCAAATTCCTGATTGAAAGTGTGGCACCTTCGGTTAATCTGGTACTTTCGCTTACCCGCCCTCCTTCCGTCTCTCTTTCAAGAGCCACGTCTTTCTTTACAATTGAAATTTCTCTTCACTGGATCAACTAATCGAAATCTCATCTAACTCTCCGTCCAATTTTTCCGCGTCCGGGTCCCTCCAATCTTACACTTGTCGTTGTGATCGAGGAGACCCTAACCCCCAATGCTCGCCTCATTTCTCCCCGTCCTTCTATCCTCTTTCCTTAAGACAGCATCCATGGAATGATGCCACAGTTCATGAAACTAGCCATCATACCCACGATGGAAAGAAAGCCGATATGGTCGCCTTTCTTCAAGAGCACAAAGAGTTCTTGCATAGCAAGTCGGTAGAACTTGTTGCAACAGGTACCACGGGAAGCCACGTAGAGCGCGCCTGGACTGGAAGTGCAGAAAGTTGCTTCGGGGCCCTTAGGAGGTGATGCACAAATTGCCGCAATGGTAACCGAAGGGAAAGTTAACGCCGTCATTTTCTTTCGAGATCCCCTTGATCGCCATCCGCATGAGCCGGATATCGCCATGTTAATGAGGATATGTGACGTGCACAATGTACCTTTAGCCACGAATCAGGCCACGGCCGAAATGATAATAAAAGGACTGACCCAATAATAGATAACCATGAGTAAATTCAGAGCAGGTGTCCTCCACGGACAAGAAGTAACAGACCTATTTAACTACGCAAACGAGAATGATTTTGCCCTTCCCGCGGTAAACGTAATAGGAACCAATTCGGTAAACGCAGTACTGGAAACGGCCCGAGAGGTCAACTCTCCCGTAATTATTCAATTTTCTAACGGAGGGGGACACTTTTTTGCCGGAAAAGGAATTACTTCTGAAGGTCAGAAAGGAGCTATCGCAGGTTCGATCAGCGGAGCCCTTCACGTGCATGAAATGGCAAAAGCCTATGGTGTACCTGTCATTCTTCATACGGACCACTGCGCCAAAAAACTACTTCCTTGGATTGACGGATTGCTCGATGCAGGAGAAAAGTATTTTGAGAAAAACGGTCAACCGCTCTACAGTTCTCACATGCTGGACTTGAGCGAAGAATCACTTGAGGAAAACATCGAGACATGTTCGAAGTACTTCGAACGGATGAACAAAATGGGAATGACCATTGAAATCGAACTCGGAGTAACCGGTGGTGAAGAAGATGGAGTAGACAATACCGATGTAGACAGCTCAAAGCTTTACACCCAGCCTGAAGAGGTGGCTTATTCTTACGAAAAGCTAAAGGCCATTTCGCCCAACTTCACCGTAGCGGCGGCTTTCGGAAATGTACACGGCGTTTACAAGCCGGGTAATGTTTCGCTTAAGCCAATCATCTTGAAGAACTCTCAGGAATACATCCAAAAGAAATTCAATACGGCTCCTCAACCCGTGAACTTCGTATTCCACGGTGGATCAGGATCTTCTCAAGAAGAAATCCGCGAAGCTATTTCATACGGAGCCATCAAGATGAATATCGATACCGATATGCAGTGGGCTTTCTGGGATGGAATCAAAAATTACTACCAAGCGAATGAAGGCTATCTTCAAACGCAGATCGGAAATCCCGATGGAGCCGATAAGCCAAACAAGAAGCACTACGACCCGCGGAACTGGTTGAGAAAAGGAGAAGAGAGTTTTATCAAACGTCTGACTCAGGCCTTTGATGACTTGAATTGTCTGGACCGTAATTGAATTCTTCCAGACATAGGTTAGTCGCTTTTTATGATAGAACTTTTAGCCGATAATTGAAATCTAAGTGTTGTCATTTCGAGTGTTTTCCGATGACGAAGGAATCGGAAAATGTATCGAGAAAGACCCTTTTTTGAAAAGATTAGTCCGGAGGTTCTCGATACAATTTTTATTCGCTTTACAGCTCAGAAAAATCACTCGAACTGACAAGAAACGTAATTTTTATTGCTGGCTAGATCGTGTTCAAGAAGAACTTATAAGCGACCATAAATAGAAAATTAGACCAACATGTTTCCACGAATCAACTTCCAAGAAACTGAAGCGCACAAGCAACTGCAGCGACACGCAGTGAGAATGAAAAATGTCCACCTGCGTGAGCTTTTTGCCGATGAAGAACGCTTCAATAAGTACACCAAGTGCTTTGAGAATATTTTGCTCGATTACAGCAAAAACCGCATCGACGAATCTGTGCTGGAACAATTACATCAGCTCGCGGCTGAGTGTAAACTCGACGAAGCCATCGAAGCTTTCTTCACTGGCGAGCATATCAACGAAACGGAAGACCGCGCCGTGATGCACACCGCTCTGCGCTATCAGGGCGACGATCCCGTGATGATC
>CALOFA010000011.1:0-33066 GCA_942492545.1 uncultured Cryomorphaceae bacterium | reverse complement strand
GCACTTGTACTTGTTCAATTGTGTTATCCCCATCTTTCAATGCTCTATTGGATGCCAATACGGACAACGTTATTTCTATTAAGTATCAATGGTATTTCCCTGGTTTTGACCCAATGCATGAGCACAATCCAACTGAAGCAAATGCTCGACTTTCTTACTATGGAATCAACGGCGTTCCAACTGCGACCATTGATGGCGTTATTCCTGATGTGAGTCCATCTTATGCGGGCGCACCTGGAGCGTTTACCCAAAGTATGTTCACCGAAGCTGCTGCAGTTCCTGCGTCATTCGACATTGAAGCTGACTTTACTGTTTCTTATAGCGAGATCAGTGTAGAACACAACAGCGACTTGCACTCAGGCCGCATCAGGCGATTTGAGAATGAGAATTGTAGTAATTGAAAAGGAAGTTCTATTCGATGAGGCGCCTGGCTCAAATGGAGAGACTGAATTCTACAATGTTATGAAAAAGTTTCTTCCCAATGTCAGTGGGTTATCTATGGCCAGCTCATACGGAGTAGGCGATGAATTTACAGCTTCTGAGTCTTGGGACCTTGCCAACATCTACAATATTGAAGAGTTAGCAGTTGTTGTTTTCATACAAGACGATAACACTAAAGAAGTATTGCAAGCTGCCTATGCTGAAACAGGTGAATTCGTAGCTGAAACTGAGTATGATGCTGCCGGAATTGAGATTAACAATACTTCAGGAGAGAACTGCGCTGCTACTTTCAGCCCATCGGTTACTATCAGAAACTGGGGTAGTGAAACATTAACTAGTCTGGATATTGAATATTCAATTGCAGGTGAGTCTAATACAATCGAGTGGACGGGTTCTTTGGAATTTTTCGAAACTGCAGAGGTTGAATTAGGTGAAATTGCTACTCCTACTGCTCAAGAAGAAGACTTGGTCGTAACTCTTTCTAATCCGAATGGTCAGGAAGATGGTAATGATGTGAATGATGAAATAGAAGCGACAATTGCTAACGTGCCACAAGCCGGAACTGAGATTCAAGTTGTTATCGATACAGATAACTATGCTGAAGAAACATACTGGAGAGTTGTAGACGGAGACAACAACGTACTTGGTGAAGGAGGAAACACATGGGTTGGAACCACCAATGTAGGTGTAGGTAGCGGTGCTCCTACAGAAGCTGCAGGTACTTATAACCCTAATCAGACCTATGAGACTACCGTAACAATACCTGCAGGAGTTGACTGCTACAGCTTCGAAATCTACGATTACTGGGGTGATGGAATTTGCTGCCAATACGGAAACGGTTCTTACGAAGTTGTAGACATGGCTTCAGGCGAAACAATCTTAGACGGCGGATCTTTTGGTGCTGAAGAAGCGAAGAACTTTGCAGCGGGTATCTTGAGTGTTGATAACGTGACTGCTGTTAACGACTTCGCAATGTTCCCGAATCCAACTAATGGACTTCTCAATGTTGAGTTTAACCTGGTGTCTTCACAACGAGTATCTATCGATGTTCTTGACCTCACAGGACGTTTGGTAATCTCCAGAGACTTAGGTGTGTTGCCTGCAGGATATAGCTTACAGCAAGTAGATCTTTCAGGTCACAGCGAAGGACTATACCTATTGAACATGAATGTGAACGAAGGCCGAGTAGTTGGCAAGTTCACTGTAAACAACTAATATTCGATTTATTTTCAATGACGTTCGCAGCTTAGGCTGCGAACATTTTTTAACAAAACAATATGAAATTCTATCTACTCTTAGTTCTATCATTCACATTTATTGTCTCAAGTGTTTCCGCTCAAGATGGAAATGCAACAATACCATCTGCAACCGTTAAATCTATTGACGGTAAATCTTTTGACACGGCTGATTTCAATAATGATGGAAAACCCATGATTATTAATTTTTGGGCTACATGGTGCGCACCTTGCAAAAAGGAACTGAACAATATTGCAGAAGTTTACGACGACTGGCAGGATGAAACAGGGGTAAAGTTGGTGGCTATTTCAATAGACGATGCCCGAAGTCAATCAAGTGTTTTTCCGTATGTAAATGGATCTCTTGGGATTATGAAGTATATATCGATCGAAAACCAAGATTTCAAAAGAGCTATGGGTGTAAATAATGTTCCGCACACATCTTTTTAGTTGATGGCTCAGGTAACATTGTTTATTCACACAACAACTACAGCGCCTGGTGATGAACATGAACTCTTCGAGAAAATCTTAAGTCTTGGTGAACTGAGACTCCAATGTATGAAAAAGCTTACTCACCCTCTCACTCATACTATTCGGCCTGACAGATCCTTCTCGCAAGATGACGCACAAGTGAAAGGTAATTTTTCCATGGATGCTCAATACTATCGTGAAGACACTGCAATCTCAGCTGTAGTTCCTGATGAACAGATAGCGCTGCAGGGCTTCGGTAATATCATCTAGACAAAGGAAAGTTTGAAGCAGGAATGCGATTCGAAACTTACGTTACCTGCATTTGTCGGTTATCCAGCTGGAGCACCTTGGGATGGAACAGGAATTGGCTACCGTTACGTAAAATATAGTGAAGAAAAATTCGAAGTAACTGCAGGAAATTTCTACGAACAATTCGGGTCAGGAATGGTATTGCGAACTTGGGAAGACCGAGGTTTAGGGGTTGATTACGCCCTTGACGGTCTGAGAGTGGTTGCAAGACCTCGAAAAGGAGTTACCTCTAAAAGGACTTTACGGAAAGCAAAGATTTAATTTTGATAACGGCTTTCAAAATGGCGATGGTATTGTGAGAGGTGTAGATGTTGAATTTGAGCTTAATCAACTTTTCGACTCTGCCATGACGAACTTTCCAGGGCAACTCACCATTGGAGGTAGCTACGTTAGCAAGTATGAACGAAATAGAAGTAACACCTATGATTTCCCAGAAAATGTAGGTTCAGGCGGCATTCGCGTAAATTACGTACAAGGTGGATTTCAGTTTAATGGTGAATACGCTAGAACATCGAAGAACCCCTCTGCTTTAAACTCCCAAATCGTTGATATTCCTGATTCCCTTAGACCCACTAGTGGGTTTATTTCCAATATCGGACAAGGCGTAAAAATAAACGCCACTTATTCACAACAAGGCCTCGGAGTTGTCGCTTACTGTGAGTTCCATTGCCAATATGGCCTTTCAGAGTCAAAGAAACTCTGGGCCCTTTGACAGTTGGATAAATTACCTCCCTCCTACTTCAGTGCTGCAAACTTATTTGCTCGCACAATTCTATCCTTATGCAACTCAACCAAATGGTGAAGTGGCCATGAGAGGCGACTTTTTCTATAAAATTCCTAAGGGCTCAGCGCTCGGAGGAAAATACGGAACGCAGATAGATATCAGCTATACCCACGTTCAAGAACCTGATTTTCCTACTGTAAATGATTTGGACTTGAATAGGGAAGGTATTGAACCTGTTTTATTCAGTTGGGGTGAAGACACCTATTACTCAGATTTTAACGTAAAAATTACCAAAAAGCTTTCAAAGAAGTTTAAAGCCGGCTTGTTCTACATGAATCTGGTTTATGACAACGATGTTATTTTAGGTGCCTATGACTACAATGACATCCCTACCCCAGGAAAAGTATACGCTGATTTATTCGTTTTTGAAGGTACTTGGAAAATTAAGCAAAAACACAACTTGAGATTTGAGCTTCAGGCACTATTTACAGATCAACACCTACAAGATTGGGTAGCGGTTGTAACAGAATATACAGTTTCGCCACATTGGTTTTTTTCTGCAATTAACCAATACAATTACGGCAATGCCGATGGCGATAAATACAATTTCCCTGTAGTAGCAGCTGGATATATTCAAGGAAATAGCCGCGTTTCTCTGAGTTATGGTAGACAACGAGCAGGAGTATTTTGCGTTGGTGGTGTATGCCGTGTAGTGCCTGCTTCTAATGGTCTCACTGTAAGTTTAACAACTAGTTTTAAATTTTGAGAGGTTTGAGAAATTTCATTATTCGTTCCTCTTTTAGTTCTTGGTATGGTCCTTCCTGTGATAAACCCGATGAGTGTATCTATTTGGACAAGAAGATTTGTGACTGCTGATTTTTGTAAGACCAGAAATGTCTGAAGGAATTGTTGTTCTTTTTTTGATTCCAGAAGATTACGATGAAAAAGTGCTACTTGAAGATTTTACAGGATATAAATGTTCGAATTGTGCTCCTGCTACGGCTACTGCTACCAATTTGAAATCCCAAGATCCTGATAGACTGACTAGTAGTGGGTGGCATCATGTACTTCCGAGTCTTTTTCGCAGCACCCGACATTTCACACAACCACCAAATTTTATTTTTTCAAAAGACTTCAGAACAGAGGAAGGTGAAGCGCTTGCTGATTATGATGGCATTCTTTCACTTCCAAATGGCGATGGTAAACCGAACCGATTTTGGTTCAGGACGACCACAGCTGGCAGGTGATTGGTCAGAGTCTCGTTTCGGACCAGTAATGGGTCTGGAAGCACGCGGATTTGTAGATGTGATAGCTGATTCGGTTATGGTAGAAAATGGCGAAGTGACATTTGCTGTAGCACTGAGACCACTATCAGAAGTTGACGAAGATTGGAATCTAGTTGTAGGCATATACGAAAACGGCATTATCGAAGGTCAAAAAGACGATGAGTGACATGGTATACCCATTCTCTCATCACACAATCACGTTTTCAGAGGTTATGTAAATGGTCGATTCGGTCAAGCCGTTATGACGGTAATTTTACTTTGCTGATGAATGAAGCCGTGTATTTACAAGTTTAACTCAGTGGATATAAATCCTGTGTGGGAGCCTGAAAACTGTGAATCTACTTGCTTTTATTACAGCATCCTACCACAGAAGAAGTCCTCGCAGTCTCAAAGGCACCTGTCTTATGAGGTTAGTATTATTTGGTCTGTTATTCTTGAGTATTCCCTTGTGGGGGCAAACTGAAAAGGACGATAAACGCTTTTCTTTCTTTCTTCAAGCGGGTATGAATGCCAGCCAAGTAGGTGGGGATGGATTACAAGGCTTTGACAAGTTGAATTTAGCCGCGGGTATAGGAGTACAGCGCTTAATCAACGAAAAGTTTGATTGGCAGCTTGGAATAAACCTTCTCCAAAAAGGGAGTAGAAAAGTAGCCGACCCGGATAATGGTGACCTGACAGAATACAAAATGTCACTTCTCTACGCTCAGGTTCCGATACTATTCGAATACAAATACAACGAGAAGGTATCAGCCATAGGTGGCACTGGTTTTGGATTTCTGCTCTCATCTGAAGAGACTGATTTCAACGGTCCATATACAATACACTCCATTTCAACTCCTTGACTTTTCTGGAATTCTAGCGGTGCAATACAATATTTCAGAAAGGTTTAGAGCCGAACTTCGTTACGACCAATCACTTTTGCCTATCAGAACCAAAGGGTGACATTGACAGTTCCACTTGTGCTAGGAAAACAATACAACACGGTATTAGGGTATACTCTGTTTCGTATTCAATCAATTAGCCCTAAGTGTAGGCTTAACACTTTGATTTTCATTTAGCTAAAAAATGTTAATACGTCGAAAAGCCGTATACGTGTCATCTCTATTTAGCGTTTAGTTCCTATCTTAAACGAACCAAAAAGAACAAGGACATGCTGG
This sequence comes from uncultured Cryomorphaceae bacterium, assembly GCA_942492545.1. Lineage (GTDB taxonomy): Bacteria > Bacteroidota > Bacteroidia > Flavobacteriales_D > Cryomorphaceae > JAKVAV01. The sequence goes on along the minus strand of CALOFA010000011.1, from coordinate 27,443 downwards.
AACTAAGTAAAAAAATCCTTCAAAAAGTAAGTTTCGATCGCAAACTCTTTCAAAAGGAACTTAGGAAATCCCTCAATTGGCTGAAGCCAAATGAGCGTGTTCTCCTAAAAACCTGGTGCTTGGCCACTTTTGGAGCCACCTATCATGAAGTGATAATGGAAGTATTCGAATCTATGGGCGCCTCTCTCTGAGGCGCTTTTTTTATGCCTAAAAAAGTCCTTGCTGCTCGCCTCCCCGATTCATAGCTCTGCCAAGATGAGAGTAAGCCGCTTCAGTGGCTTGGCGCCCTCTGGGAGTTCGCATCAAAAAACCTTCCTGAATTAAAAAAGGCTCATAAACCTCTTCTATAGTTCCTGAATCTTCACCCACGGCTGTTGCAACAGTTCCTAAACCTACAGGACCTCCTTTGAACTTATCAATAATGGTGAGGAGAATCTTGTGATCCATCTCATCCAAGCCATGCGTGTCAACATCAAGAGCTTCAAGTGACGACTCGGCTATTTCCATATCAATCACTCCATCACCTTTTACTTCTGCAAAATCTCGTACTCTGCGCAAAAGAGCATTAGCAATTCGCGGAGTTCCTCGAGATCGTCGAGCTATTTCATGAGCTGCTCTGTTTTCAATAGGGATATCTAGAATTTCAGCACTTCTCTTTACAATTCCCGCAAGGATATCAGATGTATAGTAGCTCAGTCTGCTATTGATACCGAATCGAGCCCTTAGAGGCGCTGTAAGCAACCCTGAACGCGTCGTAGCTCCCACCAGAGTGAAAGGATTCAAATCGATCTCTACTGTTCGTGCATTCGGCCCCGTATCAATAACCAGATCGATCTTAAAATCTTCCATGGCTGAGTAGAGATACTCTTCGACTACTGGCGAAAGTCGGTGAATCTCATCAATGAATAGAACATCGTTTTCCTCCAGATTTGTAAGCAGACCAGCCAAGATCTCCCGGTTTATCAAGTACAGGGCCGGAAGTAACCCTAAAACCTACACCTAGTTCTTGAGAAATGATATTGCCAAGTGTTGTTTTACCTAAACCCGGAGGACCGTGTAAAAGAACATGATCCAAAGATTCACCCCGTCTTTTTGCTGCGGTGACAAAAACCTTCAGATTTTCCAAAACCTTATCCTGACCCTGGAAGTCACCAAAAGATTTTGGCCTTAAAACTTTCTCAAGTTCCGAATCTGTAAAATGAGGACGAATCCCTTAAATCAAATTGATCTGACATATCGAATCCAAAGATACATATTGTGAATATGCAAAAAGAGCCTGACATGTGCGAGGCCTTCCTAATTCTATTTAATATGAACATTTTAATGTTCTTCTTCCCATCTGGTGCATAAAGGAACAGTCTGAGGAACAAAATCCAGTTCTTTTCCAGGTTTACTGTAATCATAAGGCCATCTATGAACTTCCGGAATCGCTCCTGGCCAGTTTCCATGAATATGTTCTAACTGGAGTAGTCCATTCAAGTGTATTAGATTTCCATGGATTTTGAACTGCTTTTTGTCCTCTATAAATGGACTCCAGAAGAAGTTGAAAAGGAAGATCACTTGAGCAGCAGCGCCATAATATGGCAAAGGTCGTAATATCAAATACATTCAAATCAAATACATCATCAAACATTGGATAATCGGAATATTGATAATATCGTCTTGGTGCTCCTGCCAATCCAACAAAGTGCATTGGGAAGAATACTCCGTAACCTCCGATAATAGTTAACCAAAAGTGAGCATAGCCAAGTTTGGTATTCATCATTCTACCAAACATTTTCGGGAACCAATGATAAACTCCGGCAAACATTCCGAAAATCGCAGACAGTCCCATTACAATATGGAAGTGAGCAACAACGAAATAAGTATCATGAACAGTAATATCCAGTGCTGAATCAGCAAGAATAATACCTGTTAAACCACCTGTTACAAAAGTTGACACCAAACCAATTGAAAAAAACATAGCAGGTGTAAAAACCATATTTCCTTTCCAGATAGTAGTTATGTAGTTAAAAGCTTTTACAGCTGATGGAATCGCAATCAATAGTGTTGTAAATACGAAAACTGAACCAAGGAAAGGACTCATTCCCGACATAAACATGTGGTGACCCCAAACAATAAATGAAAGGAAACCAATAGCCATGATAGAACCAATCATCGCTCGGTATCCAAAAATCGGTTTTCTAGCATTTGTAGAGATTACTTCTGAAGTAATTCCCAATGCAGGAATCAATACGATATATACTTCAGGGTGTCCCAAGAACCAGAATAAGTGCTCATATAAAATTGGACTTCCACCAACTGATCTAGAACTTCACCTGCAACAATAATATCACTTAGATAAAAAGCTGTTCCCATTGATCTATCCATAATCAATAGCAAAACAGCAGCAAACAAAACAGGGAAGGAAAGAACACCAAGAATAGCTGTTACAAAGAAAGCCCAAATAGTCAATGGCAAACGGGTCATTTTCATTCCCTTTGTACGAAGGTTCAAAATCGTCACAATGTAGTTCAGACTTCCTAGCAATGATGACGCAATGAAAATGGCCATACTTGTCAAGCCAAAGAGTCATACCAAGTCCTGAAGAAGGCATAGCTTGCGGAAGAGCACTCAAAGGAGGATAAATTGTCCATCCTCCAGATGCAGCTCCTGTTTCTACGAATAAGTGAAGCAACCATGATCACACTTGATACCAAAAAAGAACCAGTACGAAAGCATATTCAAGAATCCAGATGCCATATCACGTGCACCAATTTGCAATGGAATAAGAAGGTTACTAAATGTACCACTCAAACCCTCCCGTTAATACAAAGAATACCATGATGGTACCATGTATGGTAACCAAAGAGAGGTACATATTTCTATCTAAAACTCCATCCGGAGCCCATCTGTCTCCCAAGAAGTAATTCAAAATAGCAAAACTTTCTCCAGGCCATGCCAATTGTAATCGGAAAAATACAGAAAGCATCATGGCAATAATACCCATAAAGATCGCAGTCGTTAAAAACTGCTTACTTATCATTTTATGATCCTGAGAAAATACGTATTTGCTTACGAAACTCTCTTTTTCATGGTGGTGCTCATGTGAATGAGCGTGTGCCTCGTGTGTTTCTACAGTAGCTGACATAAGCTTCTAATTTCAATTTTATTCGGCCAACGGGCCATCTTCAACAACTTTATCTTCTTCACTTTCCTTCTTGGCCTTCATACTTTCAGGCTCAACAAAAGGCTTCTGTTCAGAAAGCCATTTTGCAAAATCTTCTTCTGACTCTACCACAATGTTCATTTGCATATTGTAATGTGCTGATCCGCATACCTTGTTGCAAAGCAATATGTAATTAAACTCGGCATCATCCATAATGGTTCTCATGGAATCTGTGGTAATCGTGGGCTTGAATGCAAATTTGGTGGTCATTCCTGGCACGGCATTCATCTGCGCTCTGAAGTGAGGCATGTAAGCAGAGTGAATTACGTCTCGAGAATTGATATTGAAAGATACATCTCTTCGAATGGGCAAGTGAAACTCTCCCTTTACGACGATGTCATCATAAGCAGTAGAAAAGTCTTTATTGCTATCCTTAAAATTCAAGATTCTGGCAATTTGCCGCTTATATGCACCAATTCTATCTTCCAATTCTTCTACTTGATTTTCAGGTAAAATCTCGTTGGCCAACTTGCTCTCTGATTTAGCGATTGCCTCTTTCAACTCTGCCACTCGCAACTCGATGGTTTCATCAGTAATTAATCCCAGAGGATTTTGAGATGTAATCAAAAGGTAATTTGACTCACCCAATTATTCCATCAGGATCCGGCATATCGTGCTGTCCAATCAAACTGTTTTGCATACAATTCAGAACCTGCATGCATCTGCAGAAGGCTCATCAGTCACATCATTCCACACTTTCAGTCCATAAATGATCAAGAAAGCAAGGGCTATGGTGGGAATGATTGTCCAGACCAGCTCTAATTTGTTGTCGTGAGCAAAGTAATATGCTTTTCGATTCTTGTTGTGCACGTATTTCCATGAGAAGAAAAACAACAAGAAGTTCACTATAAAGAACACGGCGATAAGAATAAGCCAGTTCACATTAAACAGCTGGTCAACCTCCATTCCATGTTCAGATGCAGCAACCGGCAAAAGCATGTCACCGTAGGCTGCGAATTGCCAGATAAAAAACCCGAAGAATGCTATCATAAACAATAGCCATAGGTTCGCATTGACCTTATTGGATGTAGGTGAAATATCCTCTTCACGTCGCTTTTGAAGCTCAGAGGAAACTTGATATACTTTGGCGATTTGGGCTATACCTACTACAGCCAAAATAACCACCAGTACTAAAAGAAGCTTCTCCATAATCTTTTACTTATCCTAATTAAATGCTGTGGTGTAAACTTTCATCCAAGTATGGTGACTTCTGCGGCATCAATGGAGCCTTAGTCAATGTGCACTAAGTACTCTGTTGATGAACAAGCCTGTGAAGCCTAAGAACATTCCTATCTCTAACCAACCAAAGTACCAATGATCAAACAATACTCCCGGAGTGATAAGCATGAACGTATCCAAGTAGTGTCCTATGAAAATTATGGTTCCCACCACAATCAAAAAACGCGGATTTCTTTTCGCATCTCTTGACATTAATAACACCATTGGTATGATAAAGTTGATGATAAACATCCCAAAGAATGGAATCTGATATAGTTCAATTCTGGTAATGAAATAAGTAACCTCCTCAGGAATGTTTGAATACCAAATCAAAAGGAACTGAGAGAACCATAAATAAGACCAAAGGAAACTAAGGGCAAAAACCCACTTACCTGCATCGTGGATGTGGCTGGAATTGATATCCTTCAAATATCCTTTTGAAATCAGATAAAGTGACAGGACTACGATTACGTTCATGGCAGACACCCACATTCCTGAGAATACATACCATCCATAAAGCGTAGAGAACCAGTGTGTATCAATCGACATTAACCAATCCCAAGACATTGTGCTTGAAATAACGGCAAAGAAGACTAAGAATAAAGCACCTCTCTTGTACCCTTTCAAGTGTAGTTCTACTCCGCCTACTTCATCTTCTTTTAGAGATCGTCGTCTAAACCATCTTGCAAATAAGAATAAAACGGCAGCGTATAGAAGGGTTCTAATCCAGAAAAATGGCAAATTCAGGTATGCCGATTTATTGGCAATCAGCTCGTCATATTCAGCATTTGCTACTACGACTGCACCGCTCTCTTGCGCCTCTTCCATAGAAGCAAAGAATTCGGGATGCTCGGAACCTACAGTAGATTCTGTGACAAATTCTGCATGAACTGCCTCATCCATCCAATGGTAGATGTGATTCAAGTGGAAGCTAGATGCCAAAAGGACAACTAAAACGACCGCCAAACCGATTGGTACGAATGAAAATACGGCCTCTATAACTCTTCTCAGTGAAACTGCCCATGCCGTTTCAGTAGCAAAATGAAGTGCATAAAAGAATAGTGCACCTAATGCAATTGCTAAAAAGTAAAAGCCATTGATTAACAAGTTAGACCAAAATCTTCCGTGGTGTTCACTGTGATCGAATAGAAAACCTAAAATTAATGTCACCACGCCAATTGCAATTAGCACGTATGAGATTATTTTGGCTCTGTTTGAGAATACGAAGTTCATCCTCCGGGTTGTATTAGTTTTGTTAAAAGTATTATCCTTTGATATCCGAAGTTTCTTCGGTTGCTTTTTCTTCCTCTTCCCCCAACTTCTGCAGATGCTTCACATAAGCCACAACCTTCCACCTTTCAGCTTTTGTCAATTGAGACGCATGTGAACCCATAGCACCTTTTCCATAAGTTAAGGTGTGGAACATTTTTCCTTCGGGCAATTCTTTAAGCGGACCGTTGTAAGCCTGCGGAGCAGGATGCCCTCCCTTTTCTACTACCGGCCCATTACCTAGCCCTTCAGCTCCGTGGCATTGTACACAGAAATTCGTGTAAATTCCTTTACCCATTTCTATATACTCAGCGTTTTGAGGAAAAGGTGATTTTAAAACTTCACCTGCCAATTGATACCCCTCTTGAGTATTGGGAATCATGTAAGGCAAGTCGTTCATAACATTCTCCGTCATCGGCACAGTTCCGGCTACGGGCTTTCTTGCCGATATAGTCATATTGTAAGGATCGCGAAGGGTATCTCTAACCTCACCGTAATCGACATAGGCTTCAACTGCAGGGCTTCGATACATATCGGGCATGTATTCGTATCCCGGACTTTGCTCTTGCTTGATACAAGAAGAAAGTGCGAAACCTGCTAAAACAGCTACTAATATTTTTGCAAATGCGTTTCTCATTTTACCGCAATTTCTTTTTCATTGATTTCAATTGCTCCTGCGTTCTTAAGCATTGAGCTCAATCCTTCAGAAGTCATATCAGGATTTTCTTCGCTGGTAATTTCCATAACGAATTTATCATCCGTCGTTCTGGGGTCGGGGTTTACAGCAGGCATTCCCGGTAATGTTCCGTTTCTCAGCATGTAAGTAATGGCCATACCGTGAGCGGCGCATAATACCGTAAACTCAAATGTTACAGGAATAAAAGAAGGAAGATTTTCCAAAAGAGAAAAGCTTGGTTTTCCTCCGATGTTCATTGGCCAATCTTGGATCATGAAATACCACATTCCCAGAATGGCGAGACATAGACCCATCGATCCGAACATGAACGACACAACCGCAATTCGCGTTCTTTTGATACCAATAATCGGATCAAGACCGTGAATTGGGAAAGGAGAGTATACGTCTTTCACACGAATACCTTGACCTACAATATCTCTTGCAGCGTCCAAAAGACGGTGGTCATCGTCAAACATGGCGTGTACCACCTTCACTGTTTTACTTGTGCTAGCCATTATCAGTGATCTTCTTTTTTATATTTCTCACCTGATACCTTCAGGATCGTTTTCAATTCATTCAAAGCCAATACAGGGAAGAACCTTGCAAACAACAGGAATAGCGTAAAGAAAATTCCGATTGTACCGATGAAGATTCCTATATCCACCCAAGTCGGGTAGAACATTGACCAGCTCGAAGGTACGTAGTCACGGTGAAGTGATGTAACGATAATTACGAATCGCTCGAACCACATTCCGATGTTTACCACAATAGAAAGGATGAATGTCGCTATCAAACTTGTTCTGATCTTTTTGAACCAGAATAGTTGTGGGCTCACAACATTGCAAGTCATCATTGCCCAGTAGGCCCAGAAGTACGGTCCGCTAAAACGGTTGATGAATGCATATGATTCGTATTCAACACCTGAGTACCATGAAATAAACAACTCGGTAATATAAGCCACACCCACGATAGAACCGGTAACGATGATTACGATGTTCATATACTCCACGTGCTTGATGGTGATGTAGTTTTCGAGCTTCATCACCTTACGCATGATAAGAAGCAGAGTCAATACCATGGCAAATCCGGAGAATACCGCACCCGATACAAAGTATGGCGGAAAAATCGTGGTATGCCATCCTGGGATTACACTGGTCGCGAAGTCCATTGATACGATCGAGTGAACCGAGAATACAAGTGGCGTGGCCAAACCTGCCAACACCAAGGAAACTTCCTCAAAACGCGTCCATTGCTTTGCCTTACCTGACCATCCGAAACTGAGCAATCCGTAAATCTTTTTTGACAACGGATTCGTCATACGATCGCGAATAGTGGCAAAATCAGGAATCAAACCAATGTACCAGAATACCAATGACACACTGAAATAGGTAGAGATTGCAAAAACGTCCCACAGAAGTGGTGAGTTAAAGTTCACCCAAAGTGAACCGAACATGTTTGGCAATGGAAGTACCCAGTAAGCTAACCAGATCCTTCCCATGTGAATTCCGGGGAAAAGTGCGGCCATCATTACGGCGAAAATTGTCATTGCCTCAGCAGAGCGGTTAATTGCCATTCTCCATTTCTGACGGAAGAGCAATAACACGGCAGAAATCAATGTACCGGCATGACCAATACCTACCCACCAAACGAAGTTGGTGATATCCCATGCCCAGCCTACGGTCTTATTCAAACCCCATACGCCGATACCTGTGCTAATCAAGTAAACGACACATCCTAAACCCCAGAGAGCGATAAGCCCTGCTATGGTAATTAAAACGTACCAGGCTTTAGGCGCCTTATTCTCAATAGGCCCAACCACATCCGCGGTAATATCGTGGTAAGTCTTATTACCTAATATCAGCGGTTCTCTTATGGCAGCTTCTTTGTGCATATTCTAGTTATTTCTTTAAACCTCTGTATTTCTCACTTTAACCTTGTAGCTAACGCTCGGGCGAACTCCGATTTCTTCAAGAGCATAGTAATGTCTCTTGTCGTCTTCCGCTTTTCTTACTCTTGTACCTTCGTCATTTCGATCTCCAAAGGTGATCGCATTGGTAGGACAAGCCTCGGCGCAAGCTGTAATAATCTGCTCATCTTGAACAGGCTTTCCGGCCATTTTAGCTTCAAGTTTACCACCTTGGATGCGCTGTACACACATTGTACATTTCTCCATTACCCCTCTAGATCGAACGGTAACATCAGGATTCAATACCAATCTTGCCGTAGCATCTTGTGAAGGGTTAACCTCGGCAAACTTGTCGTAAGCTTTGTAGTTAAACCAGTTGAATCGGCGAACCTTGAAAGGGCAGTTATTCGCGCAGTATCGCGTTCCGATACAGCGGTTGTAAGTCATTTGATTCAATCCTTCATTACTGTGTGTGGTAGCAGCAACCGGACAAACCGTTTCACACGGAGCGTGATTACAGTGCTGACACATCATAGGCATGAATGTGGTGGTCGGATTGGTGTATTCCGGCTCTTCCATCCGGCGATAGGTATCTATAGCACCCATTCCCATCTCCTCACCTTTCTCCATGCTCATGTCAGAAGAGTAGTAGCGGTCGATTCGCATCCAGTGCATATCTCGTCCTCTTCTTATCTCGTCTTTTCCTACTACAGGCACATTGTTTTCTGAGTGGCAAGCAGTAACACATGCGCTACAACCGATACAAGTCGAAAGATCGATAACCATTCCCCAGTGATGCCCCACACCCTCTACGGAATGCTGAGCCCAAAGGTCAATTTTATCTACATCCTTCTTGATCATCTCACCATCCTCGTGTACTACGAGTCTGTGAGGCTTATTGTAAGCTTCTTGCGGTTCGTTTCTGAAAACGGCAAGTGACGTTTCCTTTAAAACAGAATCACGTCCCATGATGGTGTGGTGAACCTGTGTGGTAGCGATCGGATACTCTTCTCCGGCAGCTTCAATTTTAGCTCCACCGACAAAGTAGTTCATGTGTCCGTTGACAACCGTTACAAAGCGATAAGCATTGGTTCCGATCGGAATTTTCTTTCCATCGTCATCCATGTCATAACCACCGTATTGTTTGGTTCGGTATGCTGCTTTTCCGATATTTTCTTCATTGGCACCTCTACCATAGCCCAGAGCTATAGCCACTGTACCTTGCTTTTGACCTGGTTGTGGAACTACAGGAAGGGTTTCGCTTACACCATTTACCGTAACTGTGGCCGTTGATGCCGGGAGCTCCTGACCCAAGTGCATATTGAATCCCATTGACTCAACATCTGCCGGGTTCATGGCGATGTAATTGTCCCAAGTTACCTTGGAAATCGGATCAGGCAATTCTTGCAACCAAGGGTTGGTAGCATGAGATCCATCTCCGATTCCTGTGTTTGCATATGTGATTACCTCAAATCCTTCAACGGATTTAGCTTTAGCTGCATTTCGAGCGGAGGTAGATACAGCATCCATGTTCAGTTCAGGGATTTGTACCATCTCCGGAAGCTGAACATCTACTGAACCATTTCTAACTGCGTTGAACCAGAAATCCTCAAAAAGAAGACCCTCTGCCCCAAGACCTGTCATGTATTCTTTCCAAACACCTTTGATAAACTCGCGGTACTCGGTATCCTCACCTGTCCAAGTTAAAATACTTTCCTGGTGCTGACGTGTGTTGTATAGCTTTCCGATAGTAGGTTGCGCAAGCGCGTAGTGCCCGGTTACAGGGTAGAAATCATTCCAAGACTCAAGGTAATGATTATCGGGACAAATAACGTTGCAAAGAGTGGCGGTCTCATCTTGCCATAACGCAAAAGAAACGCTTGTTCCAACCTTACTTAATCCTTCGCGGAAAGCATCGGAATTGGGCAATGAGTATGCAGGGTTTATGGAGCTGCCAATGATTAGCACATCCACTTTACCTTGTTGCATGTCATTTACCAATGCAACTGTTGCAGCGTCATCACCTTGTTTAATAAACATTTCTTTGGAAGTACTGATGGCATTGCCATAGTTTCCTAAGAGGGAGTTAATAGCATTGACCACTACTTGGTTATCGGGATCATTACTTCCTGACACTACCAATGACTGACCTTTGTTTGACAAAAGCTCGTCTGCAGTCATCTTAATGGCGTTCATCGGAAGGTCATCAGTATTGACTGATACGGTAGCCCCACCCATTTTACCTGCAATCTCATTGTGAAGTGCAACTAAGGCTCTCCCTTCATCAGAAGACTTTAAGGGAACGCGCACATCTGCGTTTGAACCGGTCAATGACAAGCTTGCCTCATAGTGGAAATGCTTGCTCATCCAGTCACCAGATGGCTTTCTGTTCTTCGCATATTGAGCAACATACTCCGTATGGAAAAGCCAGTTATTCATAAAGTCGGCACCAAAACTAACGATGGTGCGGGCTTTTGAGAAATCGTAATCGGGGATCATCGACTTTCCGAAAGTCAACTCGTTCGCCTTTCTGATTCCGCTTAATGAGATCGGATCGTAGTTCACTACGTTTACTACTTCCTCTCCGTATTTCGCTTTAAAATTATCAATTGCTCTTTGGGTAGACGGACTGATAATGGTGCCCATCAAGAGAGAGATGTTTCCACCTTTGTCTGCAGCAGATTGTAAGGCTTTAGCCACTTTTGAATCCACAGCTGACCATTCAGCTGCCTCTCCGTCAATCATTGGCTGCTTCAATCGCTCACCATCGTAAAGACTTAGAACGGAAGAATTGATCCTTGCGTTAACCACTCCATTGTTCAACCCATGCTTGGTGTTTCCTTTGATATGAATCGGTCGACCTTCACGTGTCTTCACCACAATGCTGGCGTAATCAACGCCATCAAAATAAGTGGAAGCATAGTATGTAGGAATACCGGGAGTAATCTCTTCCGGCTTATTCACGTAAGGAATAGAGTGAATTACAGGAGTTTCACAAGCTGCCACGGTAGCCGCTGTAACGCTAAATCCTAAAAATTTAAGAAAGTCGCGACGATTGGTGGATGTCTTTGATAACTCAGTCTCTGACAAAAAGTCGTCAACAGATTGTTGAGCGGCAAATTCGTTCTGACTGTTCTGCATGAATTCCGGGTTCTCCTGAAGCTCTTCAAGCCCTACCCAGTACTTCTTATCTTTTGCCATAATTACCTTTCTCGGCTAATTAATAGTGACACTTGGCACATTCCCATCCGCCCAATTCTTTGGCAGTAATGGTTCCGTCTTCCAAGTAAGCTTTAAGTTGTTCTTTACCGTTTTCCTTCAGGCGCTCGTGGATCTCATCGTAATATTCATTACCCTCCATTTTAACCTCAGTTTCTAAGTGGCAATTAATACACCAGCCCATTGTAAGCGGCGCAAATTGTCCTGCTACGGTATAATCTTGTTGAATTTCTCCGTGACACGTCTGGCACTCAATCTCTCCTACCACATAGTGTTGAGCGTGGTTGAAGTATGCGTGATCAGGAAGGTTGTGAACTTTAACCCATTTGATCGGCTTCTCTTCACCAGTGTACTTCTGGTTATCCATATCCCAACCTACTGCCTCGTAGATTTTCATGATTTCCGCCGTACCCTGCTCACTTCTACCTTGATTAATTCCTTTGTGGCAATTCATACAAATGTTTGCCGAAGGAATTCCCGCGTGCTTGCTCTTTAAAGCACTAGTATGGCAATACACACAAGCCACTCCGTTTTCACCGGCATGAAGCGTATGATTAAATGCTATTGGCTGCTCAGGCGTGTAGCCTTGGTAAACCCCGACACCCATTAATGCTTCGTAACCACTAACTGCCAGATAAACCACGAAGAGAATACCCACGATGGATACAAAAACTTTATTTTGCCATAGCCAGATTTTGGCTTTATCGCCAAAAGACATTTCCGCCTCAATCTCCATCCCTTCCGCTGCGCGCATAGAGTTTTGGAGTTTGTTCAACGAACGCACACTCCAAAGCGAGAAGATTAAGATGAGCAGAATGAACAATACGATTAATAACCATGTCGTATCCAAACCTCTTCTCAACAGGAGCAGTAGCTACCACATCAGCACCTGTAGGAGTTTCTCTAACGGGAGGCTCCCAATTTTTGACATAGTCCAGAATCGCAGCGATCTCCTCATCGTTCACCGCCTGACCCGGCATCAAACCACCTTTAGGAAACCACTCGTTGTATAGATTCTTTACATAAGAATCTCCTGTTTCAAGCGCTGCATTTGGATTCTTAATCCATAAATACAACAACTCTTCTTTTCCAGCCCAACGCTCCTCAACTCCTTTCAGAGCAGGGCCCGTCATGTTTTGGTCCACTTTGTGACAAGAAGAGCAATTTGCTTTAAATAATTTCTCGCCGTCTTGGGCAGAAACCTCACCAACACCTGCAAAAGCCGCTACAAGGAGGGCCGTTAAAAATATGTTAAAAGACCTTTTCATCTTTTCTGAAAACTGCATCATATCTACAATTGAGCTTAGATAAATAGCCGCAAATTTTTCGGCAAAAATAAGAGAAAGGAGTTTCGATGCCCCCTTTATGTCATAAAATTGTCACAGCCGGAAATAATTTAAAATCATTCTAAATAAGGGGCTCTTCTGAAGAAAAATTAAGCAAAGAAGGCGATTATTATATTGACACCGTCCCCAATTGCGTTAGATTGAGTTGTGAGGAAAATAATGGTCTTAAATTTGCCGAAGAAACAAGCATATGTCAAAATCTATTCTATTCCTGCTCCTTAGTTTTCTAGTCTGTATTTCAATGGCTCAAGGCCAAGATGAGGATGCTCAATTGAAAGAACGTATCTATTCCAGAGATTACCGAACTGGTAAGGACTCATTGGCGCAGCAAAATCCAAAGGGCAAAATTACAGTGATTGAAGATGAACGAATAACAGCACTGGATAATTTGAAAAGAGAGTACCCCGGCCTTCAAGATGGATATCGCGTTCAGATATTCTTCGGTAAACGGAAGGAAGCATTGGATCAAAAAGCAAAGTTCGCCGAATCTTATCCCGAACTACCTGCTTACATTTCCTATTTGGCTCCAAACTTCCGCTTGAGGGTTGGTGACTTTCGCACAAGAACGGAAGGAGAAAAACTTAAGCAGGAAATTGATTCGGATTATCCCGGATGTTACCTGGTAAAAGACAAAATTGAACTACCTTCCTTGGAAAAGGACGAACAAAAAGAAAGTAAAGAAGAGGAAGACTCAAAAACGGACTAGTCGTCCAGAGTTTGTTTCACCTCTACTTCTTCGTAAGCTTCAATGATATCACCCTCTTTAATGTCGTTGAACTTATTAACGTTCAAACCACATTCGTATCCTTTAGAGACTTCTTTCACGTCATCCTTGAATCGCTTCAGGCTTCCCAGCTCTCCGCTGTAGACCACAATACCGTCGCGAATCACGCGGATCATATTGTTTCGGTTCAGCTTTCCATCGGTCACGAAGCAACCCGCAACGGTACCCACTTTTGAGATTCTGAATGTTTCTCGGATTTCGGCGTTTCCAACGATCCTTTCTTCGATTTTCGCAGAGAGCATTCCCTCCATGGCATCTTTGATCTCCTCGATAGCCGCGTAGATCACAGAGTAGATTTTGATCTGAATCTCTTCTTTCTCTGCTATTCTTCGTGCACCACCAGATGGACGTACTTGGAAACCAACGATGATCGCATCAGAAGCTGATGCCAAAAGAACGTCGCTTTCGGTGATCTGCCCTACGGCCTTATGGATAACGTTTACCTGAATCTTATCGGTAGAAAGCTTTTGGAGCGAATCGCTCAATGCCTCCACAGAACCATCCACGTCACCCTTAATGATTACGTTCAACTCCTTGAAGTCTCCTATGGCAATTCGACGACCGATCTCATCAAGCGTAATGTGCTTCTGAGTACGGACACCTTGTTCGCGCCATAATTGCTCGCGTTTCGTAGCGATATTTCGAGCCTCACGTTCGTCTTCCATCACGTGGAAGCGATCTCCGGCATTAGGTGCTCCGCTAAGTCCAAGCATTGAAACAGGTGCCGATGGACCGGCTTCTTTAATATTTTGATGACGCTCGTTCATCATGGCTTTAACACGACCGGTATGCTGGCCTGCCAATACCACATCTCCTATGCGCATCGTTCCCGCCTCGACAAGAAGCGTAGTAACATATCCTCTTCCTTTGTCCAAGGTAGATTCGATTACTGTTCCAATAGCTCGTTTCTTCGGATTTGCTTTCAACTCCAAAAGCTCGGCTTCCAGAAGAACTTTGTCCAAAAGCTCGTCGATATTGATTCCTTTCTTAGCAGAAATTTCCTGGCTCTGGTATTTACCACCCCAGTCTTCTACCAAAATATTCATTTGAGCAAGTTGCTCTTTTAGTCTTTCCGGATTCGCATCAGGCTTATCGATTTTGTTAAAAGCGAAAATCATTGGAATCCCCGCAGCCTGGGCGTGATTAATGGCCTCTTTTGTTTGAGGCATCACGTCATCGTCAGCGGCAATTACGATAATCGCCAAGTCGGTGACTTGAGCACCACGAGCACGCATAGCGGTAAAGGCCTCGTGACCCGGAGTATCCAAGAAGGTAATTTTCTTACCATCATTTACCTCAACGCTGTAGGCACCGATGTGCTGGGTTATTCCACCTGCTTCACCCGCTATTACATTCTCCTTTCGGATGTGGTCAAGCAATGAGGTCTTACCGTGGTCAACGTGTCCCATTACGGTAACGATCGGTGCGCGCGGTTCAAGATCTTCAGGTTTATCCTCTTCCGTTTCTATCGACTCTTGAATGTCGGCAGAAGTAAATTCAACTTCAAAATCAAATTCCTCGGCAATAATGGTCAAGGTCTCAGCATCCAAACGCTGATTGATCGAGGCCATAATACCAAGGGACATACAAGCTGAAATCACCTCATTTGAGCTTACGTCCATCATCGAAGCCAAGTCGGCTACGGTTACGAATTCTGTAAGCTTTAGTAATTTCGACTCCTCAGCTTCCTGCTGAAGCTTCTCTTCAGCGCGTGAACGGTGCTCATCTCGCTTGAGCCTTCTGTTTTTGGCTCCTTTGTTCTTTCCACCTCCACCTTGCAGCTTAGCAAGGGTTTCTTTCAATTCGCGATCAATGTCTTCTTTACTAACCTCTCGGCGGTCGTTGCCTCTTTTCGGCTTGCTTTATTGGCCGCAGGCTTAGTTACATCAACTTTGTCAGGATCGATAGTCGCTTTCTCTTTCTTCTGCCTTTTTGAGTATCCTTATCAGGATCAGTGCTGATAACAGGCTTTTTCTTCGGTCTCCTTTCAGGAAGATCGATCTTACCCAAAACTGTAGGTGCAACGAGCTTCTGAACATTCGTACGAATAGTATTGTCCTCTTCTTTCTGCGCCTTTTCCTTTTTCTGAATTTCCGCTTTTTCTTCGGCTGTGGGCTCTTCGGGCTTCTTTTCTTCTACTGTAGCAGTTGGCTCTACTTTTTCTTCTTTCGGTTCTTCAGGAACTTCAGCAACGGGCTCCTCTTTCTTCTCTTCTACTTTCTCCTCTTGTTTTGGCTGAGGCTGCTGCTTCTTATCCTTATTGAGGTCGATTTTTCCAACAACCGAAACGCCGGGCTTCGCCTTTACTTCGGGTTTATAGACATCGTCAGTAGCGCCCTGAACATTCTTTATGAGAACCTCTTCCTTCTCTTCTTCTCTTTCTTTGCGCTCTTCTTTCTCTCTCTCGATGGTTACAGTCTCTTTATTGGCTGTGACCTTTCCTGCTGTCTTAGCTTTCTCCTTAAGTTGTTTTGAGTCTTGGAATTCATCCATGAGAATTTCATAGGCAGCAGGCTCAATTTTCGTATTGGGCTTGCTCTCTATCTCAAAACCTTTGTCCGCAAGGGTATCAACGATGGTTTGAATCCCAACGTTAAACTCTTTTGCTGCTTTACTTAGTCGTACCGATGCTTGGCGTATTGGCATATAAAATTATCCGGGTTTCTGCGAAGTTAAAAAATAAGCGCAACTACGCTCTACTCTAACTCTTCGCTCAAAATTTTCATTATTTCTCTAACAGTTTCCTCTTCAAGGTCTGATCTCTTTACCAACTCTTCAGGAGCAAGGTCTAGCACAGCTCTTGCAGTATCCAAACCAACCTTCTTGAGTTCATCGATGATCCAACCATCAATTTCATCTGCAAATTCTTCCAAATCTACATCTTCATCATCCTCCTCATCCATTTCACGATATACATCAATTTCGTAACCTGTTAGCTTTCCGGCTAACTTAATATTATGACCTCCCTTACCAATGGCAAGAGAAACTTGATCAGGCTTTAAGAATACTTCAGCCTTCTGACCATCTATTTTTATGCTCGTGATTTTAGCTGGGCTCAACGATCGTTGAATAAGCAACTGATCATTTGCCGTGTAGTTGATCACGTCAATATTTTCATTCTTCAATTCACGAACGATACTGTGAATTCTAGAACCTTTCATACCCACGCAAGCACCTACAGGATCGATACGATCATCGTATGATTCTACAGCTACTTTGGCTCTTTCACCCGGAACGCGAACGATTTTCTTAATGGTAATCAAACCGTCAAATACCTCGGGAACTTCCATCTCGAATAAACGCTCCAAGAATTCAGGTGCCGTTCTCGATAAAATAACCACGGGATTGTTGTTACGCATTTCAACCTTGGCTACCACGGCTCTTACCGTATCGCCTTTTTTGAAATAGTCGCTTGGAATTTGCTCAGACTTTGGCAAAATCAATTCATTTCCTTCATCGTCCAGCAAAAGGATTTCTCGCTTCCAGACTTGATAAACTTCTCCCGCTATGATTTCGCCGACTCTGGAACTGTACTTATTGTACAAGCTGTCTTTCTCGAGCTCTATAATCTTTGAAACAAGATTCTGACGCATCGACAATATTGACCTTCTTCCGAAGTGGTCGAGCTTAATTTCTTCGGTAGCTTCTTCACCTACTTCAAAATCGGGCTCAATTTTAACTGCCTCCGATAAGGCTATTTGTGCATTATCATCTTCCACCTCTCCATCGGGAACGATTTCGCGGTTACGCCAAATCTCCAAGTCTCCTTCGTCAGGGTTGATAATAATGTCGAAGTTATCATCCGTTCCGTGCTTCTTAATTAACATGTTTCGGAAGACGTCTTCCAAAATACGCATCATCGTTTCACGATCGATATTTTTAAACTCTTTGAACTCGGTGAACGAGTCGAACAAATTTACATTGCTCATGTCTTGTTATTTGAAATTGATTTTGATTTTGGCCTCCTTTACTTCGGGGTAAGACAGATCCAATTCTTCTTCAATAAGTATTTTTTTCTTTTTTCCCGGCACGCGCTCCTTTCTGCTCGATTGAAGCTTGATACCTTTTTCGTCAGCAGCCAATAGCTCCCCCTCAATTTCCTCTCCGCCAGTCAACCTTACCTTCAAGCTCCTGCCAATATTCTTAATGTATTGACGATGGTCTCTAAGGGACTTATCAATACCCGGCGAACTCACTTGCAAAGAAAAATCTTCTGCTTCGCGATCCAGATTGTGCTCAATTTGACGACTGATGTCTACGCAATCTGAAATAGAAACAGGGCCCATGCTTTCAAGCTCAACCCTAATATTGTTGCCGGGTTTAATCTCTAGTTCCAGAATGTAATATTCCGTGCCTTCGATCTTCTCCGCTATTAAACTTCTTATGGTATTCTCGGTAATCACCTGCAATCAATAAAAAGAGGGGCTTCGGCCCCTCGATTTAGTTTCTTTTATTTTCTGAGTGCAAATGTAATGATTTTTCCTGAAAATCAATTATGCTAATGATTCATTCGGTTGTCTTCCACCACTCTCACTTTCCGACCGTCTTTGTATTCAATCTTTGTGATCACATTGCCTCGAGGCGAATAGGATGTAGAAACCCCTTCGCGCTTCCCGTCTTCAAAGTATTCTTCGAGCTCGGGCTGCCCCCCTTGTCGATGGTACATCACGGACTTGCCATGCTGCTTGCCATTGCGGTAGCCCGATTCTCTCATTTTACCTCCTTCCGGGAAAAAGTAAATCCATTTGCCGTCAGGCTTACCTTCCAAATAAGTTCCCTCTCTGATAGGAATTCCCTGCTCCGAAAACTCTGCAAACGGCCCGTTCAGACTTCCGTCTTTGTACCAGGCGTTTTCTTCAAGTGTTCCATTCTCATGGTAATGTTTCCAATTGCCCACTTTCTGATCTCCTTGCCACGAACCTTCATACATCGGAGACCCATCGGGAAACCATCCCTTCCACTTTCCTATAAGCTTCCCGGCTGCAAAACTGCCCTCATCTTTTGGGGAACCTGACTTGTACCAAGACTTCCACAAACCTTCTTCCAATCCGTTTAAATAGGGACCTTCTTGCAACTTATTGCCATTTTCAAACCAAGTGGTCCAATTCCCGTTTCGCTTATTCTTAAGGAATTCTCCTTTTCGCCAAATGCTCCCGTCCGGGTAGTAAAAGGTCCATTCGCCCGACTTCTCTCCCTGCTGCCATTCGCCTTCATACTGCACTTGACCATTGGGGTAGTAGTAGATCCACTTGCCTTCTTGAAGGCCATTCGCAAAGGGACCCTTCATTTCCATGTAACCGCTGTCGCGAAAAAATTGCCACTCCCCTTCTTTCAACCCTATTTCATACTGACCTTTCACGGCAGCCTGTCCATTCTCAAAATTTTCAATAAACGGCCCGTTGAGCGAGTCCTTTTCAAAATGAGTCTCTTTCCAAAGATTGCCATTGGAAAAATAGTACAGCCATACACTGTCCTTCTCACCCTGCTCATAATATCCCTTGGTTCGCAATTGCCCGTCGGGGTACCAAGTCGTCGACTCGCCTGTCATCCAGCCATTCGTATAAGCCTCCTTGCTCTTTCGCTCTCCATCGGAGTAAAATGTTTCCATAAATCCGGAGCCATCCGTAACAGCAGCCTTTCCATCGGGTAGAAAATAGCTGATCATTTCAATGCTATCTTCTTTGTGGACAAATTCCACCATGTTTAAAACGCTATCAGGATACCAGTACTTCCACTCTCCTTTTGGCTCCATCGCTGAAGTGGCCCATTTCTTTTGGGGCACCCGAAGGATAAAATGAGAGCAAAACGCTATCAGGTCTATCCCAATCAGAAATATCCCTCGGTCTCCAACTGCCCATTCTTGTAAAACCTTTTCACCGGACCATTCAGTCGGCCGAGAAAGAACTCTGACTCCTCTTTTATGGATCCATCACTGTAGTAATATTTCCAAGTACCGTGTTCCAACCCTCGGCGATAAAGTCCTTCGGATCGTTTCACTTTTTGGTCTTTGTTCCAATAGTCAACAAAGGGCTGATCTTGCGAAAAAGCTTCTTGAGTGATAATCAGGAAGAGGACAAAAAATGAGAAATGTGACAAGGTGAATTTCATTCCGGAATCCAAGTTTTTGAATTTTTAAAGTTGGCTTTTCCCGATTTGCTAAAAACCCGAAAGGCCCAATACTTCTACACAAAAGATCGTTTGCAACGACCAAGGAGAGTTAAAAAACTCATACCAACCTAACGTTTGAGATTCCCGGATATTGGGCTTTGTTAACTGAGGGTTTTAAACAAGCACTATGTCTCAATGTTAAGTGAATCTTAAATCCATAAAAAAAATAAAACCATGATTAAAGATCTGAGTAAATTCTCATTCTTACTTTTTTTAAGTCTGACATTAGTAATGACTTCGTGTGATGATGACGATGACGAGGAGCCAACACCAACTCCAAGTGGCCCGACTCAAAACATTGCCGAACTAGCAGTTGCTAGTCCACAATTCAGCATTTTGGTAGAAGCATTGACAGCTACAGGTTTGGTAGATGCCGTTGCCGCCGATGGCTCAATGACTGTTTTTGCACCTAACAACGATGCATTCAATGAGTTCTTTGACCAAGCGGGGTTAACTGACGACAACGGTGACGGAAGCCGAGTAGACGAAGCAGCAGCAGCACTTGGCGCTGACGCGGTTTCAGAATTATTGCTCTACCACGTGATCGGAGCTGAGATACCTGCTTCAGCTGTTACAGGTAAGACATATGTGAGTACTTCTAGCACTACTTCACCTGATGGAGATGCCTTGTCATTGCTAGCTGAGCCGGCAAACAACACCGTATTGGTAAACGGTGGTAACGGAAACAATGGTGCAGACAAAGGTGCAACAGTAGTTGCTGCTGACATATTCGCAACAAACGGAGTGATCCACGAAATTGATGGAGTTCTTGAGCTTCCTTCAGTAGTTGATCACGCCATCTTCAATTCGGATTTTAGCGCATTAGTAGGCGCAGTAGTAGCCGCTGATCTCGTTACAACACTTGAAGAAGCAGATGCGATTACAGTATTTGCTCCTGTAAACAGCGCATTTGAAGCGATTCAATCAACTGTAGACGGATTAACTCTTGAGCAACTTACATCAGTACTTACTTACCATGTAGTAGGTAGTCAAGTTCGTGCGGAAGACATTAATCCGGGTGCTGTAGGAACGTTGAACGGTCAAGACATTACCATTGGGGTAGCAGCAGACGATGTTACGGTAACCGTAACTGATGCTAACGGCGGTGTATCTACCGTAATTCTAACCAATGTTCAAGGAACAAACGGTGTGGTACACGTAATTGATACAGTACTTATTCCGACACTATAAATCGAGATCAATTCCGATTCAAAGGCCCGCTTTCCAGCGGGCCTTTGTTGTTTTACCACTCCTTGAAAGTAAAGCAGCGTTTCAGCAAAACTTTTCATTATCCTTAGGGTTGATTGAATCGTTAGATTAGCAAAATATGAAAATCCTCATCTCCGGTGGTTCGGGCCTCATAGGCTCGGCATTGACAAACTTACTCTTAGCAAATGGGCACGAAGTCAACCACCTTTCCAGAAGTAAATCATCTGAAAATGATATTCCGACTTTCGTTTGGGATGTGGAAAAAGGAGAAATAGACGACGCTGCCTTTCAGGGTGTTGAAGCCATCATTCATTTGGCGGGAGCCGGCATAGCCGATGGCAGATGGACGGAGCAACGAAAGAAGATCATCATAGACAGTCGTGTAGAATCTGCCAACCTCCTTTACCGAAAGGCCAAAGAGCTGAATGCACCACTAAAAGTTTTCGTATCAGCCAGCGGAATCAGCTACTATGGGATGGATACGACGGAAAAAATCTATTCGGAAACTGATCCGCCTTCCGATGATTTCATAGGGACGTGCTGCGTGCTGTGGGAAAAAGCAGCAGATCAATTCTCAGACTTGGCTCGAGTGGTGAAACTGAGAACGGGCATAGTTTTGGCAGCAAATGGCGGAGCATTAGAGAAAATAGCCCAACCTGTAAAATTTGGATTTGGCGCTCCTCTCGGATCGGGAGATCAATGGGTGCCCTACATCCACATCGATGACCTCTGCGCAATGTATCTAGCAGCCATAGAGAACGAGAGTTACCACGGAGTTTATAATGCCGTAAACGGTGACCATGTGACCAACAAAGATTTGACGAAAGAAACGGCTAAGGCGCTTAAGAAACCCTTATGGCTACCCAATGTGCCGTCATTCGTTCTGAGAGCAGTATTTGGAGAAATGGGTCGTTTGATTTTAGAAGGAAGTCGAGCTTCCGCTAAAAAGATTAAATCAGCCGGTTTTCAATTCAAATACAACACGCTTCGGGATGCCCTCAGGAATATTTATGGCAATTAGTGGCTTCGGCCTTGGAGCAGCTTAAGGAATCCTTCCATCTGCTCCCTTCCTTCA
Source organism: uncultured Cryomorphaceae bacterium (assembly GCA_942492545.1). Lineage (GTDB taxonomy): Bacteria > Bacteroidota > Bacteroidia > Flavobacteriales_D > Cryomorphaceae > JAKVAV01. The sequence continues at coordinate 5,365 of CALOFA010000011.1, read as the reverse complement.
GTGCTTAAATTCGTTTTGTCCAGTTGGCGTTTAGCTTCCGCGAAATACTCATTGCTACGAACCTGAATATCCTTATCTACTTCTAAATCCAGAAATACCTGACGAACTCGCTCTACCTTCTCAGCCGAGTCAGAAATAATGCCTTTGAAATAAATGGCTTCCAACTCATTCCGTTGTTCCTCCGAAGCCTTCTGCAAAGCGCGAATGATGAGATAGGTCTTCTTATTGGCAATGATATCGCCACCCACTTGTTTTCCAAAATTCTCAGGATTTCAAAGGCGTCTAAATAATCGTCTTGCAATTGAAATCCGATACCCGCGGCCTTACCAAATGCATAAATCGCTTCTGACTCCTCTTTGGTAGCATTGGCCAAAATGGCGCCCATTTGCAGGCTGCATCCTAGGAGAACCGCCGTTTTCGGCCAGAAATCCATTTCAATATGTCTCTCCTCACGAGAGCTCCTTCCTCTTCTTCAAGAATCCATAATCGTACAAAGGTGCTGACCGAGGCAAACCTCAGCCGAAATTGCGGTTAAACAGAATCCAAAGCTCGGGCAAGATGCTCGGCACCGCAGAGAACCAATTGTTTGTAAACCTCAGCCAGCCATTGCATCGCCTGAGAGAATTGCGTGTCATTGGTATCCCATTTGGTATGCTGGAGTTTCTTTCCCTCTTCGCAAGAGGGAGCTTCATCCATGATATCATCATGAACCAAGGAGAAAAATTTATAGAAATATCTCAACGCGCAAAAGCTGCCATGGAAGCAGATCTATTCCACGGATTTTATCGTATGCGTAGGCCGAAAACAATACCAAACCCACTGGTCTAGTGCTCTTTCCACCCCAAGGGACACTAGAATATACTTCAGCTGGGTAGTGTGCAGATTGTCTTCAGGAAGGTTTGAGACATAGGCATCAAGTTGAGCTTCAAATTCAACTTTAAGCTCTTCAATCTTTTGATTCATTGGATAAGGTTCAGGAGATATTGACCATATCCGCTCTTAACAAATGGTTGGGCTATTTGGTTGAGCTTCTCTGCATCAATGTATCCCATTTTATAAACGACTTCTTCTAATGCATCCAATTTTTAAGCCTTGACGAACTCTCTGCTAAACTTCAACAAATTGTGCTGCCTGCATGAGCTGAATCAAAGGTGCCTGTGTCTAGCCAAGCCGTTCCACGATCAGAATAGAAACTTGGAAGTTTCTTATGACTAAATAGGCTTTGTTTACATCTGTAATTTCATACTCCTCCTCTGGGACTCTGGGTTTAAATTCGCGTGCAATATCCATTACCCTGATTATCATAAAAATACAAGGCCTGGAACCGCATAATTAGATTTAGGCTTTCAGGCTTCTCTTCTATTGACGAGGCTGTATTGTTCTCATCAAGTCTACAACTCCATAGCGTTTCTGGATCGAGACATGATAGGCGACATTCCACCATCTGGATTTGTATTTGTCTGAAGCAGACGACCCAACCCAATTCCATAGAAAATATTATCGCCTAAAATCAAGGCTACGTCATCATTACCGATAAACTCTTTACCGATAACAAAAGCGAGCTAACCCATTTGGAACTTCTTGAACTGCATAAGTAAATGAACAGCCCAATCTGGAGCCATCTCCCAATAATAATCTTTTAAAACTCCAGCATATCGTGAGGGTGGATATGATAAGTATTTCATTAATACCCGAACTCATCAAAGTAGAAGCGGGTAATAAATCATAGGCTTGTCATAAACAGGCATGAGCTGTTTAGCTAACTGCAATGGTTAATGGATAGAGTCTTGTGCCTGATCATCCGGCAAGAATAATTCCTTTCATAGATTGTTGGCTATTTTTTTATCTCCAATTGACCTAGATTCATCTTCTTCTTCTTCGACAATTTCACAAGAGTGGTTCTTGGAATGGCTTCGTTACAACACTTCTCTGGAAGACATAAGCATTGAAGGTAATAGTCGGACAAGGTTTGAAATCATCGCTACAAGAAGTGTAACCGACACCAAGGTCCGAGCCACTGTACCACCAAAATTTGAAGCTGTGAACACTAAAAAACCAAAAAATAAATAATTGAAGTATAAATCATGCTCACACCTGTTTTCGTGAACAGCATTGATAATGCAAGTGCTAATATCCCAAGATCTGACTTTTAGTTCCTGCCTATACTTGGACAAGTGGATGGTATCATCGACCGAAATCCCGAATGCAATGCTAAATACCAAAATGGTAGATGGCTTAATGGCAATTCCAAAATACCCCATTAGTGCAACGGTGAAGAGTAAGAATGAGGTTTGGAATGAGTGAAATCAGAGCCACATTCTGGCCGAATTAAAGAGCAAGGCCATTAATATGGCGATGACCGTAATGGCTATAGCCAAACTGATGAATAGGTTTTTTACCAAGTAATCTGTACCATCTAAAAACAATACTTGTTCCTGTAAGGGTAATTCGGTATTTATCTTTCGGGAATATCTCATAGACTTTCGGTTTGAGACTGGCCATTAAATTATCTAAGCTCAATCGTTCCTATATCCGCAATGTTGGGCTGACATACGCTCTTGATTGTGGATTGGGTAGAATCTAAAAATATCTTAAATACCCACTCTTACTTCACTTTCATTTCCGAGGATATAGGGGCAATGAATGATTCTTTCATATCAGAGATCAATGAATACTTTGGTAGAGTAACCCATTGTAATAGGCTTGCTTAGTAAATTTTACTCATCCGTAATAGCGAGTGATCTGGATATTTCAGGATAGGATGCTCAATAACTTTAATGCAGGCGTTCAATTTTCTTCAGGGTTTTATCTTGGGTTACTCTCGAACTATCTAGTGTACTCACCAAAATTTCGAACGGCATTACCCCTGCAAAATTGTCTTCTAAAAATTTGAAAATCCGTAATAATCTTATCGTCCTTGGGCAAATCGTCGACAATATTACCCGTGCTTTTGACCAATGTCATTTCCGTAGATGCTGAAATCCAATAACGATAACTGTTCCAATATAGGTTAAGGGTCTATGATTCCTTACAATTCGCTCGAGACTGACAAATGATCCAACCCAAGTTCTCTCTAAGTGCTTTACATGTCTCTCTCTGGGGCTTTTTGATAAAACTGAATAATCGGAATAATAATTAGTGAGAGTAGAAAAACTCCAAGAATTTTATCGATGCTACAATCCCAAATTCCTTCAGCATAGCACTCTGCGTAAAGATGAGTGGCAAAACCCGTGGCCGTTGTTGCATTTGTCATAAACGTTGCATTCCCGACTTTATGAATTCTGTTTGTGACTTGATTTGGTTTCCGTGCTTTTTGAATTCGCTGTGATATTTATTCAGCAAAAAGACACGAATTAGAACTCCTATGACAATGATTAGAGGAGGAATTAAGCCCATAAGCGCACTGAGCTTAAAACCCAAGAGACTAATGGTACCGAGCGACCAGATCCCATCCAATGATAACGACCAAAGAGGAGATTAGCATTACTCTGAAGCTCTTGAAGAGCAAGAGCATAAGGAGCGCTGTAATGCCGCAGCGAAGCCCGACAGACATTTAGAAGTTCCTGCTTGATTTTTGCTGTTTGCATCGTTCGGATATAGGGTAAACCCGATAGGTGAACATCTAATCAGTCAAGTCGGTAAATTTCGGCAACCCGAGCTTCGATTTCATTAACAACCTGAACTCTTTCTTCAGAATTGAATTTATCGCGGTTCGTGAAAAGCATCAAAAAACTCGCATTTGTACTATCGTTGAAAGACCAAACCACGATAAAAAGGTAGGATGAAATTAATTTGCTGCTTGAGACTATCAACCTCTTCAGCCGGTTGGGGTTTTCGGTTGAACAAATTCGCTCCAAAATCGAACTTTTTGAGTTCTGGAGTTTTTTTTCGGAGGTTAAATAAGATGACTTCTGAGAATACGCTATCTACACCAACAATATTTTCTAAGGTCATTTCCCAATGTCATAGCCACTCTGCGAAAATTTGGGTAATCCGTGAAACTCTTCTCCTTTCCACCCCTAGAACCAGCACGTTTCCATCTTCTGAAAAACGCTCTGTGAAATCTATCGTACTCAACTTGGGTTGCTATCATCTTCTGGAAGAATTCCAGCCAAACTTGTAAGCTCATGGTAACCGAAGTTGCGCTTCGGTAAGCCCATAAAAATGGTCACAATCAAAAATGAAGTACCAGCAAAAAGCAACCGGCTGTTACGAAGAACTAGATCCGGCTGTTTTTTCCCACATGGGTCTCTTGCCCCTCAGAGATGAAGTAAGCACAAATACTCAAGATATGAAATAAAAGCTATAAAAACTTATGGCGATCTATGGTGATACCAATTAGAGTCTAAATTAGCGGAGTGCAAAAGGAGATATCATTCTAAGCCAAATACTATTTCATAGAAGTAGCTCTACAAGAAAAGGCGCTTGGTACAAATTCTTTTCCCTAAGCTTTGGGCGGGATATCACATTTTTCTAGGGGTAAAGCGTCACATCAATGAGGGACTTCCCGCATCTAGGTTTCAATCGAGCCCACAACAGCCTGCAATTTTAGGATGTCAGGAGTGCCCGAGTGGAATTAAAAAAATTTACCCGCCCTACTGGCAATTTGAAAGGCAGATGTGTTTGAGCATTTGCTCAGAAGAAATTGGCAACAACCTAATCAATAATATCACCTTCTATTTTCAGGGTGAGCCCTTTATTCGTATCTACAAATGATATGATTTTGATTGGATTGGCATTTCCTAGAGAAGGGTATTTTTTCAGCCACATCTACAAATGCACATTTTATTACCGAGAAAAGTTGCTGATGACATCGTGAAATCTAGATTGAATAAAAAGCCTTATTTCGATTGATGGAACGACTCAAGAGGTTTATGAGACAGTACAGGAATACATGGTAAGCTCGAACAAAAAGTACTTGAAGGCACGGAACAATATTTTGGCTGCAAAAAAAAAGAGCTGAATTCTATTTTTCCATTTGAGTCTATTTTCAATTCTTGATTGTTAAGCCAAATCAACATCAAATTCAAGATGTAAATGACTTCGCAGATAAAAAGTGGGGGGTTGATGGTGTTCTTTTAAAAAACTGCACAGGTATACGAATACGAGGATGGCAATCCCGCTTATTCCGCACTATTGAGAAATACAATCGGAGTATTCTAAAGGCTTCCAACGGAAAATGGAAGATTTAAAAACAAGTTGCTAAACCAATGCTGGAAAATGTGGCATTCGTGTGTTTTAACTTGGGATGGAAGGGTTGTTCCCTGTTGTTTTGACAAGGATGCGCAACACCGGAGATGGGACAATTTGGTGTTGATAGATTTGAAGGATATATGGCAGGGAGATGCTTATGCCAATTTCAGTG
>CALOFA010000010.1:0-61770 GCA_942492545.1 uncultured Cryomorphaceae bacterium | reverse complement strand
GCATTGCTCCGCCAGATGTCGAAATCTCCGACTAAAGTTCGGAGGGGAGCGCGTGAGTGCGGAATAGAATCAGGAATGGCCGAACTGAAATCTTACATTTCCCCAATTGGTTTCAATTACACTCGGTTATTTCATTTCGCCCAGAAACTGCCGCTCAAGACAACCGTTTGATTGAACACCGAACAAGGGAACACTGATTTTAGAATGCCGAAGTTGAATCCCTCGTTAAAGATCATGCCTTCTTCATTTGTACGGTCCACTTCGTTATTCGACATTCGTTAATCGGTGTTCGATATTTCATTTTTAGCGGTGCACTGCCACTGCACGCCCCTAAGGTCCCCTGAAGGGGAATCCTCCCGCAAGAAACCACGGCAAACGGACATCGAATCATCTGAACGTTGACAACTGAAAAACTGCTCACTCAACCTCAATGAATCACCAACTTCTCTACACCAACAATCGTCTCCTTATTTCTCAATTGCAACAAATACACCCCACCGGCCAACTGGCCAATATCAATGGTTTCAGTACCACCTTGCCACGGATAACTTGCCACGGTTCTTCCCGAAAGATCGAGGATTTGTAAAGATTCAATATTTCCGCCATGCGGCTCGGTGAGTTGAACCCTTATTTGATCTGTCGCCGGGTTGGGGTAGATTTTCGCCTTGATCGGAAAGTCCCGATCATCATTACTCAAAGGATCGGGAATAAGCTTGATCAGGTTAAGGTACGGCTGGTCTTGGTAGTGTGAAGCGACCACCGATCAGAAGCCCGCCATCATGGCTTGATGTCAAAAAGCTCAGGGAATTCTCCGGGTGAATTAGCTGTGGATGTGCCCCTAAATCTACACGAAAAGGTCCGTCGTCAAAGGTGTCTAAAAGATTACCCAAACTATCTATTTGGCAAATACCAGTGCGCGGAACCCCGTTTACAAGGTTGAACTTTCCGTAAATAAAGTAACTACCGTCTTCTTCATTGTAAACTGCCGTTCTAGCTGAAAACCCTCCTGTATTTTCTTCTGACAAGGCCAAGTCTACAATATTCCACGAAGGGTCAATGCTTCCATCGGGGAGCAATCGCCATATTCTAATCACTAAGGTTTCTTCTGACAAGCTCCTCGAGGTGATTGACTAGCATTCTACCTTGCGGCTCATATGAAGTGTAAAAGCGCGGAAATGGGGTTCGAGTTCGGAGGAGAATGAGGTATCAATCTCGCCGTTTTTAAACATCCGTGCCATGCGGATGGAAAGATGACCGTTGAGGCTGTCAAAGCTCCCTCCGAGCATCAACCTGTCATCATCGTACTCGTAGATATCTGCAATAGTGCATAAATCCGGGGTGGGCCGACACACGAACAATCGGAAAAGGCTCATACCGCTCTCCTTGAGGAGTGAACACAATAAGTCCTGTTTCGGGCTGCCCTTCCTCTTCCAATAGCCGCCAGTTGCTGCCTGCGTAGATCGCTCCATTGCTATCCGCCCAACCGCGAGGACTGTCGGGAACAATCTGCTCGGTGCCAGTAAAGTCGGGGATGTTAGGTTGATTTAATGAGCCATCATCTAAAACTTGAACCATATTTCCGTTGAACCGATAGCCTACAGGGGTTTTAAAAAAATTAAAGTTTACCCCATCGCAATTTTCAAATTCATCTGCCATCCATGTCCAGCTATCTTGACCGTACTCATCGACTCGATTGAGACAAGGTATATACGGACTTCCTCCTGCAAAAGTACCCGCGACCATGTAAGTGCTCGTTTCAGGTTCAAATTCAATTCCTATCACGCGACGATAGTAACTTATGCCTAAATCAGCAAAGTCGGATCGACAATGTAATCCTGCCCCCATAATATTTTGAGGAAGAAAAAAACAATCAGAAAAATGAGAAAGCGGTGCACGGTTGAGGGTGACAGAAGTATGATGTATTACACAAAGTACGATGATCTTATTGAAGTATCAGATCAATTTATGACCAATCGTTCTATTCCTAGAACTTCATCGGCGCCAATTACCTGAAGCAGGTACATTCCACTTGCTAATCCCTCGACATTAAAAACGCCATTGCCCCAAGGATAATTTGCCACCGTTCTTCCCGAGATCAAAAATTCGTAAAGATTCAATATTCTGCCGTTTCGTCAAGAGAACGGTTATGCGATTCGCGCAGGATTGGGAAATAACTTAATCTCTCCTCCAAGTCAGTTTGATCACGTACTCACCGTCCCTTGGTTGAGCTTAACCATACTATACCTCTCCACCCCCATAAAGTTTTGAAGGCACCGCCGACCATCACACTCCATCTTCCAGAATCTCCAAAGCATGCGCATTTGGTCGTGATACATTTGTTGGATCATTCGGATCATAACAGTTAATCGATGCACCTAAACCATTTAAATAGTTTTCTTGAATTGTCCCTTCATCATTTAAGACTGAAATACATAACTGTTCATGGTCATTATAATGACTGAAGGAGCCGTGAATAAAGTAGTCACCAAAATCTCTTTCAATTCACTCCATTAACGAAAGGCGCTCTTCCAAACTAAAGTCCCAATTTCGCGAATCAATCTTGCCCGTTGCAAAGGACGGGTCATCAACGCCATCTGACAGCAACCGCACTAAATGCAGCGTATCATTGGGATTTGACTCGAGTCTGATTCGTTCACCTCCTAACCAAATTCGACTTCCTTACGCTGTCCAAAAGTTTCATTTCAGTATGCAATCCGCAACAGATCGATCTGTAAACCAACGGCGATACAAAGTCAGTATCCACACTAAAATCAGGGTTGAGCTTTGCAATGTGCGGACTGATATGACCATTGACTCCCTCGAACCTTCCTGACACATACCACGAGCCATCGCCCGCTCTTTCGATTTTACTGATATGGGTATTCAGTCCCTGAGGCATCGCTTCGACGATGGGAAAGGTATCGTCGTGGCTCCCGTCTGGAAGTAGGCGCATCAAATGGCGAAACAAGCTCGGTTGAAGGGTGTCCGTAGCAATGGCTCCGCCAATTAAGACACTCTGGTCTTCAAGGATAAAGATATCCCATGTCCAGCGGACATTGTAAGGATTATTTCCTATGCCCCATGGTTGCACCTTGTAAAAGTCGCCCCAGGTATCCCCAAACTCTTGATACCATCCTGATCCGTCATAAAGTGTCTTTGTCAACGTTTCCCCGGTAGGGTGGATATAACCCCCTTGGTGATCAAAAATTTCACGTGCGAAAACTGAGCCCCTCCGTTCATTCAGGATGTGTATTTCGAACTCGACCATGAGCAACCCTTGGCCAAAGGGACTATCAGGATTAAAATAAGTGTAAATCCCCCTCCCAGAAAGGAAGCCACCGTCTTCCAGCGGATAAATATCAAACACGCTGGTTTTGCTGCGTAGCGTTTCTTGGTATTGAAATCGGGATCTACGGTGTAAGCAATTGTACTCTGGGCTTGACGTTCCAAGCCCAGAGTATTGATATAATTGTTATGCAGAAAAGTCGCACCAATGCTGTATGATTATTTTATTGGAAGAGATTTGTCTTCCTTCTTGTACAATTTCGACAATGTAAAGGCCTTCTGCCAGATCTGACACGTGGTAGTTTCCCAAATTACCGTGCCACGGATAAGAAGCTATGATTCTTCCCGAGAGGTCAACGATTCTATCGATTCAATTCGCTACTTCGGCCCGCTCATGGGTCACCAATTGAACCGTAACCAGATCCTTGGCAGGATCTGGGTAAACCTTGATTATATTCTCCAGCCGATCCTGATCTCTCGTACCAACCGTGCCTTGGCTGAGCTTTACCATACTGTAGCCGTTCTCTACACCCATAATCTCCGCTGAAGGCTCCGCCAACCATGATGCTTCCATCGTCTAAAATTTCCAAAGCATGCGCATTTGGTCGTGATACATTTGTTGATCATTCGGATCATAATAGTTAATCGATGCACCTAAACCATTGAAGTAGTTTTCTTGAATTGTCCCTTCATCATTTAACACTGAAATACATAACTGTTCATGGTCATTGTAATGACCGAAGGAGCCGTGAATAAAGTAGTCACCAAAATCTCGTTCAACTACTCCATTAACGAAAGGCGGTTTTTCCAAACTAAAGTCCCAATTTCGCGAATCAATCTTGCCCGTTGCAAAGGACGGGTCAACAAACGCCATCTGACAGCAACCGCACTAAATGCAGCGTATCATTGGGATTTGACTCGAGTCTGATTCGTTCACCTCCTAACCAAATTTCGACCTTTGCTGTCCAAAAGTTTCATTTCAGTATGCAATCCGCAACAGATCGATTCGTAAACCAACGGCGATACAAAGTCAGCATCCACACTAAAATCAGGGTTGAGCTTTGCAATGTGCGGATCGATACGACCATTGACTCCCTCGAACCTTCCCGACACATACCACGAGCCATCGCCCGCTCTTTCGATTTTACTGATATGGGTGTTCAGTCCTTGCGGCATCGCTTCTACGATGGGAAAAGTATCGTCGTGGCTCCCGTCGGGCAATAGACGCATCAAATGGCGAAACAAGCTCGGCTTGAAGGGTGTCAGTGGCAATGGCGCCACCGATTAATACACTTTGGTCTTCGAGGATAAAAATATCCCATGTCCAGCGAACGTTGTAAGGATTATTTCCCGATTCCCCATGGTTCCACCTGTAAAAGTCGCCCCAGGGATCCCCAAACTCTTGATACCATCCTGATCCGTCATAAAGCGTTTTCGTCAATGTTTCACCAGTAGGGTGGATATACCCTCCTTGGTGATCACAAATTTCACGCGCGTTCCCTGAAGCTCCATCACCCCAATCCGGTGCGGGAAACCCGAACTTGTCAGCATTGCTATTCCAAATTGAAATGGACTATCAGGATTAGTGAAAAGTATACTGAACCCCCCCCCTAAGAAAAAACCACCATCTTCCAGCGGATAAATATCAAATACACTGGTTTCGCTGCGAAGCGTTTCCTGGGTATTGAAATCGGGATCTACGGTATAAGCAATTGTACTCTGGGCTTGGATGTTCCAAAGTGAGAGGACAAGCGATAATGTGAGAAGAGTTTTAATTCAGGGGCGTCCCTTTTCCGTTCCGAAGATAAGCTTCTTTGAAGCAATATTATCCAAGCGGCGTAAACAGACTTATATACGCCATTTGAATAGAGTAATTTATATTTCAACCGACAACTTCATGCTTCCACCTAAGCCTTCACCGATGATTCGCATAAGTGTTGAGAGGCGAATATCACTTGCGTCATTTTCAATTCTAGAAATATAATTTTTAGTGGTACCTGCCTTATCGGGTAGTTGCTGTTGCGTCACCTTCTGTTTAATTCGAGCTTCCTGTATGAGTATTCCAATTCGGAAAGCTTCAAATTCCTCTTCGAATTTCTCTCTCACGTTTCTGTTCCAACCTTCCCCTAATTTTCGTTCAGGTGATCGTCAAATGATGGCAACTTTTTATTTGCTTTCATAGTATTCTTTTTAAAGTCGCTCAGCTTTCTTTATTTCTCGAATCGGTGTTTTCCGAATCTTCTTTTGGAAGCCACCGAGGAGCTCATTCAAATCTCCTCTTTTCGAAAAGCAGAAAATTCGATACTAGATTTGCTCTTTCTCCACCGAAAACTTCTTCGCCACCTTCTCAATCTCATCCAGCGAAAAAGCATACTTCAGCGGCTTTCGGGTAAGGTTTTTGCGAAAGCGGAGGGTGTCGAAAAGTCCTTTGATGGGTGGCTCGCCGTTGAAGATGAGCAGAACGGGAGTGTTTACGTAGGCACCCATGTGCACGGCGCCTGAGTGTTGGGTGACGATGAGCCGCGCCTCAGCGCAAAACTTCAGGGTGTCGGCATTGTCGGCCGAGACTTTTACCTCGATGTTTCCATCGCCTTCTACCTGAGCGCTGAGGGACGGGTGACCGACCAAATAGACTTTTTCGAAATAGGGGCTCAAGCGGCGGGCGATTTCCAAATAATCCCAAGGGCCGCCATTGTTGGGCGTTACCTCTCCGCCTTTTTTGCGGGGAAAGATCACCACCGAATCGGTGGATTTTTCGCCGTAGGCTTTCGCCAAGTTGTACTTGTGCTGACGGCCTTCGAGCTGCCAATTCCGCAAACCGTGCCAGTAAAAGTCAGATCGGTCAATATCTAAAAGCGGCATTCCGCTCGTCTTGGCCTTTTTTCTCCAAGCGTCGATCACGGAGGCGACATCTTTCGGGACTTCATTCTGATTGGCGCTGGGCTTTATCTCACCAAAGAAATCGCGAAGCTCAGTGAAAGTCTCTACGATCGATTCTCCTTTTTCGTCTACCATGAAGGGCTTGTGCAGGCTCATGCCGCAGTAGTGAATCTTCACCCCTTTCTTATGGAGGTGCATGAGAAAAGGCAGATTGTGCAAAAGGAAATGTCCGAACTCCCCTTTGAAAGGACCGTAAAAGCAAGCCTTCTCTTTGAGGGCTTTCTTGTAGAACCGATCGAGTGCCAAGGCGTACTTCTTATACTCCATCCCAAAACCAACCTTCCCCTTCCAGTTCATGCGGTCTTGGATGAGCTCGATGGCAGTAGCATCAGTACGGCTGATGTACTTCAACTCCGATCTACGGATGCCATATTTTTCCAGTACGGGAATCATTCTTTGAATAAACCTTTCTTCACGGCGTCGGGCCCAAATCGGGATTTGACGTCTTCCACAATTTTTTTAGGATCGTAAATATCGTAATTCGAAACCAATTGGCGCAAAGCTTCGGTCAACCCTTTTTTACTTCCCTCTTCGAAGAGGATTCCATTGGTGGAATTGATAATTTCTCTGGTTCCATCGATATCGGAAGAGATGGCGGGAATGCCGCGAGCCATGGCTTCGATCACCACCACGCCGAAGGTCTCAGCCCGCGAAGCCAAGACAAATACATTCGACCGATCGAGGAGGTCTTTTACCTCATCGCGGTTGAGGTAACCGGGCACATCTACTTGAGCGGAGACGCCCAGTTTCTCTGCCAGATCGATCAAAGACTGCTTTAATTTTCCATCGCCGGCTATCACCAATCGGTAATTGTCGTCACCACCGAATGCTTCGGCGAAAGCCTCGATAATGAGGTCTTGCCGCTTCCGCGAATCCATGATGGCCACATTGCAAAACGTGAAAGGTTTTGTAGTGCGCGGCTCGGGATCGGAAACGAAAAAATCATCGGTAATAACATTGGGCACCAGCTCGAAAGGAGCTTGGAAAATCCGTTCCATTTTTTCGACGTAGGCGCTTGTGACCGCAAAACGTCGCTCTACATTTTTGACGAACTTCTTTCTGTCCTCATCGGTGTCAAATGGATTGGCACAGGGGAAAACACCTTCTTCGATATTCGGGGAATTCTCCATGTACCAAATGGGAATACCAAATTTCTCAGAGAGATCTTGTGAGATGTAGGTATAATCGAAAATCCCGTGGTGAAAAATCACGTCGGGCTTGCCGTGAGCAGAAATGTATGCTTTGAAATTCTTCACCGAAGCACTGAGAATATTCCCTTTCCTTTCGGAAATGGGATCTCGCGAGTAGCGCAGCGGACGCTTGTGGACGGCCAGATTTTCGATAAAGGTGATGTCATCCCTTCTGCGAAAGTTCAAGAGCTTCGATTTATCGAAACCCGCTTTTACGTAGTTGCCAAAGGTGGTTTCACCGTTGAGCATGATGGCGCATTTGCAGCCACGCGATTGCAAAGCCAAAAGGTGAAGCTCGACAAAGGTTCCCTCAGAGGTAGTAGGAGAAGGATACCAAGAGCTGATAAAGAGCACGTGTGGTTTATCCTGCATAATCGGCGAGGGTGACTTTGCAATAGGTTTTGCTCGGGTAGAAGATCAAATCGCCGAGGTGAGAACGGTAAAACTTCTCCAAGGCACGCTGCGCTTTTGGCAGGCGATTCCATTTCATATTGTGCTTAAAGCGAATGTACTTGACGCCAAGTTTGTAGCGGTTTTCGTCAACCAGATCTCGATCTTTGGCTGCACGCCAATAGTTGAGTCCGCGGGTGCGTGCCTCCTTTCCCAATTCGCCGATGTGCCAACGCATCATTTGGGCGAGGTCGAGCAAATATCTGGAGAGCAGGAGTTTCTTGTCTTCATCCAGTTTGTCGGCTTTTTTGAGCAAGTCAGCGTGATGCAAAACCATTTCAAACCGAAATTGAAAATGCTCAACCGTTTGGGACTGAAGTCGCGGAAGGCTGTGAACCTCTTGACGGTAAAACACATCGGGCTGTACATGGTAATACTTGTAGGAAAAGCCGGCAATTAAGGCTCTGACATGAAGGTCGTAATCTTGCTGACTGTGCAGACTATCATCGAATCCGCCGAGTTTTTCGAGAACGGTTTTTTTCCAGATGGGGCCAGCAATCAGCCACACAATGTCGCGATTGAGAAATCGATCCAAGGGTGTCTCGTCCGTGGGAATATTGCAGATGATATTGCTATCGCCAAGTTTGGTGTGAAAAAGCCCCATCGGATAAACGGCATAATCCAAGTCGGGATTTTCCCGCATGGTCTTTACCCTTCTGTCGAGACAGTCGGGAGTGAGCAAGTCATCGCTATCGAGAAACATGACGTATTCCCCTTTGGCGGAAGCCAGACCCTGATTACGGCAAGATGATGCCCCTTTTTTTCCCTGATTTTGCTGATAGATGACCCGTTCGTCAATCACCGATAGATTCTTGGCCAGTTCGTCGCTGCCGTCGGTAGAGAAATCGTCGATAAAGAGGAGCTCCCAATCGAGCAGGGTTTGTCCAATAACTGATCGGATGCAATCTTCTACGAATTGACCCTTATTAAAATTGGGCGTGATAATGGAAACAATGGGTTTGCTCATCGGTGGCCGCAAAAATATTCATTCTGCGGCACTTCAGCGGTAGTAATCGTAATGCTTCTTGACCGGCAGGCCGATGACGGTTTTTAAAAAATACCGAACCTTGGGCACTTTCAGGAAGTCTGCCTTGGTTTTCATGACGAAGAGGGCGGCTTTGAAATCCGCGCGCTTTCGGCTCAGCGGCGATTTTTTTGACAATAGTCGGTTCTCCTCGTAGTGGTATTTGAGGTAGAGGTCGAGCAGAATACCTTGAACAGATTCGGGTTGCCGTGCTGTTTTGGCCCAAGCCATGAGCATGGCTGCCATCAGCACTTTATCGGTAGCAGCGCGTTGGCTCACCGAGGTGGTGTTTCTGCCGTCAACGGTTCGCATGGCGACGGCTTTCTTCAAATCTCCGCAATAGATTTTATGGGTGAGCACAAGTCTGGCGAGCCATTCGGTGTCCTCTCCGATCTCGAGACGCTCGGAGAAACCGCCTGTGTCTCTTGCGGCGTGAGCCTTGACGGTGAGGCCACAAACGGAGAAGTGGCCGTTTTTGCCGAAAGGCTCCATTTCTTGAAAAACCTGATCGGGATTGACGTGGGTTCGGAGCATGGTGACCAGATCGCTTCCCTCCTGCCCCAACGCCTCAAAAACACCATCGGCATCGGGATATTCGGTGAAAAGTTCACGGGTGCGCTCGAAGCGATTTGGCAACATAAAGTCGTCGGCATCCAAGAAAGCGAGAAAGGGTTGAGTGGCGTTTTTGATTCCGAGATTGCGAGCTGCGCCTGCGCCGAGTCGACCGCCATTGGGGTGCAGCAGGCACTTTACTCGTGAGTCAGTTCCAAAGGTATTTTGAACCAAAGTGGCTCCATCGTCGTCTGATCCGTCATCGATCACCAATACTTCGGCGGTCTCGGGTTGGCTCAATGCACTCTCCACAGCCCTCTTCACAAAGCGCGCTTGATTGTACAAAGGGATGATTACCGAAACTTTCAAGATATTTGGAACTTTACTTCAGACAAATATAGGATGGCTGAGAAACCGAAAGAAAAGGTTTTTTGCATTGGATTGAACAAGACGGGAACTACTTCGCTGGAGAAGTTCATGGAGATACATGGATTTTCGTGTGGCGATCAAGTCAAAGGCGAATTGCTCTTGAGCGATTTTTCAGTGGGAAACTTTCAGCCCATCATTGATTTTTGTCAAACGGCTGACTTTTTTCAAGACCTGCCTTTCAGCGCTCCGAATTGCTACAAAGTTCTGCTAGCGGCTTATCCCGATGCGAAGTATATTTTGACAGTTCGCGATAGTGCTGAAGTTTGGTACGAATCGCTGGTGCGTTTTCACGAAAGTGTTTTCGGGAAACCACTGACGAAAGAGCTGCTGATGAACGTGCAATATCGCTACGAAGGTTTTGCTTGGGAAGCCAATCGGGCGCTTTACAAAAGTCCTGAAGGAGATCCGTACAATCGGGAAAGCTTGATTGGAACGTACAACGACCATTGTAAAAGTGTAGTGAAAGCCTTTGAAAAACGAGACAACCTACTCGTGCTGAATGTGGGAGAAGAGAAGGCTGTATCGCAGCTTTCGGCCTTTTTAGAAATTGAGCCTATGATCGATGAAATGCCTTGGCTAAACAAAACGGTGAAAGCATGAGAATACCGGTAACAAAGCCCTTTTTGCCGTCGAAAGAGCGCTACAAGGAAATGGTGGATCAGATTTGGGATAACCAATGGCTGACGAATAATGGCGCATTTCTGCAGCGGTTCGAAAAAGACTTGGAGCACTTCTTGGGTACGAGTCACACTTCGGTGGTGACCAGCGGAACCATCGCGCTTCAATTGGCATTGAAAACCCTGGAGCCGGGCGGTGAGATTATCACGAGTCCGTTTTCTTATGTAGCCACCACTTCGGCGATTGTTTGGGAAGGGTTCACACCGATTTTCGCCGACATCGAAGGAGATTCACTTTGCATCGACCCTGCAGAAGTTGAAAGGAAAATTACAAACAAGACCAAGGCTATTTTAGCCACACACGTCTACGGAAACCCTTGCAAGATTGAGGAGTTGGAGCGCATTTCGGCGAAGTACGGAATCCCGTTATTCTTTGATGGGGCGCATGCCTTTGGCACCACATACGGAGGTAAATCCGTTCTGGCGTATGGAGATATATCCGTTTTGAGCTTTCACGCCACCAAGCTCTTCCACACGGTAAATGGCGGCGCGGTCTTTTGCAAATCGGCGGAAGGAAAAGAGAAAATCGATCGATTTAGAAATTTTGGCCACGTAGGTGTAAATGAATTTGACGGAGTAGGAATCAACGCAAAAATGTGTGAATTCCACTCGGCGATGGGGCTGCTTAACTTGGAAGTGGCTGCTGATTTGATTGATCAAAGGAGAACACAGTGGAATTTTTACCGGAAGGGAATAGTCGGTAGCAAACTGCAAACGATTGTACTCAGTGACGATGAAGGGTACAACGGAGCTTACTTTCCCGTGATTTTTCCCAATGCATCGAAATTGCAAAAAGTCATAGATTTAGCCACGGAAAAAGGTATTGAACTGAGGAGGTATTTTAACCCTTCGCTAAACCGGCTGGATTATGTCAAATACCAAGCATGTCCAATAAGCGAAGATATTTCCGAGCGAATTTGCTGCCTGCCACAATACCACGACTTGACCATTAAAGAACAAATAGAAGTGCTGGAATTAATCCTGTCTGTATGAGCAAACCCCTGGTTTCAGTTATCGTTTTGACTTACAATCACGAGCGATTTATTAAATCTTGCTTGGAAGGAATTCTGAATCAGGATTACGAAAACCTCGAGGTGATCGTATGCGATGACTTTTCTGAGGATAAAACTTGGGAGATCATTGAATCCATTGACGACGAAAAGGGCAGGATGAGATCGTTTAGAAACGTGGAAAACCTCGGCCCTTCCAAAAATTTCGTTTGTGCGCTCGAGCTATGCAAAGGAGACTTTATAGCCCTTTGCGAAGGGGATGATCTTTGGACGGATTCCTCCAAACTCACTTTGCAGATGGATGGAATGAATGCCGACTCGAGCGTTTCATTGGTTTACGCCGATTATTCCAAAATAGACGACTCGGGAAAAGAAATAGCCGACAAGGTGCTTGAAGAGCAGCCCGAAAGCTTTGAGTTGAAAGACATGCTATCGAAGCATGGCCCTGCTACAAACTCTGTTGTGATTCGAAAGAGTGCTTTTCCAAAAAAATTCCCAAGTACCTTTTTTGAAGTTCTTAATCCCGATGTATTTATCATAGGGTATGGACTTCATTCGGGGAGGCCGCATTATGTCAATAAGGTGCTTTCGGCCCATCGCGAGCACGATGCGGGCATTTGGACTTCGCTCGATCGATTTGAGCGCGGGCTGATTCGCTATTCCACTTTGGTGAAATTCTACCAAGCTATCGGCGATCGGCAGTTGGAAAAAGAGGCGCTGCAGCTTTTTGAACGCCAAGTTATTTTGGCGAGAGAGAAAGACCGTGAAGTGTTTCAGCAGTTTTTTGATGAGCTCCCGATTAGTCGCAGATGGGCGCTTGGATTGAAGTGGGCTTATGCGAATATAAAAGGGTGAAAAAAAACCTATTGGATTGTTCTAATAGCTCTGTCAGGTATTCCTTTGCCAAAATACAAATCCATCGTTCATCAACATTTCTTCCTTTATCCCCTTTTTTCAGTCGATAAAAAAGGGGGAAAAATCTTGGGGTAGCCAAGGTGATTTTTTTGCTCCCTTCTTCTCGCTATCGCTCGGCTTCGTGCGCAAAAAACCAGAGTCGCCAATCGGCGTTTACACCAGTGCAAGGTTTATAGGTGACTCGACAACCACTATCTATTCGAGTTCTTGTGCGCCTCTGCCGCTCTTATCACTGCGCCTACCCCTCTCACCCCTTCGTCGTTAAATCTCGTAAAAAGAGGCTTAAAAGGTGACCATGAATACCCAATTCCGATTATGATAATAACCTGTCTCTGCCTCTCGGGGTGATTAGAAGCAGACGTGTTATACAGGATAAAAAAACTACGGCCGTCACTTAGAAAACGGCACATACCCTGAAATCAGAGCTTTTGAGAATTAAGCTTCTTTTCCAAATCCAGCATTCCTGATTTTCGGGGTTTGATGGTTCGGCAGGGAGTGCCTGCGGCAATTACGCCGCTTGGAATATCTCGATTGACCAAAGCCAAGGCCGAAATAGCGGAGCCTGCTCCGATGGAAACTCCCGGCAGTATGACTGCTCCGGCTCCCACGATAACGTGTTTTCCCAACTCAACGGGTTTTGAAATCACGTTGCTGTATTCTGCAGGAACGGTGGGATTGGTCATAAAATCGCCCGAGTAGTCGTCGCTGCTAGAGTAGATGGAAACACGTCCCGACAATCCCGAAAAGTCATTCATCTTGATGGACGCTCTGCCGATGAGCGAACAGTGAGTCGCGATGTGGACATAATTGCCAATTTCGAAAGGTTGTTCAGAAGGACTGATAATGACAAAGTCATCAATTCGAACATTGCTTCCCAAAGAAATGAGATGAGGATTGTAGATCGAGCACTTGTTTGAAATGAGCACGTTTTCGCCCAATTTGGCAAAACCCATTTCGATCAATTCAGCTTCTGATAAATAAGCCATTAGTCTTTTCCTTCGTCATCGCCATAGCCACGACCGTAGCCGTACCCATATCCGTAGCCATATCCGTAGCGGTAAGCATAACGACTGTAATAACTTCTCCAGCGCTGGGCTTTCACATTATTCAGGATCAAAGCCGTATGGCTGAGTTTGTTGGCCTCAACAATTTCTTCCAAGTGACGCACCCCTCCGCGGGTTGCTTTCTCGGTGTTCATTACAAACATACCCACATCCACATGGCGCATCAATACCATCGAATCGGAAATCAACATCAATGGCGGAGTATCAACAATGATGTAATCGTAGTCTTTTTTCAATTCATTCAGAAGCTCTTCGACTTTCGGGCTAAGAACCAATTCAGAAGCGTTTGGTGGAATAGGTCCCGCAGTAATCACATCGAGGTTTTCCAATTTTGTGTGTTGGATGATCTCTTCTTTGCTGTGCTTTGAAACGATGTAAGTCGATAATCCCTTTTCATTTAACAATCCGAGAGAACGATGCACCTTGGGTTTGTGCATGTCAAAATCGAGGAGCAAAACTCTTTTGTGCGCACTGGCAATAATCGCCGCAATATTGACCGAACAGAAAGTTTTTCCTTCACCCGGGTGCAGACTTGTAATGAGCATCAGCCTGCTTCCGGGAGCATCGCTGAAATACTGCAGATTTGTTCGGATACTCCTAAAGGCCTCCGCCACATTTGACCGTGTATTGGTGGAAACCACGAGTCGCTCATCAACAGCTACCTCAGTGCCGGGCACACCTCCCAATATGGGAAGGTTTGAAATTTGTTTGAGTTCGCGGGTGTTCTGAATTCGGTCAAAGAAAATCATTCGCACAAATGCGATGATTAGTGCAACGAAAAGTCCGATTGCCAAGGCGTAATAGACAATCCGATCTTTCTCAGGACCGATGATCCCAACTCCTCGGCCTACTTCGATGATGCTGACCTCAGGAACGATAGCCGCCCTCGCAATTACGGTATTGGCTTTTTTCTCCAAAAGGTAAACGAACATCTTCTCATTTACGTCCAGATTTCTCTCGATGTTGAGCAGCTCACGTTGAGACTCGGGCAATCTACGAAGTAAGTTCTCGTAGTAGGAAATTTCCTTCTTCACATCCTTCATGCGGTCGGCCATGGCACTGCGCAGATTGTTGATGTAAATCAAAATATTCGAACGAAGGTTTTGCATCGTTTCAGCAGCCCGATCTGAACCGGGGCTTCCTTCTTTGTAATCAAATGTGGCCTGAGATTTATGTACTTCCAAGTTGTAGAGTTCTCTCAATGAACCTTGAAGAAACTCATCCTCGGTTATGTACAAAGCAGGTGGAAGAATCTTGGTATTTTCTTTACTGCTGATCAGGTAGTTCTCCAGCGATTCAAGCGACTCCAATTTCATATTGATCTGTCGTTTCTCCGACTCAAACCCGAGGAGTTTTTCAAAAAACTGAGCCTGCTCTCGCGAAAGATCAAGGATGTCTTGCTGTTCTTTGTAAGATTCCAGATTGGTCTCAATCGAGTCCAAAATCCCCGTGATACCGCTCAACTGACGATCGATGTAATCGAGCGTATTCTTGTTGAGATCGATTTGAGACTGGATGGTGTAATCGATGTAAGTCTCTGAGAGAGAATCGAGAAAGATTTTTGCCTTAAGCTCCAATTCGTCGCGCATGGAGATCACAAGAATACTCGTATTCTCTTCGTTTCCAATTCTCAAGTTACTCTTGTACTTATTGATCAGGAAATTCTTACTGTTAACCACAAAGCGGTAATCGTTGTTCTTCAGTTGATCGAATGTCTCATCACTTAACAAACTATTGCGATCGAGACGAAGCAGGTAATCAGACTCAATGATGTCTTCATTGAATTTATGCTGTCGCTCTATTTGCTCACCATTCTTTTCAAAGATCAGCACAAATTCCTCTTTATTGAGAATGCGCACATCGAAAGGAACACCAAACAAAGCACCGTCTGATTCAACCAATTTTATGTCGACATCGAAAGCATCGATATTTGGAATCTCGGTGGTTTTTACTCGACCTACGATATAGTAAGAGACTTGAAAGTCGAGCTTATCGAGAGTCCTCGAAATCAAATCATGAGACTGCAGGACTCTGATCTGATTGGTAATTTGACTTACTCCCGAACCGTACCCCGTCAGGTTTCGATAGATCTGACTTTGGTATTCAGTACCTGTTCCCGAACCGAGCAAAATCTGGGTTTTCGCTCCATACTCATCGGGCAAGCGATG
Organism: uncultured Cryomorphaceae bacterium; assembly: GCA_942492545.1. Lineage (GTDB taxonomy): Bacteria > Bacteroidota > Bacteroidia > Flavobacteriales_D > Cryomorphaceae > JAKVAV01. The sequence continues at coordinate 46,066 of CALOFA010000010.1, read as the reverse complement.
TGCATAGATGTACGCCCCAATTCCGACTAAAACGGGAACGACGAGAAGGATCAAGATGTTCTTTGAAAGAAACTTAAGGACTACCAGCAGGTCGTCAGTATCAATGATGTTGGTCTTCTTTTCGGCCATGCACCTATTTGGAGATAAGCTACAAAGGTAAAATTTAGCCGATTGCAGAAAACCTCTCTATCGAAGCAAAAGAAATTATATTCGTCGCGATGCTTTTCAACAGCTTCCAATTCTTAGTTTTTCTGGTCATCGCGTTCAGCGCTTATTGGCTATTCTTCCATCGCAATCGTGCATTGAGGAATGTCTTTTTGCTGGCTGCCAGCTACGTTTTCTATGGCTGGTGGGACTATCGCTTTCTAGGATTAATCGCCTTCAGCACGGTGGTAGACTTTGTGATTGGGCAGGCAATTTTCAAATCAGAGAAAACATCTCAAAGGAAAATTCTTTTGGCAACGAGCCTACTCGTAAACCTTGGGCTTTTGGCCTATTTCAAATACGCGAATTTCTTTATTGAAAGTTTTGCCGACTTCAGCCGAGGGGTGCTCGGATTAGAGCCAAATGTGTCAAGCCTTGCAATCATTCTCCCGGTTGGGATCAGTTTTTACACTTTTCAAACGCTTAGTTACACAATAGATATTTACCGAAAGCGACTCAACCCGACCAATAATCTCGTTGAGTTCGCCGCTTTCGTTTCCTTCTTCCCGCAATTGGTAGCGGGGCCGATTGAGCGTGCGTCAAATCTGCTGCCGCAATTCAAAGAAAAAAAGAGTTTTCGCTATGAAGACGGCAGCGAAGGAATGCGCCTGATCGTGTGGGGACTTTTCAAAAAAACCGTCATTGCCGACAATTGCGCACCTTATGTCAATGAGATTTTCGCCAGCTATCAAGACCAGCCTGCTGCCGTTTTACTGATGGGTGCCGTTCTTTTTGCGTTTCAGATCTACGGCGATTTCTCGGGTTATTCCGATATCGCCATCGGTACGGCGAGGCTCTTTCGGCTTTCGCCTGATGACGAATTTCAATTACCCCTATTTCTCTCGCGATGTGGCGGAGTTCTGGCGACGGTGGCACATTTCATTGAGCACTTGGTTTCGCGATTACCTCTACAGTCCCCTTGGCGGAAGCCGAAAGAGCATGAGGAGAACCCTGACGAATGTGTTCATCATTTTTGTGGTGAGTGGTTTTTGGCACGGAGCCAATTGGACTTTTATCGTTTGGGGCGGACTACATGCGGTTTTCATTATGCCTGTGGTGGCCTTTGGTCTCAACCGAAAACATTTAGCCGATGATCGTTCCGTGGTTCCAAAGATCACCGAACTTGCTCAAATGGGACTCACCTTTTTCTTGGTTTGTCTGGCTTGGGTTTTCTTCAGAGCCCCATCGGTTGGGGTGGCGGCAGATTATCTCTCAGGAATGATTCAGCGTCCGCAGCTTCCTGCCAATTTCTACTTCTTCCCGCCTTGGCTATTGGGTTTGATCGTGTTTATGGTGATTTCAGAATGGTTTGGAAAAAACCACAGCCCCGAAAGGTGGATGGGCAAGATTCCAAAATGGGGCAGGTATGCTTTCTACTTGCTGCTGTTTGGCCTCTGGTTTCTCTTCGCTTCTTCCGAAAAACAAGAATTCATCTACTTCCAGTTTTGAGGCGATTCTTGATCCATATCGCTATTTGGGGAGCACTGTTGGCGCTGACTTTCGGAACGGTGATATCCTACCACGCAGGGCCGCGCACCGATTACTTTTACAATCGTTTTACCCAACCAAAAGCGCATAACCTCATCTTGGGGTCTTCGCGTGCGGCTCAGGGCATCAACCCATCAGAACTGAGTCAGGATAGTGCCGTTGATTTTTTCAACTACTCCTTTACTAATTACAATTCGCCTTACGGGCAATGCTATTTCGCTGCAGCGAAGAAGAAGTTTAACAAAGCAAAAGGTGCCATCACCATTTTAGAAGTCAACCCCTTCACCTTGAGCAACTATCGAAAAAACATGGAGGGCGATGCGAAGAGATTTTTGAAGAATGCGAAACGGCCCCATCCAATATGTGGACGGTAGATTCTGACCCCAACTTTGAATACATCATCCGAAATTATTCCGATGACCTTCGCACCCTCACGGGCATCAAGCCCAGACCTTATGCCATCTACCTTCACGACGATGGCTGGCTGGAAATTGAAATGCCATTTGATACGGCATATTTCAGAAAAAACACTGAAGACAAAGTCAATAACTACAACGAGCTGGCGCCAAAAATGAAGCCTTCCACCGAGAGATGGAAGGCTTTGGAAGAAATGGTGTCCTATTTCAAACAGTTCGGCGAAGTGTACTTAGTTCGCGTCCCGGTTTCTCCTGAAATGGAAAGGATCGAAAAAGAATACTATCCCTCTTTTCATTCAGAGGTTATGGCTTTCGCCAAAGGCAATGACGTCCAATTCCTCAATTATTTCCATTTGAACGATTCTCTCTTTTTCACCGATGGGAATCATCTCCATAATGAATCTGCTCGCAGGTTTTCGAAGATTCTTGGAGCTGAAATCAGAAACTAATTAGCTTCTTTTGAAGAAAAGAAGAATGCTCAACATTTTTGACCGCGATCACAGGTAGAAAAAGCATTCCTAGTCAAACCCTTAAAAACAAATCTCTCTTGTTGATTATGAAAAATAGATGGATGAAATGTATCTTTAGAGTTGTGGAATTTTAGAATCTATGCTTTTTCCAAAATAAATTATTCCCAAACACACTGATACGGATCTCTTATGAAAGTTTTATTGGATATAAAAGACGAGAAGGCAGCATTTATATTGGAATTGCTTAAAAACTTCAAGTTTGTAAAAACAGAAACCCTTTCTCCAGAAAGTGTTGATGTCCTGCTTGGAGTCAGCAGAGCGGTAGAAGAAATGAAGTTGATCAAAGAGGGAAAATTAGAAGGAATTCCTGCCAAACGTCTATTGGATGAGCTATGAAATAGTCGCCATACCTAACTTTAAACGAGAATTGAAGAAGCTTGCCAAAAAATATCCTTCACTAAAGGAAGACTTTGCCAAGTTTCTCAAGAGTTTACAGAGCGTTCCCGATCAAGGAGTTTCACTAGGAAACAACTGTTACAAAATCAGAATGGCCATTAAGTCAAAAGGGAAGGGGAAATCCGGAGGCTCCATAGTGATAACGTACGCACTAGTTTCTGACAACACAGTTTACCTGCTTTCTATTTATGACAAGTCAGAAAAAGAAAATATCTCCGACGCTCATCTCAGTGAACTTCTAAGATTTATCCCTTAGAATTTTTGACCAACTACTTAGTTCAGTTTATCGAGAAGCGAAACGATATAATCCTCTTTTGAAGTAGCAGATCCCTCTACAAATTTTCCACCTTTGAAAATGGCGAAAAAAGGAAGGTTGTCTACTCCTGCAGCTTTTCGAGCTTCTTCGTTTTGCTCAGCATTGGCTTCGGTAAAAGTGATTCCTGTAAATCGATCGTCATCTGAAAGTCTCTTGTATTTTGGAGCAATCAACTTGCACGAACCGCACCAGTCGGCGTAGTACTTTACGACTACTTTATCATTGCTTTCGATTACAGAATTGAAGTCTTCTTGAGTGATATTTTGTACGCTCATGTTATTCGTTTTTATGCTCTGCAAAGATAAGTCGACCATTGACTATGAAAATCATTTTTTGATCAATAATAGTTATGAGGTCTTTTCCAAAACCTTTGCCCGATCCCAGTAAACATCCATTTCGGCCAGAGTCATCTCGCCCATGCTCTTTCCGTCTTTGGCCGATTCTACCTCGAGGTATTGGAAACGGCTGATGAATTTTCTGTTGGCTCGCTCCAAGGCATCATCGGGGTTTACATTCAGGAAACGAGCGTAATTAATCAGGGAGAAAAGCACATCTCCGAACTCACTTTCGATGCGATCGGTTTTTTGGTCTACCTCATCTTTTAGCTCTTGAATTTCTTCCTGAACCTTCTCCCATACTTGGTCAGCATTGTCCCAATCAAATCCGACACCTCTCGCTTTATCTTGAATTCTACCGGCTTTGACCAATGACGGCAGCGACTTCGGCACGCCTTCCAAAACTGATTTCTTTCCTTCTTTCAATTTGAGTTTTTCCCAATTGGCTTTTACTTCCTCCTCGTCCTTTACCTCAACGTCGCCGTAGATATGCGGATGACGGTGAATGAGCTTTTCGCAGACTCCATTGAGTACATCGGCTATATCAAAAGCTCCTTTTTCGCTTCCAATCTTGGAGTAAAAAACCATGTGAAGCATCAAGTCGCCAAGCTCTTTTTTTACCTCTTCAAGATCGCCGTCAATAATGGCATCCGACAACTCGTACATCTCTTCGATACTCAAGTGTCTCAAGGTTTCCATCGTCTGCTTTTTGTCCCAGGGACATTTCTCTCTCAGCTCATCCATTATGGTCAGCAAACGCTCAAAAGCTTTCAATTTTTCTTCCATTGCGGGTATTTTAATGCAAAAATAGGGATTTCATTATGGCAATTTTCGGGTGAGAATACTTACTCGAAAGCTTTTACATTTGAGGCCGTGACAAGACTTGCACTCTTTTTTCTGTTGATTACATTTTCGGCGCAAGCCCAAAAAACTTCGTGGGACCTCGAAGCTACGGCTCTCACGGGCGCTTTGTTGCCCCATCACGAGGATATGCTTTACCTAAGAGACGGGCACGTACTCGGCGGTGAAATCAGCTTGACCAAAAGAACGGATGGTAGCAAAGACTGGCACCACCGTTATTTTTTTCCACGATGGGGATTCAGCCTGGACGGGTACGATTTGGGTTCTCAATACATGGGAAATTGCTACGCGGGCAAGGTTTTCTTTGATCTGCCGGTGACGGAGAAGAGAAACTTCTTTTTAAAAATAACATTCGGAGCAGGATGGATTGAAAAACCGTTTGACTTGGACGAAAACACCAGAAATTCGGCCATAGGTTCTCAATTGAATGCTGCCCTGGGGCTGGAAGCACATTTCGATTTGAATCTCGGTGAAAAATGGGCCTTTAGACCGGGCATCGGAATTCATCACTATTCCAACGGAGCCATGAAAATGCCCAATTCGGGAATTAACCTTGGCTTAATCAGAATGGCATTTATGTACCAATTTGCTCCAAGGCCTTTACCCGAATTGCGCATTCCGGAATTTACTCCGACCAAAGCGAACCTGATTGTTGGGGTTTCGGGTGGAATGAAAGAAATCAAACCGATCGGCGGAAAGAAATACGGTGTGATAAATGTCTTCGGGATTTACCAAAAGCGCATATCGGGTAAATCTTCTTTCGGGGGTGAACTCGGTGTCAATTACAATGAGAGCTTGCAATTTGCCAATGACGAAGGTGATCAGGAAAACCCAAATCGTGCAGACAATTTCAGGCCCTATGTGGCAGGAATTTATCAATTGCATTTTGATCCCCTTTCGATCAGGTTAAGCTTGGGTAGCTACATTGCTCCACGCTACACGGATGATGGACTGATTTTCCTTCGCTACCACTTGGTTTACGACCTTGACAGAGTGCAGTTTTTCGTCGGGCTGAAATCGCATTACGCGAAAGCGGACAATGGAGAAATTGGAATTGCCTATCGATTGAAATGAGAAGAGTTATCATCATATCGCTATTTTTAATCACCGCAGGTTGTGCCAAGGAAAACCGCTGGGATTGTTTTAAATCCTACGGTGAAAAAACGACGGATTCCAGGGTGCTCGGAGAATTTGACTCTGTTTTCCTCGAGAGCAATCTGGATGTCGAATACCGATACTCAACCGACTTTCGAGTTGAGGTAGTTTTTGGCGATAATATCATTGAACATATAAAAACCAAAGTGGAGAATCGCGAACTGAAAATTTCGAATGAGACCACTTGCAATTGGGTGAGAGACTTGAGTAAGCGTCCGCTGGTCAAGATCTATGCTCCCACCCTTTCCTACATGGAAAACCGATGTTCGGGAGATATTACTTTCGTCGATACGCTGCGCTCAGATGAATTTATGTATGAGCAATGGGAGTGCAACGGAGTAGCAAATTTCTTGGTGAAGAATGAGTTAACCGCCATCATTATGCATGTGGGCTACTGCGACGTGGCGGTGAGTGGATTTACTTCCCAAGCCGAATTGTACTCTGCCTCCGTGGGAAGACTCAGAGCGCGAAATTTAATCAGCCCCGTAACGCTCAGCAACAATTCTTCGATTCAGGATATGGAGCTCTACGCCGCTGACTACTTGTATGCGGAGATTAATCTAAATGGCGACATCAAATATGCCGGAGAGCCCGAAGTGATTGATGAAAACATATCGGGAGAAGGAAAGCTATCACCACTCTGATTTCTTCATTGCCACTTTTCGAACTCACTTTGTATCTTTGCACAAAGTTTAAAACATGATTAAGCTCGTATTTCTAACAGTGGGACTTTTGGCCTTGGCCTTTGCAGGAATTGCCATCAAAATTCTGGTAAAAAAAGACGGTCAATTTGCGGGGACTTGCGCGAGCAATAATCCACTTGTGCAACAAGAAGGTGCTTCATGCGGTGTCTGCGGAGCACGCCCCGAAGAGCAGTGTCGCAAAGAAGATTAAAGATTTTCCAGTAGGCTTTTCATGCCTTCACTGGTAAAAGTCACCACTTCACCTTCTCGATCATAAATCAAGAATACCTCTAGATTCATTTCGGGATGAGAGGCCAAGAATTCTTTTGTTCCTTCAAGTCCCATTACCATAAAAGCAGTGGCAAATGCGTCGGCATTGGTGCAATTTGATGCCAAAACCGTTGCGCTGAGCAAATTGTGATTCACAGGCTCACCCGTAGATGGATCGATGGTATGGGAATATTTTCGCCCATCTTTTTCGTAAAACTTTCGATAGCTCCCCGAAGTAGCCAGAGCCGCATCTTTCAATGTTACGATAGCCTCAAGCTGTCGGTTTTCGGCCGTAGAGCTTGGTTTGTCTACTCCAATTCGCCAGTAATCTCCGTTTTCATTTTTCCCTTTCGCCATGAGCTCCCCGCCTATTTCAACCATATAATTCTCGATGCCTTCTCTTTCGAGAAATTCACTGACAACATCTACGGAATAGCCCTGAGCGATGCCATTTACATCCATTTGGTATCCTGCATCTTTAACGAAAATGATACTCTCGGAAATCGTGTCGGCAATGATCTGAAAATCGTAGTTCACAAATTTCTTGAGAGAATCCAAGTTTGTTCCATCCTTCAACTCACCGCCCTCAGGCCCAAAGCCCCAAGCCCTTACCAATGGCATAATCATAGGTTGAAAGGCTCCTTGCGTCATATCATGGACCTCCTTTCCTCTGTAAAAGACAGTCAGAAAATGATTGTCAGAAATCAAAATGGAATCTTGGTTATTGAATTCGGTTAAGACCGATTCCTGCACCCATGCAGACAGGGAAAGGTCAATTTGATCCAAAACGGAATCGATCTGCGATTTTTCAACCTTCGCTTCGCCCGTATATTTGATAGAGTAAGTCGTGCCTTGCGCTTCCCCTTGAATCAATTGGACATCAATATTCTCGCCCTCCTGAGTAACCTGAGTTTCACAAGAAGAAAGCAGAATCATGATGGATAGCACAAAATGAATAGAGTATTTCATAGGAATGTTGGCTCTCTAGTCCTCAACTAATACCTTAGAGGATTGTTAGAAGTTCAAAGGTAAATCATATGTCAAAAAGCCGCGCCAAAACCTTGGCCGAATTAAAAGCCTCGGGATACGAGCCCAAAAACATTAAGGACGAAATCAGGGACAACCTTATCGACAAGCTCAAAACCGGTCAGCCCGTTTTTGAAGGAGTTCTTGGATATGAAAAAACGGTTTTTCCCGAAGTAGAAAGAGCGATTCTATCCAGACACAACATTAATTTTCTTGGTCTTCGCGGTCAAGCCAAAACACGGATGGCGCGACAGCTGGTGCAACTCTTGGATGAGTACATTCCAATCGTTAAAGGCTCCGTGATTCACGATGATCCCTTGCGCCCCATCTCCAACTTTTCGAAAGATATAATCGAGAAGCAAGGAGACGATACGCTCATTGATTGGGTGCACCGCGACGAGCGCTACACAGAGAAATTGGCTACGCCTGATGTGACTGTGGCCGATCTCATTGGCGACGTTGACCCGATCAAAGCCGCTAACCTCAAATTGGATTATGCCGACGAGCGAGTGATTCACTTTGGATTGATCCCCAGATCGCATCGCGGAATATTCGTAATCAACGAACTTCCTGATTTGCAACCTAGAATTCAAGTGGCACTCTTCAATATTTTGCAAGAAGGAGATATCCAAATTAGAGGTTTCAAATTGAGATTGCCACTGGATGTCATGTTTGTATTCACCGCCAATCCCGAAGATTACACGAATCGCGGTGCCATTATCACTCCGCTGAAAGATAGAATTCAAAGTCAGATTCTCACCCACTACCCAAAAAGCATTGAGATCTCGGCTTCCATCACCAAGCAGGAAGCTAAGCTCACCGATGAGCAAAAGAAGACCGTAGAAATTCCCGATCTGGTTGCAAAAATCATCGAGCAGTTGGCCGTGGAAGCGAGAAACAGCGAGTACGTCGACCAAAAAAGTGGTGTATCAGCGAGGTTGACCATTTCGGCTTACGAGAACATTGCTAGCGCCGTAGAAAGAAGAATCCTGATCAATGGTGAGGCAAAGGGCCGAGCGCGCATCGGTGACCTTTTGGGCATTATGCCTTCCATCACGGGCAAGGTGGAATTAGTATACGAAGGAGAACAAGAAGGAGCGAAAAACGTGGCATTCAGCTTAATGGGAAAAGCCATCCGCAGCCTTTTTGCTCAATATTTCCCAGATCCTGAGTTGGCCAAGCGCCGCAAAAACGAACCGAATCCCTACGAGAAGGTCATTGCATGGTTTGGCAAGCACGACTTAGAACTCGAAGCTGATTTTACCGAAAAGGAATACCGAGCTAAACTGAGAGAAATTCCCGATTTGGATAAGATAACGGCAAAGTACAATCCGAATGGGAGCGAAGAGGATAAAATCTTACTCATGGAGTTCATACTGCACGGACTGGCGGAATACTCTATGCTGAGCAAAAACGTAATGGAGGAAGGACTTTCCTTTTCCGACCTGTTCAGCAGTGTTTTCAGCATGGACGATTACGACGAGCAAGACAATAGTTGATGAAACGCCGCTTGACGGGTCTGGCCTGGGTCACACTTTTGGGTTTCCCGTTCATAGGCTGGCTGATTCTTTACTTTTTCCGTGATGAACCTTTGCAGATTATGTTCAGGAGTTCATCCTCCATTCCACTTCAACTGGCTATTGGACTGATCTCGGGAACCTTACTTGGTTTCGGAGCGAGATGGTTGATCACGCGGCCATTTCTAAACCAAGTCGGGATTAAGTACGCTCGACTTATTCAAAATTTCGGCATATCGACGGCGGGTATTTGGTTTGTCTCTTTCTGCGCGGGGTTTGGCGAGGAATTGCTTTTCAGAGGAGCCATTCAACCCTTGATTGGAATCTGGGTCACGGCCTTTGTTTTTGTCGCAATCCATGGATACCTCGACCCGAAAGATTGGAAGATTTCCGCTTATGGATTGTTCATGACAGTGGCTATTGCAGCCCTCGGTTATCTAACCGAATATTTCGGGATATGGACTGCGGCGACCGCCCATATGATGATCGATGTGGTGCTGTTTTATTACCTTACTCGGTTGAAGATTCAACCAGACACCATTTACCAAGTTGATTCACATGACGCATAATTTCACTCTCATTCTACTATCGTTTTTACTACTCACTTCTTGCGAGGCACAAGTCAATACATCACCCGACGACCCTTATCAAACATCTCACCCCGAGGCTTTCGCCAATTACTGGTACGCGGGCGAGGCTGAGCTCAACAGATATGAGTTAGATCAAATGCGTTACGGAGAAGTGAGAAAAGGGGAAGCCGTTATGATTTTCGTTACCGAAGATTTCCTCCCCGATGATCAGGTTAAAAAAGAATTTGGTGATAAGCCCGCCACCAGCATCTTAAAGGTCAACTTCCTTAAAAAGTTCGTGACAGGAATCTATGATTACTCGATCATGACAAGTGCTTTCACTCCGATAGAATTCAGAAAATTCCCGTCTACACTCAAAGTCACCTTTTCGTCACAAGACTGGTGCGGTCAGGTATTCGGACAAATGAATCTGAAGGATCGAAAATTGAACTTTCAAACTCGGTCTTACTTCCAAGCAGAAGGAGACGAAGACCTGACTTTCGATGCGACCTACGTCGAAGATGACATTTGGAACAGAATGCGATTGGAGCCGCAAACATTGCCCTTAGGCAAAATAGAAATGGTTCCATCGATGGAGTACATGCGGCTCAAGCACAAAGAAGTGAAGGCATATCGCTGCGAGGCAAACCTATTTCTGCAAGTGAATGACGATAAATCGGGAGAAGAATTCTATTCCTATCAATTGACCTATCCTGAGCTAGACAGGAAGCTCATCGTAAATTGCGAAAGTCGCTTCCCTTTTAGAATTTTAGGATGGAAAGAAATCTGGAATGCCTCTTCAAGTGATCCACAAGTCACGGAAGCGCGGCTCACTGAAACACTGAAAAATCCCTATTGGGAGCTGAACTCAGGTAATGAAAAAGCCCTAAGAGATTCCTTAGGGCTTCAGTATCGAATTGATCGATAAGTAGATTCGGTAACCGGTTTCTTTATCCTATTTCAAAAGAAACGACCATATTTTCCCACATCATAGTGACTGTTCCTCCTTCGGAAACTTGGAAAATCAATCTTTCTTGACTGTCTTTGTTCATCTGAGATTTCACGGTAAATCGGTGAACGTCTTTTGATTCGTCGTAGTTGTAAGCACCCCATTGATCCCATTCGCTATTTAAGATTATAGTCCATTCGTCCTTACCGGGAATAGTAAAGAGGGCATATTTACCCGCAGGGATCAACTTACCGCCAATCTTCATATCTTTTTCTAGCATAATGGTAGTGGCTTCATTGGCTCCCGTTCTCCATATTTTTCCATAAGGAACGAGCTCTCCCCATACCACTCTATCTTTTACCGCAGGTGAGGAGTAGTCAATGGTCACTTTTCCCGATGCCAATGTAGCTTCTGCCGTTTTTGGCGGGCTAGGTCGATCTGCTTTGTCCTGTGCACTTAATGAAGTTCCTACAAAAAGGAAGGCTAGAACTAGTAAGCTGATAGTTTGAATTCTTTTCATGATTTTCTGATTTAGATGATTTAGTCTGTGCTTATTCTATGTACGTCGTTGTTGTCTTGTTCAATCATGTCTTTGACCTCTTCAATTCGCTTGGCAACGATGGCCATTTCACGATGGCCATTTTTTATCAGCCAGTTAAAAGAAGCTTCATTTCCGTCGCCCGTCATGGCAACATGAGCCAAAACGTCAAATTTATATTTCTTTAACCATTCGACGGCATCTTTCTTTCCTTCTGCCCCGGCAATGGTAGCCGCCAAGTGCTGATGACCATTTTCCAAAAGCCATTTAAGCGCATCATCCTTGTTGTTCAGTGCAAAAACGAAAACGTTCAATTCAGGATAGCCGTTGGTCGCGAGCCAATCTCTTATTTTTTTATTGCCTCCAATGGCCTCGGCCCATGCCACCAGAATCTTTGCAGGATAAGATGTTTTCAATATCGACTTGATTTTGTCTATTTTTCGGCTCAACTAAAATTGTACCAAATGCAGTATTCGGAACCGATGTTTAAAGATAAGGTTTTAAAAGACAAAACAATTGTGATAACGGGGGGTGGAACAGGGCTCGGAAGGAGTATGTCAACTTATTTTTCCCAACTCGGCGCCAACATAGTCATTACCAGCAGAAAGCTTGACGTTTTGGAAAAAACGGCTGAAGAGATTTCGGCAGAGACCGGAGGAAAAGTACTTGCGGTAGCATGTGATGTTAGAAAAGAAGATGAAGTAAAAGGTTTACTCGAAGCTACACTCAAAGAATTCGGAGCAGTAAACGGACTGCTGAACAATGCTGCAGGAAATTTCATCAGCCCTACTGAAAGATTGAGCCCTAAGGCATTTGGTATTATTATCGACATCGTTTTAAAAGGAACGATCAACTGCACGTTGACCTTCGGCAAGCACTGGATAGAGCAGAAATCTCCCGCTACCGTGCTGAATATTGTAACCACTTACGCTTCTACGGGATCAGGTTTCGTGGTTCCTTCTGCTTGCGCAAAAGCAGGAGTACTCGCCATGACCAGAAGCTTGGCTGTGGAGTGGGCCAAATACAAGATTCGATTTAATGCTATTGCCCCAGGTCCGTTTCCGACCAAGGGCGCATGGGAGAGATTGGTCCCGGCTCCGCTAAAGGAAAAAATTGCAATGGAAAAACGAATTCCTTTAAGGAGAATGGGTGAGCACCAAGAGCTATCAAATTTAGCAGCTTACCTGATGAGCGATTTCGCCGCCTATATGAACGGCGAAGTTGTGACAATTGACGGAGGCGAATGGCTACAAGGTGCGGGTCAGTTCAATCAACTCGAAGCTGTGCCAAACGAAATGTGGGACGCAATCGAGCAACACATTCGTTCTCAAAAGGGAAGCTAGCAGGAATTTTTTTTCGTCAAACCAGGCTGTTAAAGTGTCCAAATTGGTCGTAACCAAATAACCTGATAGACAGTAAAAGGTCATGAATCCTGCAAATCTGATTCATGACGACAAGACTACTTTGGACATCCCTTCATTTATTGATATTTAGTGCTTTATCAGCGCAAAACAGCGCTGAAAACCCACTATCTGCTATCGAAAATGAGCACGCTCATGAGCAGTGCGCTCACAGTAGTATCCATGAAAAACTTATGGATACTAACGAGACATATCGAGAGGAACAATTGAATCGAGAGGCTTCTTTAGAGCAGCTTATTTTAGATTCCAGAGCAGGTTTAGTTCCGAAATCGAATGAGATTCTTACCATTCCTGTGGTCGTGCATATAATCCATGATGGAGACGCACTAGGAACGGGTTCTAATATTTCTGATGAACAAATATGGAGTGCCATCAACGGACTTAATGAAGACTACCGAAAGATGGCAGGAACAAATGGTGATGGCGCAGGAGCGGATATAGAAGTCGAATTCTGTTTGGCTCAAAGAGACCCTGATGGCAATGCTCATTCAGGTATAAACAGAGTGAATGGTTGTTCAGTTACAGACTATTGTACGGAAGGAATTACCGCAGGTCAGGGACAAGGCGCAAACGAGATGGACGTCAAAAATCTTTCTCGCTGGCCAAATCAGGATTACTATAATATCTGGGTAGTAACAGAAATTGAGAACAACAACGGAGGCTCCGGAATTCAGGGATATGCCTACTTCCCGACTACTTCGCCTGTAGATGGTACAGTCTTACTGTACAATGCATTCGGGACAACAGGGAACCTCAAATCATACACAAATATGAACCGTACACTGACTCACGAGTTGGGTCACGGTTTTGCACTTTTCCACACTTTTCAAGGAGGTAGTTGTGATGAATCAAATTGCCAATTACAGGGTGACAGAGTTTGCGACACCCCTCCTACAGTTTTGAATTCAAGTTGTTCCAATGTCGCTTGCAGCGGAAATCAGCAAGTGGAAAATTACATGGATTATACAAGTCAGACGTGTAAAGACATGTTTACTGAAGGTCAAAAAGAACGAATGCGTCTTTCGATCCAAAATTCAAGAGGTAACTTACTGAATTCAAATGCATGTGAACCTGTTGTTCCGGTTGTAGCTGATGCAGGAATAACGGACATTTCGGAACCCTCAGGGAGCTCTTGCACCGCTGTCATTCAGCCTGTCGTGACGCTTTCAAACTTAGGTTCTACCCCGCTTTCGAATGTCACGATCAGATACCGTACTGAAGGCCCATGGCAAAATTTTTCCTGGACAGGACTCCTCGGGCCCGGTCAAAACACGGAGATCGTTCTTCCCGAATACGACGGAGGCTGGGGATCCAGAACACTCGAAGTACAAACTCAAAATCCTAACGGAACGAGTGATAGTAATCCATCGAACAATGGAACCACTTCGGACTATTTAGCAATAGAATCGGCCAATACGGCAACGGTCAACATAACGTTGGATATACTGGGCGGACAGACTACCTGGTTGATTAGAGATGCGAGTAATAACGTTCTTGCAGAAGGCGGACCTTATGGAAACTTTCAGAGTGGGCAAGTAGAGTCCGCATCTGTTTGTCTTCTCGATGGTTGCTACGAGTTTGTGATAATGGATGCCGTTGGAAATGGAATCTGTTGCTTCAATGGAAACGGTTCGTATGAGGTTCTTGATCAAGACGGCAACGTACTGGCTAGTGGAGCCGAATTTGGAGATGAAGAAATAACAGAATTCTGTTTTAGCTCCGGAGGAAATGCTCCGGTAGCTTCCTTCAGCGCAGTCAACACTAACCCTTGCGTAGGGGAATCGGTTTCGTTTTCGAATGCATCATCAGGAAGCATTGATGGCTATGAATGGCAATTTTTTGGAGGATCTCCGCTTACATCTGCACAAGCAAATCCAGGATCGATCACCTACAACACAGCAGGAGTATATGATGTGAGTCTTACTGTTTCAAACGCTTTTGGTGAAGACACCCAACTAAGACAAGATTATATCACTGTTTCGGTAAACTCTACATGGTATGCCGATATTGATGGTGATGGACATGGTGATCCGAACAGCTCCATTCAAGCTTGCACACAACCCGACGGGTATGTAAGTGAGCCCGACGATTGTAACGACGGCAATGGATCTACTTGGGATGATTGCTATGACTGCTTGGGAATGATGAATGGTACGGCAGTTTTAGACAATTGTGGCGTTTGTGATTCAAACCCTAATAATGACTGTGTACAAGACTGTGCAGGAACATGGGGCGGTAATGCGACAGTAGATAATTGTGGTGTTTGTGACGCCAACCCTAACAATGACTGCATACAAGACTGTGCAGGAACATGGGGAGGCAACGCATATGAAGACAATTGTGGAACCTGTGATTCAAACCCTTCGAACGACTGTACTCAAGACTGTGCAGGTGTTTGGGGTGGAACCGCCTATTTTGATGAATGTGGTGTATGTGATGACATAGTAGAAAACGATTGTATTCCATGTGATGATGTACTTATCGAATTGGTAAGCGCCACAAACCCTTCATGTTTCGGATCTGCCGATGGGTCGATCGAAATTGAGATTACAGTAAACGAAGGAACGTCTGAGCTTCTTTGGAACAATGGCTCCTCAGAAACGACTATTACCAATCTTGAAGCCGGAGTATATCAAGCTACCTTAACACAAGGTGAATGTTCTGCTTTTATTGAAATTACCATTGAAGATCCTTCTCCACTGAGTATGAGCATCACTGATGTTGTGCCGGATGATTGCGAAGCGGGTGGTACCGGCGCATGCACCATCACTGTTCAAGGTGGTCAAGCACCTTACAGCCTGTTTTATGGTAGCACTCAACTAAGTCAAACTTCCTTTTCCAATCTATCAGGCGGTTTATATGAACTTTCAGCGGTAGATGCAAACGGATGTTCAACAACAGGAGAAGTATTTATTGAGACTGTTGGATGCGACACTTTGGTTGAATCGAAACTAACAGATGACTTCTGTAATTCGACGGGATCAATTGCGACGGTAGTCATTGCAACTGCTGTAGGCGATGCGACAGGATATGAATGGGAGTTTACCTCAGATGAGGCGGAACCGGTTATCATCTCCACTACAACAAATTCCATTGATTTATTGAGCTTCCCTCAAATACAGCCTGAAGTTCAATATGCTGTGAGAGTGAGAGGAACCAACGATAACATTCCATCCTATTTTGGAGAAGAATGTACCTATATCGCTACAATAGATCGACCTAATCTATTGGTACAAAACTGCGAAAACACAACAATTGAGTTTGGTGCAGTTCTGAATTCAGAATACTATGAATACGCCGAGAATTATGAATTCCGCTTTGAAGACTCGGAATCAGGTGAGAGAATATATCTCTACTCCGAAATAGCACAGGTAAATATAACGGAAGATTCAGGATTGATTTCAGGGAAGGAATACATGACCTCGACACGGATTAATTACAACGCAATTTGGGGTGCTTATGGTGAAATATGTCAAATTTCAATACCCTCTTATACCCAGTCTACATCACTAACAGAGGAGTTTTGTAACAACTTGGAATTAAATTTTGAAAACGTACAATTAGAACTGCAACCTATTCAAGGAGCGTCCGTATACCAAACCATCTTTGCTAATTCAGACATCAACTTTAGAGATACTCTTGAACACGAAACTTCATTCATTACAGCAACGCAGCTCGAAAATCTTGATAGCAAATTGGTCTATCAAACTACTTCCAGAGCACTCGTTTCCGATGAATGGACTCCTTGGGGATCTCAATGCGAATTCGGTTTTAGCGACGACATTTACAATCTCAACATCATGCTATATCCAAATCCTTTAAGATCAGGCTCAGAGCTGAGCATAGTTACTAAAGGAAACTGGAAAAACTTGACATTAACAGTCAGAGACATGACAGGGAGACCATTAAAGACAATAACCAGAGACTTCGAACATCTCGTACCTGCGACAATTACTATTCCACCAAAAGCCAGAGGAATGTACATGATTACTGCAACACACGCTAAGCAGACAGTTTCGAAGAAGTTGATAGTGCAATAGGTATTTTAAGATATAGTTTAAGGGGAGAAGTCGCTGTTCGGTCGTTAATGATCGGCAGCGGCTTTGCCTTTTTAGAGTATATCCAATCTCTTCATCATTTCTGAATTTACAACCCATACACTTTCCAAAATAAAATTTAGATCTCCCAAAAAAGCATCCCTCGACTTTTCTCCTCGTCTTTTTTGCGTTTCACCTCTATTATGTCGTAAATTGACCTATAGTTTGAATTAACCATTCAGTAACCAAATTTTAAAAGATGAATAAGATGTCTACGTTTTGGCGCACAACACTTTATGTATGTGTGCTTCTTTTAGGAATCAGTACTACCGGCTTCTCGCAATGCGACCCGGGAGAAACTGCTTACGAAATTACCTTAGCTCCCGGAGGGAGTTTTATCGGAGAAAGAAGTTGGGAGATAGTCCCTGCTGATGGGGGAGACCCGATCATCTCAGTGGATTGTGGCGATTATGTTGAAGGAACATTTGACTTTTGTCTGACTCCGGGTGTTGAATATACATTCAATGCCTACGATGACTTCGGTGACGGATGGAACTTTTTTCCTGAGACTGACATTGTATGGTCCATAGCTTATAACAATGGAGCAGTGGTAATTGAAGGAACCAATCCGAACGGATGCGCTTCGAGTGATTTCACCACAGACTGTATCGGTCAGTGCGTAGAGTACACCGAGAACTTTTTCGCAACTGATCCGCCTGATTGTACCGCTCCTGAATTCTCCATCGCTACAGAACGCAGCTGCGATGATTTCAATTTTGATGCAGTGGTTACTATTGATGCCGTATCTCCCGGAGGTTTTCCTCTACTTGTAGTTACTGCCGAGCTGGACGGTGTTCAACTGGATGGTGCAACCATCCCGAATTTAGAGGGACAGACCGTAGATTTATTGGATTTGCCTTTGGATGCAGGTGTTAACATTTCTGTGAATGTGCTTGGAGCAACTTGCCCGCTTTCAGAGATAGTGACTATTTCATCAATAGGCTGCCCTGTTCCACTTACTTGTGGTGAAGGACTGGAAGTATCTTATTGCTATGACAACAATGATGAAGCGCTATTTGTGTACGAAAGCCCGAACGGAGAGCCTGTCATCTTTTTCATGCAATCAGGATTCATTGAATCCGGTTTCGATGAGATTTTTCTTTATGATGGTTTAGATAATACGGGAGAACTACTTTTTGGTGGCGATAACGGAGGGAACCTCACAGGAGTTTCAGTTACAGCTAATTCAGGAGCCCTCTACATGGAGCTTGATACGGATGGGTCTGTAAGTTGCGCCAGCGGAAGCCTTACCTTTATTGACGGTTTGAACTGGATCGTAGTTAGCTGAGAATTTGACATACCCGGTTGTATCGATCCTGAAGCACTGAACTTCTCACCTGAAGCTACAGTTGACGATGGTTCATGTATTTTCCCTGCGGTTAATGATGAAGCTTGTGGAGCAGTTGTATTGGAATGCAATGGTCCTTCTCTGACAGGAAACTTTGATGCGGCTAGCATCAGTGCTGAATTGACAAACTGCGGAAGTACTTTTACTCCGCCTACAGGAGACCTTTGGTTTCAGTTTGAAGCAAACGGAACAAGCACTTACTTGATTTCTGCTGAAAACGGACCTGATATGGTTGTTGCTCTATACACAGGTGATGACTGCGGTAACTTAGTAGAAGTAGAAGGCTGTTCAGACTTTCCTGAATCCTTTACGGGAACTTACGAGGCAGGTACTTACTACTTCTTGGTGCGACCTTGGAGCAGCTCCACTTTCAACAACGCTTATGACGTAAGCTTGACTTGCGTAGACGGAGCACCTGACAACGATGAGCCTTGCGGTGCGATTCCACTGGAATGCAACGCTGAAGGGCTGAGCGGATCTTTCCTTGGAGCTACATCTACTATTGATGATGCATGTTTCGGAACGGGAACAGGAGATGTATGGTACAGCTTCGTTGCCGATGGAGCTACGGCTTACAGCATTGAAGAAACGTCTTTCAGCAATGTTGTTATGGCCTTGTATACTGCCGGCGAATGTGACGGCGAACTTACAGAGGTTGTCGCATGTCAGGATTTCCCTGAAAACTTTAGTGGTGTTTATGATGCCGGAAACTACTTCGTGAGAATTCGTCCGGCAAATGCGGAACTAGCGTTTACGATTGAGCTAAACTGCGCCACGCCACCTGAAAATAACGAGGCTTGTGATGCAATAGAGATTGATTGTGAAAGCGGCAACGTTGTGGGAACTACTCTAGGAGCTACGTTGAACGACGACTGTGGAGGAGCTGCAGGAGGAGCAGGCGTGTGGTATGTATTCAATTCGGATATTGATGGTACCCTGCGATTAAACACATGCCAAGATAACTCTGGAGTAACAACCTATGACTCGGATATTTCAATATTCACAGGTACTTGTGATGACTTGACTTGTCTTGCCTATGTTGACGGGGCCTTTGACTGTGGTTTTGCATCTGATATAACTATTGATGTACTTAACGGAACAACATATTATGTTCAAGTGCACGGATGGAATACTGAAGGAAATTTCGAAATGGAAGTAACCTGTGAAGAGGTCGTTCTCGACTGTCCGGGTGTAGGAAATATAGGAGAAGTTTGTGATGACGGTGATCCTGCAACAGTGAATGATGTAATTACTGAAGATTGCGAATGTGCAGGAACACCTCCACCTCCCGGTCAAGTATGTGGTATTTCTATCGAAGTAGACGGTTTGCCCTACTTCGACACAGGAAATAACACAGCCGGTTTTGGAGATGACTACGATTTCAATGATATACCGCCATTGGCTCCTGACGGAATCTTGGTAGGTACTTTCTTCAGTACTTCTTACTTAAATGGTGATGACGTTATTTATGCCTATACGCCTTCAGAAGATCAGCAAATTGATGTAAGATTGGACAACATCGGTACTTGGGCAGGATTATACATATTTACCGGCTGTCCGTTTGAATCTACTGTTGGTGCACATGGAGAATTCGCTGCTACTTTCCGCGAGATCGAAGCACTTCCGGTTACTGCCGGGGTGACTTACTATATCGCAGTTGGAACGTTTGCTGCTCCTCAGAGCACGCCTTACGATTTGAGTATTGTAATCAATTCAGATGACTGCCCTGAATTGGACGGCGACTTTGGTGATTCTTGCGACGATGGTGATCCATTAACTGTGGATGACGTGATTACAGAAGACTGCGAATGTGCGGGTACTCCTGTGATTCCCGGTCAGATTTGTGACTTGCCGATCGAGGTGACATCATTGCCTTACCTGACGACTGACAACACCATCAACTATTTTGATGACTATGAGAATGCAGCTATTCCTGCATTGGCTCCTGATGCTGTGGTGACCGGTACTTTCAGTACTTCTTACTTAGGCGGAGATGATGTGGTTTATGCTTATACGCCTGATGAAGACGGCATGATAGACATCAACCTTGACAACCATGATACTTGGGTAGGTGTATACGTATTTACAGGATGTCCGTTTGGTTCGACTGTAGGTGCTCACACGGCTTCTGATAACCTCGGACGTGAGATTGAGATGCTGCCTGTTACAGCAGGAACGACATACTACATCGTAATTTCTACGTTCCCGTTCCCACAGAGTACAGCCTATGACCTAAGCATCAATGTGGCCGGTTTTGACTGTCCTGATTTAGAAGCCGACTTCGGTGATGCTTGTGATGACGGAGATGATAATACGATCAATGATGTTATTACGGCTGACTGTGAGTGTGCAGGCACGCCTACTCCAACTACTCAGTGTGGTGACTACACCAGTGCTCCTGATTTGGCTTTCGGTTCCAACCAAGCTACCATTACTGATGATATCGTAGTAGAAGGTACTTCAGGAACAATCACTGACCTGAACGTTGTTCTTGTTATTGATCACGTTTGGACTTCTGACGTGGAAGCGAGATTAACATCTCCTGCAGGTACTGAAGTTGATTTGGTGATCGGTGAATGCGGAAGCGGAGATAACATCAACGTTCTTTTGGATGATGATGGTCCTGCGCTTTCATGCGCTACAGGAGAGATCCCTGTTCTTTTCGGAACATTTGCTCCTGAAGGAATCCTTGCAGACTTCAACGGCGAAGTATTTAACGGTACTTGGACTCTTGAAGTGTTTGATAACTTCTCTGCATTTGACGACGGAACTTTGGTAAGCTGGTGTTTGATTCCGACTTTGGAATCTACCGTAAACCCTGAGTGTGAAAACGCGATGGCCATATCAGCTACACCTGAATTTGCCGGATCGCAAACAGCAGTTTCTATGGCTAACGCGGTTGCTTCAGGAGATGCACAGTGCATCAATGCTGAGAATCCTCAGGCAGATATGTGGTTCTCTTTTGAATCAGTTACTACGAATATGTACGTTCGCGCATGGGGTCTGAATGACTTCGATGCAGCGGTAGAAGTATACGACTCTTGTGGTGGTGAACTTCTCAACTGTCAGAATGACGAGCCTGCGGGCGAGCGTGAAGTGGTTATTGTAACGAACACAACTGTGGGCGAGACTTACTACTTCAGAGTGTACCATGCCGGTGATGTTGCTCCCGTAGAGCAAAACTACACCGTAGCTGTGGCTCACATCCCGTTCACTCAGCTTAGCGATGATGACTGCGGAGTGTTTAATTACACCCCTGCGGATATGATCACCACAGACTTGCCGGTGAACCAATTCTTGCTCACCAGCTGGTACTTTGAGTTCACAGAACTGGAAGCACCGTTCAACACTTACGAGATTCTTTCGCCAAACGGAGCAAACCCCAACTTCATGTTGCAGTGGTTTACACAAGCCGAGTACGGAAGAACGTATGAAGTGAGAACAAGAGCACGCATGTACCAAGGACCTCAGTGGGGTGATTACGGTGATGCTTGCACCATCGGATTCAGCTCAGTGCCTTTGACTACTCAGCTCATCGAAGAGCAGGCACTCGGGTTCTACGATATGTGTGATGTATTGGAAGCAGATAATGTACCGGGAGCGGAGGGATACCGTTGGAGATTCTACGACGGAATCAATCCGGGGATTACTTATGATTCACCGACGCGTTTCTGCCAGTTGGATCTTGTACCGGGACTCTCTCTGGGCTCACCTTACGGTGTGGCTGTAAGAGCCTATACACAGGGTGTTTTAGCTCCGCAAGGACTGCTACGTCTGATCGCAATGAACAACTTCGTGCCTGCCACACAGCTGGACAACGCCATTACCGATTGCGGAGCAACTTATCCGCTCAATACAGTTGTAAGTGCGGTGACTATTTGTGCAGCTGAATTCTACACCTTCAGGTTTACTAACCTGACTGATGCCAACCAGCCGGACCTCTTCTACACGAGAGATGACGGTTTGAGAAGCATCAACCTCTCTTGGGTAGTTGGATTGAATCCGGGGGACACTTACTCCGTACAAGTACTCGGTGCTTCAGGCGGATTGATAGGTGAGTACGGACCTGCTTGTGAAATCACGATAGCCGGAGAAGCGGATTTGATCGGTGGAATCAGCGGAGGCAGCGAAGAGCTGAACTCAACTGTTGAAATCGAACTATACCCGAACCCGACTATTGGTGATGAGGTAATGATGAACCTAAGCAACCTGAGCCAAGAGCAGCAGGAAGTGATGGTAGAAATCTACGACCTCTACGGAAAGAAAGTACATGCTGAAATCCTGGGCAACAACGGATCACAAATGAATGCCGTGATTCAATTGCCTGAACTCGCATCCGGAATTTACACAGTGAATGTTGTGGTAAATGAGGAAAGAGTTGGAGCTGAAAAGTTAATCGTTCAATAATTTTAAAATAGTCTTAGTAAAAACCCGCTTTGCAAAATGCAAAGCGGGTTTTTCTATTTTTGGGCCACACCAAAAAATCCAAAATGGAAGAAGTTGTATCGGATATTCCCTTAATCACAAATGACGCCGTAACCTTTGGAATTCTTGCGGGACTATTATTAGCGATTTTCAGATTTGGCGAACACCCAATGGGTGCAAAGCTTTACAAGGTTATCCCTGCACTTCTTTTGTGCTATTTCCTGCCTTCACTATTCAGCACTTTCGGAATAATCTCCCCCAAATGGATTGACGTGGCTGCCGCCAAAGATGCACTCATTGCCGCGGGATACGACCTGACCAATGTCACTTCATTCAAAGACCTCAAAAATTTCGTGCTTAACAAAGAAGTGCCGCCAAGCTTGATTGATCCGTTTATCGGCAAATCGCAGCTTTACTTTATGGCTTCTCGGTACCTGTTGCCCGCGAGTTTGATCCTCCTCACGCTCAGCATTAGCTTGAAAGAAGTTTTTCGGCTAGGACCGAAGGCACTGATTATGTTCATTGCGGGAACCATAGGTGTTATTATTGGCGGGCCTCTGGCAATACTACTATTTTCATTTATTGCTCCTGATGTAGTTGGCGGAGTTCCTCCTCACGAAGTATGGAGAGGTATGACCACGATTGCCGGTAGTTGGATCGGAGGTGGCGCCAATCAGGCGGCGATGTTCGAGATTTTCAGAGGTGACGAAAACCTGATTACGGGATCGATGTACTCAATGATGATCACCGTTGACATTATTGTTGCAGAAGTATGGATGTTCTTTCTTCTACTCGGTGTTGGGAAGTCAGCTCAGATTGATCGCTTTTTCAAAGCCGATTCATCGAGCGTAGAATCACTGAAAAATTACATGCATAATTTCAGTAAGAAAATCGAACGAGTGCCCTCTTTTACAGACTTCACCGTAATCTTGGGAATAGCCGGTTCTTACGGGATTGGCTCACCTCCTATCTTCGATCATTGCTCCTGCGATCAAAGAAAACGCACCCTATTTGGCCGATACATTTAGTTTGGGTTCGGGATTCTTTTGGTTGATCGTATTAGCAACTGCATTTGGAATAGCACTGAGCTTCACCAATGCTCGAAACTATGAAGGTGCCGGAGCCAGCAAAGTTGGTGGAGTTTTTATCTATATCCTCGTAGCGACCATTGGGATGAAAATGAACGTAATGGCTGTCTTTGAAAATCCTGCTATTTTCTTGGTTGGTCTGACTTGGATGATTGTCCATGTTATCATCCTCGTGGTTGTGGCGAAAATAATTCGAGCACCTTATTTTTTCTTGGCCGTTGGCAGCAAGGCCAATATTGGCGGTGCTGCTTCTGCTCCTGTCGTAGCTGCAGCATTCCACCCTTCTCTCGCACCTGTTGGTGTATTACTGGCTGTTTTGGGATATGCCTTGGGAACTTACGGCGCGCTAATCTGTGGGTACCTCATGCAAGCGGTAGCACCTTAGAGGCTGCCCATTTTCATGCAGGTTCAACTCCATTATCAAATCATTTAGATTAAATCCATAAACTTTCCATCTGGTAGATGGTTGAGAAAACATGCTCAAAGTTGCTTGGAACGAACACTATGCACATGAACTTCCCGAAGGACATAGGTTTCCGATGGAAAAATATGTGCTTCTCCCCCAGCAGCTCTTGCATGAGGGTACGATGGAGAAAGAAAATTTCTTCAACCCAACGGAGGTCTCTGAAGAAAGGGTGTTGAGGATTCATACACGAGAATATCTGGACAAGCTTCTCACGACAAGTCTCACCCGAAAAGAAGAACGAGCCACTGGCTTTCCTCTTAGCGATAGGTTGGTAAAAAGAGAATTGATCATTACTCAAGGAACGGTTGAGGCAGTAGATCATGCCTTTGAAAACGGAGTCAGTGCCAATATTGCGGGAGGCACTCACCATGCTTTCAGAGATCGCGGAGAGGGCTTTTGTCTGCTGAATGATATTGCCATTGGTTCGGCTTATGCCATCGAAGAGCTCGATCTGAAGCAAATCCTGGTGGTTGATCTCGATGTTCATCAAGGAAACGGTACCGCAAAAATATTTGAAGATGACTCAAGGGTCTTTACCTTCAGCTTACACGGTGAGAAAAACTATCCGCTGCGAAAAGAACACTCCGATTTAGACATCGCTCTTCCCGACGGGACGGAAGATCAAAAATACTTGGAAGTACTTCGTGAAACTCTGCCCGGGTTGATCGCCGACGTTCGTCCGGAATTAATTTTCTTTCAATCGGGAGTTGACGTGCTGGAATCCGACAAACTTGGCCGATTGGCCCTGACACTTCAAGGTTGTAAAAAAAGGGATGAGATTGTTTTTAGCGAAACCAAAAAACACGGCATACCCGTCGTATTCAATATGGGTGGCGGCTATTCAAAAAAAATAAGTGTGATCATTGAGGCACATGCTAACACATACAGAACTGCCCGAGAATTTTATTTTTGAAAAAGCTCGTTAGTTTCGTGCCTGAGGTATTCCAAGGCTACATCTCCCGGAAGCTTTTCAACCTTTGAGGCGGCCTGAAACATCTTTCTGCTAAAGTCTATGGAAGTGGCGTCAGGCTTCATTCCTTCACCCGTGGCCGTAATGAATTTTGTCATTTCATCCTTTGCTCCTTTGATCAAATTCCAGGCATTCTCTGAAATATAAATCTGCTGAGAAAGATTGTGATCAAACTCTTCTCTGATAGATTTCAAGATTTCATTTTGAAGCATCTTTGCCGACATACCGTTTTGATGTGAACGCATCACGAGTCGTCCGGGTTCGATTCGCTCCAAGTAGAGCACAAAAACGCTCAGCAGCTTGCAGTCGCAGTTTTATGGCAAAATCATGAGTTGGTGCAGAAACGGACGGTGAATCGGATTTCGAATTGCTTTTGGAATTCAATAATTCCAATCGCTTATCTCTATCGTTCACAAATCTCAGATATTCGTGAAAGATGTATAAAATCAGCCCTGAAATAATTAGCGTGGGGACAGCTTCGATTAATACGGTTATCAGCGTTTCCATTTTCTGATTATTTAGTCTTTGTAAATAAGATACTTAGATCGAATACTCTCAAATTTCTCCAATTCTTCTTGCCAACTTTTTCGAATCACACCTAAGTCAACTCCGTCAGTTATGTCTTTCCTCAATTGATCAGTCCCTGCTAGTTTATCGAAATATCCGCTTTCTAAAAAGAAATTTTCTCGATCATCCGTTTCTTCATACATTCTTACGAGCCAAGTGAGATCAAGTTGTGAAATTTCAGCAGGTTTTAAGATAAAATCAGACAGATCATAGCCCTGACAAGTCGCTCCTTTATGCTTTGGATTGATGGATGCTCCCTCTTTTGGCTCAGGAATAAACTCAAAATCGCCGTTTTTATTTCCCGGCTCACCTATTATCGTGAAGGGCTCTGAGGTACCTCTACCCACACTGACCTTCGTGCCCTCAAACAAACAAATGGAAGGATACAAGTAGACAGACTCCATGGTGGGCAGGTTTGGAGATGGCTTTATCGGCAGCTCATAGGACATGCCTCTTTCGTAATTGAGACAGGGCAAAACAGTTAAATCACAGGCTTCCGATTCATGCCATCCCTCGCCATTCAGCATCAGGGCATACTCACCAATCGTCATTCCATAGACTATGGGCACCGGGTGAAGCCCGATAAATGAGTTGAACTCTGCTTTCATCACAGGTCCATCGATATAATGGATATTAGGATTTGGTCTGTCCGCGACAATTATTGGAATGCTCTGCTCAGAGCAAGCTTGCATCACGTAGTGCAATGTAGATAAGTAGGTATAGAATCGTGCGCCAACGTCCTGTATATCGAACAAAACAAGATCAACATCTTTCAGACTTTCTTTTGAAGGTTTCTTGTTTTTGCCGTAGAGCGAAACGACAGGGACTCCTGTTTTTCGATCAATTCCATCTTCAATATTTTCACCATCGGCACGATCACCTCGAAAACCGTGCTCAGGGGCGAATACTTTTTTAACTGCAACACCTGAACTGAGCAAGGAATCTACAATGTGCACATCTCCTATTGAACCCGTATGATTGGTTACAACAGCCACTTTGGCATCGCCGATAAGCGACAATAATCGCTCGAAATCATAGATTCCCGGTTTGATTTCTTCTGCCTGTGGACTTGATTCTTCGGGCTGCCCCGACACCTCAGGAGCCATCCCGCAAGAAAGGAAGAGGGAAATGCCCAATATGGAGAAGGCGAAATTCATACTTTTGCTGGAAAGGAAAGACACACACATTGAATACAGCTCTTTTTATTGCCAAAAGATTAATAAAACGGGAAAGTAAGCAAAAAGGTCTTTCAGGTCCGATTGTTCGAATTGCTACTGTGGGTATTGCTCTCGGAATGGCCGTAATGATAGTGGCGGTGGCCATAGTCATCGGCTTTCAAAACGAAATCAGACAAAAGGTTATCGGCTTTGGCTCGCATATCCAAATTACCAATTTTGGAAGTGGTCAAGGCTTGAGTCAGCCCAAACTCCTACTCGATCAACCGTTTTATCCCTCGCTCGACACGCTCGAAGAAGTAGAGAACATCCATCAGTTTGCTCTCAAAGAGGGTGTGATTGAAACCAGCGACAATATTCAGGGAGTCATTCTGAAAGGGATTGCGGGGGACTACAACTGGTCTTTTTTCGAAAAAAACTTACAAGAGGGAGTCATTCCTGATTTCTCTCAAGATTCCACCAAAAATCAACTTCTTATCTCCTCGTTTTTAGCCGGAAGGCTGCAAACTGGTGTAGGTGAGAAAGTGGCCATCTACTTCCAAAATGCCAAAGGAAGTATGAGCCAAAGGAACTTCGAGATTGCGGGTATTTACGAAACAGGATTGCAAGACTTGGACGAACAGTTCGTTCTCGTGCACATCGATCAGATCAAAAAAATCAATCAATGGGGACTTGAGGCCAACCTAAAAATGACGGGCTGCGAAGATGGCAAGGTATCCCTCAAAGGTTTTGGATTTGGTGGCAAAGGCAGATCAAAGCTGATTTGGAGTGCCGATTCTTTGCGTGGTGAAGGGCCTCACGAGTTTTGTCTAGTAGGAGACACCACCATTTATGTAGTTGCGAGAGAAAAAGGCACTCTTTCTGACACTGCATTTTTTCATTACAAACATGAAGGATCAACCATTTCGGAATGCCATTGTCCCGATGAATCTGAGGTGGAAATCACCACTTCGGGCGGAAGTGCAAAATACTACACCGGAGGTTTTGAAGTGATGCTCAGCGACTACCAAAAGCTGGGAAAGATGGAAGAGATTATTTACAAGCATCTCAATTACAACCTAAGGACTACCACGATTCGACAAAAATCGCCCGAGATCTTCAATTGGCTGGAAATGCTTGACCTGAACACTGTGGTCATCATTACATTAATGATTCTCATTTCTGTGATCAATATGACTTCTGCGTTGTTGATCCTGATAATGGAAAGAACATCCATGATCGGTATTCTTCGCGCCATCGGAGCTTCTGCCCAGACCGTTCAGAAAATTTTCCTTTACCAAGCCGGTTACATTATTTTGGTTGGAATGGTCTTAGGAAATGTGATCGGAATTTCATTTTGCCTTCTACAGAAAGAGTATGGGTTCCTAAAACTAGACCCTACCAATTACTACGTTTCAGAAGTCCCGATTCTCTTGCGCATGGACTATATTGTTGGGTTGAATGTCGGTGTGTTTCTGATCTGCGTCCTCATGATGACCTTGCCAACACTGGCGATTAATGGCATACGACCTTCTAAGGCCATTCGCTTTAATTAAGTCCTTACCTTCGCAAAAAAATTGACATGAACCACCCCAAGATATACAACAACATCCTGGAAACCATCGGAGAAACGCCGATGATTAAGCTAAACAGGATAGCCTCTCACATTCCTGCAACGGTCTATGCCAAAGTGGAATACTTCAATCCCGGACATAGCACCAAGGATAGAATGGCATTGCAAATGATAGAAGATGCCGAAAAAGAAGGCAAGCTGAAACCGGGAGGAACCGTGATAGAATGTACATCCGGAAACACGGGTATGGGATTGGCTCTGGCATGTATCGTCAAAGGGTACAAACTCATTTGCACATTAAGTGATAAGCAGAGTAAGGAGAAGATGGATATTCTTCGGGCCATGGGTGCCGAGGTGATCGTATGCCCCACCAATGTGGCTCCGGATCATCCTGAGTCGTACTACAGCGTTGCCGAAAGGCTGAACAAAGAAATTCCAAATTCTTTCTACCCTTACCAATACGATAACCTGAGCAATAGGAAAGCGCACTACGAAGGAACCGGTCCTGAAATTTGGGAACAAACCGAAGGAAAAATCACACACTTCGTTGTAGGTGTGGGAACGGGAGGAACCATCTCGGGGGTAGCTCAATATTTAAAAGAGCAAAATCCTGATATCAAAATTTGGGGGGCTGACAGCTACGGCTCCGTTTTCAAAAAATACCATGAAACGGGAGAATTTGATGAAAACGAGATCTACTCCTACATCACAGAAGGTATCGGTGAAGACATTCTTCCTAAGAATGTTGACTTCAGCCTGATCGACCATTTTGAAAAAGTAACGGACCGCGACGGTGCGCTTTACGCCAGAGACTTGGCCAGAAAAGAGGGCTTACTTCTCGGATACAGCTGTGGTTCGGCTTACGCCGTAATCGAGCAGATGAAGCATGAACTCACAGAAGACGATGTGGTAGTGGTTCTCTTTCACGATCACGGATCGCGCTATGTAGGAAAAATCTACAACGACGATTGGATGCGTGACCGAGGATTCTTGAATGTGCTTAACAAAAGTGCCCTTGACTTGGTAAACAAACACATCCATCAACCCTTGGTCACTATAGCTTCAGGCGAGCCGGTGAGCAATGCCATTGCGAAAATGAAAAAGTACGACATCTCTCAAATACCTGTAAGGGACAATGGTGCATTTGTGGGATCGATTGACGAAAGAAAGCTCTTCGAACTCATTAGCGACGGTGTGGATACGACACAAGTAAAAGTGAAGGACTCCATGAACAAGCCTTTTCCAATAGTGGATAGCAACGAGGAGATTGGCTCTTTGACCAAACTCATTAACAAGGAAAATTCGGCCGTAGTGGTGAAAATTGATGAAGAGAACTACCACATCATTTCTCGTCGACCTTATTTCTTCTCTTCAGTAGGCATGACGATTCTCGACCAAACAGGAAGAGAATTGCACTTTGACAAAACTCCGGGCAGGGTAGTTTCTCTGGTTCCATCGATTACTGAATTGGCTGTCGATTTGGGGTTTAAAGTTATTGGGAAGACAAAATTCTGTGTTCATCCTGAGAATTTAGACTCTGCCCTTAAAGTGGGCGGCACTAAAAATGTGAAGGTCGATCTGGTGAAAAAACTCAAGCCTGATCTGATCTTGGCCAATAAAGAGGAAAATACCAAGTCCACGGTTGAAGAGCTGATTAATGCCGGCTTTCCCGTTTTTGTCAGTGATGTTTCTACCATCGACCAAAGCCTTGATCTCATCAAAAGATTGGGGGAAGTCGGTGGATTCACGTCCATTGCAGGAGAATTGATTGAAAAGATTTCAGAAGGAATCAAATCCATTCCACAGATTAAACCACGACCAAAAGCACTGTACTTGATTTGGCAAGAGCCCTATATGTGTGCTGGTGTGGACACTTATATTTCTGATTTAATGGCTCATGTGAGTATTGACAATGCTCTTTCTGCATGGGGCGAAAAAGGTTTTCGCTATCCGGAAATAACACAGGACCAAATCGAGGAGCTCAAGCCCGACTTGATCTTGCTTAGCTCAGAACCTTACCCCTTCAAGGAAACCCACTGTAAATCGATCAGCTCAGCAATTGGTATCCCTACTCTTTTGGTTGATGGTGAATGCTTCTCTTGGTATGGCTCTCGTCAAGCCAAATCGATAGACTACCTTAAAGAATTTTCACGTCTTTTAAGGAACTAAGCAAAAAATCGGGACGGCATCCTTTGATTCGTACCGTGTTAAAACAGTAGCTTTATCGCAATGAAAATGCACCCCGGAATGAGAGTATCGATCACATTAGTGATTTTTATACTCACTTCATGTATGCTTCGGGCCCAGAAAGTGGGATTGATACTGAGCGGCGGCGGGGCGGCAGGTTTGGCGCATATTGGCGTAATCAAAGCTCTTGAAGAAAACAATATTCCAATCGACTACATTACCGGCACCTCAATGGGCGCTTTGGTCGGGGGATTATACGCTTCAGGATATTCGGTTGAAGAGATCATTCAATTCGCTAAAAGCCCTGAATTTTTGTTGGCAATAGAGGGGCAGCTTGACAAGAATGATGTTTACTATTTCACCCAAGATCTTTACGATGCTTCGATCATTCGAATAAAGGTGAATCCGAAAAACATTTTGGGCGCCAGCCTCCCGACGAATCTGGTTACTCCAAATCTGATGGAGTACATGTTTATGGATATTTTCTCAGGTCCTGCGGCAGTTGCCAACTATGATTTTGATAGCCTCATGGTTCCCTTTCGTTGCGTTGCCGCAGATATCGCCAAAAAAGAAGAAGTCATCTTTTCAGAAGGAAGTTTATCGAGAGCTCTTCGCGCTTCCACCACTTATCCTTTCTACTTTCAACCGATTTCAGTCGACAGCACATTGCTTTTTGACGGAGGTTTGTACAACAACTTTCCGGCTGATGTGATGTATGACGAGTTTCTACCCGACTTTGTGATTGGTAGCAATGTGGCCTCGGCTATTGAACCGCCAACGGAAGATGACCTCTTCTCACAGATCAGGAATATGATCAGCAATCAAACTGATTTTTCTTTGTACTGCGAAAATGGAGTACTTATCCTACCTCCATCCGAACTGGGAGTATTTGATTTCTCTTCCATTGATGAGCAAATTGAAAGCGGATACCTGAGCGCTTTAATGAAAGTAGATGAAATTTTAGAGAATATTGAGCGCCGTCGCACCGCAGAGGATCTTGATAGCCTACGCGTGCAATTCAATTCACAAATTCCCGAAAAGAACATTTCAAAGGTTCAAATTATAGGAGATTTAACGGCTAAGCAAAAGACTTATATATCGAGTACGTTGGGTCCGGAGAAGTATCAATACACCTATACCTTTTCTGATTTTAAACCGCAATTTCTTCGACTGGCTCAAGATGGAAAAGTAAAAAACACCCAGCCGTACGCCACCTATAATCAAGACGAGGACGCCTATGACATAGGATTAAGAATTCGGCAAGAAAAGGACCTGAAACTCTACTTTGGCGGTAACTTTTCTTCTCGCCCCGTCAATTTCGGTTATGTGGGTGTGAAGTACAATCTTTTTGGAAGGACCTCTACCAGTATAATGGCCAATAGCTATTTCGGTAAGTTTTACGGCTCGGTGCTATTGCGTGCAAATGTTGATTTAGGCGGTAAAAAACGCTTTAGTTTTGCACCACATGTAGTACTGAACAGATGGGACTACTTCAGGAGCTTCGCCACTTTTTTTGAGCTTTCTCGCCCATCGTTTATTGTAAAAAGTGAAACTTATGGCGGTTTAGACTTTATCGCTTCTTTAGGGAACAATACTATTCTCCAAGCTGATTTCGACTATGGAGAAACCGAAGATCGCTACTACCAGACAGAGGATTTTACCGTGGCAGATACTTCGGATGTGACAAATTTTACTTTGGGAACGATAGGAGTCGGAATTGATCGAAATACACTCAACCGAAAGATTTATCCCAATAGCGGAACACGGTTGCAGATATCTTTACGAGGTGTAGTAGGAGAAGAATTAACCGAATACGGCACCACTAACGGAGAAGAGGCTTTTGAGTTCAGAGATGACCACAGTTGGTTTGAAGCAAAACTTAAGTACCAAAATTATTTCGCTGACATAGGACCTGTAACTTTTGGATTTGATTCTGAAGCGCTTTACTCCAATAAGCCATTCTTCGAGAATTATAACGCTTCACTTATATCTGCTCCGGCTTATACTCCAATTCCCGAAAGTAAAACCATCTTTCTGGACGAGTTCAGAACAACAGAATATGTGGCACTCGGGCTGAAATCAATTATTGAAATCAGGAAGAATTTCGAATTGCGGCTAGAGGGTTATGCCTTTCAGCCAGGTAAAGAAATCATAAGAAACGGCTCAAATGACGCGGAATTCACGGAGCCTTTCGATGATCGTTATTTTATAGGTGCGTCAGCTTTGGTGTTCCACAGCCCGTTAGGGCCGGTAAGTTTAAACCTCAACTACTACGACAGTAGAGACGACGGACCTTGGAGCTTCTTCTTCAACTTTGGATACACTATCTTCAACAAAAGCGTTTACGAGCTTTAAGCTTGGGCTGTAGGGCCTCCGAAATTCATTGGGAAGCCTCCACCTCCATCATTTGGATTGCCTTCAGAAATCTTTCCGTGAACCGACTCAAATTTTTGAATATTGTCCTGTAATGCGCGCATCAAACGTTTGGCATGTTGTGGAGTCAATACTATTCTAGCCTTCACCCTGGCCTTAGGCATGCCAGGCATTACTCGGATAAAATCCGCAACAAATTCTGCGTTAGAATGCGTGATGATGGCTAGGTTTGAGTAGATGCCATCAGCCACATCTTCTTTCAGCTCTATATTGAGTTGATTCTTGTTTTGGTCGTTGTTTTGATTTTGATCAGCCATAGTTGCTAAGATAAAAAAAGGCCATCCTCTATAGGGATGGCCTTTTTGTTTGTTAATGAAGTTATTCTCCAGCCTCCACTGCGGTGGCTTCGGTACTCTTTTTCTCTATGAGTTTCTCGTACTCTTCTTTCGAGCCAACATTCACTTTTTGGAATTTTCGTAAACCTGTTCCTGCAGGAATCAAATGTCCTACAATCACGTTTTCCTTCAATCCCAATAAATTGTCTCGCTTTCCGTTTACTGCAGCCTCGTTGAGAACTTTTGTAGTCTCTTGGAAAGACGCAGCTGAGATAAAGCTCTTCGTTTGAAGCGAAGCTCGGGTAATTCCTTGAAGCAAAGGACGCGACGTAGCAGAAATTGCTTCACGCGCTTCAATTTGCTTCATATCCTTACGCTTGAGTTGTGAGTTTTCATCTCTTAGCTTTCTGGCTGAAATGATCTGACCGGGCTTAATGTTCGGGGCATCTCCTGCCTCAACAACCACCATCATACCGAAGAGTCTGTCATTCTCTTCCATAAAGTCGATCTTCTCAACACTTTGCTTCTCTAAGAATCGAGTATCTCCTTGATCTTCAATGATCACTTTACGCATCATCTGACGAACAACGATTTCGAAATGCTTATCGTTGATCTTTACACCCTGCAATCGGTATACCTCTTGGATTTCATTCACCAAGTACTCTTGTACTTTGGTAGGTCCTTGGATAGCCAATATATCACTTGGTGTGATCGCTCCATCAGACAGAGGTTGACCTGCTCTCACAAAGTCATTCTCCTGTACAAGGATGTGCTTGCTGAGTGAAACAAGGTATTTCTTTACCTCACCGGTTTTGCTTTCTACCATAATCTCACGGTTTCCACGCTTGATTTTTCCATAGGAAACAATTCCGTCAATTTCACTAACCACTGCAGGGTTTGAAGGGTTACGTGCTTCGAAAAGCTCAGTAACTCGCGGCAAACCTCCTGTGATATCCCCGGTCTTACCGGAAATACGTGGAATCTTAGCAAGAATAAATCCTGAGATGATCTCTTTTCCTTCCTCAACATTCACGTGAGCTCCTACAGGTAAGTTGTAAGTCTTTACAACCTCTTTGGATTTCTTGTCAACGATGAGAATCGCAGGGTTCTTTTTCTTATCACGACGCTCAGTGATTACCTTTTCGCGGTATCCTGTTTGCTCATCAACCTCTTCGCGGTAAGTAATACCTTCTTCGAAGTTATCAAACTTGATGGTACCCGCAGCTTCCGAAATAATTACAGCGTTGTATGGATCCCATTGGCAAATCGCATCACCTTTCTTAACCTTAGCTCCATTATTAATGAAAATTTC
Source organism: uncultured Cryomorphaceae bacterium (assembly GCA_942492545.1). Lineage (GTDB taxonomy): Bacteria > Bacteroidota > Bacteroidia > Flavobacteriales_D > Cryomorphaceae > JAKVAV01. Next base: position 11,497 of record CALOFA010000010.1, on the reverse strand, counting down.
GGCTCCGTAAGGAATGTTGTTAGTAGCTACAATAGCTCCGGTCTTTGCATCAATCAGACGCATCTCACCTGAACGACCTACTACGATGGTTCTCTTAGTTCCATCTGCAGCTACGCTCTCTACCGTTCTCATTTCTTCCAATTCTACAGTACCTGCAGCTTTTGCTCTGATTTCTGATTCATCAGCAATGTTAGAAGCGGTACCCCCAACGTGGAAAGTACGAAGCGTAAGCTGTGTTCCAGGTTCACCGATAGACTGCGCAGCGATCACACCGACAGCTTCTCCTCTGGTAACCATTCGACCCGAAGCTAGGTTTCTACCGTAACACTTCGCGCATACTCCTCGTTTTTCTTCACAAGTTAGTACCGAACGAATTTCTACTTCTTCAATTCCCGCTTCGTCTATGAGTTGAGCTATTTCTTCAGTAATCTGCTCACCTGACTCAACGATTACTTCGTCTGTTTCAGGATGCAATACATCATGAACTGAAGTACGTCCAAGAATTCTTTCGTAAAGTGTTTCTACGATTTCTTCGTTCTTCTTCAACGGAGTTGCTACCAAACCTCGAAGGGTTTCGCAATCCTCATTAAGAATAACGACATCCTGAGCAACATCTACCAAACGACGAGTCAAATATCCTGCATCGGCAGTTTTGAGGGCCGTATCTGCAAGTCCTTTACGTGCACCGTGAGTAGAGATAAAGTACTCAAGGATAGAAAGACCTTCTTTAAAGTTCGAAAGAATCGGGTTTTCAATAATATCCTGACCACCTGTAGCACCGGACTTCTGTGGTTTTGCCATCAATCCCCTCATTCCTGAGAGCTGACGAATCTGTTCCTTCGATCCACGCGCACCGGAGTCAAACATCATGTAGATAGAGTTGAATCCCTGCTTATCGTTCTTGAGGTTTTCCATCAAAATGTTGGTCAACTTCGAGTTGGTGTGCGTCCAAATGTCAATTATCTGATTGTAACGCTCATTGTTCGTTATCAGACCCATTGAGTAGTTGTCCGTCACGGCTTTCACCTCTTCTACAGCTTTGTCTACCAAGACTTCCTTCTCCGGCGGAATAATTACATCATTCAAGTTGAAAGACAATCCACCTTTGAATGCCATGTAGTAACCTACCTGCTTGATGTCATCCAAGAATTTAGCCGCACGAGCCATACCTACGGTTTTAATTACCGTACCGATGATGTCTCGAAGCGCTTTCTTGGTAAGTACTTGGTTCAAATAACCTACTTCCTTAGGAACCATGTTATTGAAAAGAACTCGACCTGTAGTAGTCTCAAGAAGGTGTGTTTTTCCGTCAATATCTTCGTAACGGAATTTAATATGAGCATGCAAAGCAAGCTTACCTTCATTGTATGCTATCTCAACTTCTTCAGGGCTGTAGAAGATTTTACCTTCACCCTTTACAGTATGATCTTTATCGCTGGTTCTTCCCTTCGTAATGTAGTAAAGACCCAAAACCATATCCTGAGAAGGTACGGCAATCGGGGCGCCATTGGCAGGGTTTAGAATGTTATGCGATGCAATCATCAAAAGCTGAGCTTCCAGAATCGCAGCATTACCCAAAGGCAAGTGAACTGCCATCTGGTCACCGTCAAAGTCGGCGTTGAATGCAGTACATGACAATGGGTGCAACTGGATCGCTTTACCCTCTATCAATTTTGGCTGGAAAGCCTGAATACCCAAACGGTGCAAAGTTGGTGCACGGTTGAGAAGTACAGGGTGTCCTTTCAATACATTCTCAAGAATATCCCAAACTACAGGCTCTTTTCTATCAACAATTTTCTTTGCCGATTTCACAGTCTTTACAATACCTCTTTCTATCATCTTTCGGATGATAAATGGCTTGTAAAGCTCAGCCGCCATATCTTTTGGCAAACCACATTCGTGAAGTTTCAACTCAGGACCTACAACGATTACCGAACGTGCAGAATAATCCACACGCTTACCGAGAAGGTTCTGACGGAATCGACCCTGCTTTCCTTTCAAACTGTCAGAAAGGGATTTTAATGGTCTGTTTGATTCAGTCTTTACAGCCGATGACTTTCTGGAGTTATCGAAAAGTGAGTCTACAGCTTCCTGTAGCATACGCTTTTCGTTTCTCAAAATAACTTCAGGAGCTTTGATTTCGATCAATCGCTTCAATCGATTGTTTCGAATGATCACTCTTCGGTAAAGGTCATTCAAGTCAGAAGTTGCAAAACGTCCTCCATCTAGTGGAACGAGTGGACGCAATTCCGGTGGAATAACCGGCACAACCTTGATGATCATCCACTCGGGACGATTCTCAATGCGCGTGTTTGCCTCACGGAATGCCTCAACAACTTGAAGACGCTTAAGCGCTTCATTTTTTCTCTGCTGAGAAGTCTCGGTATTGGCTTTATGGCGCAACTCGTATGACAATTCATCGAGATTAGTCGTCTTAAGCAAATCGTGTAGAGCATCCGCTCCCATCTTAGCAACGAATTTATTCGGATCGCTTTCATCGAGATATTGATTCTCCTTTGGAAGCGTCTCCAAAATATCGATGTACTCTTCCTCCGTAAGGAAATCCATACGAGAAAGTTGCTCACCCTCTTCATTTACAGCCGGACCTGCGTTGATGACAACATAGCGTTCGTAGTAAATGATTTGATCAAGCTTCTTTGTAGGAAGACCAAGAAGGTAACCGATTTTGTTTGGCAATGATTTAAAGTACCAAACGTGTGCTACAGGAACAACCAAGGAGATATGTCCTTGACGCTCACGACGCACTTTCTTCTCTGTTACCTCTACACCACAACGGTCACATACGATTCCTTTGTATCGGATTCGCTTGTACTTACCACAGTGGCATTCGTAATCTTTTACAGGACCGAAAATTCGTTCGCAAAATAAACCATCGCGTTCGGGTTTGTAGGTTCTGTAATTTATGGTTTCGGGCTTTAACACTTCACCATGGCTCTTCTCAAGAATTTCTTCGGGAGAAGAGAGACTGATGGTGATACTATTAAAACTTGATTCTATTTTTTTATCCCTTTTTAAGGCCATTGGAATGATTTTCTTTCGTTGAAAACTCCGTTAACACTGTACTAATCTAGACTGACTTTAAGTCCAAGACCACTCAATTCATGCAGTAGCACATTGAATGATTCAGGAATACCGGTTCAGGCATATTCTCTCCTTTTACGATAGCTTCGTAGGCTTTTGCTCTACCCACTACGTCATCAGATTTAACCGTCAGTACCTCTCGCAAGATGTTTGATGCACCAAATGCTTCAAGTGCCCAAACCTCCATCTCTCCAAAACGCTGGCCTCCGAACTGAGCTTTACCTCCGAGTGGCTGCTGTGTAATGAGTGAGTATGGACCGATTGAACGTGCATGCATTTTGTCATCAACCATGTGAGCAAGTTTCAGCATGTAGATCACACCTACTGTTGCCGGTTGGTCAAAGTGCTCTCCTGTACCACCATCTCTAAGTGTGGTCACACCGTAGCGTGGCACACCTGCTTTGTCAGTGTATTCATTGATTTGATCAATAGAAGCACCGTCAAAAATCGGGGTGGCAAATTTTAACCCTAGTTTCTGACCTGCCCAACCGAGAACGGTTTCATAGATCTGACCAAGGTTCATCCTTGAAGGTACACCAAGTGGATTAAGGACGATATCTACCGGAGTTCCATCATCGAGGTAAGGCATATCTTCTTTACGAACGATTTTCGCAACGATACCTTTGTTTCCATGACGTCCCGCCATTTTATCTCCCACCTTAAGCTTGCGCTTCTTGGCGATGTACACTTTAGCCAATTTCAAAATTCCGCTTGGTAGCTCATCACCTATGGTGATTTGGAACTTCTTACGCTTGTGCGCACCTACCAAGTCGTTGTGTTTGATATTGTAGTTGTGGATCAGCTTTTTGATCAAAGTATTGATGTGGTCATCAGTGGTCCATCTGCTCGGGTTAACTATAGCATAGTCAATCGCATTCAATGCCTTCTGAGTGAACTTAACACCTTTCTTGATCTGCTCTTCTTTGAAGTTGTTGAAGACTCCTTGAGAAGTTTTACCCGCAACCAGCTTGTTCAACTTGTCTATCAACGAAGCTTTCAAGTCTGCACAGTCCTTGTCAAACTGTTTGTCGATTTCCTCAACAATGGTTTTCTCGGCTGCTTTGGTTTTTGGCGACTTAACCGCTTTTGCGAATAACTTCTTGTCGATCACAACACCTCTTAATGAAGGTGAAGCTTTCAAAGAAGCATCTTTCACATCTCCTGCTTTATCACCGAAGATTGCTCTAAGAAGTTTCTCTTCAGGCGAAGGATCAGTTTCTCCTTTCGGAGTAATCTTACCTATCAAGATATCGCCTTCACGGATCTCAGCTCCGACACGGATCATTCCGTTTTCGTCGAGATTCTTTGTTGCTTCTTCACTTACGTTTGGAATATCAGGAGTCAATTCTTCCTGTCCACGTTTTGTGTCTCTTACTTCTAAGATGTACTCATCGATGTGAATAGAAGTAAAGATGTCCTCACGAACAACTTCTTCAGAAATTACGATCGCATCCTCAAAGTTGTAACCCTTCCAAGGCATAAATGCCACCATCAGGTTACGACCTATTCCGAGCTCTCCACCTTGAGTTGCGTAACCTTCAGTCAAGACTTGACCAGGGGTTACTTTGTCTCCTTTAGCCACCATCGGACGCAAGTTCATGCTCGTTCCTTGGTTGGTCTTCAAGAATTTAATGAGAGGATATTCTTTCGTATCACCATCAAAGCTTATGAGTTGTTCTTCCTCATTACGCTCGTAGCGGATAACGATTTTATTAGCATCCACATATTCTACAACTCCTGTTCCTTCTGATGAAACCAAAACTCGAGAATCTTGTGCAACACGTTTTTCCAATCCTGTTCCAACAATCGGAGACTCTGGTCTCAAAAGCGGAACAGCCTGACGCATCATGTTTGATCCCATCAATGCTCGGTTCGCATCATCATGTTCCAAGAATGGAATAAGTGATGCTGCAATCGAAGCGATCTGGTTAGGAGCAACGTCGATCAAGTCAATCTCATTAGGTTCAACTACCGGGAAGTCTCCTTCTTTTCGAGCTTTCACTCTTTCAGATTCAAGAATTCCTTTGTCGCTTACCTGAGCATTTGCCTGAGCAATCATTTTTTCGTCTTCCTCTTCAGCACTCAGGTAGATCGGTTCAGTTTTCAAATCAACTTCACCACCGGATACCGTGCGGTAAGGAGTTTCAATAAAACCAAGTCTGTTGATCTTAGCAAAAACACATAGCGAAGAGATCAAACCGATGTTCGGTCCTTCCGGTGTTTCAATCGTACATAGACGACCGTAGTGCGTGTAGTGAACGTCACGAACCTCGAAACCTGCTCTTTCTCTGGAGAGACCTCCGGGTCCGAGTGCAGACATTCTTCTCTTGTGAGTTACCTCAGAGAGAGGATTGGTCTGGTCCATGAACTGAGACAACTGGTTGGTTCCGAAGAATGAGTTGATCACCGAAGAAAGTGTCTTGGCGTTGATCAAGTCAGTTGGTGTAAATACTTCGTTGTCGCGAACGTTCATTCTTTCGCGGATTGTACGAGCCATACGAGCCAAACCTACACCAAACTGGTTGTGAAGTTGCTCCCCTACGGTGCGCACACGTCTGTTGCTCAAGTGATCGATGTCGTCAACATCTGTATTACTATTCACCAAATCAATCAGATACTTGATTATTTTGATGATGTCTTCTTTGGTTAGTGTTCGTTCAGAATAGTCGGTATCCAAACCGAGCTTCTTGTTGATTCTGAAACGTCCAACTTCTCCCAGGTCATACCTTGTTTCAGAGAAGAATAGTTTGTCGATAACGCCGCGAGCCGTTTCCATATCCGGTGGCTCAGCATTACGCAACTGACGATAGATGTGCTCTACCGCTTCTTTCTCCGAGTTAGAAGTATCTTTTTGAAGTGTATTGTAGATGATCGAGAAATCAGCCGCATTGATATTCTCTTTGTGGAGAATAACTGTCTTAGCTCCTGATTCAAGGATTTGCTCAATTTGCTCTTCCTCGATCATTGTCTCACGATCGATAATCACTTCGTTTCTTTCAATAGAAACTACCTCTCCTGTATCTTCATCTACGAAGTCTTCCACCCAGCTTTTAAGAACACGAGCGGCAAGTTTTCTTCCTACCAATTTCTTAGCTCCGGTTTTCGTCACCTTAAACTCATCGGCAAGGTCGAAAATCTCGAGAATGTCTTTATCGCTTTCGTAACCAATGGCACGAAGCAATGTAGTAACAGGAAGCTTTTTCTTACGGTCGATGTATGCATACATTACCGCATTGATATCCGTAGCAAACTCAATCCACGATCCCTTAAAAGGAATAACCCTTGCAGAGTAGAGCTTGGTCCCGTTAGCGTGACGACTCTGACCGAAGAATACTCCGGGAGAGCGGTGCAGCTGAGATACAATAACTCTTTCTGCTCCATTGACTACAAATGATCCTTGAGGGGTCATGTAAGGAATGGTACCCAAGTACACGTCTTGGACGATAGTCTCAAAGTCTTCGTGTTCGGGATCTGTACAGTACAGCTTCAATTTTGCCTTAAGCGGCACGGCGTAGGTTAATCCTCTTTCTACGCATTCTGTAATGCTGTATCGAGGTGGATCTACGAAGTAATCCAAGAATTCAAGTACAAATTGATTTCTTGTATCAGTGATAGGAAAGTTTTCAGTGAAAACCTTGTAGAGGCCTTCAGTTTCCCTGTCTTCGGGATTTGTTTCGAGCTGAAAAAACTCTTGAAACGACTTTATTTGAACTTCCAAAAAGTCAGGAAACTCAATATTGTGTTTGCTTGAAGAGAAATCTATTCGCTCGTCTTTTTTCTTTGTAATTGTAGCCAAGACTGCAGGGTTTGAGTGTGATTAAGAAAAAACGCCTGATATTAATAAGGCATAAAAAGGCTCAGGCCATCTCGCCGAAGCGAGATGACCCAGAGCCTAACAATAAGCGTAAGAATATGTTTGTGTCTTACTTAACTTCAACTTCAGCACCGGCTTCTTCGAGTTGTGACTTAAGCGATTCCGCTTCTTCTTTTGAAACTCCTTCTTTTACTGGAGCAGGAGCACCATCAACAACAGCTTTAGCCTCTTTTAGGCCAAGTCCGGTTAGTTCTTTAACTAGTTTCACAACGGCCAATTTAGATCCGCCTGCAGCTTTTAGAATTACATCGAATTCTGATTGCTCCTCGGCTGCTTCTCCGCCACCTCCGGCACCTGGAGCTGCTACAACTGCTGCTGCAGCTGCGGGCTCAATACCGTGCTCTTCTTTGAGGTATGCTGCTAGTTCGTTAACTTCTTTTACAGTAAGGCCTACCAATTGATCGCCTAAAGCTTTAACGTCTGCCATTTTATTTGATTTTAAGTTTGTGGTTCTGTTTGTTTTAAAAAAAATTAGGATTCACGTTCTTCGAGTGTTTTCATAAGACCGCCCAATGTGTTTTTACCTGATTCAAGAGCACCAATTACATTGCGTATTGGTGACTGAAGAAGGGCGATAACATCTCCGATAAGCTCTTCACGAGACTTAATTTCGGTTAATGTATCCAATTGGTCGTCTCCTACGAAACACATCTCTTCAACGTAAGCCGCTTTTAGAATTGGCTTTGGATGCTTCTTTCGGAATTCTTTGATGAGTCTCGCAGGAAGATTTCCTGTTTCGCTCAACATGATGGAAGTCGGGCCTGCCAACACATCGTACATGTCCGAAAAGTCTTTTCCTTCTACTTTTTCGAAGGCTTTTCTTAGAAGTGTATTCTTAACAACGTTAAGGCTAACTTCTCTTTTGTGACATGTTCTTCTGAGATTGGAGGTCGCTTCGGCATCTAATTCCGAAGTGTCTGCAAGGTAAATTACGTTTGCAGCTGATAGCGTTGCGGCCAACTCATCGATAACTTGATTTTTCTCTGTCTTCGTCATTTTTTGAGTTTTACCGTTATTCAGAAACCGATTTAGCTTCAACTTTAACGCTAGGAGACATAGTTCCACTAAGGGATATGCTTCTAATGTAGGCTCCTTTGGCTGCAGCTGGTTTCAACTTCACGAGAGTTTGCAAAACTTCTTTTGCGTTTTCGCGAATCTTCTGAGCATCAAAAGATGCTTTACCAATAGCAGCGTGAATGATGCCGTACTTGTCAACTTTGAAGTCGATTTTACCTGCTTTTACATCACTAACAGCTTTCGCAACATCCATCGTTACGGTTCCTGTCTTGGGATTAGGCATAAGACCACGTGGTCCTAATATTCTACCTAATGCCCCAACTTTTCCCATTACGTTTGGAGTTGTAATAATTACATCAACATCGGTCCAGCCGCCCTTGATTTTTTCAATGTACTCGTCTAATCCAACAAAATCAGCTCCTGCCTCAGTGGCATCAGCAGCTTTGTCAGGATTACACAGTACCAAAACTCGGACGTCCTTTCCTGTACCATGAGGGAGGGAAACACTTCCCCTAACCATCTGGTTTGCTTTTCTAGGATCCACGCCAAGCCGAACAGCCAAATCTACTGAGGAATCAAAATTGGTAGATGAAATTTCTTTCACAATACCAGATGCTTCTTCCAGAGAGTAGGTTTTAGTTGGATCGAACTTGCCTAGCGCTTCTTTTCTTTTCTTAGATACTCGCATAACAAAAGTTTTAACCGTTAAAAGGGCTTTTACCCTTGACATTTATCCCCATGCTTCGCGCAGTCCCTGCTACCATTTTCATTGCAGACTCTACTGTAAAACAGTTCAAATCAGGCATTTTGTCTTCTGCGATCGAGCGAACTTGATCCCAGGACACACTGCCCACTTTTAAACGATTTGATTCAGCAGAACCTGACTTGAGTTTAGCAGCATCAAGGAGTTGCACAGCTGCGGGAGGAGTTTTAACGATGAAGTCAAAAGACTTATCGGTATAAACGGTAATGACTACCGGTAAAACTTTTCCAGCTTGATCTTGTGTACGAGCGTTAAACTGCTTGCAGAACTCCATTATATTCACCCCTTTCGCACCGAGAGCCGGTCCTACGGGAGGTGAAGGGTTGGCAGCCCCACCTTTAATTTGCAGCTTGATTAGCCCGCTTACTTCTCTAGCCATATCAAGTTTGGGTTTTTAATTTATGATATTCAGTGTCTCTGGAAGCGACCGCTCTCACAAAGCAGCCAAAAGACTCTGGTGTATCCTTTGTTTAGTTAATAATTAGCCTTCTTTCTCAACTTGCATGTAGCCAAGTTCGAGCGGAGTTTTCCGACCGAAAATCTTAACCATCACTTTAAGTTTCTTCTTCTCTTCGTTTACTTCTTCAACAACTCCGTTAAAGTTATTGAACGGACCATCGACAACTTTTACGCTCTCTCCGACCACATATGGGATGTTGATTTCTTCTTCACTTTCAGCGAGTTCATCAACCTTTCCTAATATTCTATTTACCTCAGAGGTTCTCAATGGAACAGGGTCCCCCCCTTTTTCAGCTCCTAAGAAACCAATGACATTGTTTACTCCTTTAATAAGGTGAGGAACTTCTCCTACCAGATCAGCTTCGATCAAAACATATCCCGGAAAGAAGTTTCGTTCTTTACTGATCTTCTTACCGTTGCGTATTTGAAATACCTTCTCGGTCGGGATAAGAACTTGAGCAACATGGTCAGATAGGTTACTACGACTTATCTCTAATTCGATCATGTCCTTAACCTTCTTCTCTTTACCGCTGATCGCTCGAACGACGTACCACTTTTTTGATGCAGAATCTGCCATGCTATTATAGGTCGGCTAGTAAGTCGTAAATAAATCCTAGAACTCCTCTCCATTGGAAGCCATCACCGGCAGCATCGATTACCTGAACTCCGAAAACATAATCCATTACGAAAATGATCCCGGCAATAATGAGTGATGCTACGAGTACTAGAATACTACTGCTTTGCAGTTGTTTCCACGAGGGCCAGGTCACTTTGTGAACCAACTCATCGTAAGACTCTCTGAACGTTGTTTGAAGACTAGCCACGTTTCTTATTTTTTTTGCACGGGTGGAGAGACTCGAACTCCCGACACCTGGTTTTGGAGACCAGTGCTCTACCAGCTGAGCTACACCCGTGTATTGACAGGGAAAGGTGAACGCCATTATGGCACTCACCTTCACTGTCAAGATTTATTAATCAATTACTCAATAATCTCAGTTACCTGTCCCGCACCTACTGTACGACCACCTTCGCGGATCGCAAAGCGAAGACCTTTGTCCATCGCTACCGGTACGATCAAGTGTACCACGATTGATACGTTATCACCAGGCATTACCATTTCACGGCCTTCACCAAGAATGATTTCACCGGTTACGTCAGTCGTTCTGAAGTAGAACTGAGGACGATATTTATCATGGAATGGAGTGTGACGTCCACCTTCTTCTTTCTTCAACACGTAAATTTCAGCTTTGAATTTAGTGTGAGGAGTAATAGAGCCAGGCTTAGAAATTACCATACCACGACGAATAGCTGCCTTGTCGATTCCACGTAGAAGCAATCCTACGTTATCTCCCGCTTCTCCTCTGTTAAGGATTTTACGGAACATTTCAACACCTGTAACAACTGATTTCAATTTCTCTACCTGCATACCTACGATGTCAACCGGGTCACCAGAGTTAATAACTCCTGTTTCGATACGACCTGTAGCAACAGTTCCACGACCTGTGATAGAGAATACATCCTCTACAGGCATCAAGAAATCTTTGTCAATTTCACGTGGTGGAATCTCGATCCAGCTGTCAACAGCATCCATCAATTCTTCTACCGTCTTAACCCACTTCTCTTCTCCGTTCAATGCACCAAGTGCAGATCCCATGATTACAGGTGTGTTATCTCCATCGTACTCGTAGAAAGAAAGTAGCTCGCGCACTTCCATTTCAACTAGCACCAGAAGCTCTTCGTCATCAACCATGTCCACTTTGTTCATAAAAACAACGATACGCGGAACACCTACTTGGCGACCAAGAAGAATGTGCTCACGTGTTTGTGGCATAGGTCCATCAGTGGCAGCAACTACCAAGATAGCACCATCCATTTGAGCGGCTCCTGTTACCATGTTCTTTACGTAGTCAGCGTGACCAGGACAGTCAACGTGGGCATAGTGACGGTTTTCCGTCTGATACTCAACGTGTGAAGTGTTAATGGTAATACCACGCTCCTTTTCTTCGGGAGCATTATCGATTGAATCGAAAGATTTCAATTCAGACAGGCCTTTACCTGCAAGTACTGTGGTGATCGCAGCAGTCAACGTCGTTTTACCGTGGTCAACGTGACCAATGGTACCTATGTTAAGGTGAGGTTTGGAGCGATCAAATTGTTCTTTAGCCATTGCTAAGTAGTTTAAATGATTATTTGATTCTTATTTCAATTGCAAAATGCCTAATCTATGAGCCAATGACGGGAATTGAACCCGTGACCTCGTCCTTACCAAGGACGCGCTCTAC